>NZ_FOAR01000067.1 GCF_900109755.1 Pseudomonas agarici | reverse complement strand
GGCTCGGGGCTTGGGCTGACCTCGGTGGTGCTGGAGTTGAGCGAGGCGATTGCCAAGCAGCATAGTGCGGCGGTCAGTATAAAGTTGAAGATTGCGGCGGGAAGTTTGGGGGTGGCTGGGTTGGCAGTGGATGCGTTGTTTTCAGTAATTACGGCTTATTCAGAGTTTCACAAAAATGATAGGGGGGCTTTCGGAGCGTATACAGTACAAGCTGTTGCATTCGCTGGCGCTGCAGTAGCAAGTGGTATGTCTGTTGCGCTATTAGCTAAAAGCATAACGATGATCGGATGGGGGCTGTCATGGACAGGCTGGGCGCTGGTTTTAATCGCACTGGGCATGACAGCAGGCTATGTTGCAGCGCTGTTGCAAGACACCCCAGCCGAGGAGTGGGCAGCGCGCAGTATCTGGGGACGAGCCAATGATCGCTGGAACTCGATCAAGCGAGAACAGGAGGAGCTGAACAAGATTTTACTGGGGTTCAGCGTTGAGTTTGATTATAGCCATAACCTGATCGATAATCTCAGCGCTTCCGCTACCACCGCTGATAATCCATTTGTATTGGAGGCGCCGGATAAATCGTATGTCAAGGAAGCTCGGCTACGTTTATTGATTCCAGCAATTCTGAAAGACAAGTTAAAGTGGAACGCAGAAGTTTATTTGTATCATACCAATGGCATCAAGGAGTTAATTTATTCGACGGGCAATACCGCACAGTCCAGCGCCATCAAGCCTTATATTGCGGGTGTGGCCTCGCCGGAAATCACACAGTACTCTCCTGATTTGACAGTCATCACAATAAAGGCGGAAATGTTGAAGTACCCCTCAAGTTCCGCAACCTTTAATCTGTATGACGATGTGACAGATGGGCAACTACTCGTCAATGAAACTTTTTGGGTGCGCTGAAGATGACCAAAAAAAATCCCGCCTACGAAGTTTATCTGCCGATCTGGAATCAAACCGAGCCTTGGTTTGAATTTGCTGAAGGTCAGCGCCAGACGTTTGTGGGGGGTAGTCCTTGGCGTCTAACTCTGCCAGATAAGAAAGAAAAAATCCATGCGCAAGCCAGCAGTTGTGAAGCGGTTGTTAATGTCTATCCAAATGCAATCGCGGTGGGCGGGCCTGCAGGCGCAAGCGAGATAGCATTTATGGGAATATTAATGATTCTGGTTTCTATTGCTGGTGTTGTGATGGGGGTAACACTGTTGATGGCCACGCGGCTTGATCCGCTATCAATACTTTCTCTTCTTATGCTTGTGCCAAGTTTATATTGTTTGTCGTTTTTTATAAGAATGACTTTTTTCTCGTTTCGCGACTTACCCACTCTGTTTAATAGAAAGTTCCGAACGGTGAGTATATCAGAGCCACGACCATTATCGTTTTTAAAGTTCTGGCAGCCGGCGGTAGTCGATAGGGTTGTTACCTACTCATGGGACGC
>NZ_FOAR01000005.1 GCF_900109755.1 Pseudomonas agarici | reverse complement strand
GAGCTTGCCAATCAAAGCGTTTTGGCAGGCATGCGACCTACAAGTCTGGAAGGCCGATCAGCGAGCAGACCTGTTGTTTGCAGCGGCGGTGCTGCACTTCATCAAAGATCACAAGGTGTTGCTGCCACATTTATTGGCACAACTCAATCCCGGTGGCTGCCTGGCGGCGCATATGCCCAACTGGCGTGATGCACCCTGGTATCAATTGATGCTGGAAACCCTTGAGCACGGCGGTATCAATAACGGACCACTGGGGGATTTGCAACTGCGACGGTCTATGGCCGAGCGTTCGGTGCTGTCACTAGACGATTACTATCGTTTGTTGGCTCCGCTGACCAAGGACGTGGATATCTGGGAAACAGAGCACTTACAGATAGTCGAGGGCAACTCACCGATCTTCGACTGGGTCAAGGTCTCGGCATTACGTCCAGTGCTGCTGGCACTGGACGAGCAAGAACGGCAAAGATTTCTCGATCACTATCTGCCACGTGTTCATCAGGATTACCCACCGGAAGGGAATGGATGCACCCTGTTTCCGTTCAAACGGATCTTCATTCTCGCGACTGTTTGAGCGCGAAGGCGGCGATACCCGACGCGACATGGAAACGGAACCGCCCGAACACCCCATCGCTGTAGGCCTCGGTATCGGCCATGAATGGTGTTGGCTGCCACCTGCGCCCGCGATCCGCCGTTCCGGCACGACGGCAGTTGGCATTGGCGGCTGATAGGGTGTCGTCATAGAGATAGCTCAGGTTTCCCAGGACAGCCGGTCACGGCGCGGCGTTTGGTCGTCGTTGCGAATCATCTGACTTGGCGGTCCTGATCGCGGAGCTGTCGTGTCGACTTTTCTTATTAGAGTTGAACCCGAGTCAGATGGCCTTTTTGATAAATGGGCATTTGACCGTCGGGTGAGCGTTATTTACAGGTACCTTGAGGCAAGAATCAGTCCAATGTGCGCTCTCGTGATCGGGCCACGGTCTATTCGAATAGATTTTTTCATGCCTCAAGGATCTGGCATGAGTCTTCTTCATCCCAACACAGTGGCCTGAGTTGGGGACACAGGAGGCAGCGTTCGCAGCCTGCTGAAAAATCGTGGTCCGTATGTTTTTTCAAGAGTTAAGGATTTCCAGTGACAACACCCTATTCCAACACAGCGGCGGTCGTTCAGGGCTCGCCGAACAAAGCCGATGCCGGGTCACTCTCCGGTACGACAGGACTGCAAGACCGCACCTTGGGCAGCAGTGGCGACGACCGGATCGTCGGCGGCGCCGGCCACGACAGTCTCTACGGCGGCGACGGCAATGATCGCCTGAAAGGCGGCTCCGGCCATGACACGCTCTACGGTGAAAATGGCGATGACACTCTTGAGGGTGGTGCTGGCCACGATGTCCTCGATGGCGGTGACGGTGATGACCATCTCCATGGCGGTCTTGGTCACGACCTGCTCAAGGGCGGTGCCGGCGATGACACCCTGGCAGGCGGCACGGGTCATGACGTGCTCCACGGCGGTGACGGAGAAGACAGTCTCAATGGCGGAAACGGCCATGATCTGCTCGATGGCGGAGCAGGGCTCGACTGGTTGTCTGGCGGGCCAGGGCGCGACACGTTCCTGTTCTCGGCCGTCGCGGACTCGACACCGGACGCGGCCGACTGGATCGTGGACTTTGTCAGCGGTCAGGACACTATCGACCTGACGGGCATCACCGGGGGCGCGGGCCTGCATTTTGTCGAGACATTCAGCGGGCGGGCAGGTGAGGCCATGCTGGGTTACGACCTGCAAGTCGACTTCTCTGGAGACGGGCTGGCCGATTTCCGCGTCTATACGGTTGGCCAGGCGGCGGTCACAGACATCGTCGCCTGATGGGACCGTGACGAGCAGCGCACCGGCGCTGCTTCCGAGGGTGTAGCGAGGACTCATGATCGAGCCATTCAGCCGTCGTGGATCGACGGTGTGGTGGCCGTATCACTGCTGTCTCTTGAAATCAGGTCTAGTCAGGGAAGATCAATGAAGTCGTTGCAAACGATTGCCGACAGCCCTTTGTTCCGTGTGCTGGGCGACTATAAAAATATTCTAATCAGCGTCGGTTGTTTCACCGCCCTGATCAACCTGCTGATGCTGGCTCCTTCGATCTACATGCTCCAGGTCTATGACCGGGTGCTGACCTCACAGAACGAAACCACGCTGGTGATGCTGACGCTGATGGTGGTCGGGTTCTTTGCCTTTATCGGGCTGCTGGAAACGATCCGCAGCTTTATCGTGATCCGCATCGGCAGTGCATTGGAGCGACGCTGCAACCTGCGGGTCTACCAGGCGGCGTTCGAGCGTAATCTGTTTCGTGGGGAAGGCCACGCCGGCCAGGCGCTGGGCGACCTGACCCATATCCGCCAGTTTCTCACGGGACCGGCGTTATTTGCCTTCTTCGATGCCCCATGGTTTCCGATCTACCTGTTGGTGATCTTCCTGTTCAATCCCTGGCTCGGGGTCTTCGCCAGCGTCGGCGCGCTGCTGTTGATCGCATTGGCTTGCCTCAACGAGTCGCTGAGCAAAAAGCCGTTGCGCGAAGCCAGCGGTTATTCGCAGAAATCCAGCCAGTTGGCCACCAGCCACCTGCATAACGCCGAGACCATCCAGGCCATGGGCATGCTCGGTGCCCTGCGCACACGCTGGTTCCAGATTCACTCGCGCTTTCTCGCTCGCCAGAACCAGGCAAGCGACACCGGAGCAATCGTCACCTCGCTGAGCAAGTCCCTGCGCCTGTGTCTGCAATCGCTGGTGTTGGGCCTGGGAGCATTGCTGGTAATCAGGGGCGATATGAGTGCCGGAATGATGATCGCCGGTTCTATTTTGATGGGCCGGGTGTTGAGCCCGATTGATCAATTGATCGCCGTGTGGAAACAGTGGAGCACCGCCAAGCTGGCTTATCAGCGGCTTGACGAGTTATTACGCGAGTATCCCGAAGCGGCATCACCCATGAGCCTGCCCGAGCCCAAGGGGCAAGTGACGTTCGAGCAGGTCAGTGCCGGTCCGCCCGGCAGGCGCGGCGCGACCTTGCATCAGGTGAGTTTTAAGCTGGAGGCGGGCGAAGTGCTTGGAGTGCTCGGCTCCTCCGGCTCTGGTAAGTCGACCCTGGTACGGGTGCTGGTGGGCGTCTGGCCGACCTTGGGTGGTGTGGTGCGCCTGGACGGTGCGGATATCCATCGTTGGGACCGCAACCAACTAGGCCCGCACATTGGTTATCTGCCGCAGGCGATTGAACTGTTCAGTGGCACGGTCGCCGAGAATATCGCCCGTTTCAGCGACACCGACCCGCAGAAGGTGGTCGCGGCGGCGATCCAGGCCGGAGTGCACGAACTGATCCTGCGCCTGCCCCAGGGTTATGACACGGTGCTCGGCGACGCTGGCGGCGGCCTGTCCGGCGGGCAGAAACAACGGGTGGCATTGGCCAGGGCACTGTATGGCGGCCCGCGCCTGGTGGTTCTCGACGAGCCGAACTCCAATCTCGATGCCATGGGCGAGGCCGCCCTGAGCGCTGCTATCGCACAACTGAAGGCCCAGGGCAGCAGCGTGATCCTGGTGACTCACCGTTCCACTTCGCTGGCCCAGACGGACAAGTTGCTGGTGCTCAACGACGGTCGGATGCAGACCTTCGGCCCTCGCGCGCAGGTGCTCAAGGCGCTGTCCGCCACCGCCCAGGCCGCTTCTCCTCAGGCAGTCCCATCTCCGCCTGATGAACCGCTCTGCACACCGGACGAGTTGACCTTGAGTCGACAATACCGCGCACCGACACGGAGTAGCGGAGCATGATCCAAGACAACCTGATGCAGTGTGACAATACCCTGGAGCGCCCAGAGCGTGACGCAGGGTTTTTCGTCCGGACTGGCTGGTGGCTGGCGCTGTTGGGCGCCGGTGGCTTTTTTGCCTGGGCGGCCCTGGCGCCACTGGACCAGGGTATCGCGGTGCAGGGCACCGTGGTGGTTTCCGGCAAGCGCAAAGCGGTGCAGTCGTTGGGCGGCGGGGTGGTCGAGCGGATTCTGGTACGCGAAGGACAACTGGTGCGCCAGGGGCAACCGCTGTTTCGCCTCGACCAGACCCAGCGCTCGGCCGATGTCCAGTCCCTGCGGGCGCAGTACCGCATGGCCTGGGCCAGCCAAGCGCGCTGGCAGAGCGAGCGGGATAATCTGGTGCAAGTGCATTTCCCGGTTGAACTGAGCAGCGATGCCGACCCTCAATTGAACCTGGTACTCGAAGGTCAGCGACAGTTATTCAGCAGCCGCCGCGAGGCTTTTTCCCGTGAACAGGCGGGTATCGGTGCGGCTATCGAAGGCGCTACCGCGCAACTGGCGGGCATGCGCCGGGCTCGTGCCGACATGACGGCACGCGCCGACTCCCTGCGGCATCAACTGGATAACCTGCGCCCCCTGGCGGACAACGGCTATATCCCCGGCAACCGGCTGATGGAGTACGAGCGCCAGTTGTCGCAGGTGCAGCAGGACCTGGCGCAGAACACCGGCGAAAGCGGTCGGGTCGAGCAGGCGATCCTCGAGTCGCGGCTCAAGCTGGCGCAGCACACCGAGGAGTATCAGAAGGAGGTGCGCAGCCAGTTGGCCGATGCCCAATTGAAAACCCTAACTCTGGAGCAGCAACTGACTTCCGCCCGTTTCGAGCTGCGGCACAGCGAGGTCAGCGCGCCGGCCGAAGGCATCGCGGTCAACTTGAGCGTGCATACCGAGGGAGCAGTGGTCCGTGCTGGCGAGACCTTGTTGGAAATTGTGCCGCAAAGCGAGCGCCTGGAAGTGGAGGGGCATTTGCCGGTGAATCTGGTGGACAAGGTCGGCACCGCGTTGCCGGTGGACATCCTTTTCACCGCCTTCAACCAGAACCGCACACCCCGGGTCAGCGGGATTGTCAGCCTGGTTTCCGCCGACCAATTGCTCGACGAGAAGAGCGGGGCGCCGTATTACGTACTGCGCAGTTCGGTCAGCGACCTGGCCCTGGAGCAACTCAACGGGCTGGTGATCAAGCCGGGCATGCCGGCCCAGATGTTCGTGCGTACCGGCGAACGCTCGCTGCTCAACTATCTGTTCAAACCCCTGTTGGACCGTGCGAGTTCTGCCTTGATTGAGGAATAGGATGTTGTGCTCGATAAAAAAACCGCTGTGCCTGGCCGCTGTCCTGCTGTTGTTCATTTCCCTCGATTGCCAGGCCATGGGACCGTTCCGGGTCTATGAACAGGCGCTGCGTAACGATCCGCTATTTCTCGGCGCCCTGAAGGAGCGCGATGCCGGACAGGAGAACCGTGCCATTGGCCGCGCGGGGCTGCTGCCACGGCTGTCCTACAACTACAATCAGGGGCGCAACGACTCTCGGGCGACCTACTTCAACGAGCGCGGCAACAGCCATGAGGACCGACACTACACCAGCTCCGCTTCGGCGTTGATGCTGCAACAACCCTTGATCGACTACGAGGCCTATGCCAGCTACCGCAAGGGCGTGGCCCAAGCACTGTTCGCTGACGAGATCTTTCGCGGCAAGAGCCAGGAATTGCTGGTGCGGGTGCTGACCTATTACACCCAGGCGCTGTTTGCCCAGGAGCAGATCGAAATCGCCCAGGCCAAGAAGAAAGCTTTCGAGCAGCAGTTCCAGCAGAGCGAGCATCTGTTTCGGCACGGCGAGGGCACCCGCACCGATATCCTCGAGGCCGAGTCACGTTACGAGTTGGCCACTGCCGAAGAGATCGAAGCGCGCAACGTTCAGGATGCCGCCTTGCGCGAGCTTGGGGCGTTGATCGGCGTACCGACGGTCGGCGTGGCCGACCTGGCGCCCCTGAGCCAGGCTTTTCAGGCCTTCGCGCTGGAGCCTGCGAACTTCGACAGTTGGCACCAACTGGCGCTGAGCAACAATCCAACCCTGGCGTCCCAGCGTCAGGCGTTGGAAGCAGCGCGCTACGAGGTCCAGCGCCATCGCGCCGGACATCTGCCGAAGATCAATGCCTATGCCAGCCTGCGCAAGAGCGAGTCCGACAACAGCAATACCTACAACCAGCGCTACGACACCCACACCATCGGCATCGAGGTGAATGTGCCGCTGTTTGCCGGCGGCGCAGTGTCCGCCTCGGTGCGCCAGGCCAGCGCTAAGCTGGAACAGGCCGAGTACGAACTCGACGGCAAGACCCGCGAAACCCTGATCGAACTGCGTCGACAGTACAGCGCTTGCCTGTCGGGGGTGAGCAGGCTGCGAGCCTACCAGAAGGCGCTGAGCTCGGCCGAGGCCCTGGTGGTTTCCACCCGGCAAAGCATCCTCGGTGGCGAGCGGGTCAACCTTGATGCACTGAACGCCGAGCAGCAGCTCTACAGCACCCGCCGCGATCTGGCGCAGGCGCGCTACGACTACCTGATGGCCTGGACCAAGTTGCATTACTACGCCGGCACCTTGGGTGAAACCCATCTGGCCAGAGTTGATGAAGCTTTCACCGGGCGGGAGCCTTAGTGAGCGATTTCGACAGGATTTTTCATGAGATAAATCATTGAATACGTGCGCCGCTTTTTTGTGGTGCCCATGCTCTATTGGTTTGCTTTGTGAAAAAGGACTTCATTATGCTGACAGCTAAAATTTTTGCTCAAACAAGTCCTGCCTACCTGCAGGTCAAACATTTTCAGGTGGCGTCCGATCGCAATGCGGATGTGTTCCATCAGCAAAAACTTTCCTATTCGAACGATCAGGCGGCAGCGGCATTGATTCGTAATGCGGCGGGTTTTCAGGATCTGGATGGCGATGGCAGAATCGATGTTACTTATGAGTTCCTGGATCTTCCCTACGGGCCAAGACTTGCCAGTATCTTCGATCTGGATGGATTTACGCCATTCAACCCGCAGCAACAGAATCAAACCAAGTTATCGATGCAGTCCTGGGCGGACCTGGCGAATGTGAGCTTTCAGGAAAGTCATTCCGGTGGGTGCGATGGTCATCTGTATTTTGGCAACTACCAGATTAACCACGACGCTTCCGGCGAATCGGCGTTCACTCAGAATTTCTTTAGCCGTACTGATCAGACTTCCTATGTTTGGGCAAAGGTCAATGAGGCGAACGATATCAACAAGGCGCCGGCTGTTAATAATCTTGCGCGGTTTATCTTGGGCCATGAAATAGGCCATGCCCTGGGACTTGAGCATCCGGGTGATTACAATGCCAGCGACTCGACCCCGCTGGGTTATCAGCACGATGCGGTTTATGCGCAGGATACCGTTGCTTATAGCGTCATGAGCTACTGGTCGGAAAACTACGCGGGACATGATTTCAGTGACGACTATGGTGCCTACCTGATGGAGAACTATTCACCGTTGGGCATGCTGTTGGGAACACCGGTTGCGGTTGTGCGTGAGGCTTACATGAACTATTTCTTTCCCGTTGATCACCTGCGAACACATTCCTCCGCACCCTTGATGGATGATATCGCCGCCATCCAGCAGCTCTACGGCGCCAATATGAATACCCGTGTCGATGACACGATTTATGGCTTCAATTCAAATACCGGTCGCGACTTTCTGAGTGCTACGTCCTCTGCGGACAGGCCTCTATTTGCAGTCTGGGATGCCGGTGGCAACGATACGCTGGATTTTTCCGGTTTTTTCCAGGACCAGAAAATCAACCTCAATGAGCTTTCTTTCTCCGATGTCGCGGGCCTGGTGGGCAATGTGTCTATTGCCAAAGGTGTTGCGGTGGAGAATGCGATTGGCGGTTCTGGCCATGACCTGTTGATCGGTAATGCGCTGGCCAACGAAATTACCGGGGGAGCCGGCAACGACATTCTCTACGGCGCTGGCGGCGCCGACTTGCTGCGCGGTGGCGCCGGCCAGGACACCTTTGTGTTCGGTGCGGTGGCGGATTCGGCCTCTGGAGAGTCGGACTGGATCCTGGACTTTGTCAGCGGCGAAGACAAGATCGACCTGTCCGGGATCACCCAAGGGGCGAATCTGAAGTTCGTCAAGGCACTTACCGGTCAGGCCGGCGAGGCGATATTGAGCCATGACTTGGAGACGGGTCTGGCTACCTTGCAAATCGACTTCGCTGGGACCGGGAAGACGGATTTCCTGGTTACCACGGTAGGTCAGGCAGCGGTGACGGATATCGTGGTATGAGGTGATACAAAGAGATTGGCATTCAGGTGCTTCTCTCTTTTGGTGAGACGCTGAAAGGCGCGAACGGAGTGAGCAATCAGCGATCTAATGCTGTTTCAACAGCACAAAATCGTTCTTGTCGAAGCGCCCGCCCAGCACTGGCACCAGGGCGCCGATCGGCGAACCTCGCAGCTTCTGGTAATCCTGCTTATCCATTACCAGCCATGCCGGGCCGGTCACGGCCCGGAGCTGGTCCGCCGTGTCGGTAAACAGCGGTTGCAGGTCCTCGTCCAGATTGACCATGAACTTGATTGCTTTCGCGTCCTTGCCCATGGCGTGCAGGATCACGGGCGCCGGGTCCTGGCGGATCAGTTGCAGGGCGGCACGGGTGAAGGTCCGGGTGTCGTAGGCCGCGCGTTCGACGGGCTCGACCACCAGAATGTAGCTCGCCCATAGCGCCAGCACCGCGCAACCCGCCAGGCCCAGAGCCCGCCAACGGGCCTTGAACAACAAGGCCATGGCGAGTATTTGCAAGGCGCCCACCAGCCAGGGTACCAATCCCAGCGTCGGCAACGCTTCGGGAAAGCGCCGGTGCAGCATGATCATCCCAGCGATCAGCAAGCTCGGCAGGATCAGCCAGATCCCCTGGATCAAACCACGCAACCAGGTGAACAGCCGCCCCTGGATCGCATGGAACGGGAAGGCCGCGACAATCGCCAGCATCGGTAGCATCGGCAGGATGTATCGAGCCTTCTTCGCCTGCGGCACGGACAGCCCGAGCATCACGATCAGGCCGGCTGCCAAGCAATGCAGAACCAGTTGCAGGGCTGGCCCACGCTGCCGGCGAGCGTTTGCCAGCAGCGCGGCAACCACCAGTACCGCCAGCGGGTAGGCCAGTGCGTAATTGCCCAACGAACTGGTGAAGTAATACAGCACGCCGCTGGAACCTTCGCTGCCGTCCATCCGCCCGATGAACTGCATGCGGATCACTTCCGCGAGGAAGAGGTCGCCGCCGTCGAGCCAGGCGAGCCAGAGCAGCAGGCCGATGCAGGCGACCAACAGAGCCAGGGCCTGAAAGCCGAA
The DNA here is from genome assembly GCF_900109755.1 of Pseudomonas agarici. Classification (GTDB taxonomy): domain Bacteria; phylum Pseudomonadota; class Gammaproteobacteria; order Pseudomonadales; family Pseudomonadaceae; genus Aquipseudomonas; species Aquipseudomonas agarici. Next base: position 237,291 of record NZ_FOAR01000005.1, on the reverse strand, counting down.
CATCAGCAAGCGCCGCCATTGACCGCCCAACAGATAGAAGCTACAGAGCATGCCGGTGGGGATCACCAGGCCGATGGGGCCGCGAATGGCGAAGCCCAGCACCAGCAGCGCGAAGATCCACACAGTGCGTTTCGGTGCGGCGAAATGTTCGGCGGCGTAGCCCAGGTAGAACACCGAGAGTCCGACCGCAGCCAACATCAGGTCTAGCGATATGGCACGGGTTTCGCTGACAAAGGTGTTGCTCAGCAGCAGCAAGGCGATGCTCAGTAACGCCCAGCGTGGCGAGTAGCCCGCGACCAGTCGGTACATCAGCACCACGATCCAGGCCGCTGCCAGCGCGCTGGGTAGCCAGGCCGCGAGAGTGTTGACCGCACCGAAGGGCAGGGCGCACAGCCAGACCAGGAAGGTCGAGAACGCCGAATAGTCGGGATAGGGTTCACCGTAGGTGGTGGGGAAGAATCCCGGACCGTGACGGAGCATTTCCTGGGCGAACAACACGAAGCGCGAGTCGAAGCCGATGACGGCTTGCTGATGGACCCCAGCAAGAAACAGCAACAGGGCAATCAGGCCCAGGCCGAGGGAGTGCCGATTCAGGGTAGTGCGTGAAGAGCACGTCGATGTCACGGCCATGCACCTGAAAAAAAGCGGGTAGGCCCGCAAGGAACTAAACCGCGGCCATTCGGAAATGGCCGTGCCCTGTGTCTATCTCCAGTAACCCCGACTCAGCGATCAGCCCTGATCGTGACGGGTCACCGGTAGATCGAGGGACGCACCGCGGCCAATGGCAAAGTAGCTAAAGCCCTTGCGCTGCATGCGGTTGGCGTCATACAGATTGCGCCCGTCGAAGATTACCGGGGCCTTGAGGCGCTGCTGGAGCCGATCGAAATCCGGCGCCTTGAATTGCTGCCATTCGGTGCAGACGATCAATGCGTCGGCCCCGACCAGGGTCGCCTCCGGCGTGCCCATCAGCGACAGGCCCGGCTCGTCCGGATAGAGGCGTTGGGTTTCCTGCATGGCTTGCGGGTCGAAGGCCCGTACTTGGGCGCCGGCAGCCCACAAAGCCTCCATCAACACACGGCTTGGCGCGTCGCGCATGTCGTCGGTGTTGGGTTTAAAGGCCAGGCCCCAGAGCGCGAAGGTCTTGCCCTTGAGGTCGCCTTTGTAGAATGCGTTGATACGGTCGAACAGCTTGTGTTTCTGCCGTTCGTTGATGGCGTCCACTGCCCGAAGCAGGTCGCTTGAGCAGTTGGCTACCTCGGCACTGCGGATCAGCGCGCGCATGTCCTTGGGAAAGCATGAACCGCCGTAGCCGCAGCCCGGATAAATGAAGTGATAACCGATCCGCTGGTCGGCGCCTATCCCCATGCGCACAGCTTCGATGTCCGCGCCCAGGTGTTCGGCCAGCTCGGCAATCTGGTTGATAAAACTGATCTTGGTTGCCAGCATGCAGTTAGCAGCGTACTTGGTCAGTTCCGCGCTACGCAGATCCATGAACATGATGCGGTCGTGGTTGCGGTTGAACGGCGCGTAGAGGTCGCGCATCACTTCACGCACTGCCTCACGCTCGCAGCCGATGATGATACGGTCCGGACGACGGCAATCTTCCACCGCCGAGCCTTCCTTGAGAAATTCCGGGTTGGAGACGATATCGAACTCCAGTTCGCGGTCGGCTTTGCGCAAGGCGCTTTCGATATGCGCGCGCAGGGCGTCGCCCGTGCCCACTGGTACGGTGGATTTTTCCACCAGAATCAGCGGCTCGAAGCGATAACGGGCAACGGCATCGCCGACCGAAAGAACGTACCTGAGATCGGCCGAGCCATCCTCGTCCGACGGTGTGCCGACGGCGATAAACAACACTTGGCCGTGCTCGATCGCCAGTTTCTGGTCGCTGGAGAAATGCAGGCGGCCACTTTCCAGTTGGGCCTTGACCATGATCTCCAGCCCTGGTTCGAAGATCGGGATATGGCCCTTGCGCAGCAATTCGATCTTGTCCTGATCAACGTCCATGCACACGACATCGTGACCCACTTCGGCCAGAACAGTCGCCTGTACCAGGCCGACATAACCGCTACCCATTACGCTGATTTTCATACGGAGTCCCTAGGACGGGGTGTACGTGGAGAGTTGATCGTGAGCACACCCAGGATGACCAGCGCCACCCCCAGTGTCTTGGAAAGGCTGAAACTTTCGTGGAAGAACGGCAGGCTGGCGGCCAGCAAGTAGACCAGCGCGTAGCTCACGCTGAGCAACGAATAGGCACGCCCCAGCGGTAGGTCGCGCAGGGTGGCCAGCCAGCAGAGCATCGACAGTGCGTAGGCAAGGATCGAGGCGCCGACCACGCCCAGCGCCAGCCAGGAGATATCGCCGATCATCAGTGTGTCCAACCACTGGCTGGGCTCGGGCAAGTGGGTCATGCCCCAGCGCATACCCAATTGGGCACCACTGACCAGCAGGACGCTGGCGCCAGCGAAAGTGAAACCGCGACACAGGTTCATAGATGCAACCCCAGCAATACCACACCGGCAATAATCAACGTCACGCCGAACCAGTGATGGCGATCAATCGGTTCCTTGAACAGGTAGTGCGCCACCAGGGTGATCAGCACAAAGTTCAGGCTGAGCATCGGATAGGCAATCGCGACCTCCAGTCGTTGCAGGACCAGCAACCACGCCAGCAGGCCGAGCGCGAGGCAGGCCAAGGCCAGCCACAACCAGGGCGAACGCAGTTTGCCGAGCAGGCCGATGGCGTTCTCGCGCCAGCTTTCCACGGCGAGCTTCTGGGCCACCTGGCCCAGGCAGGTCAGCAGGCAGGCGCCGAGGACAAGGAGCAGGGTCATGAGGCGCTTTGCGGAAAAATCAGGATGACTATATTGCCATCCTCGTAGCGGGTGTAATCCTTTGGCAGCATGGCGATTTCGCGCTGTTCTTCTGCGCCCTTGAGGCGCATCACCACGCCGACCTGGCCTTCACGCCGGGCATCGTCCATCCAGGCCTGGATCTGCGTCATGTCGCGGGTACGCTCGGTGGCTTCCGGGTAGCCGAGGCCGTACTTTAGTTCGCCCCTGGTGTTGTAGAGCGTGATGTCGGTACGTTTCAGGCGCCAGGCCAGGGCCGAGGCAGCGCCCAGGTCGTTGCTCAGCAGACGGTGGCTCTTGCTCAATTCCAGACTATGTTCGGCGATGAATTGGTCAGGCATCTTGTTATGCACGACAATGCTGGGCATGGCCGTGGGCACTAGCGCTACCAACAAGCCCATGCCCAAGGCAGGAAGGGCCCAGTATTTCAGCGGTCTGAACAGCGATATGACGTTGAGCAGAATCCAGCCGGCAATCATCAGGCACAACAGTGTCAGGTGAACGGGCTCGTCGTGGTAGAAGGGCTTCTTCAGTTGGAAGAACACCAGTGCAGCCGCCGCGAGCAGGCCCAGCACCAGGTTGAGCAGGCTATTGAGGCGTGGCACCGAAGCTTCGGCGCGAGCAATGCGCTCCATCAGCGAATGCCCCATGAGCAGGGCCAGCGGCATCAGGCACGGCATGATGTAGGTTGGCAACTTGCCCCGACTCAGGCTAAAGAACGCCAGCGGCAGCAGCAACCACAGCAACAGGAACACGCTGATCTGTTGGCCACGGCTCTTCCAGGCGTCCTTGAGGGTGGCCGGTAGATAAGCCGCCCAGGGCAGACTGGAGATGACCATCAGTGGCAGATAGAACCACCATGGGCGACCATGCTGGGCATCTTCGGCGGCAAAGCGACGGATATGTTCGTGCCAGAAGAAGAACCGCCAGTAGTCCGGCTCCTGGAGATGCACGGCAATCACCCAGGGCAGGCTGACCAACGCCGCCACGAACACCGCCACCAGGCCATAACCGAGCAATTCGCCGAAACGTTTGCGCCAGATCATGTAGGGCAGGGCGATCAGCACCGGCAGCAGTAGCGCGAGAAAACCCTTGGTCATAAAGCCCCAACTGCAGGCGAAACCCAGCGCGGCCCAGGACAGCAAACGGGCTTTTTTCGTGGTGCTGTCGATGGCAAGCCACAGCGCGATAAAGCTCAGGTTGACCCAGAAGGTGAACTGGGGATCGAGATTGGCGTAACCGGCCTGTCCGGCAATCAGGCCAAAGCTCATGAACAGGATGGCGGCGGCGAAGCTCTTGCGTGGATCGTTCCACAGGCGTGCGGCCAGCAGGTAGACCAGCAGCACGCTCAGGCCGGTGCTCAGGGCCGAGGCGAAACGCACGCCGAACAGGTTATGGCCGAAGAGCGCCTGGCCGAGGGCAATCATCCAATAGCCAGCGATAGGTTTCTCGAAGTAGCGCAGTTCCATGAAATGCGGCGCGGCCCAGTGGCCGCGCAGGAGGATCTCCTGGCCGATTTGTGCGTAGCGAGCCTCATCCGGGATCCACAGGCCCTTGGTTGCCAGCGGCGCCAGGTAAAACAGCAGGAAAGCGAGGAACAGTAATGGCAAAGCCCAGCGTCTAGTCATCCTTGCTGTACCCCCAGCCAGCCTTCGCGACCGTTAAGAACGCCGCGTACCAGCCGTCCTTCCGGCAACCGGTCACGTTGCGCCGGTAGCAGATTGACCAGGGGTTGAAACTCAATGTCGCGTGCGCTGGCTTGAGCCAGTAGTTGACGAAAATCACTTGCCATCAGAATCCCTTCTACTTCTGCGTGAATGGTGTAGACATTCAGTCGCGCCGGGCCGAACCGGTCGAGAATGAATGCGTTGAAATTCTCTGCGGCCAGGTCCGCGCCAACGACTTCGTCGAAGGTCGGCAGGTCCACGGGAATCTGCGGGGTGCCCAGGCTGCCATCCGCCAACCTTGGCAGAAACAGGCCGTGCCCCCGGCAATCGCTGTTATAGCGAAAGCCGAAATGCTCCTTGGCTTGCACGACGCGCTCATCCGCACGCCATCCGGCGACGGCGGAGCATTCGACGGCTTGCCCGGTGATATCGCTCAGGCAGTCGACACCGCGACGGATCTGTTCGATCAATTCGACTGCGCTCCAACGCCCTGCATTAGCCTGCCAGCCATGATGATCCCAGGCGTGCAGGCCGACTTCATGGCCGGCGGCCAGGGTCCGGCGCATCAGATGCCCCAAGTCGCGACCGATCGGCTTGCCCGGCCAGGCCGTGCCGGCCAGCAAGATATCCCAGCCGTACAGGCTGGCAGCCTTGGAGCGCAGCATCTTCCAGAAGAATCGCGGCTTGATGAGGCGCCACAAGTGGCGCCCCATATTGTCCGGCCCGACGCTGAAGAAGAACGTCGCCTTGACCTGGGCCTCGTCGAGCAATTCCAGCAACCGCGGCACACCTTCACGGGTGCCACGGTAAGTGTCCACATCGATGCGAAGTCCAGCCTGCATCAGCGCTGGTCCGCGATTTCGAGCATGGCTTCACGCAGGAAGAAATCCAGCGTGTTGCCGATGGTTTCGCTCATCTCGACGCTAGGTTCCCAGTTCAGCAGGCGCTTGGCGTTTTCGATGCTCGGCTTGCGATGTTCCACGTCCTGGTAGCCTGCGCCGTAGAACGCCTTGCTTTCCACCTCGCGGAAACCCGCGAACGGGGGGAAGTTGCCGCGCAGCGGGTGGGCTTCGAACTGACGCAGCAGCTCTTCGCCCAGCTGGCGGATGCTGGCTTCGTTGTCCGGGTTACCGATGTTGATCACCTGGCCGTTGCAGCTATCGTTCTCGTTGTCGACGATACGTGCCAGGGCCTCGATGCCATCGGCAATGTCGGTGAAACAACGTTTCTGCTCGCCGCCGTCGAACAGGCGGATCGGCGTGCCTTCCACGAGGTTCAGAATCAGTTGGGTGATGGCACGGGAGCTGCCGATACGAGCCGAGTCCAGGCAGTCCAGGCGCGGGCCCATCCAATTGAACGGGCGAAACAGGGTGAAGTTCAAGCCTTTGGCGCCATAGGCCCAGATCACACGGTCCAGCAGTTGCTTGGAGACCGAGTAGATCCAGCGTTGCTTGTTGATCGGGCCGACGATCAGGTTCGAGGTGTCTTCGTCGAAGTTCTTGTCCTGGCACATGCCGTAGACTTCGGAGGTCGACGGGAAGATCACGCGCTTGTTGTACTTGACGCAATAACGCACCAGCTTCAGGTTTTCTTCGAAGTCCAGTTCGAAGACGCGCAACGGGTTGCGGGTGTATTCAATCGGAGTGGCGATGGCTACCAGTGGCAGGACTACATCGCACTTCTTGATGTGATACTCGATCCACTCGGAGTGGATGCTGATATCGCCTTCGACGAAATGGAAGTTCGGATGGCTGCGCAGACGCTCGATGGCATCGGAACCGATGTCCAGGCCATAGACTTCGTACTTGTCGTCACGCAGCAGACGCTCGGACAGGTGGTTACCGATAAAGCCGTTGACCCCCAGGATCAGTACACGGGTGCGCCGTGGCTTACGGCCCGACTCGGCGCCCCGCAGCACGGACCCCTCAACCAGGCCCAGTTCACTGGCCAGTTGCGGGCCGCTGAGGAACAGGCCGTTTTCATTGCGCTGGCCGGCATTGATCCGCAGCGAATCTTCACCACAGGCGATACGCAACGGGTCCACGCTGATCACCCCGCCCGGCGCCCGGCCTTCGTCGCCTTTGACGACATCGGCGGCCCAGACGATCAGCTTGTGCTCGCCCACGGCGCAGAACGCCCCTGGGTAAGGCTGGGTGACCGCGCGAACGAGGTTGAACAGTTCTTCGGCTGGCTTGCTCCAGACCAGTTTGCCGTCAGCCGGGGTACGACGACCGAAGTAGCTGGCTTGGGATTCGTCCTGAACGGTTTCGCTCAGCTCGCCTTGAGCCAGTTGTGGCAGGACGTCGCGCAAGAGGCTGGCGGCGCTGTCACGCAGCTTGGAATGCAGGCTCAGGGCGGTATCGCAACGTTCGATGGCGATCCGATTCTGCGCCAGGATGCCGCCGGCATCGGCACGCTTGACCATGCGGTGCAGGGTCACGCCAGTCTCGGTTTCGCCGTTGACCAGCACCCAGTTGGCAGGCGCGCGACCGCGATAACGGGGTAGCAACGAACCGTGCAGGTTGAATGCACCCTTCTTGGCGATGCTCAGCAGTTCTTCACTGAGTAGGTTGCGATAGTAGAAGGAGAAGACGAAGTCCGGACTCAGTTTGGCGATGCGCTCGACCCACAGCGGGTGGTTGGCGTCTTCCGGTGCATGCACCGGGATGCCCTTGAGTGCGCACAGTTGGGCAACGGAACCGTAGAAGGTTTTTTCCTTCGGGTCGTCGGCATGGGTAAACACCGCGGCAATTTCATAGCCAGCGTTCAGCAGGGCTTCGATGCCTGCGCAACCGATATCGTGATAGGCGAAGACAACGGCTTTGGGACTCATGATGCGACCTGATTGGCGGGAGTGGTAGAAGAACATTCAGTGCTGGCGCTGCTGGAACGCGGTTGGCTACGCGACACTTTTTCGATAAAGAATCGTGGGCGGGCGCGGACATCGCTATACATACGCCCCAGGTATTCGCCCAACAGGCCCATACCGATGAACTGGCCGCCGGTGAACACGAACAGCACGGCGAACAGCACGAACATACCGTCACCGGCCCACGCGGCACCGAAGATCAGGCGCAGGACGATCAGCATCAGCGCGAACAGTACACCGAGGCCAGCCATGGTGAAGCCAATGATGCTCAATAGCCGCAGGGGCGTGGTGGTCATGCAGGTGACCAGGTCGAACATCAGGTTGATCAGGCGCATCGGGCTGTATTTCGAGTCGCCGTGCTCACGCTCGGCGTGTTGCACCAGCAGCTCGGTGGTGTGGCGGGCGAAGCTATTGGCCAGGATGGGGATAAAGGTGCTGCGCTCGCGGCAGGCGAGCATGGCATCGACGACACTGCGACGGTAGGCGCGCAGCATGCACCCGTAGTCGCTCATGGCTACCCCGGTGGAGCGCTGCACGGCCAGGTTGATCAGGCGCGACGGCCAGCGACGCAGGGCCGAGTCCTGGCGATTGTTGCGCACGGTACCGACGACGTCGTAACCCAGCGCGGCCTGTTCCACCAGGCGCGGAATTTCTTCCGGCGGATTTTGCAGGTCGGCATCCAGAGTAATCACCACATCGCCGATGGATTGTTCGAACCCAGCCATGATCGCGGCGTGCTGGCCGTAGTTGCGATTGAGAATGACCGCAACGACCGGGCTGTCTTCGCGTTCGGCGGCTTCCTGAAGAATCTCGGCGGAGCGATCACGGCTGCCGTCATCGACCAGGATGATTTCCACGTCCTGGGTCAGTTGCGCACAAGCCGCTTGGGTACGACGCAACAGCTCGGGCAGGCTCTGTTCTTCGTTGTAGACCGGTATGACGATCGATACGCGCTGGATTGGATAAGGTTTCAAAGGTTTCTTTCCAGAATGGTTTCAATAATGCAGACGATGATCGGTGTCATCGTGTGGCAAATCGGACTCGTATACGCCTCAATCGGCCTGTACCAGTCATAGCGGCGGACACGGAACAACCCATGAAAGGATGCCAATACATTAATCGGCATCCGGGGACTAACGCCTGAAACCTGGAAAGGCACTGCTGTGCAAGAGTGGTATCTTCATGATTTTCATAGACTCCCTGACATAAGATCGGACATGGGCCTACGGTAAACGCTGAAATGTGAAAAGCCTATGAAAGATGGATCAACAACCTGTCCTTTTTGCCATCCAGACAGCCTGTATTCAGGAAATGATTCATTGGCCCCGCCACGCCACGGACCACCCTCCATGAGTGCCTCAATCTGCTGGACTTAACGTTCCTCGGGGTTGCCCGCAGCACGCCGGTACGAATCCCTGCCGGCCCCGGCCATGACGAAGGGCTACCTAACCATTGGCAAATAACTTCTCATTTCGGCAGAATAAATAATTCTAAAAAGTGTTGATATGGAAATTATTTTCCAATAAAGTCATTTGCAGGTTGCCGACTTATCATGTCTCGCCGATTCAGATTCATTGAGTCTGCTGCGGGCGAACCAACAAAAACAACAGGTGCCGTCGATGAAAACCTTCACTGCCGCACTGCGTCTGCGACGTACCTCACCTCACCGCCCATGCGAGTGCCTCGCGCCCGCATCCTCGTTTTGCGCTCTGGAACCTCATGCCGCTGTGCTGTCGAACGCAAGGGCAGCGTGCCTGTGCGTTGAAATAAAGGAGTGCTCTGAAAGGCTTCCCTCATAAAATCAACAACAATTGTGGAGACAGAATATTCATGGACACCAAGATTCGTTTCGCTTCGCTGGCCTTGTCTCTGCTGTTCGCCAGCGGCGCGGCCATGGCCGACCTGAGGATTGGCGTCAGCATGTCGCAGTTCGACGACACCTGGCTGACCTACCTGCGCGAGAACATGGACAAGAAAGCTCAATCGATACCCGAGGGCGTCAAGCTGCAGTTCGAAGACGCCCGCAGTGACGTGGTCAAGCAGTTGAGCCAAGTGGAAAGCTTCATCAGTCAGAAGGTGGATGCCATCGTGGTCAACCCGGTGGACACCGCTGCCACCCGGAAAATCACCGAAGCTGCGGTCAAGGCCGGCATCCCACTGGTCTACGTCAACCGCCGTCCCGACGACCTGAACCTGCCCAAGGGCGTGGTCAGCGTCGCTTCCAACGACCTGGAAGCCGGCCAGATGCAGATGCAGTACCTGGCCGACAAGTTGGGCGGCAAAGGCGAGATCGTGATCCTGCTGGGTGACCTCGCCAACAACTCCACCGCCAATCGCACCAAGGGTGTCAAGGAAGTCCTGGCCAAATACCCGAACATCAAGATCGACCAGGAGCAGACCGGAGTCTGGTTGCGCAACAAAGGCATGGACCTGACCAATGACTGGCTGACCCAGGGTCGTAAGTTCGATGCAGTGGTCTCCAACAACGATGAAATGGCCATCGGCGCGTCCATGGCTCTGAAACAGGCCGGGGTGGAGAAAGGCAGTGTGCTGATCGCCGGGGTCGATGGCACGCCGGACGGCTTGCGGGCCGTGGAGAAAGGCGATCTGACCGTCTCGGTATTCCAGGATGCCAAGGGCCAGGCCGACGGCTCTATCGACACGGCGATGAAAATGATCAAGAAGGAGCCGGTCGAAGCCGTGGTATGGGTGCCGTACAGGTTGATCACCCCACAAAACGTCAAGGATTTCAAACAAGCTTCGTCTCAATAACAACAATAAACCGGCAGGGTAATTCGTGACGCCTTGCCCACCCCGAGCTGAGGAGTCCCTAACCATGCTCGCTAGCGTGACTGCTGCGTCCACCGTCAACGCCACCGCTGGCGGTTCGCCCTACCTGCTGGAAGTGATCAACGTCAGCAAGAGCTTCCCCGGTGTGATTGCCCTGTCCAATGTACAGTTGCGGGTTCGCCCTGGTTCGGTGCTGGCGCTGATGGGCGAAAACGGGGCTGGCAAGTCGACCTTGATGAAAATCGTCGCCGGCATCTATCCGCCGGACGCTGGCGAACTGCGCCTGCGTGGCAAGCCAGTGACCTTCGATGCCCCCTTGATGGCGTTGCAATCGGGGATCGCGATGATCCACCAGGAACTCAACCTGATGCCGCACATGAGCATCGCCGAGAACATCTGGATCGGGCGCGAGCAACTCAATCGCTTCCACATGATCGATCATCGCGAAATGCATCGTTGCACCACGCACTTACTCGATCGTCTACGTATCGACCTCGACCCGCAAGAGCTGGTGGGCAACTTGAGCATCGCGGAACGGCAGATGGTCGAGATCGCCAAGGCGGTGTCTTACGATTCGGACGTATTGATCATGGACGAGCCCACCTCGGCCATCACCGAGAAGGAGGTCGCTCACCTGTTCTCGATCATCGCCGACCTCAAGTCCCAGGGTAAGGGCATCGTCTATATCACCCACAAGATGAACGAAGTCTTCAGCATCGCCGATGAAGTCGCGGTGTTTCGCGACGGCCAGTACATCGGCCTGCAGCGGGCCGACAACATGGACAGCGACAGCCTGATCTCGATGATGGTCGGGCGTGAGCTGAATCAATTGTTCCCGGTGCGCGAGAAGCCTATCGGCGAGTTGCTGCTGTCGGTACGGGACCAGCGCCTGGATGGGGTCTTCCAGGGCGTGTCGTTCGACCTGCATGCCGGGGAAATCCTCGGGATTGCCGGTCTCATGGGCTCCGGGCGGACCAATATTGCGCAAACCTTGTTCGGCATTACCCCCGCCAGCGGTGGCGAGATCCGCCTGGACGGCAAGTTGCTGCGAATCAGCGATCCGCATCTGGCGATCGAGAGGGGTTTTGCGCTGCTGACCGAGGATCGCAAACTCAGTGGCCTGTTCCCTTGCCTGTCGGTGCTGGAGAACATGGAAATGGCGGTATTGCCACACTACGTCGGCAACGGTTTTATCCAACAAAAGGCCCTGCGTGCCCTGTGCGAGGACATGTGCAAGAAACTGCGGGTCAAGACCCCGTCTCTGGAGCAATGTATCGATACCCTGTCTGGCGGCAACCAGCAGAAAGCCTTGCTTGCGCGCTGGCTGATGACCAACCCACGGGTGCTGATCCTCGATGAGCCGACCCGTGGCATCGATGTCGGGGCCAAGGCCGAGATCTATCGGCTGATCGCTTACCTCGCTGGCGAGGGCATGGCGGTGATCATGATTTCTTCGGAACTGCCGGAAGTGCTGGGCATGAGCGACCGAGTGATGGTCATGCATGAAGGCGACCTGATGGGGGTCCTGGACCGCGGCGAAGCGACTTCGGAGCGGGTGATGCAACTGGCGTCGGGTATTGCGGCGATTCACTGACTTTATCAAGGTGGGCACCGCATACCGGGGTCTGTCGGTGGCAAAGGAGAATAAGCGGTCATGAGCGCAGTCCTGGAAAACAAACCGGCGGACAACAAGCCCGCCCTGGCACCGATCAAGCACCGTCGACGGTTGCCGAGCGAACTGAGCATCTTCCTGGTACTGATCGGGATTGGCCTGGTCTTCGAGCTGGCCGGCTGGATCGTCCGCGATCAAAGCTTTCTGATGAGTTCCCAGCGTCTGGTGCTGATGATCCTGCAGGTATCGGTGATCGGCCTGCTGGCCATCGGCGTGACCCAGGTCATCATCACCACCGGGATCGACCTGTCCTCCGGCTCGGTGCTGGCGTTGTCGGCGATGATTGCCGCCAGCCTGGCGCAGACCTCGGACTTTTCCCGGGCAGTGTTTCCGTCGCTGACCGACCTGCCGGTGTGGATACCGCTGGCGGCTGGGCTGGGTGTCGGGCTGCTGGCGGGGGCGATCAACGGCAGCATCATCGCCGTGACCGGGATCCCGCCTTTTATTGCGACCCTCGGCATGATGGTCTCGGCCCGAGGCCTGGCTCGATACTACACCGAAGGGCAGCCGGTGAGCATGCTCTCGGACGCCTACACGGCCATCGGTCACGGGGCGATGCCGGTGATCATTTTCCTGGTGGTGGCGGTGATCTTCCATATCGCCCTGCGCTACACCAAGTACGGTAAGTACACCTATGCCATCGGCGGCAATATGCAGGCGGCCCGCACCTCGGGGATCAACGTCAAGCGCCATCTGGTGATCGTCTATAGTATTGCCGGGCTCCTCGCCGGGCTGGCCGGGGTGGTGGCTTCAGCCCGAGCAGCTACCGGGCAGGCCGGAATGGGCATGTCCTATGAGCTGGACGCGATTGCCGCGGCGGTCATCGGCGGCACCAGCCTGGCCGGCGGCGTGGGGCGTATTACCGGCACGGTGATCGGTGCGCTGATTCTCGGGGTCATGGCCAGCGGTTTTACGTTTGTCGGAGTCGACGCCTATATCCAGGACATCATCAAGGGCCTGATCATCGTGATCGCGGTGGTTATTGACCAATACCGCAACAAGCGCAAGCTCAAGCGCTAGAGCTCAGGCTTCCGAGGTGGGAGCGTTGCTTGTCGGGCGGCGTTCCGATAAAGCTTTTGAGCGCCCCGGCGGCTTTTTTCCGGATTAGCCCAACCCTCAGTTGTGCCGTTTGTCCCCTGAGTGCGGGCACTGAACGAAATTTCTTGTTATAAACACACTCCGATGCGCATCCATGAAAGGGCTCCAGGACGCTCGTCCGAAGCTATCGGAGGATTTTTGCTGTCATTTCAGTTGCTGACTCGATAACTCGGCCTTAGACTGCCGCCCCTCGTAAATTGAGTGCCGGGTGGCGCTTGGAATGGACGGCGCCTTTCTGTGCATCCCCTCAGGTGCTCAGGACGCTCCCTAATTCGCCTTAATGCACGTATTTTCTATAGAGAAGTCAATGACAAAGGAAAAGTTGCTGGCCATGCCGGCGGACGACTACATGAACGCCGAGCAACTGGCTTTCTTCACCGAGCTGCTGCAGGCAATGAAAGTCGAAACCCACGCGCGTATCGAGCAGAACCGTATTGCTATCGAAAGCCTCGATACCCCGGCAGACCCGGCCGACGCCGCATCCGTTGAAGAAGAGCGCACCTGGCTGGTGAATGCGATTGACCGCGACCAGCGCATGCTGCCACAGCTGGAACAGGCTCTGGATCGCATTCGTGAAGATTCCTTCGGCTGGTGTGACGACAGTGGCGATCCGATTGGCCTCAAGCGCCTGTTGATCAGCCCGACCACCAAGTACTGCATCGAAGCTCAAGAGCGCCACGAGCAGATCGATAAGCATCAGCGTCAGGCCTGATTCAGCTTTCGTGGCGATCAGGCCAGCCTGCTCGCCACCTGTTGAACTCACTCTCCCAAGACCTCGCCACATCCTTTTTCTGCTTTCAGATTCCGCGCTTGCGATTACCACTAATGGAGCATGGCTAATGGCCTTGTAGTGGCGTTTAATGCAAGAAAATAACTAGAAACTGAAAGTAGGTAATGCACATGTCTGGAGAAGGAATTCTGTCTGAGGCCCTGACGCAATCGCCAGTGCAGTCGAAGTCCAGCTCGCATTGGTGGGGAGTGTTGATACAAAGTGTCGGGCTGACGTTGCTGTTGGCAGCCATGGCCTATGCCGACTGGCCATTGGTCGCCTGCCTGCCACTAGCGCTGCTGCTGGTCTGGCTGCCGCACTTGAAGTCGCGCCAGGTAGCGGTTGCCGTTGTCCCCGGCAACAGCGCCTTGGGCGAGCTGACTCGTGATTTGTCCTATGTGACCAGCCATAATGCGTTGTCCGCCGCCGGCGTGGCCTTTTCGGTCAAGCAATTGGCCGGCAAGCTGCAGTCGCAACTCGGCGCCGCGGCGCAGATCGTCAGCAGCGCCGAAATGATGCTCGACACCGAACAAGCCACGTCGCTACTGAGCCAGCAAGCGCTCGTTTGCGCCAGCGAAGCACGCCGGAGCGGTGCCGAAGGGCATGCGCTGCTGTCGGAGTCGATCACGCGCATGCATCAACTCAGCCAGCGTGCCGGCGCCAGCCGGGAGCTGATCGAAGCCCTGAGCCTGCGTAGCGAGGAGATCCAGCGGGTGACTTTGGTGATCCAGGCGATTGCCAGCCAGACCAACCTGCTGGCACTCAATGCCGCCATCGAGGCTGCGCGCGCCGGGGAGCATGGCCGCGGTTTTGCCGTAGTCGCCGATGAAGTCCGTGGGTTGGCCGGTCGCACAGCGACCGCCACCGATGAGGTTGGGGTGATGGTCGCTGATATCCAGCAACGCACTGCCCAGGTGGTGGAGCAGATCCAGCAATTGTCCATGGATCTCAACAACGGTGTCGAACAGGTCGAACATACCGGTGCGTATCTGGAAAATATTGCCCGCCTGGCTGCTGGAGTCGAAAGTCAGGTCAGTGAAATTGCTCGGGGCGCGCACAATAACCGTGAACAGTTGGGTAGCCTGTTTGTTGCGGTAGAGCAGATGCGCAGCGACCTGGCGGCGAGCGACCAACAGACCCGTGGCCTGGCCGAAGCCGCCGTACAAATGGAAGGGCAGGCGGAAACCATCAGCGAGCGCCTGGCTGAGATTGGTCTGGACGACTATCACCAGCGTATCTACGACCTGGCTCGTGAAGGCGCCGAGCAGATCGCCGCACGCTTCGAGGCGGATATCGAACAGAGTCGGATCAGCCTCGACGACCTGTTCGACCGTAATTACCTGGCGATCGCCAACACCTCGCCGGCGAAGTTCCAGACCCGCTTCGATCGTTACACCGACCAGGTGTTGCCGACGATTCAGGAACCGCTGTTGAGCCGACATGAGGGGCTGGTATTTGCCATTGCCTGCACCCCCCAGGGGTATGTGCCAACCCATAACCAGGCATTTTCCCAGCCCTTGACCGGCGATGTAGCGAAAGACACCCTGCAGAACCGGACCAAGCGCAAGTTCGATGACCGCACCGGCGTTCGCTGTGGCAGTCACCGGCAACCGCTGCTCTTGCAGACCTATACCCGCGATACCGGTGAGCTGATGCATGATCTGTCAGTACCGATCATGGTCAAGGGCCAGCATTGGGGCGGCCTGCGCCTGGGCTACAAACCGGAAAATGCGCCCCACGCCGCCCGCAAGCGTTGATCGTTATCATCGATGCAAAGGGCTATCGCGCCCATAGCTTTTTCCCGTCGGTATTGGTCATCTATGATGAGCCACCAGCTATGACGGGAGATCCTTTATGCACAGCAAGATCGATGTGGTGGTGATGATCGGCAGCGGCGTTCCGGCCATGCTGCAGTCGTCTGGACAACGGGTATGTTGGGTTGTGTTGGTGAATGGAGAGCGCCGTGGCACGGCCTTTTCCACTCGGCTCGAAGCGCAAGAATGCCGGGAGGCGTGGTTGGCGCAACTGCATGGGCTTGAAGCGCCGGGCGTGTTCAGCGCCGCCTAGTGGCCTGTGTGACTAGTTCTGTTAGTCAATTTAGGAGGCGACCAACCGCTGATCGGCGTTGCTGCTCCCCCCATAGCGAGCTATGATTCGTCACGGCGTCTTGGGTGTGGGCTTGTGGCTTCCGAACCTGAGCTAAGGTAACCGTGCAGACTATTAGCGGTGCTGACATGGACTCGGAGTGCTTGCAGCTTGCAGCTTGCAGCGTGGGCTGATGCTGACTATCGCCGGAAAGTTTTTTCCGTCATGGCGTACAACGGCGGTGCAGGGACTGGCAGCAGAAAATTTCTTCCTGGCGCCTGTCCGGCCAGAGGTCAAGCCGATACCAATCGCTGCTTTTTTGTCTTGTTTGATATCCATTGTCAGTAGTTTGAATAGCCGCAACAGGTCGACGTGTTCTAGAATCAACCGGTGCTTTGAGGTTTGGTTCATTCGGGGCATTATTTTACTTGTACGTCGGAAACTATTTTTTTCAGGAAAGGGATTCCCGTAACTTCTCTGCCTCACTTTCTGGAGTCAGCAATACGCGGCGTTTTCCTTCACGCTCTGGTGATTGTTCGCAGAAGTAATAGGGTTTTGGATCCTTTAGTCTTCCTGTGTTCCCCGGCGGTCTGCGCAAGGCCGATTTGCAGTCATCAGGGTTTCCAGTGAGTCACCGTCGGCAGTCGCCGAATGTCCTGTGCCGCCCGACCTCTGGCGGGGCGGTTTCATTCTTTGGGTTTGAGGGTTTTTCGTTGGCAGTCAGCAATCTCGATATGCACGCGTTATTTGTACTGGGCGATCTGCGGGCCAAACTGGTCAAGCAGTTTCAATCACGTTTTGTCTACATCACCGAACAAACCGCTGAAGGTATCTATATCGCCGAAATAGACACCGAAACGGCGTTGGTCGTCGATGACAAGCCACGTCTTGAACTGAAAGTCGGCGATCACTTCCGGGCAGCGGTATTGCCCAGCCGCGAAGGCGGAAAGTTCGATATCAAGTTTCGTGACATCAAGCAGACGGTCTATGGCTTGGGCGACTACGCCTATGTGACCACGGAGCTGGGGCATGGGATCCTGTTCAAGGAAGGTCACACCATTATCATGGCCTTCGCCGCCAACGAACAATTATGCGAAGGTCTGACCAAGACGCTCAAGGATGTGACCAAAAAGGCCGCCAAGTGGCGCAAAGGCGAGTTGATTTTCAAAGCCAGTGAGTAGTGAGCGTCGGCAGGGCCGAATTTCACCCGCGATATCTCTACCAGACACACCGATGCTCGGTGCCTGTGGGTGCGCAAGGTCGAGTTGCATTAGAGGGGGTATGCCATGACGCTGGCGACCTATGTCCGTAAGGTCGGGGAGAGTTGTCGCAGTTTCAGACACAGAGCATGGAATAAGTTGACGTACACCGCTCCCGAAATCTCTACTAAAGTCAGTTGATTGAGTTATCCAGAAACTTTCGACTTTCGTCGAAAGCTATCCAGCGACCGAGGTAGATCCATGAAAGTATTTCGCGCGCGGCTGGCCAGCGCCTTGGCTGTATTCTGCGTCACTATCGCGTCACTGTTGGCTCAGGCAGCGCCTGCGCCCGCACCGATTCATTTTGCCGACTTGAACTGGGAAAGCGGCAGCCTGATTACCGAGCTTTTGCGTTATATCGTCGAGCACGGCTACGAGTTGCCAACGGATATGTTGCCGGGTACTACCGTGACCCTGGAAACTGCCCTGGCCAAAAACGATATCCAGGTGATCGGCGAAGAGTGGGCTGGCCGCAGCCCGGTCTGGATCAAGGCCGAGGCGGCGGGCGAGGTGGTCGCGGTGGGCGATACCGTCAAGGGCGCCACCGAAGGCTGGTGGGTGCCGGAGTATGTGATCAAGGGCGATCCAAAGCGGGATATCAAACCCCTGGCGCCGGATCTGCGCAGTGTCGAGGACCTCAAACGGTACAAGGACGTGTTCAAGGACCCCGAGTCGCCTGACAAGGGGCGTTTCCTCAACAGCCCGATCGGCTGGACCTCCGAGATCGTCAATAAGCAGAAGCTCAAGGCTTATGGTTTGAGCGATAGCTACGTGAACTTTCGCAGCGGTTCCGGCGCGGCGCTGGATGCCGAGATCACCTCGTCAATTCGTCGTGGCAAGCCGATCCTGTTTTATTACTGGTCGCCGACGCCGTTGCTGGGCAAGTTCAAGCTGGTGCAGTTGCAGGAGCCAGCGTTTGATGCCGAGGCCTGGAAGACCCTGACCGATGCCGACAATCCCGATCCCCGGCCGACCCGGTCGCTGCCTTCGAAGTTGAGTATCGGTGTGTCCACGCCCTTCAAGGCGCAGCACCCGCAAGTGGTGGCATTCTTTGCCAAGGTCGATCTGCCGATCGATCTGTTGAACCAAGCGCTGGCGAAGATGGCTGACGAGCGTCAACCGCCTGCCCAGGTGGCCCGCGCGTTTCTCAAGGAGCATCCGCAGGTCTGGCAGGCCTGGGTGCCCAAAGACGTGGCGGACCGGCTCAGCGCCAGTCTGTAGGAACAGACCGGCACCGCGTTGCTAAAAAAGCGCGCCTTATGCAACCGCTCGCAGGTTGTCGGTGTCCCGGCCAGGCAGGGCTCCAACGGTGAGGCTTCTTAAGCGGACGGTATCGGTTTTGGGAGGCCGTTAACTCTGGCCTGCTCGCCTGCTTGTGCCTGGAGCAATTCGTACAAAGTCTAGGAAAGGAAGCCACCGTCGACATTCAACGCCACGCCAGTGGTGTAGCTCGATGCTTCGCTAGCCAGGTACAGCACGGCTCCGGCCATTTCGCTCGGCTCGGCTACACGCTTGAGCGGGATCTGTTGCAGCGCGGTCTGGAGGATTGCCTCGTTCTTGACCAGGGCCGAGGCGAATTGAGTGTCGGTCAAGCCTGGTAACAGGGCGTTGCAACGAATACCGAACGGCGCGCATTCCTTGGCGAAGACCTTGGTCATGTTAATCACTGCGGCCTTGGTCAGCGAATAGACACCCTGGAACACTCCAGGGGAAATACCGTTGATCGAAGCCACGTTGATGATGCTGCCAGTACCGTTGTCGCGCATTAGTTTGCCGGCTTCCACCGACATAAAGAAATAACCGCGGATATTCACCTCGACAGTCTTCTGGAACGCACCGAGGTCGGTGTCCAGTACATGGCAGAACTGCGGGTTGGTGGCGGCGTTGTTGACCAGGATGTCCAGGCGTCCGAATTGTTCACGCAGGGTGGCGAAAACCTGGGTGATCTGTTCCATATCGCCGATATGGCAGGCGATAGCGGTGGCTTGGCCACCTTCGGCGACGATCGCGTCGGCGACGCGCTGACAACCGTCGAGCTTGCGACTCGAGACAATCACCTGGGCGCCTTGCTGAGCCAGCAGCCGGGCAATGGCTTCACCGATGCCACGGCTGGCGCCTGAGACAAAGGCAATCTTGCCGTCGAGATCGAACAACTGAGTCTTGGACATGGTTTTTCCCTTGTTTGTGGTCGCGGTCAGAGATTGGACTTATGCAGGACTTGCAGGCTCATCTGCTCCAGCAGCTTGTTCATGTGAATGAACGGCTCAAAGCGTTTGTCCTGAGTCTGACCGTGGAAGAAGCGGTAGTAGATCTGCTGCACGATACCGGCTAAGCGAAACAGGCCATAAGTGTAGTAAAAGTCGAAGTTGTCGATCGACTGGCCCGAACGCTCGGCGTAGTAGTCGACGACCTGACGGCGGCTGAGCATGCCCGGCGCATGGCTAGGCTGGCGCCGCATCAGTTGCACCGCTGGCGGGTCGCCGGCCTCGATCCAGTAGGCGAGGGTATTGCCCAGGTCCATTAGCGGGTTGCCAAGGGTGGTCAGTTCCCAATCAAGCACGCCGATGATCTGCATCGGATTTTGCGGGTCGAGGATGACATTGTCGAAACGATAGTCGTTGTGGACGATGCTTGATGTCGGATGGTCGGCGGGCATCTTGTCATTCAGCCAGGCCTTGACCGTTTCCCACTTCGGGGCGTCCGGGGTCAGGGCTTGTTCATAACGCTCGCTCCAACCGCGAATCTGCCGCGCGACATAGCCTTCGGGCTTGCCCAGCTCGCCCAGGCCACAAGCGTTGTAATCGACGCGGTGCAGTTCGACCAGGCGCTCGATAAAGCTCTTGCACAGCGTCTCGGTTTGGGCGGCATCGAGGCCAAGCTCCGGTGGCAGGTCGGAGCGCAGGATAATGCCCTTGACCCGCTCCATCACATAGAACTGCGCGCCGATCAGGCTTTCGTCGCTGCAATGCGCATAGGCCTTCGGGCAATACGGGAAGCCGTCCTTGAGCCGATTGAGGATGCGGAATTCGCGCCCCATGTCGTGAGCTGACTTGGCTTTGTGGCCGAACGGCGGGCGCCGAAGAACCAACTCCTGCTCGGGATATTGGATCAGGTAGGTCAGGTTCGACGCACCGCCGGGGAATTGACTGATCCGCGGCAGGCCGCTGAGACCTGGAATATGCGCCTTAAGGTATGGATCGATCAACTCGGCATCGAGTTCTTCGCCGGCCCGGGTGCTGGTGGACTGGTCAGTAAGCGCCATGCTTATCCCTTCTGCTTATTCTGAAGATCAGAGATTATTGGCTAATCTAATGCTCGCTCCGCAGAGGTACAAGCAGGACCCGGTCTTATAGGGGCGCGTGTTGCCGGGTAATCAGCGTGCCTGATGCGCTACCGCAAATCTTGTAGTGATGGTGGTGTCAGAGGAATGTATCAGAGGCTTTCGTCGAGGAATTGTACAACCGTGCCCATGCAAGCCTGGCGCTCTTCGACATGGGGCATATGGCTGGAGTCTTCGAATAGCGCCCAGCGTGCGCCGGCGATGTTCTCGACATAGGGCCGGACCACCGCTTCGGTGGCTTCATCGTGGCGACCGGAGATTACCAGCGTCGGTACCCTGATCCGATGCAGGCGGTCGATGATGGTCCAGTCCTTCAACGAACCGATGACGTGGAATTCGGTCGGGCCGCTCATGGCGTGATAGACGGTGGGATCCGCATCGATCTGGGCGAAGGTGCGGGCCACTTCATTCGGCCATGGGGCGATACGGCAGACATGGCGATCATAGAATACCCGCGAGGCCTCGACGTATTCCGGATCGTTATAGGTGCCGGCTTGCTCGTGCTTGAGCAGGGTCTGTTGGACGTTCTCCGGCAACAGCTCGCGCAAGCGATTGGCCTCGCTGACCCAGGTGCGCATGCACGAGGGCGAGTTGGCGAGGATGATCGCCTTGAGCCCTGCCGGCTGGCGCACCGCATGCTCGCTGGCGAGCATGCCACCCCAGGACTGGCCGAGCAGCACGTAGTGCTGGCGAATGCCCAAGTGATCGAGCAGATTGTCCAGTTCGTCGAGAAACAGTTGGACGGTCCAGAAGGACGAGTCCTGAAGAGGCAAGTGGGTCGATTTGCCATTACCTAGCTGGTCGTAATGCACCACTGCGTGACCGCTGGCGGCGATGTCCTTGAAGGCGTCGACATAGTCATGGGTACAGCCTGGGCCGCCATGGAGAATCACCAAGGGGGTACGACCGTTGGCCAGGTCGCCGGTGACACGGTACCAGGTTCGGTGCGAACCAAAGTCCGCAAAACCTTCGCGTATTTCATTGAATTCCATTTCTTCAGACTCCCTGAGTGCATGATTCAGGGCACGATAGCGAAACTTGTTCGGCGACATAACTAGGTGAATTGATAGGTTTTTGCCGGGTCAGCTGTCGAGCAACCGATAATGCGCCGCTCGCAATACCGCCTGTACGCGGTTTTTTGCCCCTAGCTTGTGCATGGCGGACGTCAAGTGCAGGGTCACGGTGGCCAACGACCGATGCAGGTGTTCGGCTATTTCCTTGGCGGTCAACCCCTCGGCAGCCCATTGCAGGCACTCGCGTTCACGCCGGGTCAGGCGAATAAGTGGATATACGCGCATTTCCGGGCTGAATAAAGGGTAGGCGACTTCCTGTAACGCATGGGAAATAACGCTGAAGTCTGTAAGAGTTTGTCGTGCATCCTTTAGGACATATTTACCGTTGCCTGTACGCAAGCCCGTCAAGGAGGCAAAGCCACCCTTGGGCAGATGGATCGGCACGCTGACACCGCAGGTCATTTGCCGGTCCTGCAGGTAGCTGGTCACAGGCGAATGGCGCTGCTCAATGACCTTTTGCAGGGCGGTTTCAGCCTTGGGCTGATAGGACCAGACAAAGGGCGAAACAGTGTTCAGTGCCAGCTGCTGCACAGGATCTATCTGGTAGAAACCCTGTTCGCACCAGAGCGAGTGCCAGTCCGAGGGGGTGTTACGGACCTGAAGCACTGACGGGGTAATCATACTGCCGTCGTGGTCCAGCGGCACCGGCGTATAGTCGTATACCAGGGCATCGAATCCCAGGTGACCTGCGAGGACCAGTGCGTTATCCATCAGTTCATCCATGTTGTTGCCGGATAAGCGACGGGTATCGACCTCAGAGAATTTGACCTGCATCCTTTCCTCTCCTGAATAAATTTCAATCCTGAAATCAGGCAAGTAGAATGCCACGTCTGGACGAGGGACAGCCAGATCAAACCTATAAGAATTGCTAGCTTATGGGCTAGGAAATTCCCCGCTAGGGTGAAGCCGACAGGCTACATAAAGCCAGCAACAGGGAGAGCGTCATGTGGTACGAACTGGAACCGGATCAGCGTTACACCCTAGAAGTCGATGGCCACAGTGTCGTGGTTTATAGCTACGGGAGTGGCGATGAGGTGCTGTTGTGTCTCAACGGCGGTCCGGGCTTGCCATGCGACTACCTGCGCGATGCCCATGGCTGGCTGAAGGAAAAGAACCTGCGGGTAGTGGCGTTCGACCAATTGGGCACCGGCGCGTCCGATCGCCCCACCGACCCGGCATTGTGGGATATCAGCCGGTACGTCGCCGAAGTCGAGCAGGTACGTCAGACCCTGGAGCTGGGCCGGGTGCATCTGCTTGGGCATTCCTGGGGCGGCTGGCTGGCGATCGAATATGCGATCCATCATTCGGCGCACCTCAAGACCCTGGTACTGGAAAATACCGTCGGCGATATCCCGCACTTGACCCAGGAGTTGCAGCGCCTGCGTGCGGCCCTAGGCAGCGAAACCGTGGCGATGATGCAGCGCCATGAGGCCATGGGCACCCTGGATCACCCGCAATATCAGGCGGCGATCACTTTGCTCAACTACCGGCATGTGTGCCGCCTCGATGAATGGCCGGCACCGGTCAAGCGTTCGCTGAATGACTGGAACATGGGACCCTACGAGGCCATGCAGGGCCCCAATGAATTCCTCTATGTCGGCAATCTGAAGGACTGGAACCGCATCGAGCAGATGGCCGATTTCGAGATGCCGGTGCTGATCACCACCGGTCAGCATGATGAGCTGACTCCGGCTTGTGCCTATCGGATGAAGCGGGCGCTCAGGGATGTCGAGCTGCATGTGTTCCCCAACAGCAGCCATATGCCGTTCTACGAGGAGCCCCAAGCCTACTTTCCGGTCCTGCTCGACTTCCTGCAGCGTCATCGGGGCACTGCATGAACCTGCAGCGCTACCGCTTTATCCTGACCCGACCGTTGCAATTGCTGCCGGTGCTGTTCGGCATCAGCCTGGTGACCTTTGTCCTGATCCGTTCGATTCCCGGCGATCCGGCGCGAGCGTTGCTAGGATCGCGAACCACGCCAGAGGCGCTGGCGAATATCCGCGCCCAGTTCGGTCTCGATCAGCCGCTACCGATGCAGTATGTCTATTTCCTGAAGAACCTGCTGCAAGGCGACCTGGGGCAATCGATCCAGTATCGGGTCGATACCTTGAAGCTGATTGCCACGCGTATCGAGCCAACGCTGGTCCTGGTCCTGGGCAGTGTCTTGCTGGCCTTGCTGATCGCGATTCCGTTAGCGACCTTGGCGGCCCGGCACCAGGGCGGCTGGGTCGATAACCTGGTGCGGGTCTTCACCACCAGCGGCCTCGGAGTGCCGGCATTCTGGCTGGGAATCATGCTGATCCTGGTGTTTAGCGTGCAGTTGGGATGGTTTCCGGTGACCGGCTATGGCCGCACCTGGCTGGACAAGCTGCATCACTTGGTACTGCCATGCCTGACCATTGCCCTGGCCCTGTCCTCGGTGCTGATTCGCAACTTGCGAGCCAGCATGCTGGTGGAATTGCAGGCCGATCATGTCAGCGCCGCCCGGGCGCGGGGCTTGTCCGAGGCAGCCATCCTGCGCCGGCATGTGTTACCCAATTCACTGGTGCCCACGGTCAACCTGCTGGCGGTGAATATCGGCTGGCTGATCAGCAGCACAGTGGTGATCGAAAGCCTGTTTGCCATTCCAGGGATCGGTCAGTTGCTGGTACGCGGGATTTTCGGTCGTGATTACATGGTGGTACAGGGCGTGGCGATGGTCCTGGCGCTGGCGACGGTGGCGGTGAACTTTCTCGCCGATATCGCCACGGTGGCCATCGATCCACGGGTGAAGGTCCGATGAGTGGTGCCGAGGTGATGGTGGCGCGACGCAATGCTCTCAGTCTGCGTCTGCGCCACGGTCGACTGGCGATGTATCTTGGCTTGGTGATTCTGGGCGGCTGGCTGCTGCTGGCACTCTTGGCGCCGTGGATCGCGCCCTACGACCCGATCCTGCAAAACATCGAGGTGCGTTTGCTGGCGCCGAGCGCGGCTCATCCGTTCGGCACCGATCACTTTGGCAGGGACGTGCTATCGCGGGTTATTTGGGGCGCCCGGGTCGACCTGCAATTATCGGTGTTGGGCGTGATTTTCCCGTTCCTGATTGGCACCGTGGTGGGGGCCTTGTCCGGCTATATCGGCGGTCGTTTCGACACGCTGTGTATGCGTCTGATCGATATCGTCCTGGCCTTTCCGTTCCTGGTCCTGATGTTGGCGATCATGGCCATTCTCGGCCCTGGGCTGACCAGCTTCTATATCGCCATGGCTCTGGTGGGTTGGGTGTCCTATGCGCGGCTGATCCGCTCGCAGATCCTGATCCTCAAGGAAAGCGATTTCGCCCTGGCGGCGAAAAGCCTCGGCTTCGGTCATGGACGCATCCTGTTCCGTCACCTGCTGCCCAATGCGCTGTTCGGTTCGGTGGTGTTCGCCATGTCCGATGCGGTGCTGGTGCTGCTCAATGGCGCGGCGGTGAGTTATCTCGGGCTAGGCGTCCAGCCGCCGACAGCGGAGTGGGGCACCATGGTTGCCGAAGGGCAGAGCCTGATTACCAGTGCCTGGTGGATCTGCACCTTTCCTGGTATCGCCATCGTGACCCTGGCCATGGGTTTTAGCCTGCTGGCCGACGGTGTCGCCGATGCCATGGGAGCGCGCACATGAGTTCGCCGGTGCTGCAAGTCCAGGACCTGAGTGTATTGGCCCACAACGGCCCAACCCCACTGACCCTGGTCGATCGCCTGTCCTTCGATCTGGCGCAGGGCGAGATCCTCGGCCTGGTGGGTGAAAGCGGTTCGGGCAAGACTCTGGCCTGTCGAGCGCTGATGCGCTTGCTGCCGTCTGCCGGACTGAGTGTCGAGGGTACCGCCGTGCGGCTGGCCGGGCAGAACCTGCTGACGCTGGACGAGGCCGGCATGCGCAGGATGCGCGGACGACAGATCGGCATGATATTCCAGAATCCCAGCAGTCACCTCGACCCGCTGATGCGCATCGGCGAGCAGATCGCTGAAGGTATCCGTCAGCACCAGCAATGCACACGCCGTGAGGCTCGCGTGCAAGCTATCGAGGTACTGCGTCAGGTGGGAATTTCCGATCCCCAGCGCCGCATCGACAACTATCCCCACGAGTTTTCCGGTGGCATGCGCCAGCGGGCGATGATTGCGGTGGCCCTGGGCTGCGAGCCCAAGGTGTTGATCGCCGATGAGCCGACTACCGCCCTCGACGTGACGGTACAGGCGCAGATTCTGCGCTTGTTGCTCGATCTGCGGGATCAACGCGGGCTGTCGCTGATTATGATTACCCATGACCTGGGCGTGGTGGCCCAGACCTGCGACTCGATTGCCGTGATGTATGCCGGTCGCCTGTGCGAGCACGGCAGCAAGCGCGATCTGCTGGCGCGACCGGGCCATCCCTACACTGCCGGGCTGGTGGCGTGCCAGCCGGCCGATGGCGCGGGCCAGGAGCCGTTGCTCACTATCGGCGGCCAGCCTCCCTTGCTCAGTGACCTGCCGACAGGCTGTCGTTTTAATCCGCGTTGTCAGCACCTGGGGTCTCATTGCAGTGACACCTTGCCGGACCTGCGGATAATCGAACATGGGCAGCGGGTGGCCTGTCATTACCCCCTGGCGTTGGGAGGTCGGCCATGAACCTGCTTGAAGTCAAGGATTTGCACGTGCGCTTTGCCGCCCAAGGCGGCGGTTTGCTGGGGATGAGCCGCCAGTGGGTGAGGGCAGTCAACGAGGTTTCCCTGACTCTGGGCGCGGGGCAAACCCTGGGATTGGTCGGCGAATCGGGCAGCGGTAAAAGCAGCTTTGGCCGCGCCATCTTGCGACTCAACGATATCGCCGCCGGCCAGGTGTTGTTTGACGGGGTGGATGTCGCCCAGGGCCATGGGGTTGAGTTGGAGCGCCTGCGCCGCGAAACCGCGATGATCTTCCAGGATCCCTATGCCGCGCTCAATCCACGCCTGAGCATCGGCGAAACCATTGCCGAGGTGCTGCGGGTGCAACGCAAGGTGAGCGTTGAGAAGATTCCGGCACGGGTCGAGGAACTGCTGACCCTGGTCGGACTAAGGCCGGAACTGGCCGGGCGCAAGCCGGGCAGTCTCAGTGGTGGGCAATGCCAGCGAGTGGGCATTGCCCGAGCCCTGGCGGTGGAGCCACGATTGATCGTTGCCGACGAGTGCGTGGCGGCGCTCGATGTATCGATCCAAGGTCAGATCATCAATCTGTTGCTGGAGCTGCGGCAGCGCCTGAACCTGTCGATCCTGTTCATCGCCCATGACTTGGCCATCGTCCGGCGCCTATGCGACCGGGTCGCGGTGATGTACCTGGGGCAGATCGTCGAGGA
This sequence comes from Pseudomonas agarici, assembly GCF_900109755.1. Taxonomy (GTDB): domain Bacteria; phylum Pseudomonadota; class Gammaproteobacteria; order Pseudomonadales; family Pseudomonadaceae; genus Aquipseudomonas; species Aquipseudomonas agarici. Next base: position 210,493 of record NZ_FOAR01000005.1, on the reverse strand, counting down.
AGGCAGCGTCGAGGCGGTCTTCACTGCGCCACGCCACCCCTATACGGCGGCGTTGATCAATTCGATCCCCAATATCGATCCGGATCGTCAACTGCCCACCGAACCCTTGCCCGGCGAGCCACCGAGTCCGTTGAACGTTCCGAGCGGCTGCGCCTTTCACCCGCGCTGTCGTCTCGCCCGGCCAGGTTGCGCCGAAGCGCCACCGCCGACCCATTACCTCGCGCATCAACGCTATAGCTGTGTGCTCGAGGAACCGCTGTTGCAAACACTCAACCTACCATCGACTAACAGGGAGTTATACGCATGAGATCCAGGCATTTGAAATTGTTGAGCGCCGCCGCCCTGGCGGTCTGCTCGTTGGCGGCAAGTGTGACGCAAGCCGCAGGCGTGCTGACCATTGGTTGCCGGGAAGACAGCACCACCTTCGACCCGATCAAGAGTGCGCAGAACCGCGATACCTGGGTGTTCGCCAACGTCTACGACACCCTGGTGCGCGTCGACAAGGCCGGCACCCAACTGGAGCCCGGACTGGCGCAAAGCTGGACGACCTCGCCCGATGGCTTGACCTACACCTTCAAGCTGCGCCCGGCGAAGTTCTCCGATGGCTCGGCGATCACCGCCAGCGATGCAGCGTTCAGCCTGTTACGCATCCGTGATAACAAGGCGTCGCTGTGGAGCGATTCCTACAAACTCATCGACAAAGCCGAGGCCAAGGACCCGCAAACCTTGGTAGTCACCCTCAAGACTCCTTCGGTGCCATTCGTCTCGCAACTGGCTTCACCGACCGCTTCGGTGCTGTCGCAAAAGGCCATCGAGAAGATGGGCGAGGATGCCTACGCCGAGACACCGGTGGTCTCCGGTGCCTTTACCGTCAAGGAATGGATTCGCGGCGATCGCGTGGTCCTGGAGAAGAACCCGGACTTCTGGCAGGCCGCCAGCGTCAGCCTCGATGGCGTGGAATGGATCTCCATCCCGGATGACAATACCCGCATGCTGAAGGTCCAGGCGGGGGAGTTGGACTCGGCGATCTTCGTGCCATTCTCGCGAGTGGATGCCTTGCAAAAAGACCAGAATCTGGTGGTCCATCTCGACCCTTCGACTCGCGAGGACCACCTGCTGATCAACCATGCCCATGGCGAATTGGCCAAACCGCAGGTGCGTGAGGCTCTGGACTATGCGATCGATAAGAAATCGCTGGTGGACACCGTGACCTTCGGCAAGGGAGTCGTGGCCTATTCCTATATTCCCAAGGGCGGTCAGTACCACTACGCGGACAATCTGCAACGCCGTTACGATCCGGAGAAAGCCAAGAAGCTGCTCAGCGAAGCCGGTGTGTCGAACCTGAAGCTCAACTATGTGGTCAATGCCGGTAACGAAGCGGACGAGCAGATCGCGGTGATGGTCCAGCAGCAACTGGCCAAGGTCGGCATCACAGCCAACCTGCAGAAAGTCGATCCGACGCAGAGCTGGCAGATGCTGATCGACGGGGCCTATGACTTGTCGGTGATGTACTGGACCAACGATATTCTCGATGCCGACCAGAAAACCACCTTCGTCCTTGGTCACGACACCAACAACAACTATATGACGGGCTATCGGAACGAGAAGGTCAAGGAACTGGTGGCGGCGGCCCGCATCGAAAGCGACCCGGTCAAGCGCAAGCAGATGTACATCGACCTGCAGAAGATGGCCAAAGCCGATGTCAACTGGATCGATTTGTATTACAGCCCGTACATCAACATCTCGCGCAACAACATCGAGAACTTCCAACAGAATCCACTGGGTCGTTTCTCGCTGGAAGAGACCGTGAAGAAAGATGACAAGGTAGCCAGCAACTGATCAGCGACTGAGTCGCCAGGCGGGTAAAACACAAAAGCCAGGGATATCCCTGGCTTTTGGCAACCTCTATGGAAGCTGACCAGCGGTTTCCAACAGGTCTTGGGACGGGAACAGCTCGCTCAGTTTCATGGCCAGCATCATGTCGCCCTCAGCGCGCAGCTTGCCGACCATGAAAGCCTGCATGCCGTCGGTTTCGCCACTGACGATGCCTTTCAGCGTCTCGCTGTCCATCACCAAGGTTACTTGCGCGTCCGGATTTTCGCCTTCCTGCAGTTCGCAAGTGCTGTCCTTGACCACCAGCGAGAAGTGCTTGGTGTCGTCGATACGGAAACCGAACACCAGATCCAGTCCGGCAGCGGCGGCTGGGTTGAATTTGGCGTGCATTGCTTGTACGGCATCGGCTACAGCAGTCATGATTTGATCCTTTTATGGGTGATTACAGCGACTCCAAGGGTCACGGTCAGCCGGTTCTCAATGGCAGGTGAGGAGGTCGGGTGTCTTCAGCAGTTGCAAGTGTGTCTGATTGTTGCCGGACACCAAGGTCACTTCGCGCCCAGGGAACTGGAGTGGAGGAGTGAGGTATTGACGAATTAGCAGTCCAATTCGAATGCCTGCCGTACAGACACCTTGAAGAAGGCCTAGCCATATCGAATCAAGTAGATACTGCCCACGTCCGCGTCGCCCCGGTACGTTGAAGTTCTGGCGAGGTTATGGGGATGACAGAAACCTGTCAATAAAAAAACATACGCTCGTTTGAAATGTTTGTCAGGGACTTGTTTTCTGGCGCAACGGCGGCTGGCCGCAGGGCTGTCCCGACGGTATGCTTGAGGTGTCACGCCCCCAAAGCCGGGGGTAGCCTCGTTTTTAAGGAGTCACTGTGGATTTTCTTGCCGAGTACGCAAGTTTTCTGGCTAAAACCGTCACCCTGGTCATTGCCATCGTCGTGGTGCTGGTCGTCGCGGCCTCGTTGCGTGGCAAAGGGCGACGCAAGTCCGCCGGCCAATTGCAGGTCAGCAAGCTTAACGATTTCTACAAAGGCCTGCGCGAGCGCCTGGAGCAGAGCTTGCTGGACAAGGGGCAGCTCAAGGTGCTACGTAAGGAGCGGGGCAAGCAGCAGGGCAAGGACGATAAGAAGAAGCAGAAGCAGCCGCAGGACAAACCACGGGTGTTCGTGCTGGACTTCGACGGTGATATCAAGGCGTCGGCGACCGAAAGCCTGCGTCACGAAATCACCGCGCTGCTGACCCTGGCCACCCCCAAGGACGAAGTGGTGCTGCGCTTGGAAAGCGGCGGCGGTATGGTCCACAGCTATGGCCTGGCTTCCTCGCAACTGGTGCGCATCCGCCAGGCCGGGGTGCCCTTGACCATCTGTATCGACAAAGTTGCAGCCAGCGGCGGCTACATGATGGCCTGCATCGGCGAGAAGATCATAAGTGCGCCGTTCGCCGTGCTAGGCTCCATCGGCGTGGTGGCGCAGTTGCCCAACGTCAACAAGCTACTGAAGAAGCACGATATCGACTTCGAGGTGCTGACCGCCGGCGAATACAAGCGCACGTTGACAGTTTTTGGCGAGAACACCGACAAGGGGCGTGAGAAGTTCCAGGAAGACCTGGACATCACTCACCAGTTGTTCAAGAACTTCGTCTCCCGTTACCGCCCGCAACTGGCCATCGACGACGTGGCCACCGGCGAGGTCTGGCTGGGTATGGCCGCGCTGGACAAGCAACTGGTCGACGAACTCCGGACCAGCGACGAATACCTGGCCGAGCGCGCCAAGTCCGCCGAGCTGTTTCACCTGCATTATGCCGAACGCAAGAGCCTGCAGGAGCGCATCGGCCTGGCCGCCAGCGGTTCGATCGAGCGCATGCTACTCAACGGCTGGAACCGCATGATCCAGCAGCGTTTCTGGTAAGCCCCCCCAGCTCGTTGACCGCTGTCGGTCTTCACCGCTGGAGGCCACCCGCCAGCGATAAGTACTGCTCCTTCCCATCAGGCGATTCATACACTGGACATCCCTAAGGATGTCCAGGTTGATTGATATGGAAGAAAAAAGCGTCATTGAGCAAATCCCAACACCTGCCGAAGCAGGCATTCATTTCGATACGATCAAGGAAAAAATTCCCCATTGGCTCTATCTGGCCACTGCGCAAACACGCCTGTCATTTCGTGAGAACCTGCTGGCCCTGGAGGCCGCCAGGCATGAAGTCCGGCAAATCATGGCGCAGCTCCAAAAGATCGACGCATTCTGCATGCCACGCCTGGTTCAGGCACTGGAAAGACAGGTCAGTGCCAACCAGAACGTGCAGAGTGCCCGGTTGGTCAGGCTCGATACGGCTTACCTGTCCAGTATCTTCGAGGACCGGCTCTTTAGTTTCTCCCGTAGTCAGACACTGCTTGAGGCGGCCCTGCAGAACTTCGACGCCGACGAGGCCGTGGAGGGTGCTCTTGCGGGCCAGGCTATTATTCAGTTTCCAGGGTCCTCCGCGAGCGGCGACAGGTCTCTCAACCCAGAAGACTTTGCCTGGCTCTGTCGAACATTGGACTTGGGGGGCTTGTATCAGGCGCATATCGACAGTGTGTTCAACCCTCCGGGCCCGTCGGCTAACGGCGTCTTGTCGGTAAAGCAGCATTTTATCGAGTACGACAAACAGGCGCTGGCGGTGAATGCGGATATCGCCTACATGAAGGGAGAGATCTCTTCCACGACCTATGATTTGCTGAAGGGACTGATCAACGGGCAGGCCGGTTTGAAGCTGGGTGGCGAACCGATTCATTGCAGTTGGATGAAAATGTTCGATATCGAGTTGAGTGGGTGGGTGGTCATCGGTGCGAAATTGGTGGAGGGCTGGGCCTTACCCTGCATTGCCTATATTCCGGATGACCCGCACGGCCCGCTGAAGCTCTACAGGCACTTTGTCCACTTGGAACATGATCTGACCCTGAAACTTCGGGATCCGTCTTACCAGAAATTTTTTGCTCGCTTCGTCCCCGAGAAACACCGGCTGCGATTCTTTCGGACCCTGAATGCCAGGTTGCCTCCGCTGAGTCGAAAATGGCCACCGGTACCGCCAGTCTTGCAATATCTCCCGTTAAGTGAAGTGCCCATCGACGGTGATTTATTCGAGAGCTTTCAGCAGCAGCGCCATAGCCAGATCAAGGCGCACGCACGGCACCTGGTGGTACCCACGGCTGATGTCGACGCCCGCTCGCGTCAGGCGCGCCTGGACGCCTATCGCGACGCCGGCCTGAGCCTATTGTCGCTGGCTTTGTCGTTCTTGCCGGTGATCGGCGAGATCGTCTTGGCGGCAGCGGTGGTGAAGATGGTTGTGGAAGTGTATGAGGGCTTTGCGTCCTGGCAAATCGGAGAGAAACACGAGGCCATTTCCTACCTGCTGGGTGTTGCGGAAGACATTGCCATGATGGTGATCGGGTCTGAGGTGGTGAAGGGCGGTAAGATACTGTTCAGGAGCCGGGCTCCGGCTTCGGTCGACGCCTTGGTGCCCATTGAAGGCCCGGGAGGCCAGCGCCGATTGTGGCGAAGTGACCTTGCGCCCTACGAGTGTGATATCCGTTTGCCGAAGGATCTGCAGGCCAATGAAATGGGACTTTACCCGTTTCAGGGCGACCTCTATCTGTCGCGGGAAGGCAAGCTGTATGCCGTGAAGTACGACAGCGCCCGCCTGCAATGGCGGATTGAACATCCGCTAGGCGAAGCGTTTCATGCCGTGCCGCTCAGGTACAACCGCGCGGGTGTCTGGCAAACGATTTACGAACGAGTGGCTGAGTGGCCTGTGGAGCAATTGTTCCGCCGCCTCGGCGAACCCATGATCGGACTCGGCGCCGAGTTGAACTTACAGATCCGTCAATTGTGTTCCGGCCACGAGCATGCCTTGCGTAAATCCCTGGCGGACAATCAGCCGGCGCCCGCGCTGCTGCTCGATACGATCAAGCGCTTCAGAATCGACCAGGCCATCAGCGAGTTTATCGGCAAGGCGCCCGACGCCCTCTCGCACACACCGGAACAGGGCGATCTGCGCTTACGGCTGTTGACATCGCTGCCCGAGTGGCCGGAAAACCGCGTGGTTCAGGTATGCAACGGTTCGGGTGAAATCATCGAGGAATATGGGCAGCGCCGTTCAGAACAGTTCTCCTCGCTGCAAATTATCGAGTCGCAGCTCGCGAATGGCGACTTGCTCAAATCGACGTTGAACATGCTAAGCGAGTCCGAGCGTCGTACCCTGCTCGGCGCGGATCTGCTCGAGAATGATGCGCGCGTCCAGGTCTTGAGCCAACGCCTCAAGAGTTGGGCCGCACAGCGCAGGCAATGGCTGTTCGATCAGTTGTACGCGGCGAGCGAGCGGACCAACGATCCCAGGATCAATCGGATGCTCGAAGCGTTCCCTGGCTTGCCTACCAGTGTCGCCCGGGAGTTGATTGGCCATGCTAACAGTGCTGAACTCGATCTTTTGAGCGAGCGCGTGCCACTGCGGCTCTCGGAGGAAATCGGCTGGTACCTCAAGCAGTTGCAGCTTAATCGGGTGTGCGAGAGTTGGTACTTGCAAGCACCGCAATACGCCCTGGCGGATCGCCTCGCGCTGCATACGCTCAAGCGCCTGCCGGGCTGGCCGGCCAAGGGTCTACGGATCGAGGTGCGCGAGCAGCGGTTTACCAGCCAAGCATCCGAAACGGTGGGGGATCTGGATATCACCACGCCGCGGGTGATTCTCAAGGTCGCTCGACAGTACAACGCCTTTGATCATTCAGGGGCGCTCCTGGGGAGAGCGGATAACATTTTCGATGCCATGGTTCACATCCTGCCAGAGCCTGACCGCATTGCCCTCGGACTCAACGGTACCGCGCAAGGTGCCTGGCTGAAAGAGCGGATTGTCGGCCAGATTATCCGAGATCCCCATGCCGCCCAGGAGACGCTAGGCCTATCGCCCTTCAGTCGTTGGTTCAGGCCTCCGATTCGCCTTGCCTCATGGCGCATCGGCTACCCGATGAGCGACGGCAGTGGGGTTCTCGGGTATTCCCAGCGACTGATCGGTCGTGTGCGTGACCTGTATCCGGGGTTTTCATCGGAGGAAGTGGGGCATTTTCTCACCTCGCTACGCTTGCCCGAATCCGCCTGCCTGGTGAAACTAGAACGCTTGCGGGAAGAGTATGAAACGCTGTTAGCCACGCTGGATAAATGGGTACACCGCCAGACCTGGAGGTCCGTAGGTGGAACCTCGCAGGTCACTCCCGTGAGCCTCGATAGCAGGCAGCGGGTGGCTGATGCGATCCTCGCCTGCTGGAGAAAACAGTCCAACCGCAACGCGTTGGATGGGCGCTATTTCTATGAACTCGACCTGTTAGGTATGCGTGTCGGGGATCTGCCGGCGATCAGTGCCGACTTCAGTCATGTAGGCTTTTTGTTCATGAATGACATGGCCATAGCCAGCAATGAAGTTTCATTCTTGTCGTGTTTCAGGCAACTGCGTTGGTTGTCCATGGGTTTTAATCATCTAAGCAGTCTGCCGGAGCAGCTTGCGCAGATGCCCGAACTGGAGCAGCTACACCTGCCGGGCAATCAGATTGTGCTGAACGATCAGGCATCCACCGTGCTGGCCAGCCTGACCCGGCTGAAACTCCTCAATCTGTCGGACAATCCGTTGTGCCTGCCGCCTGATGTCAGCCCGATGAGCGAATTGGAGAGCCTGTTGCTGCGTCATGCGGAGCTGGATCGTTGGCCTGTCGGGCTATCGGGATTGCGCAACCTGCAGTGCCTGGACCTGCGCGACAATCGGATCGCGACGATCCCCGAGGCGGTTTACTCTGGGCTAGTTTCCACCAACCGGGCTACCTATCTGCATGACAACCCGGCGCTTTCGGCCGAAGGCATGCAACGGTTGCAACGTTACGAGCGCGAAACCGGCATCACCTTCGGCATCGATACCCAGGGTCGACAGCGGGCCCACGCCCAGCGCGGAACCCCGTCAGACGAGTGCGATCATTGGCTGGATGCCGTATCCGCCGACCAGAAAGTCTTGAAGCAACAGCAGTGGCAGTTGCTTTATCGGCAGCAAGGCTGCAAAGACTTTTTTAGACTGTTGGCGGATCTGACTATCACCGCCGAGTACCGCGAGGCACGCCAGGGTTTGAGTCTGCGGGTCTGGCAGGTCATGGATGGGGCCAGTCAATACACTCAACTACGCGAAGAACTGTTTGACCTGGCCTCTCACCCGCAGGCTTGTTCCGATGGCGTCGAGCTGGTCTTCAGCGATCTGGAGGTCAGAGTCATGGTGAATCGGGCGAGTGCAATGGCCGCGAGCACCTCAGTCGACACCGAACTGAATCTACTGAAGCTGGCTCGGGGCTTGTGGCGCCTGGATGAGGTCGACACTCTGGCTCAGGCGGATGTCGAGGCACGGCTGAAGAACTCCGACTCGCCACGGAGCGATCTGTCGGACCTGCGGTTGGCTTACCGCGTTGGCCTGAGAGAGCGACTGCGTTTGCCGGGCCAGCCAGGGCACATGACAGTGACCGGGTTGGCCCAAGTAACGGAGCAAGATCTGGCGGTGGCTTGTGCCAAAGTATTGGCCCGAGAGCACAGCCCTGCGTATGCACGGGCTCTGGCAGATTGCGAGTTTTGGGTCGATTACCTGAAAGAACATTACCCTTCGCGGTTCAACGACATCGATGAGCAACACCAAACGGCGGTCCGTGCACTGGATGCCCTGCGTATGAGTAGCCGCAGTCGCCATTGGCATGAGTTCATTGATGTCGAACTTGAAGCGCAGATGGGCGACCAGCTCAAGGCGTGGCGAGAGGCGATGGCCAATGAGGCGCTGGCTCAGACCCGCAAAATACTGGCGAGGATTTCAGAGCAAACGCTTGATTCATGAGCGCCGGCCCGAGCGCGGGATCCGCCCGGGCCGAACAGGCTTAGCGTCGACGGAACAGTGGCAAGGGTTCGTCAGTGGCAGCCTGGTAGGTCACCGAGAAGTCCTTGAGGCTTTCCAGGGCTTCATACGGATCCTTGTCCGCGCGCAAGGCGTAGGCATCGAAGCCGCAACGGTGCAGGTAGAACAACTGGTCGCGTAGTACATCGCCAATGGCCCGCAGTTCGCCCTTGTAGCCATAGCGGTCGCGCAGCAGGCGGGCATTGGAGTAGCTGCGCCCGTCGGTGAAGGAGGGGAAGTTCAGCGCGATCACCTGGAAGTGGTGCACGTCGACGCCGATTTCCTCGGCTTCTTCGTCGGCGTCCAGCCACACACCCAGGCCGCCGTCGCGGACCTTGAGGGCGTGAGCGTGCTCGCGCCACAGGGCCAATGGTACGATCAGATCGTCACAGTTGGTGATACCGTCGAGGGTCGCGTCCTTGGGCAACAGGTGCCAGGTTTCGTCGACAACCTCGTGGTTCTTAATGATTCGCTGCATAGACGCGTTCCTTGAAGAGGTCGATGCCGATACGTTGATAGGTGTCGATGAAGCGTTCGTCTTCGGTACGCTGTTCCACGTACACCTCGATCAGCTTCGAGATCACCTCGGGCATATCGTCCTGGGCGAAGGACGGGCCGAGGATCTTGCCCAGGCTGGCATCGCGGCTGGCGCTGCCTCCCAAGGACACCTGATAAAACTCTTCGCCTTTCTTGTCCACTCCGAGGATACCGATGTGACCCACGTGGTGGTGACCGCAGGCGTTCATGCAACCGGAGATGTTCAGGTCCAGTTCGCCGATGTCGAACAGGTAGTCCAGGTCGTCGAAACGGCGCTGGATGGATTCGGCGATCGGAATCGACTTGGCATTGGCCAGGGAGCAGAAATCACCGCCCGGACAGCAGATAATATCGGTCAGCAGGCCAATGTTCGGTGTGGCGAAACCGTGTTCGCGCAGTTCGCCCCAAAGGCTGAACAATTGGCTCTGCTCGACATCGGCCAAAATGATGTTCTGCTCGTGGGAGGTGCGCAACTGACCGAAACTGTAGCGGTCTGCGAGGTCGGAAATGGCCTCAAGCTGCTTGTCGGTGACATCGCCTGGAGCAACGCCGGTAGGCTTGAGTGACAGGGTTACGGCAATATAACCGGGCTTCTTGTGAGCCAGGGTATTGCGAGCGCGCCAGCGGGCGAAACCGGGGTGCTGCTGGTCCAGTTCGGCGAGTTCGGTGGCCTGGTTGCCCAATGCCTTATAGTCGGGATCGACGAAGTGCTTGGCCACGCGCTGCACCTCAGCTTCGGTCAGCGTGGTCTGGCCGCCGCGCAGGTGGACCATCTCGGCCTCGACCTTCTCGGCGAAGACCTCGGGAGTCAAGGCCTTGACCAGGATCTTGATCCGCGCCTTGTACTTGTTGTCGCGACGGCCATAGCGGTTGTAGACCCGCAGGATGGCGTCAAGATAGCTCAACAGGTCCTGCCACGGCAGGAATTCGTTGATAAAGGCCCCGACCACCGGGGTACGCCCCAGGCCACCGCCGACCAGCACGCGGAAACCCAGCTCGCCGGCAGCGTTGTACCGTGGCTCCAGGCCGATGTCATGGACTTCGATGGCGGCGCGATCGGAGCTCGACCCGTTGATCGCAATCTTGAATTTGCGCGGCAGATAGGCGAATTCAGGGTGAAAGGTAGTCCACTGGCGAACGATCTCGCACCACGGGCGCGGGTCGACCAGCTCATCGGCAGCCACCCCGGCAAACTGATCGGTGGTGACGTTGCGCAGGCAGTTACCGCTAGTCTGGATTGCGTGCATCTGCACGGTTGCCAGCTCGGCGAGAATATCGGGGATGTCTTCCAGCGCCGGCCAGTTGAACTGGATGTTCTGCCGGGTGCTGACATGGGCATAGCCCTTGTCATAGTCGCGAGCGATCTTGGCCAGCATCCGCGTCTGCCGTGATGTCAACTGGCCGTAGGGCACGGCAACCCGCAGCATCGGGGCGAAACGCTGGATATAAAGGCCATTTTGCAAGCGCAGAGGGCGGAACTCTTCTTCGCTCAGATCACCCTCCAGATAGCGTCGGGTCTGATCACGGAACTGCTTGACGCGGTCCTCGATGATCCGCTGATCGTACTCGTCGTATACGTACATATTGATCCTGTTTTCAGGCTTTTATAGGTCCCGTGAACCCACAAGCGCAGTCACGTTACCTGAACAATTTCCGCGCGCACGGCCGCACGATCCCACAAGGAACTGGCGCAAGATAGCAGTTTGCATTTATGTGCAAAAGTGATGTTTTTGAATATGAACATAATTGAAATCGATAAGCAGATCGACCTGACAAAGACCTTGGTTGTGATAGGGGCAATTGTCGTCTTAACTATCGGTGAGTCTTCGAGCAATCACCGATAAAACCGACAAGAGGCGATGCGATGGGCAATCCAACCAAAGCAAGGAAAAGCGACAGTACGGTCGATGCCTGGGCGATCCTGTTCCTGATCATCCTGGTGGTGGCCACGGCCGTGTTCTGGGTCAGCCATAAATAAAGCCAGGTTTCCTGGCCTTACCATAAGGGCGAGCTGGCTCCGGTGGCATGGCGACGATAACGTCAAGGCTGTGCGACGCTATCGTTGGCATCCACCGTCAGTGAGCTCGTCCCGTCGTCTCGCGCAGGAGAAGACGGCCTCAGACACCGGCAAACAGCAGCACCAATTTCACGATGCCGAACAGCGTCAGCGCGAACACCGCCGTGAACAGGATGCCCAGTATCACGAAATGGCTCGGTTTGCCGTGGGTGAAATCGCGAGCGCGATTTCTCCCGCTTTGTACACCGAAGGCTGCCGCCATCACGCTGTGCAGCATCTGCCAGAAGGTTGGGGGTTTGTTGTCGAGCGGGTCGTCCATAGAATCCTCCACACAAGGTCTGTGTGTGCAGAGCATAGACAATGATCGGCTTCCCGGATCCTCCAGAGAGGTATTTGCGCGGACGGTGAGCGATCATCCGCGTGCGAGATCAATTGTCGTAGCCCAGGTTAGGTGACAGCCAGCGTTCACTGACGCTCAGATCCTGGCCCTTGCGTGCGGTGTAGCTTTGCACCTGGTCCTTGTCAACCTTGCCCACGGCGAAATACTGCGCCTGTGGATGGGCGAAGTACCAGCCACTGACTGCCGCCGCCGGGAACATCGCATAGTGCTCGGTGAGGAACACACCGCTCTTACCGGCCTTGCCTTCGCTGGCATCAGGATCCAGTAGAGTGAACAGCGTGCTTTTTTCAGTGTGGTCCGGACAGGCCGGATAGCCGGGAGCGGGGCGGATACCCGTGTATTGCTCCTTGATTAGGGCTTCGTTGTCCAGTTGTTCTTCCTTGGCATAACCCCAGTAATCTTTACGGACCTGCTGGTGTAGCCATTCGGCACACGCTTCGGCCAGACGGTCGGCAAGGGCCTTGACCATGATCGAGTTGTAGTCATCGCCCTTGTCCTGGTAAGCCTTGGCGACTTCCTCGGCGCCGATCCCCGCCGTGGTGATGAAACCTCCCACGTAGTCGGTGATATCGCTGCTCTTGGGGGCGACGAAGTCGGCCAGGGAGAAGTTCGGCTTGCCGTCGGTCTTGATGATCTGCTGGCGCAGGTGATGCAGTTTCGCCAATGGTTGGCCGTCTTCGCCATAAACCTCCAGATCATCGTCCTGTATCTGGTTGGCTGGCCAGAAGCCGAACACGGCGCGGGCGCCGATCAGTTTTTCGTTGATCAGCTTGTCGAGCATTTCCCGGGCATCGGCATAGAGCGCGGTGGCAGCTTCGCCGACCACTTCGTCCTCGAGAATGCGCGGGAACTTGCCGGCCAGGTCCCAGGAAATGAAGAACGGCGTCCAGTCGATGTATTCGACGAGGACTTTAAGGTCGATATTGTCCAGTACCCTGGCACCGATGAAGCTCGGCTTGACCGGCTGGTAAGCGCTCCAGTCGAACTGTGGCTTCTTGGCGATGGCGGCGGCGTAGCTCAGGCGTTCGGTACGGGCACTGCGGTTGGCGGTGCGTTCACGGACCTCGACGTACTCCTCGCGGGTCTTCTGGACAAAACCGGCCTTGAGCTCCCTGGACAGCAACTGCGTCGCCACGCCGACGGCGCGGGAGGCGTCGGTGACATAGATCACCGCATCGTTGCTGTAGCGTGGTTCGATCTTTACCGCCGTATGGGCCTTGGAAGTAGTCGCACCGCCGATCATCAACGGCAGGTGGAAATCCTGGCGTTGCATTTCCCGGGCGACATGGATCATTTCATCCAGCGACGGGGTGATCAGACCGGACAGGCCGATAATGTCGCATTTCTGTTCCTTGGCCACCTGCAGGATCTTCTCCGCTGGCACCATCACGCCGAGGTCGACGATATCGTAGCCGTTGCAACCCAGGACCACGCCGACAATATTTTTGCCGATATCGTGCACGTCACCCTTGACCGTGGCCATCAGGATTTTGCCCTTGGCTTGCGGCTTGTCGCCTTTTTCCAGTTCGATAAACGGAATCAGGTGGGCCACCGCCTGTTTCATCACCCGGGCGGATTTCACCACCTGGGGCAGAAACATTTTCCCGGCACCGAACAGGTCGCCGACGATATTCATGCCGGACATCAACGGACCTTCGATCACTTCGATCGGGCGGGCGAACGACTGGCGTGATTGCTCGGTATCTTCGACGATATGCGTAGTGATGCCCTTGACCAGTGCATGCTCCAGGCGCTTATTGACGTCCCAGCCACGCCACTCCTCGGTCTCGGCTTCCTTGCTGCTGCCATCGCCCTTGTACTTGTCGGCGATGGCGAGGAGGTCGTCGGTACCTTGCGGGGTGCGGTTGAGAATCACGTTCTCGACGGCATCGCGCAGTTCTGATGGGATCTGGTCGTAGATCTCCAGTTGACCGGCGTTGACGATACCCATGGTCAGGCCGTTGCGGATCGCGTACAGCAGAAACACCGAGTGGATCGCCTCGCGTACCGGGTTGTTGCCGCGAAACGAGAAGGACACGTTAGAGACGCCGCCGCTGGTCAGCGCATAGGGCAGCTCGTCGCGGATATAGGCGCAGGCGTTGATGAAATCGACGGCGTAGTTGTTATGCTCTTCGATGCCGGTGGCGACGGCGAAGATGTTCGGGTCGAAGATGATGTCTTCCGGCGGGAAGCCGACTTCGTTCACCAGAATGTCGTAGGAACGTTTGCAGATTTCTTTCTTGCGCGCCTCGGTGTCGGCCTGGCCGGCTTCGTCAAAGGCCATCACCACCACGGCGGCGCCGTAGCGCTTGCACAACTTGGCGTGGTGAATGAACTGTTCGACGCCTTCCTTCATGCTGATGGAGTTGACGATGCCTTTACCCTGGATGCACTTGAGGCCCGCTTCGATCACCTCCCACTTGGAGGAGTCGATCATGATCGGTACGCGGGAGATGTCCGGCTCGCCGGCAATCAGGTTGAGGAAGGTCACCATGGCCTTCTTCGAATCGAGCATCCCTTCATCCATGTTGATGTCGATCACCTGGGCGCCGGCTTCCACCTGCTGCAAGGCGACTTCCAGGGCTTCGGTGTAGTTGTCCTCGCGAATCAGCCGGGCAAAGCGCGCGGAACCGGTAATGTTGGTCCGCTCGCCGACGTTGACGAACAACGATTGACGGTCGATGGTGAACGGTTCCAGGCCGGATAAGCGGCAGGCTTTGGGAATATCCGGAATGGATCGCGGCGCGTAGCCGGCAACGGCCTTGGCGATGGCCGCAATATGGCCGGGGGTGGTCCCGCAGCAGCCGCCGACAATGTTCAGGAAGCCGCTCTGGGCGAACTCCTCGATGACCTTGGCGGTTTCTTCCGGCAGCTCGTCGTACTCGCCGAATTCGTTTGGCAGGCCGGCGTTGGGGTGCGCCGAGACGTGGGTGTTGGCCTTGTTCGATAGTTCTTCCAGGTACGGCCTCAGTTCGCTGGCGCCGAGGGCGCAGTTCAAACCGACCGAGATGGGCTTGGCGTGGGCCACCGAGTTCCAGAAAGCCTCGGTGGTCTGCCCCGACAGGGTCCGGCCGGAAGCATCGGTGATGGTTCCGGAAATCATGATCGGCAGTTCGAAGCCCAACGCCTCGAAAACGCCTTGCACAGCGAAGATCGCGGCCTTGGCGTTGAGGGTGTCAAAGATGGTTTCGATCAAAATCAGGTCGGCACCGCCTTCGATCAGGCCCTTGGTGGCCTCGGTGTAGTTCTCCACCAGCTCGTCGAAGGTCACGTTGCGGTAGCCGGGGTTATTCACATCCGGCGACAACGAGCAGGTGCGGCTGGTCGGGCCCAGTACTCCAGCGACGAAGCGTGGCTTGTCCGGTGTTTCCAGCGTTTTCGCGTCGGCCACCCGGCGCGCCAGGCGAGCGCCTTCCACGTTGAGCTCATAGACCAGCGTCTCCATGCCGTAGTCGGCCTGGGACACCTGAGTGGCGTTGAAAGTGTTGGTTTCCAGGATATCGGCGCCAGCATCTAGGTATGCCTTCTCAATCGAGCCAATCACGTCTGGACGCGTGATGATCAGAAGATCGTTGTTACCCTTGAGATCGCTGGGCCAGTCGGCGAAGCGTTTGCCACGATAGTCCTGCTCCTCGAGTTTGTAGCTCTGGATCATGGTGCCCATGCCGCCATCAAGAATCAGGATACGTTCTTTGAGGGCTTGCTGAAGAGCGTATAGGCGAGCACTGCGATCGGACATGGGGCTACCTGGAAAGACGGACACAGAAGAAGCGCGATAATAACAAACCTGTGCGCTTTTAGAGCATGCATGGGTTTTGCATGAATATCGCTCATGCTTAGGCCGCGATGAGGCTGTAGAATCATGGCATTTTATGTCCAGGATCAGGGCTATGTCGTACCGCTTTGTCAGCGCTTTTTTATTGTTATGGTTCAGCAGTCTCACTCAGGCACAGAGCCCGGCCCCAACGATTTCCTATACCCGCGACATCCAGCCGATCTTTACCGAGAAGTGCGTGGCTTGCCATGCTTGTTACGACGCAGCTTGCCAACTCAATCTCGGCAGTGCCGAAGGCGTGGCACGCGGCGCATCGAAGGTCCCTGTGTACAACGGCAATCGCGGCAAGGCGTCGAATCCGACCCGGCTGTACTTCGACGCTCAGACCCCGCTCCAATGGCAACAGAAGAAGTTCTATTCGGTGCTGGATGCCCAGGGCAGCCAGGCGGCCCTGATGGCGCGCATGCTGGAACTGGGCCACCGCACGCCCTTGCAGCCCAATGCCAAGCTGCCGGAAGACATCGTGCTGGGTTTGAATCGCCAGAACATGTGCCCCATGCCCGGCGAATTCGAGGCGTATGCGGGCGCTCATCCGAAAGAAGGCATGCCCCTGGCCGTGACCGGTTTGACAGACCAGCAGTACCAAACGCTGCAACGCTGGCTGGCCGCCGGTGCACCGATGGATGCCCAAGTATTGGCACCGAGTGCCAAGGAGTCGCTGCAGATTGCCCAATGGGAAAACCTACTCAACGCACCAGGCGCGCGGGAAAGCCTGGTGGCACGCTGGCTCTATGAACACTGGTTCCTGGCACATATCTATTTCGAAGGCGGCGAGTCGGGCCATTTTTTCCAATGGGTGCGGTCACGCACGCCGAGTGGACAGCCGATCGACCTGATTAACACCCGGCGCCCGAACGATGATCCAGGGACCCAGGTGTACTACCGGCTATGGCCGATACAGGGGGTGATCGTCCACAAGACCCATATTACCTATGCCTTGAGTGCGGCCAAGATGGCCCGGGTCAAGACCCTGTTCTACAGCGGCGACTGGCAGGTCAGTGCCTTGCAGGGATATGGTCCGCAGCGTCGGGCCAATCCCTTCGAGACATTCGAGGCCATTCCGGCGGCTGCGCGTTATCAGTTCATGCTCGATAACGCCGAGTACTTCGTCGATACCTTTATCCGTGGGCCGGTCTGTCGCGGGCAGATTGCTACTGATGTGATTCGCGACAATTTCTGGGCATTGTTCCAGGCGCCGGAGCACGACCTGTATATCACCGACCCAAGCTATCGCGGTGCAGCCACGCCATTGTTGGCGATGCCGGGGCAGAACGACGATGTCGGCAGCGTGCTGAACCTGTGGTTGGCCTATCGCGATAAGCGCAACCAATATGAAGCTCTGCGTGCCGAGGCCTATGCGGCGGTGCCGGCGCCCGGTTGGTCGAGTCTGTGGACCGGCAACGACAACGCCTTGCTGAGCATTTTTCGGCATTTTGACAGCGCCACCGTCAAAAAGGGCCTGATCGGCGAGGTTCCACAGACGATGTGGCTGTTCGACTATCCGTTGCTGGAGCGCACGTATTACCAGTTGGCGGCCAATTTCGATGTGTTCGGCAATGTCTCGCATCAGGCGCAGACCCGGCTCTACTTCGATCTGATCCGCAACGGCGCCGAACTGAACTTCCTGCGCCTGATGCCGGCGGATTCCCGCAATGCTTATCTCGATGACTGGTACCAGAACAGCGGCAAGTTCAAGATGTGGCTGGACTACGAGAGCATCGACAACGATAAGCCAAGTGCGCTGAAACTCGATGACAAGAACCCGAAACTCGATTTCGCCAGGCAGTTGCTCACCCGCTACCGCGAACTCAATGCTCATCCCGATCCGATCAACCGCTGCGAAGGCGCCTACTGCTCGCGGCGCAACATTGCCCCGGCATTGCAGGAGGCCGAACAGTCCCTGAGTCGCCTGACCTCGCGCCCGGCGGCCGGGCTCAAAGTCATCGAGCAACTTCCGGAAGCGACGATGCTGCGTATCGAGACCCGCGGCGGCCAACGCGAGGTCTACAGCTTGCTGCGCAATCGCGCTCACAGTAACGTAGCCTTTATGCTCGGAGAGGCCTACCGCTACCAGCCCGGCCTGGATACCTTGACCATTTACCCAGGAATCCTCACCAGCTACCCCAACTTCATGTTCAATATCCCGGCCGACCAGGTGCCGGCGTTTGTCGATGCCATGGAACAAGCCAAGGATGCCACCAGGTTCGAGCAGATCGTCCAGCGCTGGGGGATTCGCCGCAGTCATCCGCAGTTCTGGCACTATTTCCACGACTTGACGACCTATTTGCGGGAAACCGACCCGATCAATGCCGGGGTGCTGGATATGAACCGCTATGAGAACCTGTGAGGGCTAAGGGAGTGTCCCGGCGCTCGCCGCACTCTCTTACCCATGACTTGACTCGCTGGTTGTCACTGCTTTTCCGACAAAAACACTAGGACTTTGTCCGGCGGCCCGATTGGCGTAAACTGCTGGCAAGTCTGTGAGGAGATTCCATGAGCGCCATAACCATTACCGATGCCGCCCACGATTATCTGGCTGATCTGCTGTCGAAGCAGAACACACCGGGGATCGGCATCCGCGTTTTCATTACCCAGCCGGGTACCCAGTACGCCGAAACCTGTATTGCCTACTGCAAACCGGGCGAGGAAAAACCTGAAGACACGGCGCTGGGGCTGAAAAGCTTCACCGCGTGGATCGACTCCTTCAGCGAGGCCTTTCTTGACGATGCCGTGGTCGACTACGCCACCGACCGCATGGGTGGCCAACTGACCATCAAGGCGCCTAATGCCAAGGTGCCGATGATCAATGCCGACAGCCCGATCAACGAGCGCATCAACTATTACCTACAAACCGAGATCAACCCGGGCTTGGCCAGCCACGGTGGTCAGGTGAGCCTGATCGAGGTGGTTGAGGACGGTATCGCCGTGCTGCAGTTCGGTGGGGGTTGCCAGGGGTGTGGTCAGGCCGACGTGACCTTGAAGGAAGGTATTGAGCGAACCTTGCTCGAACGTATTCCCGAGCTCAAGGGCGTGCGTGACGTGACCGATCATACGCAGAAAGAAAATGCCTACTACTGAGTTCGGTGACAGGGCATTCGCTGCGTTCGGTTGAATAAAAAACGGTGTCCGTGAGCACCGTTTTTTTAAGCGGGGCGGATAGGCCGGGTTCGCTCTTCAAGATAGTGGCGCAAGCGCTCCTGCAGATAGGGCACGCCCAACGGGTGCTCCAGGTACTCGGAAATCGACATCATCCGCCAGTACTGGCCTTCATCGCCAAACCGGATCGTCTCGATTTCCGCCCGTTCCAGTTGCCCCACCAGAAACCACGAGTGAGTATTGGGTTGGGTGACGCTGGGATAACGCCGGATCCATTCGATGCGTTCGGCGTCGAGGTGCAGGGAAAACTCTTCGTCCAGCTCTCGGAGCGCGCATTCGCTCGGGGTTTCATTGCCCTCGCGGCCACCACCGGCAAAGTCCCAATGTCCAGGGTAGGGGATACTGTCCTTCATGTCGCGCAGATAGGTCAACAGCTCGTCACCGCAGATCAGCGCCAGCTTGGCACCGGAAAACAATGGCTCGGACATCGGCGTCCTCCAGATCAAGGCCGATAAAGATGGGCGTGGCTGGCACGGTACAGCGACGAATCGCTGAAGTGGTCGCTGGCCAGTACGCGCCCCACCAGGATCAATGCGGTGCGGCGAAAGCCCTTGGCCTGGACCTTGCCCAGGATGTCCGCCAGTGTACCTTGAACCCAATCCTGATCGGGCCAGGTGGCGCGATGGATCACGGCGATGGGACAGTCCGCGCCGTAATGAGGGCGCAACACCTCGACGATCCTGTCCAGGTGCTTGATTCCCAGATGAATTGCCATGGTGGCCTGGTGTCGGGCCAGGCTGTCCAGCTCTTCGCCGTCTGGCATCGTGGTCTTGTCGGCATAACGGGTGAGGATCACGCTCTGGGAAATATCCGGCAGTGTCAGTTCGACACCCAGCAGGGCCGCGCAGGCGGCGGTCGCGGTTACTCCTGGAATGATCTCGTAGGCAATGCCCAGCTCGCGCAGATGGCGAATCTGTTCGCCGATGGCGCCATACAGCGAAGGGTCCCCCGAGTGCACCCGCGCCACATCCAGGCCCAGGGCGTCGGTCGCCTTGATCAGCTCGATGATCTGTTCCAGGTGCAGTTCGGCACTGTTGATCACTTGTGTAGCGCAATGACCTTCCAGCACAGCTTCAGGGACCAGCGAGCCAGCATAGATGATCACCGGGCAACGATGGATCAGGCGTTGACCCTTGACAGTAATGAGTTCCGGATCGCCAGGGCCGGCGCCGATGAAATAGACGGTCATAACACTCTCTGAACAGGTCTGCACGAGGCGCCACATGAACAACGTTCATGCAGGAGACGGGGATTATCGGGGGTTTTGCCCCGTCCAGGCCAGTGCAAAGGTTGCCAGCGGATGTTTCTGGCGTGAAATCAGCAGGCTCGCGGGGGCTGGTCCCAAGCGTTCGGCGAGGGCCAGCGCGGCACTTTCCGCGACGCCATGGCAACCGGTACGTTCGAAGGCCAGGTCGGAGCGATGGCTCAGGCGGGCTTCGTAAGGTGCCAGTTCAGCGGCACTGAAGAACAGCAATGGCAGGCTCAGGCGCTGCGCGAGTTCAAGTAGCCCTGGCTCATGCTGCTTGTCATTAATGCTGGCCAACCCTTTGAGTGCCTTGAGATCGATCCGGTAGACCTGCAGTGACTGCTCAAGCAGTGCCTGGAGGGTCGATGCGCTGCAGCCTTGCCGACAGCCGAAGCCAACCGCGAGGGTTGGCGTCGTCCAGGTTTCATTCATGCCGGGTAATGATCGTCGGCGTTACGGCGAAACCACCAGGCGCTGATCAGGCCCAGGGCCAGCCAGAACGTCGCGTTGGTCAACTGCGAGGCCATTTTGAACTGCGCTTGCAGTTCTTGCGGCGCGAGGCTGGAGTGAACTGGCGGCTGTGGCGCGCCGATCAGATGGGGCACCACGATAATCGCCACGCCCACCCCTTTGAGTACCCAATGCTTGCCGAAGACCACCAGGGCAATGGCCACGGCGGTGGACGCAGCGGCGCCCACCCACCAGATCTGTCGCGCCAGCAGGTCCGCGGCAGCGGTGCCAGGCAGTTCCGGTGGCAGGCCGAGGGTCGGTGCCAGGCAGAAAGTCGCATAGCCGGCCAGGCCCCAGAGCACTCCTTGGGAGGTGCGCTTCGGTGCGCGCAGGGTGTAGAGACCCGCCAGCATCAGGGCAAAGCCGATCGCCACCACCAAGTTGCTGCCGGTCGTGGAGAGCAGGCGTTGCCAGCCGTCTTGCGGTTCCCAGGCTTCTTCATCATGGCTGTGGTTGTGGCGGGCGGCAGCGGCGTGTTCATGCATCTGGGCGGCGGCGGCTTTCTCATAGGTCTCGGCCTGGAGAATCAGCGGCGCGACCCAGAAGCTCTGCAGCAGGGTCAGCAGCAGCGCGGCCAGCAAACCGGTGAAACCTGCTGTTTGGGCGATACGCTTGATCATGTCGGTATGCTCATTATGTCAAGTCGTAGCTCAATGGCACGGGAAGGCGGAGCTGTGGCGGGTATCATGGGCGGCGTTGTGAACCGCTTCGATTGGTGAGAAACCAGCGAAATAGACCAGTAGTGCGCCGAATACGCTGGCGCCGATGGCGACGGCGATACGATGGATCGAGGTTGCCGCGGCAGCGTTCGAGTGGTTGGTGGTGGTGATTGACATGGCCTTTCCCTCTGAAACGTCAGCGGGCGGCCAGGCGTGAAAAAACCTCGGCGAGCAAGTGCCCGCAGGTTTCAACAGCGCCCGCCCACCGCAGGTTTGTTTTCGATATTTCCGGGCCGGTCTCCGGGCTTGCAAGGGGTTCGAGCCTGGCTTGAACCTGCAAGCGTCGCCTTCCCATGCCGCTGGCGGCACAGTGGATCTGACGCTTCTCTTGCTTACCGTTGCGGGGGCAGCACCGGAGTTGCCAGGCTCGATAACAATCGACCGACGCACCGGTTTCCCGTTTCACCCTGTGAAGGGCACCCAGAACAAGACGGACAGGAAAGCATACGGTTACCCGGCGAGTCAATAAAGCCGGTCGTAGGGCACGGGTTGTGTCGCTGCGGGTAACGGGTGCTTTGAATGACCCGGTTGTGGAACTTAAAGTGATTTATAACAATACAAATTCACATATAATCAGTAAGTTATATAATTAACTTAATTTTGTCCCTCAATTGATCAATAGAGAAAGGTTTGCCGATCAAGTGCATGCCTGTTGGCACCTCGATGCTTTCGGCATAACCGCTGGCAAACAGGATCGGTAGCCCCGGCCGGACCCGGCGCGCCGCTGCCGCCAGTTCTCGTCCATTCATTCCAGGCAGGCTGAGATCCGTCATCAGCAGGTCGATCGGTATGCCGGTGTCATTGATCAGCTCCAGCGCCAAATCGCTTCTACTGGCTTGTAGTACCTTGAACTCCAGTTCCTCAAGTACATCGACAATCAGCATACGGACAATTCTGTCGTCTTCTACAACGAGGATGGTGGAGTTTGCTGTGCACATAGTGGGCTTCCCAAAAAATGAAGGCGAGCAGGAGGATGAAGAACGTTCGCCTCTTGCATCAGTAAGCCGCCGATCGGCACGTTGGCGCCGTTGTACAAAAAAACGCGACCTGTACAAAGCTGACAGGATAGCGCTTCTCCTTGATGGAAGGCAGTACGAGGTCTGAAATTGCCTTCATAGTTGTGAGAAAAATAGATTTTTTTTTTGCAATTACGGCAAACTTCTTTACTTCAACACCCCGTCCGAGGCCCGACATGAACTCACCGTCTTCGGTTGATGAGCGCAGTTTTCGCACAATCTTGAGTCGCAACATTAGCTTGCCACTGGGTGTTGGGGTACTCAGCGCGGTGTTTTTCGTCTCATTGATCACTTATCTGCTGTCGGTGATCCAATGGGTCGAGCATACCGACCGGGTAATCAGCGGTACCAACGAGGCAATGAAGCTGTCTGTCGACCTGGAAACCGGCATGCGCGGGTTCCTGATCACAGGCGATGAGCATTTCCTCGATCCCTATGAAGTCGCCAAGCCGAAGCTCATCGCCGAGCTGCGCGGGTTGCAACAGTTGGTGGCAGATAACCCCCAGCAGGTCGAGCGATTCAAGCGTATCGAAGCCCTGCAAGAGGCCTGGACCGAATACGCGCAATCGATGATCGAGCTGCAACGTTCCGACGGCGACTATCGTGGAGCGGTGAAGGCCGGGCGTGGCAAGCGTCTGAGCGACGAGATTCGCAGTGAATATGAGAGTGCCGTCGACACCGAGCAGCAACTGCGCCTTGCTCGGAACGAGGATGTCAGTCACACCACGATCTGGGTCACTGCTCTCTACTTGTTTTTTGTACTCGGGCTGAGCGTTTTGCTCGCCTATGTGGGGCGAAAAGACTTAATAAATCTTTCAGGTAGTTACAGCAAAAATATCGCGTCGCAACTCAAGAGTTCCCAGCGTCTGGAGAAGCAGGCGTGGCTGCGTAGCGGCCAGACCGAATTGGCTGAGCAGATCCTCGGCCAACTCAGCCTCCACCTGCTGGGGCGCAATATCCTGCAATTCTGCGCCCGATATCTGGGTAGCTCGGTTGCCGCGCTCTATGTGCGCCAAGATCATGGGAGCCTGAAGCGGGTGGCGTGTTATGGCTTTTCCCGCGAGCAGGAGCAGCAGGAGCAATCGATCTATACCGACGAAGGCATTGTCGGTCAGGCCGCCAGCCAGGGGCGATTGATTCGCCTCGACGAAGTGTCGATTGACTACTTCAAGGTCAGCTCTGGTCTTGGTAATGGCTCGCCACGTAGCGTGCTGGTGGTGCCGATCACCAATGACGAGCAGGTCAACGGAGTGATCGAACTGGGTTTTTTGCGCGAGCTCAACGAGCGTGACATCGAGTTGTTGGAACTGATCGCAGACAATATCGGCACATCCATCGAAGCCGCTCGCTACCGCCAGCGCTTGCAGGAGGTTCTGGCCGAGACCCAGCAGCTCAATGAAGAATTGCAGGTCCAGCAGGAAGAGCTCAAAACCGCCAACGAAGAACTGGAAGAACAGTCGCGGGTGCTCAAGGAGTCCCAGGCTCATCTGGAAACCCAGCAAACTGAGCTGGAACAAACCAACGATCAACTGGCCGAACAGCGCGATGCCATGGACCGCAAGAATGGCGAGCTGAATCAGGCTCAGGCGCAGTTGGAAGAACGTGCGGAGGAACTACAGCGTTCGAGCAAATACAAGTCCGAGTTCCTTGCTAACATGTCCCATGAGCTACGCACACCACTCAACAGCTCGTTGATCCTGGCCAAGTTGTTGGCGGAAAACCCTCAGGACAACCTCACCGGCGAGCAAGTCAAGTTCGCTGAGTCGATCTATTCTGCGGGCAATGACCTGTTGAACCTGATCAACGACATCCTCGACATTTCCAAGGTCGAAGCCGGCAAGCTTGAGGTGCGCCCGGAGAACACCAGTGTGGTGCGGCTGGTGGAGGGGTTGCACGACTTGTTCCTGCCCTTGGCGAGCGACAAGCAACTGGCATTCACCGTGGAGATTCAGGAGGGCGCGCCGGCCATGCTGTTTACCGACCGCCAGCGCTTGGAGCAAGTACTGAAGAACCTGTTGTCTAACGCGCTGAAGTTCACCGAGAAAGGCCAGGTCAGCCTGAGCGTCTTTCGTCAGCCAGGCGTGGGGGTTGCCTTTACAGTCCGCGACTCGGGGATCGGGATTGCGCCCGAAGCGCATGAAAGCATCTTCGAGGCGTTCCGTCAGGCCGATGGCACCACCAATCGCCGTTACGGCGGAAGCGGCCTGGGCTTGTCCATTTCCCGCGACCTGGCCGCTTTGCTCGGTGGTTCGATCAGTGTGGCGAGCGAACCAGGGCAGGGCAGCGTATTCACCCTGGCGTTGCCGGAGCACTATGTCGAAGCCGTTGAGGGAACCCCCGCGGTCCAGGCCCCGGCCCATGTACCATCGGTTATGGCTCCGGTGGTGCGCGACGAACCGCCGGTGGCGAGCGAAACACCGATTGCCCGGTTTGCCGATGATCGTGACAAGGCGCCGTTCGGCACGCGCCGCATCCTGGTGATCGAGGACGAGCTGAGTTTTGCCCAAATTCTCTACGACCTGGCCCATGAGCTGGGTTACCAGTGCTTGGTTGCCTGTGGGGCCGATGAAGGCTTCGGGTTGGCGGCGCAGTTTGTTCCAGATGCAATCCTACTGGACATGCGCCTGCCCGATCATTCCGGTCTGACGGTGCTGCAACGACTCAAGGAACTGGCGGCGACCCGGCATATTCCGGTGCATGTGATTTCCGTCGAGGATCGCATCGAAGCCGCCATGCATATGGGCGCCATGGGGTATGCGGTCAAGCCGACGAGCCGCGATGAGCTCAAGGAGATCTTCTCCCGGCTCGAAGCCAAGCTGACGCAGAAGGTCAAGCGTGTACTGTTGGTCGAAGACGATGATCTGCAACGGGACAGTATCGCGCGGTTGATCGGTGACGAGGATATCGAAATCACCGCGGTCGGCTTTGCCCAGAATGCCCTTGAGTTGCTACGCGAGAATGTCTATGACTGCATGATTATCGATCTCAAGCTGCCCGACATGCTCGGTAACGAACTGCTCCAGCGCATGTCCACTGAAGACATCCGCGCCTTCCCGCCAGTGATCGTCTATACCGGTCGCAACCTGACCCGTGATGAAGAAGCCTACCTGCGCAAATATTCGCGCTCGATCATCATCAAGGGCGCTCGCTCGCCCGAACGCCTGCTCGATGAAGTGACATTGTTTCTGCACAAAATCGAATCGCAGTTGTCCCATGAACGTCAGCGCATGCTCAAGACCGCCCGCAGCCGCGACAAGGTCTTCGAGGGTCGCAAGATCCTGCTGGTGGACGACGACGTGCGCAATATCTTCGCCCTGACCAGCGCCCTGGAACACAAAGGCGCCATTGTCGAGATCGGTCGTAACGGTCGCGAAGCGATTGAAAAACTCAATGAAGTCGACGACATCGACCTGGTGCTGATGGATGTGATGATGCCGGAAATGGATGGCTATGAAGCCACCGTGGAAATTCGCAAGGACCCACGCTGGCGCAAGTTGCCGATCATCGCGATCACGGCCAAGGCCATGAAGGACGATCAGGAGCGCTGCCTGCAAGCCGGCTCCAGCGACTACCTGGCTAAACCCATCGACCTGGATCGCTTGTTCTCGCTGATTCGGGTGTGGTTACCGAAAATGGAAAGGACCTAGTGGAGCAAAATTTCGACATCGAACTGCGTCTCTTGATCGAGGCGATTTACCTTAAGTACAGCTATGATTTTCGCGACTACTCCGACGCGTCCATCAGGCGTCGGGTCAACCACGCTTTGCGCCAGTTCGACTGTGCGACGGTTTCGGCCTTGCAGGAGCGTGTGCTGCACGATCCGACGGCATTCATGAAGTTGTTGCAGTTTCTGACCATACCGGTCAGCGAGATGTTTCGCGATCCCAGCCACTTCCTGGCGATTCGTCAGGAAGTGGTGCCGCTGCTCAAGACCTACCCATCGATCAAGATTTGGATCGCCGGTTGCAGCACGGGCGAGGAGGTCTATTCGCTGGCCATCCTGCTGCGTGAGGAGGGTTTGCTGGAGCGCACGATCATCTACGCCACCGATATCAATCCCAGCTCCCTGGATAAGGCCAAGCAAGGGATCTTTTCCCTGGATAACGTGCGCGCCTATACCCACAATTACCTGCAAGCTGGCGGCCAGCGAGAGTTTTCCGAGTACTACACGGCAGCCTATGGCTATGCGATTTTCGACAAGACGTTGCGCGAGAACGTGACCTTTGCCGATCATAGCCTGGCAACCGACAGCGTATTTTCAGAAACTCAATTAATTTTATGTCGCAATGTATTGATTTATTTTAATAAAAAACTTCAAAACCGTGCCTTTGATTTGTTCCATGAATCGCTCTGTCGTCGTGGTTTCCTGGCGCTTGGCAGCAAGGAAACCCTGGATTTCTCTCCCTTTGACAAGCAGTTCGAACCTCTGATCAAGCAAGAGCGGATTTATCGCAAGCTATGAGTAGACAGACTCTCGAGTTAACCCGGCAACAGCGTGTGGGTGTCATTGCGGTCGGCGGGCACGAGCCGGAGTATATTCTCCCTTTACACGGCATCAGCTGTCTGTCTGTCGAGCCGGAACGAATCGAATGCTAAATACTATCCAGGCCAAACTGCTGATCGTCGACGATCTGCCGGAAAATCTGCTGGCGCTGGAGGCACTGATCAGGCGCGAAGATCGCGCCGTCTACAAGGCCTTGTCGGCCGATGAGGCCTTGTCCCTGCTGTTGCGGCACGAGTTCGCAATAGCCATTCTCGATGTGCAGATGCCGGGCATGAACGGTTTCGAACTGGCGGAGCTGATGCGCAGCACCGAGAAGACCCGCAGTATTCCCATCGTCTTTGTCAGTGCCGCCGGGCGTGAGCTCAACTATGCCTTCAAGGGCTATGAAAGCGGTGCGGTGGACTTCCTCTACAAGCCCCTCGATACCTATGCGGTGAAAAGCAAGGTCAATGTTTTCGTCGATTTGTATCGTCAGAGCAAGGCGATGAAGCAGCAGGTCGAGGCCCTTGAGCAGAGCAGGCGCGAGCAGGAGGCGCTACTCAAGGAGCTACGGGCAACTCAGGAGCAATTGCAGTGCGCGATCCGCACGCGCGATGACTTCATGTCAATCGTTTCCCATGAGGTGCGCACCCCCCTCAATGGGCTGATCCTCGAGACCCAGCTACGCAAGATGCATCTGGCCAAGGATAACGCGGCAGCGTTCACCCTGGACAAGGTGCACGCCATGGTCGAGCGCGATGAACGGCAGATCAAGAGTCTGATCCGGCTGATCGAGGACATGTTTGATGTGTCACGCATCCGCACCGGCAAACTGTCGATACGCCGGAGCCGCTTCGATCTTTCGCAACGGGTAGCCAAGGTGTTGGAAGGGTTCGCGCCCCAAGTGGAGGCCGCCGGGTCGACACTCAACTTCCAGGCCGCGCAACCGGTGGTGGGCAACTGGGATGAATTTCGCATCGAGCAGGTCATCTCCAACCTGTTGACCAATGCCTTGCGCTACGGTGCCAAAAGCCCGATCGATGTACGAGTCTACGCCCAGGATGGTGAAGCACGGATTGAAGTTCGCGATCATGGGATCGGGATCAGCGAAGACAACCAGAAGCGCATCTTCCAGCAATTCGAACGGGTTTCGGCCAGCCATGTGGCCGCCGGACTCGGGTTGGGGCTATTCATTTCCGAGCAGATTGTCAGCGCCCATGGTGGCACTATCAGGCTACAAAGTACTCTTGGTGCAGGCGCCACTTTCTGTGTTTGTCTACCGTTGCAGGAAAACCAGGCAATTTCTCGCTGAGTGGATAGTCATATTGGCAGCAACCTTAAGAATGAAGGCTTTCCATGAGTGAAGATGCACAAGACGTCGTCCTGATCGTCGAGGACGATCCCGCGATCCTGATGGTGTTATCGCACTATCTGTCTGGTGAAGGTTATCGGGTCCTGCAGGCCGAAAACGGCGAGGAAGCATTCAAGATCCTCGCGACCAAGCCGAACCTGGACCTGATGGTGACGGATTTTCGCTTGCCCGGTGGGGTCTGCGGAGTCGACATCGCGGAACCTGCGATCAAGCTGCGTCCAGACCTGAAGGTGATTTTCATCAGCGGTTATCCGGCCGAGATTCTCGAGACCAATAGCCCCATCACCCGGATCGCACCGATCCTGGCCAAGCCCTTCGATCTGGACTCACTGCAAAATCAGATCCGGCGCTTACTGGCCTGAGGCAATCAATGTCCAGGACCTGACCGAGCGGTTCCGCCTTTTTGTCGACGTTTCAAAGTCCCTGTTGTAGAGCCGGATCATCGGGATTCTGCTGTTCCAGTTGGGCCAGCAGGATCTGCACGTTCTGCAACTGACCGCTTTCTTTCCAGTAGTTGATCAGCAGTACTCGGGCTTTGCGGTTCGCCGGACGACGCTGGACCAGCTCTTCGAGCTGACGCTGGGCAGCTTCGAGCTGGTGCAGCTCATGCAAGGTGGTAGCGAGCTTGTAGCGGTATTCGCTGTTGTCCGGCTCCAGCTCAACGGCTTTGGCCAGGCCCAGCAGCGCATACTCGGCCTGGTCATGATGCAGCAGCCAAATGCCAAGGGCATGTTGCAGATACGCCGATTGTGGTTGCTGTTCCAATTGCTTGGCCAGCAGTTGTCGGGCCTGATCCGACTGGCCACGCTTATCCAGCAGTTCAACCTGAGCGACCAACGCTTCGAGGTTATTCGGCTCCAGCTGTGAAACCCGTTCAAGCGACTGCTGAGCCTTATCCAATTGCCCTTCGTGCAGGTACAACCGAGCGAGCTGGAACTGGGCATCGGCACTCTCCGGTTGGGCCTCGAGCGTTCGCTCATACTTATCGATCACCTGTTGCAATGGGCCGAAATATAGCCCTTGATCGTCCGGTGACAAACCGAGCATGGCATTGGCGGCGGCAAAGCGCACCTCCTGCTCGCTGTCTTCCAGCACCGGTCCGAGCAACAGGCTGCGTTGTGCTTTCGGTACCAGGCCGACAATGCTCTGGATTGCGGCTTCACGTACCAACGCTGAGGGATTGAGCAAATCCGCATCGGCCAATTTCAACGCCTGGGGACTAGGGTAGTTGGGCAGTTCGGCGTGCAGCGCGGCGCGGCGGATATCCGACAGATCGGTGCGCCCCAGTTGTTGGTAGAGCACTCGCGCAGCGCCTGGCTGGCCGTTGTGTGCCTGTTCCAGGGCCTGACTGTAGTTGACATGTGGGGTTTTCGTGGGTGTCGCCGACGGGCTGCGCAACCAGTACCCGGCGAGCGCCAGAATCAGAAGTGCAAATAGGCTGATGATCAGGTAGCGGTGAGGCTTCGTCATGCAGTGTCCGTGAGCTGGCGAGCTTTTTGTAAAACTGACAGCTTCGGCTAGGAGCGCTTCGGAGTCAAACCCGTGATCAATCGGGCACGCACTCGATCGGTTCGAGGCAACATCAGCTCGATTTCCCCGAGGCTTGCCAGAATCTCCCGTTCGACCGTGCAGGTACCTGTTGCTGTTCCCAAGGTTTTCGCGGCCGAAAAAAACCCCACGACCGAATGGGCGCGGGGTCGAAGAGGTTGGGGGAGCATCCAACCAGGAGAGTTTGAATCAGTTACTGGCCACCGTCTGCGGCGCATAGCCGCCGCCCAGGGCCTTGTAGATGGCCACGATGCCGCGATACAGGTCGGTCTCGGCCTGGGCCTGACTGTCTTCGGCAGCCAAGCGCTCGCGCTGGGCATCGAGCAATACCAGGAAGTCTACGGTGCCCTCGCGGTAGCGGATCGCCGCCAGGTCGGCGGCGGTACGGCTCGACTCGCTCTGGCGAATCAGCGAGATCAGGCGTTGCTGACGCTTGCCATAGTCGCTGAAAGCATTTTGCGATTCCTCCAGGGCCAGCAACACTTGCTGTTCGTAGGTCGCCAGGGCAGCTTCGGCTTCGGCGTTGGCGCCACGTAGACGAGCCCGCACACTCCCCAGGTTGAACGCCGGCCAGGTGATGCTCGGACCGAGGGCCCAGGCATTGGCCGCCGAGGAGCCGATCTGCGAACCGCGTCCGGCGGTGAAGCCGAGGAAGCCACTGAGGCTGACCCGTGGAAACAGGTCGGCCTTGGCCACGCCAATCCGTGCGGTGGCGGCAGCCAGCTTGCGTTCGGCGCTGAGAATATCCGGACGACGTTGCAACAACTCGCCCGGATTACCGATGGCCAGGGCTTTGGAGATCGCCGGCAGGTCCCTGGGACTTAAGTCCACCGACAAGGTATCCGGACGCTCGCCGAGCAACGTCGCGATGCGATTGCGATCGCGCGCCTGTTCGGCTTGCAGTTGCGGCACACTGGCTTCGACCGCCGCCAGGCGGGCATCGGCGCGGACCACATCGAGCTGTTCGCCGACACCGGCATCGCGCAGGCTTTCAGTGATGCCCTTGGACTCCTGCTGGTTCTTCTGGTTGGCCAGGGCGATTTTTTCCCGTAGTTGCGCGCCGCGCAGTTGCCCGTAGGCATCCATCAGCTCGGCAATCATGGTTACCTGCAACTGGTACAGGTCGGCCTGCGCCGACTGCTGATCGGCGTCGGCGGCTTCCAGGTTGCGCTGGATGCGGCCAAACAAATCGATTTCCCAGGCCATGTCCAGACCGAGGTCATAACGGTCGTTATTGACCCGCTTGTCACTCTGACCCGACGGTACCTGACTCTTGCCCAAATCGGCACTGGCACGGCTGGTGATGGTCGGCATGGCGTCGTCGCTGACGTCATCGCGGATCGCCCGCGCCGCTTTCAGGCGGGCGAAGGCGACACGCAACTCACGGTTGCCAGCCAGGGATTGAGTCACCAACTGGTTGAGGGTCGGATCGTCGAACTGCTGCCACCAGAGACCTTCGAAGTGGGCACGATCGAAGTTCTTCTGGCCAGCGCTGCCATCGGTAGCGGAGGTGATATTTGCCGGCGCCGTGTCAGGCGTTTTGTAGTCCGGGCCGACGGCACAGGCGCTCAATGCCAATACCAGCAGGCTGGGTAGAAAGACTTTTACACGGCTCATTGTTGCGCCTCCAGCTTGAGGGCCCGTGCCGCCTTACGATTCTCACTGCGCTCCACAGAGCGGCGAATCAATACATAGAACACCGGAGTCAGCAGCAAGCCGAAGAAGGTCACTCCGAGCATCCCGGAGAACACCGCCACACCCATGGCATGACGCATCTCGGCACCGGCACCGCTGGAAACCACCAGGGGTACCACGCCCATGATGAAGGCCACTGAGGTCATCAGGATCGGCCGCAGACGCAGACGGCAGGCTTCCAGCACCGCGTTCAACGGGTCGAGGCCTTCTTCTTGCTTATCCTTGGCGAATTCGACGATCAGGATCGCGTTCTTGCACGCCAGGCCCACCAATACGATCAAGCCGATCTGGGTGAAGATGTTGTTGTCGCCACCAGACGCAATCACCCCGGCAATGGCCGACAGCAGGGTCATCGGCACGATCAGGATCACCGCCAGCGGCAGGCTCCAGCTTTCATACAGTGCCGCCAGTACCAGGAATGCCAGCAGTACACAGAGCGGGAACACCAGCAAAGCAGTATTACCCGAGAGGATCTGCTGATAGGTCAGGTCGGTCCACTCATAGATCATACCGTTGGGCAATTCCTCCTTGAGCAGTTTCTCGACGGCCGCCTGGGCCTGGCCAGAGCTGTAGCCCGGTGCCGCGGCGCCGTTGATTTCCGCAGTGATAAAACCGTTATAGTGCATCACACGGTCCGGCCCCGAGGTGTCGCTGACCTTGATGAAGGTAGCCAGCGGAATCATCTCGCCCCTGTTGTTGCGTACTTTCAGCTGGCCGATTTGGTCGGATTCGAGACGAAATTGCTGTTCGGCTTGAACGTTGACCTGATAGGTGCGGCCGAAGCGGTTGAAATCGTTGGCGTACAGCGAACCTAGGTAGACCTGCAGGGTGTCGAAGATATCGCTGACAGCCACACCGTGGGTCTTGGCCTTCTCACGGTCGATGGCAGCATCCACTTGCGGTACGTTGACGGTATAGCTGGTGAACAACCCGGCCAGTTCCGGCACGCTGCGGCTCTTGGTGATGATGTTCATCGTTTCTTTGTACAGCTCGTCGTAGCCTAGGTTGCCGCGGTCCTCGATCTGTAGGCGGAAGCCACCGATGGTGCCCAGGCCTTGAACGGGCGGTGGCGGGAAGATTGCCATATAGGCTTCCTGGATGCCGGCAAACTTGCCGTTCAGGGCGCTGGCGATGGCACCGGCCGATTTACTCGGGTCCTTGCGCTCGTCGAAGGGCTTGAGGGTCACGAACACGATGCCAGCGTTCGGGCTGTTGGTAAAACCATTGATCGACAGGCCGGGGAAGGCCACCGCGCTTTCCACGCCAGGCTGCTTCAGCGCCAGGTCGGACATGCGCTTCATCACCTCTTCGGTACGGTCCAGGCTGGCCGCATCCGGCAGTTGGGCAAAGGCTACCAGGTACTGCTTGTCCTGGCCGGGCACGAAGCCGGTCGGCGTGGTGGAAAACCCCAGCCAGGTCAGGACCATCAGTCCGGCGTAGAGCACCAGGGCGACGCCGCTGACTCGGATGACCCGGGTCACGGCGCCGACATAACCATGGCTGGCTCGTTCGAAGAAGCGGTTGAACGGACGGAACAACCAGCCGCCCAACAACGCGTCGAGGATTTTCGAGAAACGGTCTTTCGGCGCGTGGTGGTCCTTGAGCAATACGGCAGCCAGCGCCGGCGACAAGGTCAAGGAGTTGAACGCCGAGATCACGGTCGAAATGGCGATGGTCAGGGCGAATTGCTTGTAGAACTGACCGGTCAAGCCGGAGATGAACGCCGCCGGGATGAACACCGCACAGAGCACCAGCGCCGTGGCGATAATGGGGCCGGTCACTTCACGCATCGCGCGCTGCGTAGCCTCGACCGGGTTGAGGCCCAGGCCGATATTACGCTCGACGTTTTCCACCACCACAATGGCGTCGTCCACCACGATACCGATCGCCAGTACCAGGCCGAACAGCGACAAGGCGTTGAGCGAGAAGCCGAACATATGCATGACCGCAAACGTGCCGATCAGCGACACTGGCACCGCGACTAACGGAATGATCGAGGCACGCCAGGTCTGCAAGAACAGGATGACCACCAGAACCACGAGGATCAGGGCTTCGAACAGCGTATGCACCACGGCTTCGATGGAGCCGCGCACAAAAACCGTCGGGTCGTAGACGATGCTGAAGTCCATACCTTGCGGGAAGTCCTTCTTCAGTTCGTTCATCTTGGCGCGAACTTGGTTGGACACCTCAATGGCGTTGGAGCCAGGACGCTGAAAGATGGGCAGTGCCACCGCCGGCTGGTTGTTCAGCAGCGAGCGTAGCGCGTACTGGTTAGAGCCAAGCTCGACTCGAGCGATGTCCTTGAGACGGGTGATTTCGCCGTTGTCGCCTACGCGAATCACGATGTTCTCGAACTCTTCCTCCGAGACCAGGCGACCCTGAGTGTTGATCGACATCTGGAAACTGGTAGCAGAGGGCGACGGAGGCGCCCCCAGTTGACCGGCCGCGACCTGACGGTTCTGCTCGCGAATCGCGTTCACTACATCGCTGGCGGTCAGGTTGCGCGACGCGGTCTTGTTCGGGTCGAGCCATACCCGCAGGGAGTAGTCGCCCATACCGAACAGTTGCACGTCACCGACACCGTTCAGACGCGTCAGCTCATCCTTGATATTGAGCAACGCATAGTTGGACAGATAGAGCATGTCGTAGCGCTTGTCCGGCGAAGTCAGGTGCACCACCATCGTCAGGTCGGGCGAAGCTTTGTCGACGGTGATACCGATGCGAGTCACTTCAATCGGCAGCTTCGGCTCGGTGCGGGTCACACGGTTCTGCACCTGCACCTGCGCGTTATCCAGATCAGTACCCAGAGCGAAGGTGATGGTCAGGGTCAGCTTGCCGTCGGCAGTGGACTGCGAGGACATGTAAAGCATGTTCTCGACGCCAGTGATGGCTTGCTCCAGGGGCGCGGCCACGGTCTCGCCGATGACCTTGGGGTTGGCGCCGGGGAAGTTGGCACGTACCACCACGGTAGGCGGAACCACTTCCGGGTATTCGCTTATCGGCAACTGGAAGAGCGAGATCGCACCGGCGATCAGGATCAACAGCGACAATACTGCCGCGAAAATCGGTCTTGATATGAAGAACTGGGAAAAATTCATCGAGTATATCCCTTAACCGCGTGGGGTCGCTGCAGCCAGCTTGCTAGCCTGGGCCGAAGCATCTTTGGCCGGGGTAACCTGCGGCAGGTTGCTGGCTTCCAGCACTTGCCGTTGTTCTGCCAGGGCAGCGAGAGTTTCCTGGCTGGCCATCGGGATCACCTCAGGATCTACCAGCGAGCCCGGACGCACACGTTGCAGGCCCTTGACGACAATGACGTCATCCTTGTTCAGGCCGTTGCGCACGATTCGCAGTCCTTCGATTTTTGGGCCCAACTCGACCGAGCGATAGGCGATCTTCTTGTCGGCGTCCACCACCAGCACAAACTTCTTACCCAGGTCGGTGCCCACCGCTTCGTCATTGATCAGCACGGCGGCGTAGGTGCCGCTGCCGACCAGCTTTACGCGGGCATACAAGCCGGGCGTGAAGCTGGCGTCGCTGTTGTCGAACACGGCGCGACCACGGATGGTGCCTGTCCGGGGGTTGACCTGGTTGTCGACAAAGTTCATTTGGCCCAGGTGCGGGTTGCCGGTTTCATTGGACAGGCCCAGGTAGACCGGAGTGGTCTGGCCCCGCTTACCCTGGCGCGCCAATTGGGCGTACTTGAGGTAGACCCGCTCATCGGCGTCGAAATAGGCGTAGACCTTGTCGGTGGAGACCACACTGGTCAACGGTGTGACATCGGCAGTGACGATGTTGCCGGCGGTGATTTCGGCACGGCTGACACGGCCGCTGATCGGTGCGGTGACGCGGGTGAAGCTCAGGTTCAAGCGGGCCAAATCCAGTTGTGCCTGGATCGCATCGACGGCCGCCTTGGCTTCCTGGGCGGTGCTGGTGCGATTGTCGGCCAACTCCGCGGAGATGGCGTTACTGCTCAACAGCCGTTTGCCGCGCTCGGACTCGTTGGCCGTGCGGCTGGCAGTGGCACGGGTTTGTTGCAATTGGGCTTCGAGACGATGGACTTCAGCTTGATAGGGGCGCGGGTCGATCTGGAACAACAGGTCGCCCTTCTTCACCAACGCACCTTCGGTGAAGGCTACTTGGTCGATCTGCCCGGAAACCCGTGGGCGGATTTCCACGGTTTCCGGGGCCTCAAGGCGTCCGGTGAACTCGTCCCATTCGTTGACAGGCTGTTCGATGACTTTGGCCACACTGACCTTGCTCGCCGGCATTGCGCCACCCGCCACGGGTGTCTTGCCGCAGGCACTGAGCACGACGACTGCCAGGGTAGCCAGGGGAAAGCGCAAAAGCTTAAGTGAATGTTCCATGGAGAAGCCGCCAATCTATTGAGATGAGCGGATCATGCTGTGAGCGTTGATCACACACGAATCGAATGAAGCGAAGGTAACTATCATTCGGAATGATAGCAACGCAGACTTAGCTCTCTAGCATGCGCCTTCCGTTAGGTGTCTATCCATGGCTTAAATCGCAAATCACTGTTTCAGTAAATAAGAGAAAGGGCGGTGACACAGCCCCTACAGACCGATATAGGCTATTTTTTCGCGTCGCGCAGTCTGCCATGACGTTGGCCTGATGTAGGAAATGTGCCGCCCCTCCAGAAAAGGCCTGACGACAGTTGGTAATGGCATGCTTATCGGTCTGAATATTCGGAATTATCCGACATTGTGAGGGAATAAAGCCTACATCGCTGCCGATAGGCTTCAGTAAAATGGCGGGGCGGCAGACGGGCGAATACAGCAGCAGAGTATTACCCACAAGACCGGTAAAAACATCGTCAGCCCTTGCAGGTGTGCGATTTCAGACTACGACCACATTTCTGACATCCGCTCATTACGTCTCCTTTCGATGATTGATTACGTTGATTAAATACAGGAGCCCGCTGATTCACACCTCGACACTCGTATTGTCGGGGCGGCTCGACTTTGTCCAGAACATCGTCAGACAAAAATAATTACCGAGGATTATCCATATGGTTCAACTCGACTTCTACGGCACGCTGGTAGCCGCTTCCTTGGTGTTGCTGCTCGGCCGTGGACTGTGTTCCCGTGTCGGGTTCCTGCGCACCTACAATATTCCCGAGCCTGTCGCCGGCGGACTGGTGGTAGCGTTGATGCTGTTGCTATTGCGGGTCTTCGCCGACTTTGTGGTGAGCTTCGACACCTCCCTGCAAATGCCACTGATGTTGGCCTTCTTCGCCTCTATCGGCCTGGGCGCCGATTTCGCCAGCCTGAGGAAAGGCGGGCGGGTCCTGGGTATTTTCCTGCTGGTGGTCGTCGGGTTGCTGGTGGTGCAAAACGCCCTCGGCGTGTCATTGGCCGCCGCCTTGGGCTTGGATCCGCTGATGGGGTTGTTGGCAGGCTCAATCACCTTGTCGGGCGGCCACGGTACGGGTGCCGCATGGAGTTCGGTGTTTACCGAGCAGTATCGGGTGACGTCCGCCTCGGAGCTGGCCATGGCCTCGGCAACCTTTGGCCTGGTACTCGGCGGTCTGATCGGCGGGCCAGTAGCCAGATTGTTAATCAA
Source organism: Pseudomonas agarici (assembly GCF_900109755.1). Classification (GTDB taxonomy): domain Bacteria; phylum Pseudomonadota; class Gammaproteobacteria; order Pseudomonadales; family Pseudomonadaceae; genus Aquipseudomonas; species Aquipseudomonas agarici. The sequence continues at coordinate 173,596 of NZ_FOAR01000005.1, read as the reverse complement.
GCGCGTAAAGGCCCAAAAGCTGATCGATGAAGTCCCGAGTGTGCCGAAGGGCTTCGAGCAGCCCGAGCGCGAGCGGATGATCACCCCAGGTTCCTTTATCGAGACACTGGCGTTGATTGCCATCAGTCTGTTGGCCGGTACCTTTCTGAGTGAATTAATCAAGGGTACGGCTCTTGAGCTACCGACCTTCGTCTGTGTGCTGTTTGTTGGCGTGGTGCTGCGCAATGGCCTATCGGCGCTGGGCTGGCATGAGGTGTTCGAGCGCGAGGTATCGGTACTGGGCAATGTCAGCTTGTCGCTGTTCCTGGCCATTGCGCTGATGTCACTGAAGCTTTGGGATCTGGCGGCGCTGGCCTTGCCGATCTTTATCCTGTTGACGGCTCAAGCCGTGCTGATGGCGCTATTCGCGATCTTCGTCACCTTCCGGGTGATGGGCCGCAACTACGATGCCGTAGCCCTGGCCGCCGGGCATTGCGGCTTTGGCTTGGGCGCGACGCCCACGGCGATTGCCAATATGCAGGCGGTGACCCAGCGTTACGGCCCGTCGCGGATCGCGTTCCTGGTGGTGCCTATGGTCGGGGCGTTTTTTATCGATATCGCCAATGCCATCGTGATCAAGCTATACCTGGCGTTGCCATTCATAGGCAACGTTAGCTGATGAGCGGGGCCGGGTGATGGGAGGTGTCGGCCCCGCTGGGGCCAACTGTCGGCATCGCGCGGTCCTAAAAACGCACACCTAGCTCATGCAGGCACGCTTGCGTCACTTCGGCGGACACGTGGTGAATACCCTGCCAACCGAGAGCAACGGCCGCGTCTATGTTGGTTGCGACGTCATCGATAAACACGACTTCATTGGGTTGGATATCCGGCAGGTGCGCCCGCACCTGATCCAGACTCATATGGTAGATCCCGGCATCGGGCTTGATTTGCTTCACCTCGCCCGACACCACGATGTCGCGAAAGCGCTGCAGGAAGGGGTAATGGGCACGGGCATAGGGAAAGGTTTCGGCCGACCAGTTGGTCAACCCGAATAACGGCATCTGGGCGCTATGCAACGCTTCCAGGATGGCTACGCCTCCTGGCAGTGGACCGCGTAACATTTCGTGCCAGCGGTCGTAATAGGCCTGGATCAGGGGCTCATGTCGCGGGTGTCGGGCAATCAAGCTGCGAGTGGCTTCGGCCAGCGAGCGACCGGCATCCTGCTCGGTGTTCCATTGCTGGGTGCAGATGTTGTCAAGAAACCACTGCCTTTCGTGCTCATCGGCGATCAATTGGCGGTACAGGTACTGCGGGCTCCAATCGAACAAGACGCCGCCGAAATCGAAAACCACCGCGCGAGTCGTCATCGTATCCTCCTGTTGGGGCGAGTGCGGTATGGTCAGAGGCTGTCCGGATCGCCGCAGAACATCTGGATCCGCGAGCGCAACCAGCGTTCGCCCGGATCGTTGTCCTGGGAGCCGCGCCAGGCCATGTGCAGTTCGAAGGTCTGCACCGGCAACGGCAGGTCCTCGGCCCGCACGCCACCCGCGGCGGTCAGGGCGTCGGCGGTGTAGTCGGGCACGGTGGCGACAATATCGGTACCGCTGATCAGCGTACTCAAGCCGTTGAACTGTGGAACCGCAAGCACGACATGCCGCTTGCGCCCGAGCTTTTCCAGCTCGGTATCGATAAAGCCACTCAGGTCGCCGGCAAACGACACCAGCGCTTGCGGACGCGCGCAGAAGTCGTCCAGCGACAGCGGGCCGGGCACGGTATCGGCGCGCAGCAGTTTTGAGGAGCTGCGACGCAAGACCTTGCGTTTGGCGTTGGCAGGCAGGTCGGTGGTATAGCAGACACCGATGGAAATCTCACCGGAACCCAGCTTGGCTGGAATCAGCAGGTAATTGACGCGGCGGACCACCAGGGCGATACCCGGAGCCTCCGCCCGTAACCGCTTGAGCAACTGCGGCAGTAGGGCGAACTCGACGTCGTCCGACAGGCCGATGCGAAACACCGAGGTACTGGTCGCCGGATCGAAATCAGAGGCGCGGCTCACCGCAGTGGAGATCGAGTCCAGCGCTGGCGAGAGTAGGGCGAAGATTTCCACGGCACGGGCCGAAGGTTCCATGCTTCGCCCGGTACGCACGAACAATGGGTCATCGAACAGGCCACGCAGGCGCGACAGTGCCGCACTGATGGCCGGCTGACCGAGGAACAGCTTTTCCGCCGCTCGGGTCACGCTCCGTTCGTGCATCAGGGTTTCGAATACAATCAGCAGGTTCAGATCGACGCGGCGCAGGTCGTTACGGTTCATCGGGCTCGCTTCACTGGTCAGTCAATGACGGATAAGGTCAATAATACGGGCAAAGGCACCTGATTCGCACTGGGAAAATAAACTTTCCTATTTATGTCAGGGTTTATGCCAGAGTGATGCGCGGGGTCACGTCGGCGCCTGAAACCCTGAGCCGAGGGGGCTCCTTGGCAGGAAAAAGCGACCTTGCTTGCGGCCCCGGCCCAGGTTGCCAACATTGTGTACAATGCTCGCCAATCAATGACAGGCATGTCGACTATTAATGGGCACAGATAGTCTTCAAGGGAAACCCCGGATAGAGTTCGTGTCATCAGAGGTTCATTTTGGCGAGGTTTGCGATGTCACGCACGATCCGTTTTCACAAATTTGGTTCAGCCGAGGTGCTCAAATGCGAAGAGCATGTGGCCCCTGTGCCTGCACCGGGTGAAGTGCAGGTACGTGTCGAAGCGATTGGCATCAACTGGTATGATGTTCTCTGGCGGCAGAATCTGGCATCCTCCCGTGCTCTGCTGCCGGCGGGTATCGGTCACGAGATGGCCGGTGTGGTCACTGCTATCGGTGATGGAGTGGACGATCTGTCGATCGGCGACAGAGTCGCCAGCTTCCCGGCCCAGAGCCCCAACGACTACCCCGTCTACGGTGAGGTGATTGTCCTGCCGCGTTCGGCCCTGACCCATTACCCGGATGTGCTGACTCCGGTTGAGGCCAGCGTCCACTACACACCGTTGTTGATCGCCTATTTCGCCTATGTCAACCTGGCCCAGGTCAAGCCGGGGCAGTTTGCTCTGGTCACCGACGCCAGCCACTGTGCCGGCCCGGCGTTCGTGCAACTGGGCAAGGCCCTGGGTGTGAAAGTGATTGCTGCGACCAAGACCGCCGAGGAGCGTGATTTTCTTCTGGCTCTGGGTGCCGAGAAAGTTATCGTCACCGAAGAGCAGGATTTGTTGATGCAGATCACCAAGTACACCGATGGTCGTGGCGTCGACATGGTCTTCGACGGCCTTGGTGGCCCGCAAATGTCGATGCTTGGCGATGTCCTCGCACCGCGTGGCAGCTTGGTGCTTTATGGCCTGCAGGGCGGTAATCAGACGCCATTCCCGGCCTGTGCGGCGTTCCAGAAGAACATCCAGTTCTTCGTACACTGTATCGGCAACTTCACCGGCAAGCCAGAACTGGGCATTGCTCAGGATCAGCCGGCGGTACGCCGGGCACTGCGCGATATCAACCAACTGACGGCGGACCGTGTCCTGTCGCCACTGGAAATCCGTGCGTTCCCTTTCGATGAGTTTGTCGAGGCTCATCGGCTCATGGACGCTTGTCCATGCCGTGGGCGGGTGGCACTGCAGGTCAATCCCGTCTGAGGTCATGCAAGCAATTATCAAGCCCCGTATCAGTCAACTGATACGGGGCTTTTTGTTTTGTCCAACAAATGATTGATTTTTTTGTAAGAAAGTTGCCGAAAAAAGTGATTATTTGGGCAACTGAACCGGTTTTTTTCCAAATTCTGTATCTGTTAATCGCCTTGTAAGCACTGATAATTAACCGGTAACTTTCAGCTCAAGGAACGAGTCATGGTCGAGTTTCAGTTGTTGTACCGTTCGATGCAATTGCACAATTTTCAATCAGGGTGTTCACGGGGAACCGGTGGGAAGAGGATGAGTACGGATAGGGGCTCTCTTTATATTGAACTTATTCGTGTGATCAATAGTTGTAGGTAAGTGTAAGAATATTCCTAGGATGTTCTTATCGCCGCAAAGATTTCCCCATTATTGACCGGCAATCCGTGACTTAGGTCACACTCGCATACCCTTGCTGTGGATGTTACAGGTTTGGAGTCATACTCTTAATTGTAATTCGACTTGTCCAACTGTGGACGGTGAATACACTCCTGAACATAACATGCGTTGATAATTACGAGCGCCGGTTGCCCGACACTGAACCCAATCCAGGTGTAAAGGCTATGAGCTCTATTCACGAGCAGGCAATGAACTATGTCTATCAACAGGTTCTACAACGGTTGTTGAGTTACTTCTCACGTGCCGAACGTATCGCATTGCAGTTGTTGATCCAGCGTTTAATCGTGGCCGCAGGCGGCATTGAGCGCATCGGCGAGTTCAAGGTCATGGTGCCCCATGGCGGGGGCAAGGACAGCAGTTACACCTTGGCCTTCCTGCGGGCCGCTCAGTTGAGCATCGCCGGGCGCTCGCCAGCCACGTTCAAGCTGCGTATCGCCACCTTGCGGCATGCCGGCGTGACCGCTACGGTCATGGATAATATTCACCGCGGTTACTGCGCGCTGTTCGTCTACGACGACCCCCGCGTGGAGTTGTTGATGGTGGACAACCGACATGTCCGCCCGTTTCAGCACCGGACGCCGATGTCCGATCTCAATCGCGATTTCAATCGACGCAACTTGCTTATGAACGGCCATCTGACAGCGGGTGATGGCCGGGCAATGTTCTGCAACAGTTGCTACCTGTCGATGGCGGACTTTCACCAGCGCGCCAGTGCCTGGGACAAGGGTAGCAGTGCCCTGATCATCGGTGATTCCCCACGGGAACAGAAGGAGTACCTGACCTGGCTGCTGCGCTCGACCGCCGGCCCTGATCGGAACAAGCAAAGCAGGGGGCCGCTGGAGTTCGAAGAGGTTGTGCACAACTGCAATGAGCTGAGTCTTGAGTACTATCGAGAGCTTTATGGCGACACCCCGGCGCAACCCCAGGGTCCGGCCATCGGTCACGCCAATGCACCGATGCTAGTGAGTGTCTATGACCTGGTGGGCAGCAACATCGAGCAACGCTGGCCGTTGCTGACGGAGTTCCTCGGCTTCCGCTTTGAGGACCTGGCCTTCCACTTCAGCGAATCGGATTGCGCCAACCCCTTGCTGATGGCTCATATGCGTGGTTTGCAGGCGCAATATGTCCGGGAGCTGAGCTACCAGACGGGCATTACCGAATACCTGCAACTGGCCGCGGTGATGATGCGTAAGAAACGCATGTCGACACGTCTGATCGAGCAGGCCATGGTCGCCTACGATACGCCAGAAAAACTTCTCAACCGTCGCGCCCTGGCCGGGGCGTATGCCCAGGAGGCCTACGGCCTGCGAGAAGAGCAACTGATCTGCTTGCTGTTCGCGCCGTTCGTCAATCAGGGCCTTGGCCTGGAGCCTTTTCTGCGCCACTGCCATCCGGGCATGCTGGTGGCATTGCCGGACCTGCACAGAGCCCTGTCGGCCCAGCCGACTGGCGAGCAGGTGGAACAGTGGTTGACGAATGTCAGCGGCCTGACACTTAAGCTGTTGCAGGAGTTGTATCGGAAAACCCAGGTCGATTTCAACAGCTCCGTCTCGCTGATTGCCCGGATCCGGGCCGGCGATCCAGATAAACATCGTATTGACATCATCAATCCCGATAACGGTGAAGTCTGCAAAGAAGTCCTGTCGGGACGCTAAAAGGATTGGTATTGATAGCTTCAGAAACTCCCGAACCCGATGCGGTTCCACGAACGACCAGAGGGCGCAAGCATTCGGACTTCGCCTATCAGTCGGTCTACCGTTATCTGCTCAACCTGATCAATGAGGTGGAAACCGATGCGCGGGTCAAGCTGCCCTCGTTGCGGCATCTGGCCGAACGCCTGAACGTGTCGATCTCGACTATCCAGTACGCCTACTCCTTGCTGGAGAAGGAGGGTCGGGTCTACTCCCAGGCCAAATCGGGCTATTACGCATTGCCGGTCTCCGGCAATGCGTTCATCAGCAGCGGTGCCGACCTGTTGGAGCGGATGTACGTGCATTCGCGCCGCCCCGGCACTCTGGTGCTAAGCAGCGATGAGCCTGCGTTGCTGTTGTCGCTGGACAATCCACTGCTGCTGCTTGAGCGGGAGTTGGTGCGTCAGTATCCCAGACAGCAGCAACCGCAGTTCCAGCCATTTGGCGAACTGGAGCTGCGCACCGCCCTGGCGGTACGTTACACCACCTCGGCGCAGCGCTATTGGCATGCCGACGATGTCTATATCGGTGCCGACCTGCGCAGTGTCCTGGAAACGCTGATGGCCGCGCTGTCCCTGAAACAGGCAACGGTATTGGTCGAGTCGCCTGGCGATTGGGTGATTCTGCGGTTGTTGCAGGCCGGCGGGGTGAATGTGGTCGAACTACCGCTGGACAGCCACGGTGCCTTTGATCTGGAGGGACTTGAACATCTGTTGCAGACCCAATCGGTCAAACTGTTGCTGATGTCTTCCAGAATCAATATGCCCCACGGTAGCCTGATGCCACTGGAGCAGCGCCAGCAGATCGCCCGATTGCTGGAGCACTTCGGGGTCTGGCTGCTGGAGAACGACAGTCATGGCGAACTCGCCTTTCAAACCGGAGGGGTGTGCATGCGTGATCTGGTCGATCCGGATCGCCTGCTGGTATTCGCCAGTTTCGAGCGTTTCATGGGCTGCGAGGCACCGTTCGGCTATCTGTTGTCACGGCATCTGGGGATGGAGTTGCAGCGGCATTTCCTGCTGCGCTCGTTTCGCATGTCGCCGACGCGACAGAAGGCGATTGCCCGCCTGTACAACAGCGGACGCATCGATCAGCACCTGAGCACCCTACGGCGGCTGCTCAACGAACGGATGTTGCAGGTCAGCCAGTTGTTGCGCGCACGCCTGGCCGACAGCCTGGACTTCGTCACACCTCAGGGCGGCGCAACCGTCTGGGCACGAGCTTCGCGTCCGACGGACATGCGTAAGGTATTCGAACGCCTGCTGGAGCAGAAGATCGTCATGGCCCCCGGTGAATTGTTCAGCCTGCATGGCTTACACCGCGATTGCCTACGCCTGAGCACCACCTCCAACGGCCATCGCCATCTGGAGCAAGCCCTGGGGGCGTTGGCCGACGCCTTGCGCCTGGAATCGATTCCCTGAAAGCGGGCGCCTGGAAATCCTTTGGTCCGATTGTATTTGCCAGGCGTGGGGGAGGGCTGTTATCTGTATGTATAACCAGCATTTGATAACCATGGTCCTGCCCGCCTGTGACGATCCAGCCCTTTGCCGATCCGTTTTACTACCTGAATAACTTCCAGCACGTACTCGACTGGCTGGCACAGCGTTATGCCGATCTATTGAACGAGCAGGAATGGGCGTTCATCGAAGATTTTTCAGCCTTGCCCAAAATTTCGCGGGCTCTGCTGGTGCGCCTGGTGATGCGCAAGGGCGAGCACTTTCGCGCCAGCAAGCTGAACTATGGCGAAATCGGCGACAGCGAAGCGGCGGTGATGCCCTTGCTGGCCCTGGGCTGGGTCCGGGACGACACTTCGCTGGAGTTGGAGGCTTTGTTCGCGGTACTGCAAAAAGCCGAGATCGTGCAAGCGTTCCAGGCCTTTATCGGGCAACCCAAGGCCAGAAAAAGCGAATTGCTGGCCGTCCTTGGCGCACACTTCAAGGACGAGACACGTTCGTTCGCCCAGTGGTGTCCGCAACTGACTGATCGACTCTACAGCCTGCAAGTCATGACACTGTGCGAGCGCCTGCGACTGATGTTCTTCGGCAATCTCTATCAGGACTGGTCCGAGTTCGTGCTGGCTGACCTGGGCATCTTCAGTTATGAAAAGGTCGAGTTCAGCGTCGAGTCGCGCAGCTTGCGCAGCCGCGCCGACGTGGACGGCTACCTGCACCTGCATAGCGCCCGTGAGGCCCTGGAAGCTGGGGTGGAGACCGTTCAGGTGCTGGAGCATATCCAGCGATTGCAGACCGACAACCCCTGGTTGGAGCGGCGACGGCATAAGCTGCTGTTTCAACTGGGACAATACAACGAGCGGCTGCAGGACCTGCCTGGTGCCTTGGCGATCTATGGCGGATGCCGCTATCCCGGTGCCCGCCTGCGCAGGATCCGGGTATTAGAACGCCTGGGCGAGCCCACGCGGGCCATGGCACTCGCCAGCGAAGCCGAAGCGAGGCCAGAGAGTGCCGAGGAGCAACAGCATCTGCTGCGAATCTTGCCACGGCTGCGACGTCGGCTTGGGCTGGCGGTGCAGGAGCGCAAAGCCCCGATGCCGGTGACGCGGCTGGACTTGAGTCTGAGCCACGAGCCGGATGAATCGGTCGAACAACGGGTCGCCCGGCACCTGCATGAGGATCATGCGCCGGTACACGTGGTTGAAAATACCCTGATCAACTCACTATTCGGCCTGCTGTGCTGGCCGGCGATCTTCGCGCCGTTGCCGGGAGCGTTCTTCCATCCCTTCCAAAGCGGGCCGGCCGATCTGCACAGCGAGGATTTTTATCCGCGCCGGGCCGAGCTGTTCGCCCAGTGCCTGGAGCAATTGGCGGACCTGCGCTACAAGCAGACCATGCGTCACACCTTTGTCAGCAAATGGGGGCTGCAATCACCCTTTGTCTTCTGGAACGTGCTGACCCAAGAGCTGCTGGAACAGGCCCTGGAGTGCCTGCCGGCGGTCCACCTGAAACACTGGTTCGAACGCCTGCTGCTGGATATCAAGGCCAACCGATCCGGCATGCCCGACCTGATCCAATTCTGGCCAGCACGCAAGACCTATCGGATGATTGAGGTGAAGGGACCGGGTGATCGCTTGCAGGATAACCAATTGCGCTGGTTGGAGTTCTGTCACCAGCACCAGATGCCGGTTGCCGTGTGCCATGTTCAATGGGCGGAGCTGCTCACTTGAACTACAGCGTGGCTGTACGCGCTTTGTGCGAATTCACCGCCAAGACCGGCGACCTGGACCTACGCTTCACTCCGTCACCGAGCGCCTTGGAGGGTATTGTCGGGCATCGCACCGTGACGGCGCGGCGTAACGAGGGGTATCGGGCCGAACTGGCGCTGGAAGGGCATTACCAGGGCCTGTCGGTCAGGGGGCGAGCGGACGGCTATGATCCGATGCAAAACCAATTGGAGGAAATCAAGACCCATCGCGGCGATCTCGCCACTCAGCCGGCCAACCATCGCCAGTTGCACTGGGCCCAGGCGCGGATCTATGGTTGGCTGGCCTGCGAGCACTTGCGGTTGACGGAAATCCACCTGGCACTGGTGTACTTCGACATTCTCAGCGAAAAGGAAACCCTGCTGCGCGAAACCTGGAAGGCCGCCGATCTCAAGGCTTTCTTTGAGCGGCAGTGCTCGCTGTTCCTGCACTGGGCCGATCAGGAAGCAGGTCATCGCACTGCTCGTAACTTGGCGGCGCAGGCGTTGGCGTTCCCCCATGGTGACTTTCGCCCCGGCCAGCGCACCTTGGCGGAAACGGTGTACAAGGCGGTGAGTACCGGGCGCTGCCTGCTGGCTCAGGCGCCGACCGGTATCGGCAAGACCCTCGGCACCCTGTTTCCGCTGCTCAAGGCCCTGGCGCCACAGCAATTGGACAAGGTGTTTTTCCTGACGGCCAAGACCCCAGGGCGCCAGCTCGCCCTCGATGCGGCACAGGTCCTGTACGACAGCAGCCCCGGCCTGCCTTTGCGGGTGCTGGAATTGGTGGCCCGCGATAAGGCCTGCGAACATCCGGACAAGGCCTGCCATGGCGATGCCTGCCCGCTGGCGCGGGGTTTCTACGATCGTTTGCCGGCTGCGCGCCAGGCGGCTAGCGGTGTCGCCCTGCTCGATCGCCGGGCGCTGCGGGAAATTGCCCTGACCCACGCCATCTGTCCGTACTACCTGAGCCAGGAAATGGCGCGCTGGGCGGATTGGGTGATCGCCGACTACAACTATTACTTCGACTTCAGCGCGCTGCTGTTCGGCCTGGCCCAGGCCAACCGGTGGCGAGTGGCAACGCTGGTGGACGAGGCCCACAACCTGGTGGAGCGCGGTCGGCAGATGTACAGCGCCAGCCTGGACCAGCAGAACCTCAATCGCTTGCGCCAGAACGCGCCAGAGCCCCTGAAAAAATCGCTGCAACGGCTGAACCGCGAGTGGAATGCCTTGCACAAGGAGTCGGTCGTGGCCTATCAGGCCTATGCCCAAGCGCCGACCCGGCTGCTTCAGGCCATGTCGCGCAGCATCTCGACCCTCGGCGATTACCTCAACGAGCATCCGCAAGGACTGGGAGCCGAACTCCAAACGTTCTACTTCGACCTCCTGCAATTCGCTCGGGTCGGGGAGCTGTTCGACGAACACTTTCTCTTTGATATCAGCCTGCGCGAGCATGGCCGGCGACGTCTGTCACAGTTGTGCCTGCGCAATGTGGTACCCGCAGCCTTTATCCGCCCACGGCTGGCAGCCGCTCGCAGCAGCGTACTGTTCTCCGCAACCCTGAGCCCCAGGCATTACTACGCCGACTTGCTGGGACTGCCGGCCGATACCGCCTGGATCGATGTCGAGTCGCCGTTCCGACGCGAGCAGCTTGAACTGCGGGTGGTCAGCGAGATTTCCACCCGTTTCGTCCATCGTCAGGCGTCGTTGCTCCCCATTGTCGAGTTGCTGGCGGAGCAGTTCGCGCAGCGCCCCGGTAACTACCTGGCGTTCTTCAGCAGCTTTGATTACTTGCAGCAGGTGGCGCGGTTGTTGGCTGAACGGCATCCACGGATTCCACTCTGGGAGCAATCGCGACACATGGATGAAAGCCAACGCCAAGCTTTTCTCGAACAGTTCACCGAGCACAGCCAAGGCATCGGCTTCGCAGTGTTGGGTGGGGCATTTGGCGAGGGCATCGATTTGCCCGGCCAGCGCCTGATCGGCGCGTTTATCGCGACCTTGGGATTGGCCCAACTGAACCCGGTCAATGAACAGATCAAACAACGCATGGCAGCGCTGTTCGGTGCCGGGTATGACTACACCTACCTGTACCCAGGGTTGCAGAAAGTCGTGCAGGCCGCAGGTCGGGTGATTCGCAGCCAGCAGGATCGTGGCGTGGTGATGCTGATCGACGATCGTTTTGCCGAGGCCAGGGTCCGGCAACTGTTACCGCGCTGGTGGCAAGTCTGACAATTGCAGCGCCCTGGCGCGTGCACGGCGGTCGGTCTCCTCGATTGCCTCAAGACTGTCTATGGCCACCGAGGCTGTCTGTTCCAGGGTTTGCGAGACGACTCGGGTGATATCGCTGAAGGCCAGCGCGCCGGCCAGAAAAGCCGCTACCGCCACTTCATTGGCCGCATTGAGCACCACACTCAGTTCACAACCGCCGCGCGCTACTTCAAGGGCCAAATGCAGGCAGGGGAAGCGCAACAGGTCCGGCTTGCTGAAGGCAAGCGGCTCGCAGCGTGTCAGGTCCAGCGGCTCGACACCGGAGTCGATACGCCGTGGGTGGGCGAGGGCTTGGGCGATGGGGGTACGCATATCGGGATTACCCAATTGCGCCAGTACCGATTGGTCGGCGTACACCACCATCGAGTGCACGATACTTTGCGGGTGAATCAGCACCTCGATTCGTTCAGCGGGCATATCGAACAGCCAGTGGGCCTCGATCACCTCCAGGCCCTTGTTCATCATGGTCGCACAGTCGACCGAGATCTTGCGGCCCATGCGCCACTTCGGATGGGCACAGGCCTGGTCGGGGGTGACGCTGCCGAGGGTGTCCAACGGACGGGTCAGGAACGGCCCGCCGGAAGCCGTCAGGATCAGGCGTTCGGGGCACACGCCTGGGTGAGTCGACAGGCACTGGAAGATCGCATTGTGTTCGCTGTCCACCGGCAGCAACCGCGCCGACGTCGCAGCGACACGCCCCATCAACAGGGCGCCGGACATTACCAGCGCTTCCTTGTTGGCCAGCAGGATGCGTTTACCGGCGTTGGCGGCGGCTAGTGTCGAAGCCAGCCCGGCAGCCCCGACAATGGCCGCGACCACGGTGTCGCATTCGTTGGCCGCAGCCACCGCCATCAACGCCTGCGGACCGTGGAGTACCTCGGTGTTGTAGCCCGACGCTTTCAGTCGGGTCGATAACTGCAGGGCGCCCTCGGCACCGGCTACCACCGCCACGGCGGGCTTGAAGCTCAGGCACTGGCGGTAAAGCTTGTCGATATTGCGGTGCGCGGTCAGCGCGAACACGGAAAAGTGCTCGGGATGCCGCGCTACCAGGTCAAGGGTGCTGTCGCCGATGGAGCCGGTGGCCCCGAGCAGGGTCAGGCGCTGGTGCATATGCTAACTCCGTGGTTACTGATCGCCACGGGCGATCAGCTCATGGGAATGGGCCGTGTATTGGCTGACCATCTGCGCCAGCCGTTCGCGTGCAGCGGCTTGCCCGCCGTAACGGGCCGCGACATAGGCCTGGAGCAAGCAGGTGAAATCATCGCCGATGGTGCTGCCCTTGAGGGTCAGCACCCGCTCGCCATCCATGTACACCGGCGCCGACGGATGTTCCCCGGCCCCTGGCAGGGAAATGCCGATATCGGCCAGGCGACTTTCCCCCGGCCCGTTGACCACGCACCCCATGACCGCCACCTGGAGTTGTTCGACCCCGGTGAAAAGACCTTTCCAGATCGGCATCTGCTCGCGAAGGTAATCCTCGATCTGCCGGGCCAATTCCTGGAAAAAGCTGCTGCTGGTACGTCCACAGCCGGGGCAAGCCACCACCGCAGGGGTGAACGCCCGCAGGCCCATGGACTGTAGGATCTGCTGGGCAACCTGCACCTCGCGAGTGCGATCACCGCCGGGTTCCGGGGTGAGTGAGATGCGCAGCGTGTCACCGATGCCTTCTTGCAGCAGAACCGCCAAGGCGGCGGTGGACGCGACAATCCCCCTGGAACCCATGCCCGCTTCGGTCAAGCCCAGGTGCAGCGGGAAATCGCAACGCGCGGCGAGGTTGCGGTACACGGCAATCAGGTCCTGAACGTGGCTAACCTTGGCCGACAGCACGATCCGTTGTGCCGGCAGACCGACCTCAATGGCCCGTTGCGCATTCTCCAGCGCCGAGACCACCAAGGTCTCGCGCATCACCGCGTCAGCGGCCTGCGGCTCGGCCAACATTGCATTGGTGTCCATCATACGTGCCAACAGGTCTGGGTCGAGGCTGCCCCAGTTAACGCCAATGCGCACCGGTTTCTGGTAGCGACAGGCAATTTCGATCATCTCGCAGAACTGCGAGTCGCGCCTGGCGCCCTTGCCGACATTGCCGGGGTTGATCCGATACTTGTCCAGCGCCTGGGCACAATCGGGGTAGGCTGCCAGCAAGCGATGGCCATTGAAGTGGAAATCGCCGATCAGGGGCACGTTGATCTGCCGTGCGTCGAGCAACTCGCGGATCTTCGCCACCTGGGATGCCGCCTCATGCCCATTAACCGTGATCCGTACCAGTTCGGCGCCAGCAAGGGCCAATTGCTCGACCTGGGCGGCAGTCGCTCGGGCGTCGGCGGTATCGGTATTGGTCATGGCCTGGACCACGATCGGACTGTCGCCGCCCATCGTGACGGGACCGATAACCACCTCGCGGGTTTTGCGCCGTGGAAGAGTGATATTCATCAGTTCACCCCTTGTCGGACACGCACATCATTGTAACGGGGCACTTGCGATGACCATACAAGATTGCCGCTCATCCAGTTTTCCAGCGTGTCGACGTAGCGTTCAATCGCCACTCTTTGCGCGTGTGGATACCGCTGGCGCTCAATGAATAGCGGCAGCCTCGCTCGCGCCTGCTGGAAGGCCCGGACAAGGTCATTCAGCAAGTCGTTGACGAACGTCATGGCTTCCTGCAGCGATAGACCCATATGGTGTTGGCAGACCATCATGTAGTTGTTGATTTCGTCGTAATGGCTTTCTTTGCCATAGGAAAAAATATCATTGACCAACACCACCACATCACTGGCAGTGTCCTGCAGGACCTGGAAAGGCCAACTACGGCAGAAGGCGTCAGGCAGTTCGGTATGCCGGGCGGCTTCACCGGCGCAGAACATCAGGTGAGTGGCGCCGGTATAGCGACGGACCTCGGCGAAGGCCAGGAGATCGAGGGGTTCGCCGCTGACCCTGGCCTCAATCTCTTTCAATACGGCGTCGAAGTAGGCGCGGATATCGGCGAGTAACCGCTGTTGGCCGTGGGGGCTCAACGCACTGCCGATCGACCCCATCAAGGCCACTCCTGCCTGCTCCAGCCCTGACGTGGCGGGGGCCACGTCCTGATCGGCGGATAATAGCGAGAACAGGCGCGCCAACAATGCCTCCGCCTCACCGACACGGTTTCTCAAGGCACCTTGGTCGAGCGCGTCGTCCAATAGGAAAATTCAGCTGATCAGACTGATCATCCACTCAAGCTCCCGCACTTGCACCTCAGGATAAGATCTGGAAGCCAGCTCGAAGAATCGGCCTGCTTCAAGCGAGCGGTGCGCTTGGGGGTTGAGCAACCCCATCGACTCCAGCCAGTCACTGGAGGCGCGGGCCGCCTCGTCCTGATGTGGGTTGATGCGTGAGACAAAGGGAATGTGGATCGATGGAAGATCGACGTAAGACATAATCTCGGACCTCATAATTGGGGGTTCGACCGAGTGCAATGAGTGCACTAGAAATGTGAGTGTTCATTGACTCAATTTCTATCGTTGATGAAAGTCGTTGTAGCGGGGCACCTGTAGCGACCAGTCCAGATTGGCGCGCATCCAGTGCTCCAGCATGTCCGCGAAGAGACGGATCGCGCGTTGCTCGATGGCTGAGAAGGCCAGAGTTTCGATCAATGCCTTCAATCGCTTTCGGGCCTTCTGAAAGCAGTTAACACGTGAAGCCAGCAATCGGTGGAGAAACGCCACCGATTCATCAATGGGCGCCTCCAGCAGGTGCCGACAGACTGGTACATAGTTGTTGCTCTCGGCGTGCAGCATCTCTTTGTCATAGGAAAATAGGTCGTTGACCATGGCGATCACATCGGTGGCGCAGTTCTGTAGCGTTTCAAACAGCCGACTTTGGTGAAAGGCGTCCGGTAGTTCCGCGTGGTTGGCATATTCACCGGCCCTGAAGATGACCATGGCGGCGCAAGTGGATCTGCGCTGCCGCACAAAACTCAATAGATCCGGCACGCCCGAGCTGGCGCGGGCCTCCACTTCATGAGATACCCAACTGAACAGACCGGCTATCTCATCGAGAAAGCGTGTTCGGCCTCGCGGGGTCATTTCATCGAGCATCGATGTCATCAATGACACACCTGAACGTTCAAGGGCGGTGTCTGGAGATATTGCGTCGGCAGGTCCCCTAAGCAGGGAAAGCATCCGTTCGAGGCGTTGTCTGGCAGCGGCGGGCGGCAAACTTTTAGCACCTTGATCCAGGCCGTCATCCAGCAGAAAGAACCAAAAGGTCAGATTCGTCACGCGTTCCAACTCAACCGGCCCGATATCAGGAAACCCTCTGGCTACCAACTCGCAGGGGCGATTGTTTTCATACTCCTGCATGACGTACTCGTGGTTCTCGAATTCCATCGACCGGAACCAGGATCTAGAAGCCTCGGTGACGGCCTCGTGGTGAGGATTGATGCGTGATTCAAAGGGGATGGAAAACAGGGAAAGATCGAATGTAGGCATAACGTTAGTTCCTGTGCTGGGCAGCTTAGCGACTACGGACGATCAGTCCTGCCGGTAGACTGAACTGGACTCGCTCTTCGCGACCCGGCAGTGTTTTGATCGTCAGAGGAGCCAGCTTTTCAAGGGCGGCGATCACGTTGTCGACCGAGGCTTCGGGGGTGGAAGCTCCTGCGGTGATACCCACGGTCTCGATATCCTGAAACCATTGCCGATCCAGTTCGGCGCCATCGGCCACCCGATAAGCAGGCACTCCGGTTTCGGCGGCGATTGCGCGTAAAGTCAGCGAATTGGCACTGTTTGCGGCGCCCACCACCAACACCAGGTCGACACATTGGCTGAGGACTCGCAACGCAGTCTGGCGATTCTGCACGGCGTAGCAGATGTCCCGGGTATCCGGTCCGACGATCTGCGGGTAGCGCAGCCGCAGGGCCTGGACCACGGCCTTGGTGTCATCGACGCTGAGAGTGGTCTGGGTGATATAGGCTATCGGCGTATCGGGCGCAAAGGGCAGTGTTTGCACCTGTTCCACGTTGCGCACGACCATCACCGGAGCTGGAATTTGCCCGAGTATGCCGATCACCTCGGGATGCCCCGCCTCGCCGATCAGGATCACCTGGTGGCCCTTGGCGGCGTACTGGCGGCCCTGGTTGTGCACCTTGCTGACTAACGGGCAGGTGGCGTCCAGCACCCGCAACTGGCGTTGGCGCGCGGCGTCCTCGACGACTCTGGCCACGCCATGAGCGCTGAATACGGTGACGGCATCCACCGGAACTTCATCGAGCTCCTCGACGAAGATCGCGCCCTTGGCCTTGAGGCTGTCGACCACATGACGGTTATGGACGATTTCGTGGCGGACATACACCGGGGCACCGTACTGTTCCAGAGCCAGTTCGACGATATCGATCGCCCGCACCACACCGGCGCAGAAGCCCCGAGGTTGGGCCAGGATGACGTTCATGAGCAACCTCCCATGGTCAGTTGCCGCCGGGATTCGCCGCGTGCCATGGCCACTTGCCCGGAGAAAATCTGGATTGCGGCGGCGATGCCTTCGGCGTCCAGGCCGCAGGCGCTCAGCAGTTGCTCCGGTGTGCCATGCTCGATGAATTGATCGTCCAACCCCAGTTGTAGAACCGGGTTGGAAAACATTGAAACGGCCAGATGTTCGAGGCATGCGGCACCGGCGCCGCCCTTCACACAGCCTTCTTCAACCGTCACCAGCAGGTCGTGACTACAGGCCAGGGCTTCGATCAGCTCGACATCCAGGGGTTTGACGTAACGCATGTTGGCGACTGTCGCGTCCAGGGTCTCGGCGGCCTTGAGGCTGGGCAGCAGCATGGAGCCGAAGGCGAGGATAGCAATGCGCAAGCCCCAGGGGCGGCTCGATTGCCGACGGATTTCACCGCGGCCCAGGGGCAGGGCATTCAGCTCGTCTTGCGTGGTGACGCCACTACCGGCGCCGCGTGGATAACGCACCGCCACGGGGCCATTCTGCAGCAGAGCGGTGTGCAGCATCTGTCGGCATTCGTTTTCGTCCGTCGGGGCCATAATCATCAGGTTGGGCACACAGCGTAGATAGGCGATATCGAACGCTCCGGTGTGGGTGGCGCCGTCCGCACCGACAATCCCGGCGCGGTCGATGGCGAGCACCACTGGCAGGTTCTGAATGGCGATATCGTGAATCAACTGGTCATAGGCGCGCTGGAGGAAGGTCGAGTAAATGGCAACCACGGGCTTCAAGCCTTCGCTGGCAAGACCCGCGGCAAAGGTCAAGGCATGCTGCTCAGCAATTCCGACATCGAAGTAGCGGTCGGGAAAACGCCGCTCGAACTCCGTCAGACCCGAACCTTCGCGCATGGCCGGGGTGATTGCCATGACGCGCGGATCGAGTTTTGCTTCATCGCACAACCAGTTGCCGAAGACCTGGGTGTAGCTCGGCCGGCCAGGTATTGTAGGTTGAATGCCCTGTTCCGGATTGAACTTCCCAGGCCCGTGGTATAGCACCGGATCGCTGGCCGCCGGGCTGTAGCCATGGCCCTTTTCGGTGACGATATGCAACAACTGCGGGCCGCGCAGGTTTTTCAGCGCCTGCAACACCGGAATCAGCTCATTGAGATCATGACCGTCGACGGGGCCTATGTAGTTGAAACCCAGCGCCTGAAACAGGGTCGCCGACAGTTTCAGCCCGGTGAGCTGTGTTTCGAATGGGTGCCCAGTCCCTTCATTTTTTGCGGCTTGTTCTCGCAGAATGCGTTTGATCGCCGCCTTGGCCGGAGGCGTGCAGCGATGGGCCGTCAATTTCCCCAAGTAATGGCGTAGCGCGCCGACGGCCGGGGAGATCGACATGTCGTTGTCATTGAGGATCACCAGGAATGGCAGGTCCTGATGCAGGCCGGCGTTGTTCATTGCCTCGTAGGCCATGCCACCGCTCAGGGCGCCGTCACCGATGACGGCGATGGCGTGCCGCTGCTCACCTTTGTTCCTAGCTCCCAGAGCCATACCCAGCGCTGCGGAAATCGAGGTGCTGGAGTGGGCCGTGCCGAAGGTGTCGTACTCGGACTCCTGGCGTCGGGGGAAACCGGATATCCCGCCTAACTGGCGGATACCGGCCATCGCCTCGCGGCGTCCGGTCAGGATCTTATGCGGGTAGGATTGATGGCCAACGTCCCAGACGATCCGATCATAGGGGGTATCGAACACATAGTGCAGCGCAATGGCTAGCTCTACGGTTCCCAGATTCGCCGACAAGTGCCCACCGGTTCGTGACACGCTGTGCAGGATAAAAGCCCGCAGTTCGTCGGCGACGGTCGAGAGTGCCCTGGGATGCAACGCTCGAAGGTCGAGAGGGCTGTCAATGGTATTCAGTAGTTGGAACATCTCGGACTCCTCCATGTGTCTCAACGCAGACGGTTGACGATCAAGTCAGCCAGGTCGTGCAGATAGATCGCCCGGAAATCGAAGTTCACCAAGGCAATATGGGCTTGTTCATTTAACTGCCGAACCAGGTTGCGTGAGGGTTCAAGGCCCAGAAGCGAGACGTAGGTTGGTTTGTGATCCCGGGCATCCTTGCCGGCTGTTTTCCCCAGTGCCGCCGAGTCCTGAGTGACGTCGAGAATGTCATCGACGACCTGGAAGGCCAGGCCGATGGCCGCCGCGTAACGATCTAGTTCATTGAGGCTGGGAACGCTCGCTTGGGCACAGAGTGCTCCCATGCGCACGGAGGCGCGGATCAGCGCGCCGGTCTTCATTTGGTGCATGTGCTCCAGGGCCGTACTGTCGAGCGCTACGCCCTGACTGCTCAGGTCGAGCATTTGTCCGCCACACATGCCTTGCGAGCCTATTGCGACCGCGAACTCTGCCATCAACAGCGCTTTACGAGCGGCGGGTAGCGGCACATAGTTCAGGGCGGTGAATGCCTGCGCCAGTAGGGCCGTACTGGTCAGAATGGCGGTGACTTCGTCGAACTGGATGTGCAGGGTCGGGCGCCCGTGGCGCAGGTGATCGTTGTCCATCGCCGGCAGATCGTCATACACCAGGGAACCGACGTGCGCCATTTCCAAAGCGGCGCCGACGATATCCAAGGCCTGGGCCGGTGCATCAAAGGCCGTGCCGCTGGCGTGACACAACAGGGGACGCAGACGTTTTCCCGGATTCAACACTGCATAACGCATGGCCTCATGCAAGCGTGACGGTGGAACTCCCGGCGACGGCAACTCATCTTCAAGCTGCTGTTCGATTCCATTGAGTATCAGTGGCCACCAGTCTTCAAAAGCGGGCAGGGCGTTCTCGGTCGGCAACGAGATCGCCAACGCATCGTGCGCGTTCTGTGTCATGAGGTGAACCTCTAGAGCGCCAGATGGCTGGTCGAAGGGGCCGCGATCGCCAGTTGGTGCCAGGCCCGCAAACTCGCGAGGGTGTAGGTCTCGAAGATTCTGCGGAACCAGACCGTATACCGTTCCGGCTCGGCGCTGATGCACCCTGGGATGTCGGACAGCAGCATCCACTTCCAGGCCAGGGCTTCATCGGGATTGACGACGGGTGGCATATCGCTGGTGCCGACGAACAAATGATCGAACTCATGCTCGATCAGATCGTTCGAGACCTGTTCCCGATAGAGCAGGGACGCCACTTTCATCAGTGGACAGGCCAACCCCATTTCTTCGAACAGTCGCCGTTGCGCGGCGGCATGAGTCTGTTCGCCCAGGCGTGGATGACCACAGCAGGTGTTGGTCCACAATCCTGGCGAATGATATTTGCCGAGGGCACGTTGTTGCAGCAGCAAACAGCCGTGCTTGTCGAAAATGAAGATCGAGAAAGCCCGATGTCGCAGGCCTTGTTGATGGATGAACAACTTATGCGCACTGCCGGTTTCGCAATCATCCTCATCGACCAAGATGAGGGTTTCTTCCATGACTCAGACTCCAGGCTAACGGTATCGCTGGACGGAACTGCGGACCAGAGTAGGTGAGAAGGCAACTCAGATGTTCCTGACCTGTGTTGATAGACATTAGATCAGCGTTGTCCCAGCGCAAGGGGAGACGGACATTCGGTTTGTCCGTTCATCGAAAGAGCAGGTCGGCCGGCTGGCGATGCACTCATTTGACAAAACCCGATTGAGCTTCAACACTTGCGAGCGTTGGGGTGTGATGCTCTTTTTCGCCATTACGCCCGTCATGACCTGGCGCTTGTTCGGTACCTCTGGTTGTATTTCCGGCTTTTCCCAAGGAAACGGTTGTCGCGAGATTGGACGAGTCTTTTCGGCTTGATGGCTCGCGGTCCCGCGAGCGGGTAGACAGTCAATGCACAACCAGCCCTTTCCTCGCGACAACCTTTCAATCGCTGTCGGGCAATCGTCCGGGGCAACATCGAACGCTGACCTGACGGAGGCTGTCGATCGAGCCACTGATGCACTGCTGGCACGCCAGCTCCCTGAGGGCCATTGGCATTATCCGTTGGAGTCCGACGTGGCAACCACGGCCCACTATCTTCTGGCCGCACGCTACCTTGGCGAAGCCATAGAGTGTGAGGTCGAGGTAAAAATCGCCGGTTATCTGCGCGCTCGCCAACTGCCCGAGGGCGGCTGGCCGCTTGATGCCGATGGCCCGATCAATGTCAGTAGCAGTGTGCTGGCTTATTTTGCCTTGAAACTGCTGGGAGACGCTCCGGACGCGCCGCATATGCGCCGGGCCTGTACGGCGATTCGCGCCCATGGCGGCGCCGAAAGCTCGAATGTCTTTGCTCGCTTTATGCTCGCGCTGTTTGGCCTGGTGCCTTGGCGGGCACTGCCGACCATGCCCGTCATCCTCTTGCTGGCACCGCGCTGGTTTCCGTTTCACCTAGCAAAAATGGCCTCCTGGGCACGGCTTGTTCTGGTTCCGCTATTGGTGATCAGCAATCAGCGCCCTCTTGCAAAAAACCTCCAGAATACCGGCCTGGAAGAACTGTTTATCCATTTGCCGTCACGTCTGGGATTGCCGCCGCGAGCGCCCCACCAACAACCGGCGCGGTTTGCCTGTTTGTGGGCAGTGGACAGGTTACTGGGCCTGTTCGATAAGGCATGGCCCAAACGACTGAAACAAAGGGCCATCGATACGGCGCTGACCTTTGTCGGTGAGCGCTTGAACGGCGAAAGTGGCCTGGGCGGACTGCATGTCGCAACGATGCTGGCGAGCCTGATGTACGAAACGGTGGGTTTTCCCTTCGAACACCCTATGCGAGTCATGGCCCGGCAGGCGAGCAACAAGCTGCTGGTGATCGAGGAGGAACAGGCCTATTGCCAACCCAGCGAGTCGCCCTTGTGGGATACCGCGTGGGCGCTACACGCGTTGCTGGAGACACAGACCCTTCGTGGTTGCAGTGCCGCATTGCAAGGCGCGCAGTGGCTGCGCACGCTACAGATTCTCGAAGTGCACGGCGATTGGGCGCAGCAAGCGCCTGATTTGCCTCCTGGCGGCTGGGCGTTTCAGTACCGTAACGAGCGTTATCCCGACGTCGACGATAGCGCCGTGGTGGCGGCAGCCCTCCATCGCGCCAGCCGGTTGAATGCCGACAAGGCAGGCTTGGAAGCGACCCGACGGGCTTGTCGCTGGGTGGCCGGCTTGCAAAGTCACAATGGTGGCTGGGGCGCATACGATAGAGACAATACCGCCGAGTACCTGAACGATCTGCCGTTTGCCGATCACGCCGCCATGACCGACGCGCCGACAGCGGATGTGACGAGTCGCTGCTTGTCATTGCTGGCGCCTTTTCAGCAAGATGCGGAAGAGGCCAGGGTGGTGCGCGATGCAGTCGATTGTCTATGGGCGATGCAAGAATCCGATGGTAGCTGGTTGGGCCACTGGGGCGTCACTTATATCTACGGTACCTGGTCGGCGTTGTGTGCGCTCGACACCGCCGGTGTCGACCATCAGGACCCGCGTATGCAACGCGCCGCTCGGTGGTTAGTGTCGATTCAGAATCAGGACGGAGGCTGGGGCGAGAGCGCCGGCGCCCATGAGGTGAGCGACGTTGGGCACTATCGCGCGGCGAGCACGGCTTCACAAACGGCTTGGGCCATGCTCGGACTGATGGCGGCCGGAGCCGTCGGGCACCCGGCGGTGTCGCGCGGGGCCGATTACCTGATCGCGACACAGCGCGATCAGGGCGGTTGGGCCGAGTCAGGCTTTACTGGGGCCGCAGTGCAGAAGGTGATGTACTTGCGTTATCACGGCTACAGCGAATATTTTCCGCTGTGGGCGCTGGCGCGTTATCGTAATCTTATCCCGTGAGCCTGACCATGACGCTGACTAGCGCTACTGAAATATCGACACCGCAAAGCGCCCTTGCTTATCAAGAGGCGATTTTCCCCCGCGTGTCCCGATCCTTCGCCCTCAGCATTCCGGCGTTGCCCCCCCCATTACGCAAGGCCATGACCAACGCCTATTTGCTCTGTCGTATCGCCGATACCATTGAAGACGAACCGGCGCTGCCTGTTGTCGATAAATTGCACTATGGCGCCGAATACCTGAAAACGATGGCCGGTGATATTGATGCCCGGCAGTTCTGCGATGAGCTGTCTCTACGGCTTTCCGAGGCCAGTTCGCCAGCGGAAAGAGATTTGCTACGCCAGTTTCCGTTGATTTTGGAAGTATTCCATACCCTGAGCACGGTTCAACGGGAGGCTATCTTGAGATGCCTGACTACCATGTGTTCGGGCATGGCCGAGTTCTATCGGCTTACCGGTCCTGTCGGGCTGGCGACCTTGGGTGAATTGGAGCGCTATTGCTACTACGTCGCTGGCGTGGTCGGGGTCATGTTCACCGAGCTGCTGGTGGATTTCGATCAGGAACACGCGGTTCACCGGGAGCGGATGTTGTCACTGGCGTTGTCTTTTGGCGAAGGCTTGCAATTGGCCAATATTCTCAAGGATCAATGGGAAGACCGTCAGGTCGGAATATGCCGGTTGCCACGGGACCTGTTCGAGAGGCACGGCGTAAGCCTGTTGTCATTGCACCCGAATACGCAGCCGGGTTATGGGCCGGCGATGATCGAACTGATCGGCTTCGCCCATGCCCATCTACGTCGCGCCATGGACTATGCGTTGTTGATCGCGCCACGACATTCCAGCCTGAGGTTTTTCTGCCTGCATGCCATTGGCCTGGCGATACTGACGCTGCGCAACTTGCATCGACGTCCAGATTTCCAGGCCGGATCACAAGTGAAGGTGTCACGCACATTAGCGACGGCAACCTTTATCACCTTGCAGTCGATGAGCGCTGATGATGCCGGGTTACGCCAGCTGTTCGAACGGGCGGCACGGCGGCTGCCGCTGGCCCATCTCTGAGCGTGGTTTCTTCAGGTACTATGGCGGCCAACAAATAGCTTCGTTGCGTTCGATAAAGGCTCGTATGTCCGTCACTTTTCTTGCTCGCGGGCTAATTCCGGTGGGTTTGCTCCTGCTGCTTGGTGGCTGTCAGCCGGAGCCGCCCACACCTTTCGACCAGCAACTTTATGTCTGGCAACGCCAGTGGCGGCCAGCCCACGAGCAGGCCCTGGCCCAGAGCCGGGCAGACTTTTCCACCCTGCGGGTGCTGGCGTTGCAGGTCCAACCCAAGGCCGGGTGGAGCAGGGCACTGGTCAATCTGGCGCAGCTCAAAGCCGATGGCCGTCCGGTCATCGCGGTGGTGCGCCTTGACGGCCAATTGCCGGCCCTCGATCCAGACAGGGCGCGCGCGCAGATTTCACAACTGCTGGCGGACTGGCGGGCGGCGGGCGTGGTACCGACAGGACTGGAAATCGACCATGACAGCGCCAGTGCACGCCTATCGGGCTATACTGACTTTCTGTGGAAATTGCGCCAGCACTTACCGTCTTCGTTGAAACTGAGCATTACCGCCTTGCCTGCTTGGCTCAACAGCCCCCAACTACCTGCCTTGTTGCAGGCGGTCGACAGCAGTGTGTTGCAGGTTCATGCGGTCAGTCATCCGAGGCTCGGTTTGTTTAATCCGGGGCTGGCCAGGGAATGGGCCGAGCGCTGGGGGCAGATCAGCGATAAACCTTTCTACCTGGCACTGCCGGCTTATGGCATGGCCTTGCTGCCCGGCGCCGAAGGCGCACCTGTGGTGGAAAGCGAAACGCCGCTGAGCCGTGGCGGTGAGCGCCGCGAACTGTTGGCCGATCCGCAGCAACTGGCGACCCTGGCCAAACAGCTGCGAACCCAACCACCCGCCCACCTGGCCGGGCTGATCTGGTTTCGTCTGCCGTTGCCCGGCGACCGTCGTGCCTGGAGCCTATCCACCTTACAGGCGGTGGCTCGCGGCGATGCCCTGGCGAGTCAGTGGCGGGTTGAACTGTTGGCCCAGGACGGCCTCTATGACATACGACTGGAGAACGTCGGCAATCTCGATCGAGCGCTACCCGAGCGCATTGAACTCACGGCTGAGCAATGTGATGGCGTCGACGGACTCAATGGCTACACCTTGCAGCAAACGCCACGACATCTGATCTTTACCCGCCGATCCAGTGCGCGCATTGCCGCTGGGGGCCAGCGCGTGCTCGGCTGGGCACGCTGTATCCGAATCGATCAAGGAGCTTGGAATGTCTACCCGTAACTGGCCCCGGCACTTGCTGTGCTTGTCCCTCGGACTGCCGCTCGGATCGGCTCTGGCCTGCGGTCCGGACTTCCCGTTACGTTTGCTCGACGATCGCGCACAATCCCTGGCCGAGCTGCCGGAAACCAACTTCGCCTTTGAGGTGAGCCGTCTCGGCCAGGCTATGGCCGGTCTCAAGACTGCCACCGACGCCACGCTGCAACCCTCCTGGGACAGCGACGACAACACTCGGCCCTACCGTGAGCAGCGCGACAAGGTCGAGGCTACTGAACTGCCGGAAAACCTACGGGCTAAGGTGGCGCAGCTGCGGGCGTTGCAGGACCCGCAACAGGTGGAGGCTCTAGGGCGGGAGCTGCCTGACGAATTACGCCTGTATATCGCCGGCGCGGTGGCCTTCGACATTGGCAATCAAGCCCTGGCAGCGCAGTATTTTCGCAAAGTTCTCGCGTTACCGGCTGATCAGCGCGGACTGCGCAGCACTTGGGCAGCCTATTCCCTGGGACGCGCCTTGGTGGCCTTGAGCATCGAGGCCAGTGTCGATCCGCAAGTGATCTCGGCGGCGCTGCGGGCCCAGGCGCGACTGGCCTTCCAGCAGGCGCGGCAACTGAGTGCCGAGGACTTCAGCGACCCGTTGGAGCTGGGAATTGCCAGCCTCGGGGAAGAAGCCCGGTTGGCCAAACTCAACGGCGACTGGGAAAGCGCGGTCCAATTGTACGCCAGTCAGAGCCGCTTGGGCGCGGGTACAGGCTATAGCTCGCTCAAGCAGGTGGCCCGAGAACTGGTGGCGCTGGCGGACGAGCAGTTGCTGGAGCAATTGAAGTACCCAACGGTGCAGAAGCTGTTCACCGCCTACCTATTGAGTCGTGTCGGCTGGTTCTTCGACGAGCAGCCGGCGCAGGAGCAACGCCTGACCCGGTTGCTGCTAGCGAGTGTCACCGCCAGTTTCGACAACGCCGATCGCCTGGCGGCGCTGAGTTATCAGAAGGGTGACTTCGTCGCCGCCAGAGCCTATCTCGATCACGCCGGTGACGGCGGCCTGGCCTGGTGGGTGAGGGCCAAGCTGGCCTTGCGCGACGGCGACAAGCTCCAGGCAGCTGCCGCCTATGCCAAGGCAGCCGAGGCGTTTCCCAAGGACGAGGTGTGGGGGCCACGGCGTAACGCGGACGGGGCCTGGGAAAATGTCCAGCCCGGCTGCCGGGTCGAGGGTGAAAGCGCGATCCTGGCCCTGGATCGCGGCGACTACCTGCAAGCCTTCGACCAGCTCTATCGTAGCCAGGACATCTACTGGCCCGATGCGGCAACTGTGGCCGAGCGGGTCCTGACTCTTGATGAACTAAAGATCTATGTCGATACCCAGGTAGCTGCGCCGCCGCTGGCCAAGGCGCAAGATCGGGACAACTATGTCCTGCGCCCGATAGCCGCGCAATTGCGCGAACTATTGGGGCGACGCTTGCTGCGTGAAGGTCGCTACGATGAAGCACCGGCCTACTTCGAAAGCCCGGAACTGCAAGCTGCTGCCCACGCATACGGCAAGGCCCGCCAGGACGCCGCATCGCGCTGGACCGCTACTGGCCGGGCCGAGTCGCTGTTCGCGGCGGCGACCCTGGCGCGCAAGTCGGGGATGGAGATACTCGGTTACGAGATGTCGCCGGATTATCGCTGGCTGGGCGGCGGATATAGCCTGGGCAAACTGGAGGTGAAACCGGGACCATTCCTGGAAACAGCGGAGGTGCGGCGCCAACAGGGCAGCGAAGCCAGGCCCAACCAGCGTTATCATTATCGCTGGATCGCGGCGGACCTGGCGAACCACGCCGCCGATCAGTTGCCTCGCAGCAGCCAGGCCTTCGCCGCGGTGCTTTGCAACGCCGCTGGCTGGGTGGCGGGTAGCGACGAAGAAATCCGCTATTACCAGCGTTATGTCGAGCAGGGGCCGTATGTCAGTTGGGCGGCGAATTTCGGCCAGCAGTGCCAGGAGCCAAAGTTCGATGAGGCCAATAAACGCTACCTGACCCAACCATTGAACAGCGTGCGTTCGGCATTGCGACCTTACAAGGCGCTGCTCCCGGTGGCCGCCCTGGTATTGCTCGGTGGTGTAGCGTGGCGGTGGGTTCGTCGTCGTAAAGCCACACGGTGAAGCAATCGAGCTCAGGGCGTGCTATTGCTTAAGGGCAACGCCCTGAACAGCCATCAGCCACAAGAGGTGACGATATGCCGGTTAAGCACGATTTGTTCGCAGACCTGAACTTGACCCGGGAGCAGATCAAGGAGAGTAGGGCTCAGGACAACAAACTCAATCAGTTGCTCAATGACTATGAAGATATTGACAAACGTGTGTTGGCAGCCGAGTCGGCCCTGGCGGCAGATGATGAACTGAAAAGGCTCAAGGAGAAGCGCTTGCTGGTGAAGGACAAGATCGTGCAGCAGCTTAGCACTCAATAAACCTGACATTGATCGTTCCCTCGCTCGGGCGCGGGAACGTCGGTCTCCCTATAGTTCAACGGTACTGTATAATCACACAGTGGATTATACTGCGGGATTCATGTCCCGCCTGAGCGAAGGTTTTGTCTTCTCCATCTCTGATTGCGCCCGTCAACCCGCTGGCGGAAGTCCTTCCACCGGTCACACTCTACCTGGCGCGCCTGGCGCCTTCCAGCCGACAGACCATGCGTTATGTGCTGCAGGATGCGGCGGATCGCCTGGGTCTGGACGACACGCCAATCGACGAGATTCCCTGGCACCAGCTACAACCGGCGCATATCACCGCGCTGGTGGCGGCCTTGCGCGAAGACGGCTTTGCTCCCAATACCTCCTCGCTGTACGTCAACGCTATTCGTGGGGTGATGAACCAGGCCTGGCAGCAGGACCTGATCACCCCCGAGCAACTGATGAAGATCCGCGCGGTCAAGGCAACCGGCGGTTCGCGCCTGAGCCCGGGGCGCAACCTGCGGCGCACGCTGATCCGTGAACTGATGGACGTGTGTGCCGCCGATCCACGCCCTCAGGGTCTGCGCGATGCAGCGATCATTGCGATCCTCTATGGCAGCGGCATGCGCAAGTCCGAATCGGTGAACATCGAGCTGCGTCAAGTCGATATGGCCCAGCGTAGCCTGCGGGTCATGGGCAAGGGCAATCGCGAACTGATCAAGTTCGCCCCGGCCTGGGCCTTCGACAAGCTCGACATTTGGTTGAAGTTTCGTCGCGAGCAATTGCCCGAAGGAGTCGCCGACGATGACTTTCTGTTCAACCGCATTCGGCGCGGCCACCACATTACTCGCGAGCGTCTGACCAAACACGCGATCTACTACATTGCCAAGCAACGTGGGCGGCAAGTCGGCGTCGAGATCATGCCCCATGATTTCCGGCGTTCGTTTATCACCAGAGTGATCGAGGAATACGACGTGTCGATTGCCCAGAAACTGGCACACCACGCCAATATCGCTACCACGGCAGGCTACGACAC
Source organism: Pseudomonas agarici (assembly GCF_900109755.1). Classification (GTDB taxonomy): domain Bacteria; phylum Pseudomonadota; class Gammaproteobacteria; order Pseudomonadales; family Pseudomonadaceae; genus Aquipseudomonas; species Aquipseudomonas agarici. The sequence continues at coordinate 145,341 of NZ_FOAR01000005.1, read as the reverse complement.
GCGTGACGACAACGAGCGGCGCAATGTCACCGACCGCCTCCTGTTGTGAAGGTCCGACGGGGTGGGCGGTGTTAAGCTCCAGTCACCCCACAGACTGACCACTCCAAAAAGGAGCGAAGATGTTCAGACCCCTTGTCCTTGCCTTGCTGCTGACTTGCTCCCTGGCACAGGCGCAATCCAAGTTGCTCGCGGATATGCCGCTGAATTACCTCGAGCAGACCAGCCTCGAGACCCAAGACCAGCCGCTGGTGATTTTCCTTCATGGCTATGGCAGCAACGAACGGGACCTGTTCGGCATCAAGGACAACCTGCCGGCCAACTACACCGTTCTATCGGTACGCGGTCGCCTGGAGCTGGACTCGGGCAGTTACCAGTGGTTTCACAAGCGTACCGGTATAGCTCAGTACGACGGCAACAGCGATGACCTTAAGCTCAGTGCCCAGGCGCTGACCGATTTTATCCAGCGGGTCACCGAGAAGTACCATACCCAGCCGGATAAGGTGTTCCTCGTCGGTTTCAGTCAGGGGGCGATGATGACCTACGAGGTCGCGTTGCGACACCCAGAAGTGCTGCGCGGTATGGCGGCGTTGAGCGGGCGGCTGCTACCGGTGGTCAGGACACAGGTCAAGACACCGTCGAGCTACCAGTCCCTGAGTGTGTTTATCGCTCATGGCACCGCCGATCCGCAGGTTCCCTACACAGGGGCAAGCGATGCCCAGGCGTTCCTCAAGAGCCTGTCCATCGAGCCACGGTTCCATTCCTATCCCGGTGTCGGGCATACCATCAACGGTCCCGAAGTCACAGACCTGGCAAACTGGATCAGTACCTCGTTGAAACCCTGACAAGACTTTCGACTGCGCTTTGGCAAACAAGCGAGGCACATTGCCAGCGATTAAGCCGGGTCCGCCTGTTTCTTTGCTGGTTTCGATGCGCTGATGTTACAGGGGCTTGTATCGGTTCTGATGATAGTGACCATTAAACATTGCAAATTCTGTTTTCCTGGAAAACCCGGACAATCGCCGTCATCGAAATGACCCACTGTCTTTTTTCAGGAACCGCCCATGCGCTTTCTACTTCTCCCTGTTCTGGCCCTGGCCTCGTTGCTGCTTTCTGCGTGTGCCTCGGCACCCAACGATCCGACCCTGACCTTACAGACCAGCAAGACACCGGAGCAGTATAAGGAATGCGTTGTACCGAAGTTGCAGAAAAACGCCCTCAACCCGATGGTGTCGCAGACTCAGCGACACTACAAGATCGTCGTCGCCAGCAAATTCGCGGCAGACAATGTGCTTGAGGCCTATAAGGCTCCGAGCGGAGGGAAAGTGTTCGTCTACGAGCGCCAGCTGCTGGCGTCTACCTTCGAGCCCTCGAAGTTCAAACGCGCCGCGCAGGACTGCCTGTAACAGCAGCGGCGAGGTCGTGGGGCGCCGGCTCCATAATCGATGACACATTTGATGAGCCAAGGCCGAAGGCTTATCGAGGTTGAATTTGCGTCGAGTGCTCGGACGGATGGCCTGCGCCGCCCATACGCCGATACCCATCTATCGCGCCATCTCATTGTTTGTTCAGTCCCATAGCTATTTTCCAGCCCCAGCTTTCGTGCTCGAACTTGGGCTAACGAACTAATCGCCCCGGCCCGCCAGGACATAACTCAACTAAATAATTGTTACATTTAGTCATGTTTTATATTCATGCTATATGGGTTTACTCATGCAAAAAGGGAGGCGGGCACCTGCTGATTCGCCTATGCAGCTAATCGATGGAACCTCTTGAAGCCCATTGCCACTCACTCGTTTTAAGCCGCTACAAGCGCTTTGCCAAAGAGAAACGAGTGATGCAACCGACCTTTACTGATGTGTTGAAGCCGCTGTTCAAATACCTGGGAATGGCGCCTTCGGTGAGCGGGCATGAAGAGGCTTTTGAGCTGATGCTGCGCTCCCAGCGTTCGATTGAATTGCACAATTACCCACTCGGCACGCTGACGCTAAGCAGCAGTCTGCCGTTTGAAGTCGCGCCAAAAGATGCGGGGAAAGTACTGCTGGAATTACTCCAGGCCAATGTCATGAACCCGCTGTCTCCACCCGTTGTGATTGCTGCCAATAGCGTAGGTGATCAGATTGTGCTGTGGGCTCGTGTAGCGTGGGAAGGATTGACGCCCGATCAACTGATCAGCCTTTATGAACGTTTTGCTCACTACACCGAAACCGTGAACAAGCGGCTGGCTGTGTCTGCGTAAAAACCTGCTCATCCAATATCCTAGGTATTCATTATCATGAACAACAATGGTATTCCGTCTCACAGCGGCGGCTACGCTCATCACAATCAATACAACAGTCCAGCGCCGGTGGCGCCTGCGCAGCCCTCCACGGTACATGCCGCCATGCCCGAAACGACCTTGCGGATGCAGGGCCGGTACAGTCATGCAGTGGTTGTAGTGAAACCGAGAACTTTAGAGAACTTGCATCTGGCAGATAAGGTGCAGAGACACACACAACGCCTATTGCCCCACGGCGCCGGCAACCAGTGGCTGTCGGTGCTTAGCTCTCAAGGTGAAAGTTATTCCCGTGGGCACCTGACTCGTGAACTTAAGCCAGAGTTTCGTAAACAAAATCCCCAGATAGACAGGACTTACAACAGCGCAAGAGCAGCAGCAACCCTGCAAGGCGGTAACTGCCAGGAGTTTGCTGACATCGCTTATACACTGCTTGCCGCGCGCGGCGCCAATACGCCAGTGTTCCATGTTTCGTACAGGAACGACCACATCCTGGTGATGCTCGGCGATCCGCGCGAAAGCAGTGAAAACGTGGCATTGGTCGACGCATGGCCGAGTATCCCCGTCGCGACGACGCTAAGCAATTCACTTATCAATCCCAACGATCTGGTCGTGAAGAAGCAGTTTAATAGCCGCTCGGGTAATCCCGATGCGCAGGCTGTGCTCAGTGGCATACGGCCGATGTCGAGCGTGGAGGTCAATCAACGCATGCAGGCCCAGGGGTTTCCGGCAATCGGTCCTGCGTTGGTCCAGGAGTTGGCTGAGTGTCTTAAGGAGGAAGGCCAGTTTTTTTACGATGTGCGCACACTATCTGCCGACCCGAGCATGAAATACACCGACGGTCACCAACATCCAGAATCCTTTGACAGGATGAGCAGCAATCAGTTGGCCGGAAAACTTGCGGTGGTTCGTGAGTACGAACAGAAGGTTCAGACTCACCCGGATCTGTATGGGCGGTTCAAGGGGATTTAGATATCTCTGAAAGCGGACGGGTAATGGGATTTATGCCGGTTGAAATGTGTCCGACTTAGGTAAGGAAGCGAGAAATGGATAGATTTTATCGTGTTGTCTGGTGTATTAGCCGTCATGGCTGGAAGATGGTAGCCTCGGAATTAGCATCTTCTGCTGGACAGTCATGCAATATTAAAAAGGTGGGGCTCTGGGTTGCAACGAGCACTACTATGGCGTTGAGCAGTGTCCAGCCTGTTTGGGCTAACACCATTACTCCAAACGGAAGCTGTGTCGGAGCAGTAGCACCTGCCGTGACGGTGGGTCGACTTACTACTGGCGTAAATACGGCCGGGCCTACCGATGGCAGTGGAACCTATTCGACAGTGGCAGGATGCAACGCTAACGGTAATGCGCTTAGCGCCGCCTCTGCATACGGTTCATTTGCCACGGTAAGCGGTGATGGCGGCTCGGCTTTTGGCTTCAATAGCAGTGTGGCGAAATGGGGTAGCGCCTTCGGCCTTGAGACCGTTGCAACGGGTATTGGCTCTACTGCCTTGGGCTTTGGTAGTAACGCGACAGCGCTGAACTCTGTTGCGATTGGCGGAGCAGGCGGTAATGGCACAACAGCCCTATCTGTCGCGAACTCCACAACAGCTTCAGGTACAGGCTCTATTGCAATCGGCAGCAATAATATAAAGGGAGCCCAGGCAACGGGTACCGACGCCATAGCGATCGGCGCTCAGAGCGGCGCCGGCGCCGCTTCTGCGACAGCGTTAGGTGTGCTGGCTAATGCCGCACAGAGTAATGCTGTCGCAATAGGTAGTCATACTTCGGCGTCGGGCGCCAGTAGCACAGCCATAGGCAATGGAGCGTCCGCGAGCCAACTGGGCACCATCGCAATAGGCAATGGTTCAACGGCTTCTGCTGCCAACGCCATCAGCATCGGTAGCGGGAATAACGTCAGCGGGGCAAACTCAGGAGCCATTGGCGACCCGACGACGATCACGGGTGCAGGCTCATACTCGCTGGGTAACAACAACATCATCAGTGCCAACAATGCATTTGCGCTAGGCAACAACATCAATGTTGCGGCAGGTCTGGACGGTGCTGTTGTGTTGGGCAATAACTCAACCGTTGCAGCTGCTAAAGCAACGCCCGATGCGACTATCAACGGCACCACCTACACCTTTGCAGGCGGCGCTCCTGTGGCAGGCGGCGTTCTGAGTGTTGGCAGCTCGGGCAACGAACGACAGATCAGCAACGTCGCGGCTGGCCAAGTCACAGGTACCAGCACCGATGCGGTCAATGGCAGCCAGTTGTTTGCCACCAACATCGCGGTAGAGGCTGTCGGCACCACGCTCAACAACATCGTCAACAACGGCGCGGGTATTAAGTATTTTCACGCCAATTCGAGCCTGGCAGACAGCGCCGCCAGCGGCCTTGACAGCGTCGCGGTAGGTCCGCAATCGTTAGCGGGCGGCGCCCAATCCCTGGCGGCTGGAGCTGGTGCGGCAGCAACAACCGATGGCAGCGTGGCACTGGGTAACCGGAGCAGCGTGCAAGTGGTGGGCGGTGTGGCACTGGGCCAAGATTCGGTGTCGGATCGGGCCATCGCCCCTGGCACTGGCCAGATTCCGGTGGGTAACGGCATCATTCGCTATGACACCTCCGACGCAACGCTTTTGGGTGCCGTGTCCGTCGGTAAAAGCGGTGAATACCGGCAAATCACCAACGTAGCAGACGCAACGGACGCTCATGATGCCGTGACCTTGCGCCAACTGAGCGGTGCTATTGGGTCCCTTAGTGCTACGGGTACCCGGTACTTTCACACCAACTCAGCCAATCCGCAAGATTCGCTGGCAGTAGGCCAGGAAGCTATAGCCGTAGGACCGGCGACTGTGGTCAATGGCGACAACGGCATTGGTATCGGCAACCAGGCCACCGTCGCTCAAGCCGCCCCTGGCGGCATTGCCATCGGTCGAAACACGCAGGTGCAGTTGGCCTCCGGCATCGCCATTGGTTCCGAAGCCCAGGCTCAGGGTGAACAGTCCCTGGCCCTCGGCGCGGGGGCGATGGCCAGCCACGCCATGAGCATTGCGCTGGGTTCCAGCTCGATCACCACCGTAGGCGCCCAGGACGCCTACGCCGCCTATGGCCTCACGGCTCCACAGACCTCGGTCGGAGAACTGGGGGTCGGTACCGCCCTCGGCAATCGCAAAGTTACCGGCGTAGCAGCGGGCTCTGCCGCCAACGATGCGGTCAACGTCGCGCAATTGACGGAAGTCGGTGACCAGGTGGCACAGAACACCACCAACATCACCAACCTTGGCGGACGCGTCACCACCATTGAAGGCAACATCAATAACATCACCAATGGCGGCGGCGTGAAATACTTCCACGCCAACTCCACCCAGGCCGATTCGGTGGCCAGCGGTGCCGATTCGATAGCCATTGGGCCTAATGCCCAATCATCAGGCGCCTCTTCGGTGGCCTCAGGCAACGCTTCCGTAGCTTCGGGTACAGGTTCAGTGGCGATGGGTAGCGGCGCCATTGCCAGCGCGGATGGTAGCGTGGCACTTGGCCAGAATGCCAGCGACAACGGACGCGGTGCACAGGCGCCCTATACCGGTAAATACTCTAATGCCAGCAACAACAACGTTGTGGGTACTGTTTCGGTGGGCAATGCCGCCACTGGTGAAACCCGCACGATCAGTAACGTCGCCGATGGTCAGGAGCCCACCGATGCAGTCAACGTGAGGCAACTCGATGGGGCAGTGGCGCAGTCCAAGCAGTACACGGATGACTCACTGCGCAATGTGAACAACTCCATCAGCAACATCGGCAGTGCCATCACCAATGTGGACAACAGGGTCACCCAGGTAGAGGACAATATATCCAAGGTCCAGAACGGTACCGATGGCATGTTCCAAGTGAACAATACCTCCGCTGCCGCCAAGCCGTCCGCAACCGGCGTCAATGCGGTAGCGGGCGGTGCCGGCTCGGTGGCATCCGGCAACAACAGCGCGGCAGTGGGCACCAATGCCAAGGCAACCGGTGAAAACTCGGTTGCCTTGGGTAACGGCGCTACTGCCAGTGGGAAAAACAGTACTGCGCTGGGAGCCAACTCGGTGGCCGATCGTGACAACAGTGTCTCAGTAGGCGCTACTGGTAATGAGCGGCAGATCACCAACGTGGCGGCTGCAACCCAAGGGACCGATGCGGTGAACTTAGACCAGCTCAACAAGAGCGTGTCCAACATCACCAACAACACCAATGCTTATACCGACCAGCGTTACTTCGAGCTCAAGCGCGATCTGAAAAAACAAGACGACATCTTGAGTGCGGGTATTGCCGGTGCGATGGCCATGGCGAGCTTGCCCCAGCCTTACTCGCCCGGTGCCAGCATGACATCAATCGCTGGGGCCAGCTATCGCGGGCAATCGGCGCTGTCGTTTGGCGTTTCGAGAATCTCCGACAATGGCCGTTGGGTCTCCAAACTGCAGGCCACGACCAACACGCGGAGGGATGCAGGGGTTGGTATCGGCGTGGGCTACCAGTGGTAGGTAGCCGGAGCGTTCGCATCATTGCAAACATTGTTTAAAGCTGACGGCCAGGCTGCCCCGTGCCAGCCTGGTTTTATACGTTCCCACACGAGACCCGTGTCATGTCATTACTGAAGATGCCCGGCTGGGTTTTGCCGCTGATCTTTCTGGTTGGTTGCGATGATTCGTCCCTCCATCGGGCTGAAAAAACCGCCTCACACAATGTGGCGTTGCCAGCACTGCCTATCATTCAGGGCGCAGTAATGGCCCTGGTACCGACCGTCGCAGGCCAGCGCAATGACCTGGTGATGCGCCAAGTCTGTGCACTGGCCCGTGGAGAAAGCTCGCAGGAACAGGTTAACCAGACACTGCATCAACAAGGTATCGAGCTCAACAACATCCCAGCACAAGGCCACCCGCTTTCATTGCTGGTGAATCCGGACCTACCTTCGAGAATGACCGCTTGTGCCGCCTATATAGCCACATCAGCCATGACCTTGCCGAAAACCAGCGAATTCATGGTCGAAGCGAAACCCGAAGCTGCCGGGATTACCAAACCCAAAACACTGGTTGTTGACCCAAAGAAACTCAATCTTTTTCTCAGTGTACAACTTGCTGTCGCCAGAGCTGACACAGACCTATTCGCACTCATTGCCAGTGAGCTGGAAAAGACTCCGGGACTTACACTTGATCAATACAACCTGCACGTAAAGAAACTATTTACTGCAATCGCCCCGGATTACTTGAGGCGCGTTAAGGAACTCTACGGCAGCGGTCAGGGTATCGAATTTATTTTGCTTGAATACTCCGATAGCAACTTCAAGTTCCGCAGTAACAACGGCTATCTTTTTGAGTATGGGTACGACGGGCTAAACCTGAGCTTCAATCGTACCTCTTGGTATGGGGGAGGTAAGCTGTTGGGCAAGACGTATTTTCTGGATGCCGCTTATTTTGAAACTGGCTTAATGTAATGAGTTGAGGTGGCGCTTGCGGCACGTCAGCACGAGGACGTGGCTACTCCTATTGATACACTGATAGGAGTAAGGGGAGGAGGGGGTGTTGGCAGAAAGTTTCCTCCAGTTGCACATCATTGGATACTAACATGGCTCGATTCGCCGTAGTTTTGGCTCAACACGTTGTCGATTTAGCAGCTAAATTTCAGATCAGTCTCCGGCGCCCAATCGAATTTCGCCGTAAAAATCCGAATATCTAATTTTAGCTCAACTAAATGACTATTTAGTTGAATTGCACTCAGACCAAGAACGTTACACCTCCAAAACGAATGTACTACGAGAAAACAGTAGTCAAACAGTCCGCTAATGAAAAGCAGCCGTGAATAATCGGAACGGGTGAAGTCGGCAATCCCCAATTGCGTTATTGCCAGCTCGGGATACGCTGCGACGCCTTTGAAACGGGCGTTCGCTAATCTAGTCGACATTTCCAAACACGTTTAGACCGCTTAAATAGTTGTATGTTTTCACAATGGCAAAACCGTACTTCATCGTGTTTATCACATACATGTTGGCCCGCATTTCGAGCGTACAGCATGAGCTCCAGGCATTCTGTTTACTGTGTCAAGAATGCACCGAAAACCGCTTGAAGTGCTTCCCGGCGACTTCCCGATCCAGGAATGCTCAAGCCGTCAGATGAAGCCGCGCCGCTAGCCGGAAAAGGCGCCTACATTTGCCACCTGACTCATACTTAAATGGTGTTTCAGAACAATGCTTGGTGCATGGCTCGCGAGGAGCGTAATTATCGACGGCGTCACCAGGCATTGGCCAATACCGGTATGGCTGTCCTTGAAATCCGCGCACTGACACCATGCCGAAAGCCTCAGATTTCACACAGCGTCATGATTGCTGACATTCTTGGAAGCGTTGTTAATGCAGACCGATCAGGTGCGACGGATGCGGCAAGATCGGCGCTAGACCTTTGAGAAGTCAAACGACTACTGGGCAGGCGATCTGCAACCACTCCGGCAACGAAGGACACCAGGCTCGATTCACCACGCTGACGTTTTAAGGATTTCCGATCCGGTACGAAAGCTGATGCGCATATTTAAATAATACTTTCTGGACGATGCAGTGAGCGGATGTCACTAAGGGGCTGATTTTTCGGCCGTTTCATATTTAGCTATTTATTCGCATATTTAAAAAGTCTCGACAGTTAGGGCTGCCCTCAGATCCGTGCATTTAAGTACGCATAATGTATATTATGTTAAATTAAGTGCTACGAGGGTAACTGCCTGCTGCTCACTTTCAGGGAGCTCGTCCAATCACTCCGACAGAAAGCATTCCTGTGGGAGTGTCGCCCTTGCCTGCTTGAATGGGTCGAATTAGCGGGATTAACGAGTGCAACGACTAACCCGCTACCCAATAAAGGCGGTAGCGTTAGTGTGCAGCCAGAAGTTCGAAGGCGTCACCTTAATCGAACACGATCCGATGCCGCCTCGGAATTACGCGTTTGCCAGTTTGGCAGCGAATTTGGCAACGTACTCGCCCTGGTGACGAGCAATGTCCAGTTCACGAGCATCCGGTTGACGCGAGCCGTCACCACCAGCGATGGTCGAAGCACCATATGGGGTGCCGCCGCCAACCTGTGAAATATCGAACAATGCAGGTGTGCTGTAGCCCAGAGGAACGATGATCATGCCGTGGTGAGCCAAGGTGGTCCAAGTCGAGGCGATGGTCATTTCTTCGCCGCCACCGGTACCGGTCGAGGTGAACACACTGGCAACCTTGCCAACCAATGCGCCTTTTGCCCACAGTCCGCCGGTCTGATCCAGGAAGTTGCGCATCTGGCCCGACATATTTCCGAAGCGTGTTGGGGTACCGAAGATAATTGCATCGTAGTTACCCAGCTCGTCCGGGCTGGCAATTGCTGCCTGCTGGTCGGCTTTGCCGTGGGCAGCTTTGAATGCTTCGGCATCCATGGTTTCCGGTACACGCTTGACGGTGACCTCTACACCCGGCACCTTGCGGGCTCCCTCGGCGACCTGATGAGCCATGGTCTCAATATGACCGTACATGGAATGATAAAGTACCAATAACTTTGCCATCTTTACTTCCTCTTTGTGTGGAGTTTGATTGTCACTGCCAACAACCTTGGCTAGTAAATCGCTGAGCCAACCCATGCTGGAACCTCTGTCGTTAAACGAAATTTGTTACCTGGTGTCGACGCAGATGCAGGAGCAACGTAGCTCGATCATGTCGGTTCTCCAGGTTGCCCAGAAGCCTTTAGCTATCATCCTTTCAAAAAAACAAAACTAAAAGCGTAAATTTTGCTGTAGATCAATCAGTTTTTTTGATAATTCGGTGACTCGTCAGCCATTCGTGTGTGCGGACGCTCTGGCGCTCTACGATGGTGAAGCAGCGTTTTCCCAGGGCGGCGTGAAGAATCGCTCAGCGAGGAAATTAACCAGCGCCCTCACCTTAGGCAGCAAGTGTTTGCGAGTGGGGTAGACGGCATAGATCCCAAGTTGCACGGATTGGTATTCGGGCAAAATTTCTACGAGATCCCCTTTACGTATGTCTTGCGCCACCATGAAGCTTGGCTGCAACGAAATGCCCTCGCCTGCCAGCGTGATGCTGCGACACGTATCGCCGTTGTTGCAGCGAACGATTGATCGGGTGCGCACGCTTTCACGCCCTCCTACCCCATCGAAGAACCATTCGTTGCCACTGGAAAAGTTCGTGTATGCGATCACGCCGTGTTCGGAAATATCTGCAATCGTTTTGATTGCAGGGTGCGTCGCCAAGTAGCTGGGGGCAGCGCATAGGCACATTCGTGTGCTGGCAAGCTGTCGCCCCACCAGCGAGGAATTTTCCAGTCGAGCGATTCGGATAGCCAGGTCGAATCCTTCTTCCACGAGATCAACGATACGATCATTCAGGCTGATGTCGAGTTCGACCTTGGGGTGAGCCTTCATGAAGTCGGCCCATAAAGAGGAGAGATGCAGCACGCCAAAGCTCTGCGGCGCATTGATTCTTAGCACACCGCTGGGCTCGGGGCTTGCTGAGGAAACCGCCTCCTCAGCGGCATCCATCATGACCAAGACTTCCTTGGCGCGCTGGAAAAACTGCCGCCCCTCCTCTGTCATGGATAAACGCCGCGTTGTGCGGTGAAGCAGCCGTGCCCCAAGGCGCTCCTCCAGGCCGCTCACATACCGAGAAATGGCGGCCTTGGACATCCCAAGCGGCTCTGCGGCACCAATGAAGCTGCCCTTCTCGACAACAGTGCAGAAAACTTGCATCTCCAAAGCTCTGTCCAAACTGTCTCTCCTGGTGGAACAATTCATCCCATTTGAGCTTATTTATCCCACCTGATCAACCTATCAAAATGAACCTATTGAAGCGCCAAGCAACCTAAGCGATTGAGCTGGTTATGATATCGGTGGCCTGATTAACAGCCGTTATCTTGAGCCTGAATATCTCAGTGCGGATCCTGCCCCCCCTGCTCCCGCTTGGCTGAGCAAGTCACTCATTTTGGAGATCATTCCATGAGCACACTCTACCCGCCGCTGTTTGTGTCTCACGGTGCTCCGATGTTCGCAATCGAGCCTGGTCTCGCCGGTAAGCGGCTGACCGAACTCAGCCGCGAACTGCCGAAGCCCGACGCCATCGTGGTTCTGTCTCCACACTGGATGACGCGTGATGAAGTCAGCGTGACCGCAAGCACCGCCCCGAAAACCATCCATGACTTTGGAGGGTTTCCCGACGCATTGTACGAGTTGCAATACCCTGCGCCCGGTGCCCCAGAGCTGGCTGAGCACATTGTCAACTTGCTGCAGGGAGCCGGCTGGAAGTCCCAGCTCGATCCTGTCAGAGGGCTGGATCATGGCGCCTGGGTGCCGCTTCTGTACCTGGCTCCCAACGCAGACATTCCGGTAGTTCAAGTGTCAATGCCTGCAACCTTGGACACCCGGAATGCTTGGAAACTCGGTCAAGCCCTAAAGCCCTTGCGAGAGATGAATGTGTTCATCGTGGCTTCAGGCAGCCTCACTCACAACCTCTATGAGTTTCGCGGCAATTCCACGCATGGAGCTGACTATGTGAAGCGTTTCGCCGATTGGACTGCGCGAGCCCTGAAGAGCGGCAACACCGACCAGTTGTTGGACTACCGGCAGTACGCCCCCTCCGCCGAGCGGGCGCACCCGACGGACGAGCACTTCTTGCCGTTATTCATTGCTCTAGGGGCAGCAGGCGAACAGTACGATACCCAGGTACTCGAAGGGGGCATTACCTATGGGGTGCTGTCGATGGACAGCTACCTTTTTACCTCGCCTGGAAAAAACGTTTTGGAGCCCGCTCCAATGATCACAGGTAATGAATAGCATGGTGAATCAGTACCTCTTTTCCGATCCGGAGCGCGAGCCTGAATCGGGCATTATCTTCAGGAAGGCACGCTCTAGCTCTACCCCTAAGGCGCGGCTGTTGTTGCTCCATGGGGTTGGATCGAACGAGGCTAATCTGGCACCACTGGCTGCTGCGCTGCCGGACGATCTGGAGGTGTTACTCCTTCGCGGACCTCTGCAGCTCGGCCCACAGGGCTTTGCCTGGTATCTTCACCAACGATGGCCCTTCGTTCAATCAGGAACAGGCTGAGGCGAGCCGCCAGTTGTTGGCGCGCTTTATCAAGGGACAACCCCAGCTGCCTACGGTCATCGCCGGTTTCAGCCAAGGTGCAATCATGAGTTCGAGCCTGGGCTTGACAGAGCCTGAGCTAGTGAAAGGCTTTGCGTTGCTCAGTGGCCGGATGTTGAGGGAAATCGGCCCTCTCATCGCGGAGCCGGAAAAACTTAAAGCTGTATCGGCATTCATCGCGCATGGTCATTCCGATACGGTGCTACCGGTTTCCTGGGCCAATGAAGCAGATGCTTGGCTTGAGCGCATAGGTGTTGCCCATCAGACGCACTACTACGCTATGGGACACGAGATCATTGCCGAGGAGTTGGCTGATTTCTCGGCGTGGCTAACAAAAACCCTTTCTTTGTCCAACTGAATATCAGGAGTCTCCATCATGATCGATTCTCGCACTGCTCCATATGCAGCGCTCGTAATGCGCTTGGCCTTGGGCATCATGTTCCTTGCCCACGGCCTGACCAAGGTATTTGTTTTCACGCCTGCCGGCACTGCGGGGTTCTTCGAGTCCATAGGCTTTCCGGGCTTCCTCGCCTACCCGGTCATGGCATTCGAAGTCATCGGTGGTCTGCTGCTCGTTCTGGGGGTGTACTCCCGCTGGATTGCCGCTGTGGCCGTGGTCCAACTGTTCGTCGCATCCACCGTTCACTTCGGCAATGGCTGGAGCTTCACCAATGCCAACGGCGGTTGGGAATATCCCATCTACCTGTGTGTCAGTGCGTTGGTTGTCGCATTGCTGGGTGATGGCCCGTTCGCCTTGAAGTCCTCTACCCGCAGGGCGTGACCGGCAGCGGCGGGCGTCTCAAACAGGCCCTCGTCGCTCCTTTTAAAATCACTACTTGCCTGTCTTTTCGCCCGGTGGAACATTGACGTCCTCTCTTGGCCGGGCCTTTTAAATCCTCTTCCGTCGCCGGACGTTCGGTTACCGCCAGGCCCACAGGCCGCAACTGTGACAGCACCGGACAAGACCATTTTGATTAACATCTAGCGACTCGAGCGATTGAATACTCCATGGAAAGCAAGACTGCGCGCCTCACTGTGCTCATTGATCCCGTCAAGAAACAGACTTTCGGGAAACTCTGTGCCGCACAAGATCTGACGCCTTCACAGGTGGTTCGCCAATTGATTCGTGACTATGTGGCTAGCCACGGCGCCAGCTATTCGACCAAGAGCAAGCATGCTGTCAGCACCAAGCGCCCCTAGTGGTCCGTATCGCGAGTGCTGACGCCACCAGCCTCTGACCCGCGTTGCTGTGCCTCGTCATAGCTCTTTGAGCACGGCTTTGTGACAGCCGAACTTGAGCCAGTCCGCTTACCTATAGGGATGGCTCTCCCTCTACCAGGCCGACAGCGTTGGCCAGTGCGGTGTTGAAGTCGGCGTGGTAGTGCTCCGGGCCGATTTCACCCAATACACCTACCCTATCGAGCTTGTTGAGCACCTTCGTATTCGCCTCGCAGAGTTTCACCACGATATGTCGCTTGTGTAGCTGTTGAATGACCTCCTCCAGCGCCTGCAAGCCAGTGATGTCCATAAACGGCACACGTCCGAGACGGATAATCAGCAGGCGTGGGTCGGTATGGGTTTGGGCCAAGACACGCTCGAAGGTCTCAGCCGCGGCAAAGAACAATGGTCCTTCAATCGTATAAATCAATATTCCGGGCGGCAAATGAGCCTGGCCATTGGCCCTCAGTTGTTCCTCAAGGTCCTGCTCGACCACCTGTTGCACTTCCACGGATGAAGCCATACGCCGCATAAAGTGCAGCATCGCCAGAATGACGCCGATATTCACGGCGATCACCAAGTCACTGAACACGGTGAGGCTGAAAGTGATGAGCAGGATGGACACATCGGCGCGTGGGGCTCGCTGGACCATGCGCTTGAAGTGCTTGAGCTCGCTCATGTTGTAAGCGACCACGAAAAGTATGGCGGCCAGTGCACACAATGGGATGTTTGAGGCTAGAGGCGCCAGAAACAGAATAATTAATACCAAGGTGATCGCATGCGTAATGCCGGCCAGGGGGCTCGTGCCGCCGTTACGGATATTGGTTGCGGTGCGGGCAATGGCTCCGGTTGCCGCGAAGCCGCCAAACAACGGGGTGACCAGGTTAGCCACTCCCTGACCGATCAACTCCTGATTGGAATCATGCCGGGTGCCCGCCATGCCATCAGCCACCATCGCCGACAATAGCGATTCGATTGCTCCAAGCATCGCGATAGTGAACGCCGGACCCATCAAATCGATAATACGAGACAGGGTAATTTCAGGCAGGCTCAACGCGGGAAGACCTTGAGGGATGCCACCAAATGCACTACCAATTGTGGCGACGCCCTCAAAGCCAAAGAATGACTGTATGGCTGTGGCGACCGTCATGGCGATTAGCGGGCCCGGTATCCGTTTGAGTCCGGGAATCCTGGGCGCGCTGATGATCAGGAAAAGACTAAGCACAGCCAGCACAGTGGTGGCTAAATGAAGACTTGGCAGCGCCTGTAGCAGATGCCAAAGCCTTTCATGGAAATGCTCTCCACTGATTTTTGGTAAACCGAAAAAGTCTTTCCATTGTCCGACCCAGATAATCACACCGATGCCTGCGGTGAATCCGACAATCACCGGGTCGGGGATAAACTTGATAATGGCGCCGAGCCGGCTCATCCCCAGCAATAACAAGATGATTCCCGCCATCAGCGTGGCGAGTTGCAAACCGTCAACACCATGTTTAGCAGTGACTCCAGCCAGGATCACGATAAATGCACCTGTCGGCCCGGCAATCTGCAGGCGACTTCCGCCAAAGAGCGAAACCAGCAGTCCGCCGATGATCGCGGTGTAGAGGCCTTGCTCAGGCTTGACACCGGACGCGATGGCAAAAGCCATTGCCAGGGGGAGTGCCACGACCCCGACGATCACGCCAGACACGATATTGCGAAGCCAGTGTTCCCGCTTCAACAACCCCGCCTTCCATGCTTCACCTATCGCAATCATGTCTAGTGGGTCCGTGTGCTGGTTTTGTTAATCTATGCACATAGTATTAACATGAACTGATAATTGAAATGCCTCGCGCGACTGGAGGTGTTCATAGCAAACTCGGGATGATCGGTGAACTCGCGAACGCAATGTGGTGCCCCCTCACGACCGTCGAAGTCACCGGCATCCGGCGGCGTGTCCGCCATCACCAAGCAACGGATGCCGACCAGGCGTTTCGCCGCTACACTGCACGCCTTGACCGTGAAGCCTGATTAAAAAACATGTCCCTACCCAAGCATCACCTGGAATTGCTCAGCCCGGCCCGCGATGTTGCCATTGCCCGCGAGGCCATCCTGCATGGCGCCGATGCGGTATATATCGGTGGCCCGAGCTTCGGCGCCCGCCATAATGCCTGCAATGAAGTGAGCGATATCGCTCAGTTGGTGGAGTTCGCCCGGCGTTATCACGCACGGGTATTCACCACTATCAACACCATCCTGCACGACAACGAGCTGGAGCCGGCCCGCAAGCTGATCCATCAGCTTCACGATGCCGGCGTCGATGCGCTGATCGTCCAGGACCTGGGGGTGATGGAGCTGGATATTCCGCCGATCGAGCTGCATGCCAGTACCCAGACCGATATCCGCACCCTGGCTCGGGCCAAGTTCCTTGACCAGGCCGGTTTTTCCCAACTGGTATTGGCCCGCGAGCTGAACCTGCAGGAAATTCGCGCGATTGCCAGCGAGACCGACGCGGCCATTGAGTTCTTCATTCATGGCGCGTTGTGCGTGGCGTTTTCCGGCCAGTGCAATATCTCTCATGCGCAGAACGGTCGCAGCGCCAACCGTGGCGACTGCTCCCAGGCCTGTCGCCTGCCCTATACCCTGAAAGACGACCAGGGGCGCGTGGTGGCCTTTGAAAAACACCTGCTGTCGATGAAGGACAACAACCAGAGCGCCAACCTGCGCGCCCTGGTCGATGCCGGCGTGCGCTCATTCAAGATCGAGGGGCGCTACAAGGATATGGGTTATGTGAAGAACATCACCGCCTACTACCGCCAACGCCTCGATGAGATCCTCGAAGACCGCTCGGACCTGGCCCGCGCTTCCAGCGGGCGTACCGCGCACTTCTTCCTGCCGGATCCGGAAAAGACTTTTCATCGCGGCAGCACCGACTACTTCGTCAGCGACCGTAAGATCGATATCGGCGCCTTCGATACGCCGACCTTTACCGGCCTGCCGGTCGGCGTGGTGGAGAAAGCCGGCAAGCGCGACTTGCAGGTGGTGACCTTCGACCCGCTGTCTAACGGCGACGGTCTCAACGTGCTGATCAAGCGCGAAGTCGTGGGTTTTCGCGCCAACATCGCCGAACTCAGGTGCGAATTCGAGGAAGACGGCGAGAAACGCTATCGCTACCGCGTCGAGCCCAATGAAATGCCGGAGGGCCTGCATCGCCTGCGGCCGAACCACCCGTTGAGCCGTAACCTCGACCACAACTGGCAGCAGGCTTTGCTCAAGACTTCCGCCGAACGCCGGGTCGGTGTTGCCTGGGTTGCCCGTTTGCGCGAGGAACGTCTGGAACTGACAGCCATCAGCGAGGAAGGTATCAGCGCCAGCGTTGCCCTTAACGGCCCGTTCGGTGTCGCCAACAAACCGGAGCAGGCTCTGGAACAGCTGCGCGATCTGCTCGGCCAACTGGGCACTACCCAATACCACGCCAGCGCCGTGGAACTGGATGCGCCGCAGGCGTTCTTCATCCCTAATTCGCAGCTCAAGACCTTGCGCCGCGAAGTGATCGAAGCGCTGACCAGCGCCCGTATCGCCGCTCACCCACGTGGTGGGCGCAAGGCCGAGACCAACCCGCCACCGGTGTACCCGGAGTCGCACCTGTCATTCCTGGCCAACGTCTATAACCAGAAGGCTCGCGACTTTTATCACCGTCACGGGGTCAAGCTGATCGATGCGGCCTTCGAAGCCCATGAGGAAACCGGCGAAGTGCCAGTGATGATCACCAAGCACTGCCTGCGTTTCTCCTTCAACTTGTGTCCCAAGCAGGCCAAGGGTGTCACCGGTGTGCGCACCAAGGTGGCACCGATGCAGTTGATCCACGGCGACGAAGTGCTGACGCTGAAGTTCGACTGCAAGCCTTGCGAAATGCACGTGATCGGTAAGATCAAGGGTCATATCCTCGACCTGCCGCAGCCAGGCAGCGCGGTGGTCGGTCATATCAGTCCGGCCGATTTGCTCAAGACCATCGCTCGCGCACCGCACTGAGGGTCATCCTGTTCAGGAGCAGGCATGTTTTCAAGGATTGCCAATGGCTGGCTTGCAACCTACGGATATTCATCCGTGCAAGGTTTTCGCCGCTGACAGCAATCCTTGAAATTTCCCGTAACGCTCCTGGAGCGCGGTTCGAAGCCCAGGGTCCGGAAGGTAGCGTGCCTTGACCGGCATGCCGGCCTGCAACAGATCGGTGCCCTGCCCCATGGCCAGGAAGCCTAGCTTGGCGGCACCGATGCCGGCGCTCAGTTCGCTGCCCTGCAGGGTGACTATTTCCCGTTCGAGGATATTGGCCAGCAGTTGCGCCCAGTACTCGCTGCGAGCCCCACCTCCCACCAGCGCGCAACGTTGCACAGTCGCACCGGCCGAGCA
This sequence comes from Pseudomonas agarici, assembly GCF_900109755.1. Lineage (GTDB taxonomy): Bacteria > Pseudomonadota > Gammaproteobacteria > Pseudomonadales > Pseudomonadaceae > Aquipseudomonas > Aquipseudomonas agarici. The sequence continues at coordinate 127,327 of NZ_FOAR01000005.1, read as the reverse complement.
TACAGCATTCATTGCATCCAGCAGGCCAAAGCCAACACCTTCCAGTACCGCGTAGCCGAGCATCGCCGGCCCGCTGTCGTGCCCCAGGCCCATGAAGCCGCCACGCAACAACGGGTCGTTATGCGGCGTGCGCTCGCCGGCCAGGTACGGCAGGAACAAGGGGGTGGAAAGCCCCACCGCCTGACTGACCGGCAACGTCAGCTGGATCTGCCGCAACAGCGTCGCCTCATCGGCAAAACCCAGCAGACGTGTCACCCAGCGCAGGCAACTGGCTCCGGCCAGCATTGCGCCCATGGTGTACCAGCGCTGCGGCAACGCATGGCAAAAACTGTGAACCGCGCAGGTTGGATTACCCGCCGCATGGTCGGTGATCGCGACAATAGCAGCGCTGGTGCCGAGGGTGACGAAGGCGTCGCCCGCCTCGACCGCACCAATGCCGACCGCCGACACCGGGTTGTCCCCGCCCCCTCCAGCGATCACCAGCCCGGCGGCCAGGCCAATCTGCCGCGCCGCTGACGGACTCAATTGTGCGCAGGCCGCCGGTCCCTCCACCAGTCGCGGCATCTGCCGTGGTTCAAGTCCGGTGGCGCGGACCATCGGTTCGTACCAGTCGCGTCGAGCCACCTCCAGCCATAAGGTGCCGGCGGCATCCGAGACATCGCTAATACGTTCGCCACTCAGACACAGGCGCAGGTAGTCCTTGGGCGACAGCACACAATCAATCGCCCGGAACACCTGTGGCTCATGCTGTTGCAGCCAGAGCAGTTTCGGTGCCGTCAGCCCGGCCATCGGCAGGCTACCGGTGACTTCGGCAAAATCCCCATGGTCTTGGCCCAGACGTTCGGCCTGGGCCATCGCCCGCGAGTCGTCCCAGAGGATCGCCGGGTATAGCACGCGGTTGTCGTCGCCCAGCAGCACCGCGCCATGCATCTGCCCTGTCAGGCCGATACAGCGGACTCGTCCGTAAGCGTCGGGTTGCACCTGGCGTAGCTGCGCCAGGGCCGCCAAACAGGCCTGCCACCAGTCTTGCGGGTCCTGCTCGGACCAGCCGCCCTGGCGGCGCGACACCGTCAGGTGCGCAGCGGCATGGCCCAGCACGGCGCCCTCTTCATCCAGCAGGATGGCCTTGAGCTCAGAGGTGCCAAGGTCGATGCCCAGGGAAACGGGATTGTTCATCTACAGGCACTTCCATCCGGCAGGCTGCTCATGGACAGCCACATAAGTTGCCAATCCGCAACGTCGGAGCCGGCTGTATGCGCTGTCTGTGCGCTTCGAGCGATTCAATGCCCGCTCGACCAGCCGGTATAGGCACCGACATTGTCCCGGGTGATCAGCTTCGGCGTCAGTTGAGTCACTTCCTCAACCGGTGGCTTATCGTTGAGCAGGTCATTGCCGATATTCACCGCGGTGCGCGCCATGGACCAGGGATCCTGGCTAGCCGAGGCTTGGATCGAGGTTTCGGTTTTCAGCGCGTTCTCGATATCCGGCGCGCCGTCCACCGAGGTAATGACGATGCCGCCACGCTTCAACTGCCTGGCGGCCAGATCGCTGCCAATGGCCTGCGGATCGTTGATGGCGAACAGGCCGTCGATTTTCGGGAAGCGCGTCAGGTAACCCTGCATAGCGTTCAGGCCGCCTTCGCGGGAGCCCTTGCCATCCTGGTCAGCGGACAGCAGCTTGATCCCCGGCGCGGCCTCCAGCGCGGATTTGCAACCACTGACCCGGTCGGTGACCGCCGTCACTTGCGGACCGTTCTGGATGATCACATTGCCCTGGCCGGCCAGCTTGTCGACGATGAACTGACAAGCCAGCTTGCCGGCTTCGACGTTGTCGGTCTGCACAGTGGCATTCGCACCTTTGGCGCTGACGTCCACGGCCACCACGACGATCCCTGCCTTGCGGGCTTTCTTGATGGCCGACTCGATGGCCGCTGGATCGACCGCGTTCAACAAGATCAGATCGACGCCGGCGGAGATGAAGTTGTCGATCTGGGTGAATTGCTTGCTCAGGTCATAGTCGGCGGACATTGAGGTGACCTTGGCATTCGGGTTTAATTCCTGCGCCCGGGCCTTGGCACCGTCGGCCAGGGTGACGAAATACGGGTTGCCGAGCGAGCCGAGGCTGATGCCCATAGATTTCAGCTCACGGGCCTCGACAGCCTGAGATAGCAACACGGCCAGGCTCAAGGACAGGACAGCGGGAAACAGGTGTTTGCAGTTCATGATTGCGCTCTTGTGATTATTGTTGAAGCGTCTGTACATCGGCATTCGGCTGTTGTCGTGGGTCGCGGCGCGGCGATCAGGTACGGGCTCCGGACTGGCGGTAACGGTCCAGCGCTACCGCGCCGATGATGACGATGCCCTTGATGATGTATTGCCAGATATCGGACACCCCCAGCAGCACCAGGCCGTTGGTCAGTACTGCGATGATCAGCGCGCCGATCAGCGTGCCGCCGATGCTGCCAACGCCACCGGTAAAGCTGGTGCCGCCGAGGATCACCGCGGCAATCGCATCGAGTTCGTAGGACTGCCCGAGTTGCAGGCCGTTGGCAGCGAACAGCCGCGAGGCGCTCATCACCGCGCCCAGTCCCGCCAGGGCGCCGGAGAGCGCATAGACGAACAGCAGCACCTTCCACACCTTGATCCCGGACAGCCGCGCCGCTTCAGGGTTACCGCCCACGGCATAGATCTGCACGCCGATCACGGTCCGGCGCAGGATGAACCAGGACAACCCAACCACACACACCGCAATCACCACCAGCCAGGGTACGCCGAGGATTGCATCGTTGCCGATAAAGGCAAACGGTAAGTCGGGGTTGAACACGGTTTTGTCGTCGGCCAACAACCGGGCCAAGCCACGGATGGCGGTCAAGGCACCGAGGGTGACAATAAACGGCGGCATGCGCATGAAGGCGATCAACCCGCCGTTGACCAGGCCCAGCAACAGGCCGCAGCCGACCCCGGCCAGGATGCCGAACATGCCAAACTGCGGCAACAACGAGGTCAGCAACGCCACCACTGCCGAAGCGGCGAGAATCGAACCCACCGACAGATCGATGCCGGCGGTAAGGATGACGAAGGTCATGCCAGCAGCCAGTACCACATTGACCGAGGCCTGTTGGGTGATGATCGACAGGTTCTGCACCGTCATGAAGTTTTCGCTGACCGAAGCGAAGCCCACCAACAGCAGGATCAGTATCGGTAACATGCCCACCGTGCGCATCAGCTCACGCAGGCGTTGGCGTTTGCCGATCGCCGACGCCGGATTGCCTAGGGTCAGCGCCATAGTGTTCGTCTCCATGGGTTGCGGTTGAAGGGTTGGCCGTTGTGGACGCTTGGCGTCAGCCATGGGCAGTCACCTGCTCGCCACCGGTGGCGAGTTCGATAATGACCTCCTGGGATATTTCCCGTCCGGACATGCCGCCCAGTTCAGCTACCAGTCGGCCTTCACGCATGATCATCACGCGGTCGCAGGTGCCGATAATTTCCGGTAGTTCGCTGGAGATCAACACAATGCCCACGCCGGACTTGGCCAATTGGTTAATGATCCGGTAGATCTCCGATTTTGCCCCGATATCCACGCCACGGGTGGGCTCGTCGAGGATCAGCACATGGGGCTTGACCTCAAGCAGACGCGCCAGCAGCACCTTCTGTTGGTTGCCGCCGGACAAGGCACCGACACTGACCTTGCCCGAGGCGACCCGGATCGACAGCGATTTGATCGCGGCAAGCGCGCGCCGTGCCGCACGGGGACGGTCGAGCACGCCACCGACATGGGCATCGCCGACACAGGCGCAGACATTGATGTTGTCGCTCACACTCATATCGAGGAACAGGCCTTGGGCCTTGCGGTCCTCGGTGAGGTAAATCAGCCCCGCACGGATCGCATCCGTCGGGTGACGCAACGGCACGACCGCCCGCCCGGCGACTTCCAGGCTGCCGCAAAGGCGCGGATCGGCAGCAAAAATCAGCCGGGCCAGCTCAGTGCGACCGGCGCCGACCAGTCCGGCAATACCCAGCACTTCGCCGGCATGCAGGTCAAAGCTGCACGGCTGCACGCGCTTGCCGTCCGCCATGTCGCGCACCCGCATGACCACCTCTCCAGGGGAGTAAGCCGCCTGCTCCTTTTTGTAGAAACCGGACAGATCACGGCCGACCATCATCTTCAACAGGCTTTGCGCCGACAGTCCGTCGCGTTCCAGCATACCCACGTACTCGCCGTCACGGAGCACCGAGACCCGGTCAGACAGTTCGTAGATTTCGGCCATGCGATGGCTGATATAGATGATCGCCAGACCCTGTTCGCGTAGTTGCTTGATCAGCGCGAACAGGCGGTCGGTCTCGCGGGACGACAACGGCGTGGTCGGCTCATCCATCACCAGAATCCTGGCGTCGGCATGCAGCGCCCGGGCGATTTCCACCAACTGGCGTTCGGCGATGGACAAGGTGCTGACCAGGGTAGCGGCCTTGAACTCGGCGCCCAGGCGCGCCAGCACCGGGTGGCAACCGGCTTGCATCGACTTGCGATCGGCGGTCCAACCACGACGCAGCTCGCGTCCGAGATAGATATTCTCGGCCACGCTCAGGTTCGGGCACAGGCTCAATTCCTGGTAGATCACGGCGATGCCATGGGCCTTGGCTGTACGCGGATCGAAGCTGGCAATGGTTTGGCCACCCACGCGGATTTCACCGCCGGCATCGGCCTGATAAGCACCGGAGAGGATCTTCATCAGCGTCGATTTGCCGGCACCGTTCTCCCCCATCAGCGCATGGACTTCCCCGGCATAGACCTTGAGGTCGACGCTTTTCAATACGCGCAGGCCATTGAAGGTCTTGGAGATACCGTGCATTTCGAGAAGAGGAGCAGAGGCTGATGCGGGAGTCATGAACAGGCTCTCGCGACTGCGGCCAGCGCCATCGGCCGAGCGGGACAGCAAAAAAGGCGGAGGACCTGACCCAGTAAGAAATCCATGTTTACACCCGGTTTTTTATTTTTATCCCTGAGCCATGCCGGGAAAATGCCTGGGCCGACTTGATTGAAGTAAAATGTAATCAGATAAAATTGTTTACGCAAGCGTTTGCGCGAAGGTTTTCATCGCCGATGAAACGTTTCACCTTGGTGTTTTTTGCCGACTTCGCTCTGGAAGTTAAACACCAATCGTGACGTTCCGCGTCACAGACGCGGAACAGTCGGACAGTAGATGGCCTACTGCATATCACCATGATCGTGCATGGGCATTTCGTTGAGTGCCCGTGCCGTGGCCTTGACCTCGACCGACTCCTTCACACCCTTGGCATTTTCCACCACCAGGGTCAGTGGCACGCTATCGCCTTCCTTCACCTGTCCGATCAGGTCAATCAGCATCACGTGATAACTCTCGGGGGCGATGCTGACGACGTTGCCGGCCGGCAGGACGACAAACGGCACAGGCTGCATGCTCATGATGTCGTTTTCCATCTTCGATTCATGGATCTGCACAGTCTTGGCCACCGGTGAACTGGCCTCAAGCAGCTTGCCGCCCTCAGTCGAGGTAATACGCATGAACGCACCGGTAGACGGCTGGCCCGGCACCGTGGCGCGGACCCACGCATCCTCCACTAATGTCTCGGCCGAAACTTGCAGGCTCAGCATGAAAAAAAATGGAAAAGCAATATATTTCAAAGAGTTCATTTAAATATCTCGAGTAATTTTAGAGCAGATCAGCAGACTGACATGACGGTGAGCAAATCCTCTGCGCATTGCTGGGCCGACAGCGACGGTGACAGCCCCAGGCGCAGCTGGCCACGGGAGTCGTAGACAAAGCTGGTGCCGGTATGGGACAGCGTGTAGGTGGAGCCAGCGGGGATCTTTTCATAGAACACCTTGAACTCCTTGGCCGTTTGTGCGGTTTCCTCCAGGGTGCCATACAGGGCGACGAAGCTTGGGTCGAAAGCCTTGACGTAGGCGTCGAGCACCTGCGGCGTGTCGCGCTCCGGGTCGAGAGTGATAAAGACCACCTGCAAACGGTCGCCATCGGGACCCATCAGCTTCTTGGCGCGAGCGGCTCGGGCCAGCGTTGTCGGGCACACGGCCGGACATTGGGTGAAGCCGAAGAAGATCATCGGCATCATTCCGCCGAAGCTGCCGAGCAGAGTGACATTACCCTGGGTGTCTTTGAGTTTGAACTTGCGCCCAAGGATCTCGTTGCTCAGGTCCTTGCCGTACTTGTACGACAGTTTGGAAGAGCTGTCGCAACCGGCCAGCAATCCAAGACTCAGGAGCCCGAGGCCGGCAACGACCTGGCGGCGAGTCAGTAATTCATTCATGTAGAGGGTCCTCTAGGTAGCCTTTGTGCAACGCAGGCTGTCGTGCCCCATGGCTCCAACAAGGAGCCTTCGAGGTCGGAGCCGACAACGATTGGCAACGATGATCAGGCGCGCGACGGCGGTGCCCGTGACCGGGAGCCGGGAAAGATGGGCGCGGCAATCCGTTGTGGGCCGGAGGTCGAGGTTGGCCGGCTAATCGGCCAGATGCCCAAGTAACCCAGGGCGGCATTAGAGTCGGCCAGCGCCGGATGCTGGAATAGCAGCGAGCAGTAGCCGCACTTTTCCCAGTGCCGGATGCGCTGGGAATCCGGATCGGTACCGTGTTCGGATGTCAGGTCGGCGCCGGCAATATAGCCGCCTGGTACAGCGCCGCAGATATCGTCCGGATCCACCGGCGTGCCATGGACCTCGCCGCTCGCCTGTCCGATCAACGGCCCGGCGAACACCAGCAGCATGGCGAACAGGCTCAGACAGGCTGCCGAGTGGCGCCTGAAGGTTCGAAGGGAAAGAAAGGAAATCATGGCAGGCAATTTACCACTGTCGCCCTGTTTGCGTCGGTTGGTGCGACAAAATGGCACAGCAAAGCGAGTAGCGACCGTGTCCGCCCTAACACGCTGACAGGCCCAGGTGATGCTCATGGCGGTCGGCGCCCGATAAGCGGGCAACGCCAGCGGCAATCAGCAACTACGCTCTACTACGGAACACCTCCCTCTTTTCAGGAGTCTAGAATCATGCGTAATGCGGTGCTGGTTCTTTGCGTTGCTCTCTTGCTCCCCGTCAGCTATGCCCAGGCCGACGTCGATGCAGGCGATGTGGCGACCTCAGCCGGGGTTTCCGCCTCGCTGTATTCCACCTTCAAGAAGGACAAGAAGCTGGTGGCGCCTTCCCACGATGATGCCTCCAGCTTTATCGCCAGCGGTGGCGCGATTCGTGGTGCCTACCTGGAAGCGGCTCTAAAGCAGATCCGCCAGGAACATCCGGGACTGGTCGCCAGTGATCAGGATTTGGCCGAAGCGATTCTGCTGCAACCTTGAATCGATGTTAGCGGGCACCGGGCTCATCTCGTGGCCCTCTTAGTGGTTGAGCCGCTCGATCACGTGTCGTTAACGGGTTGCGCTCACAGGTTTGAATGAGACCTGGCTCACAAACCGGAGATATTGTTTCTCACGGCTTCAGGCGGCTTGACCACACTTTTCGGCTGTCGAGGTACAGTGAGTAGTCGGCTTTCCGAACACCCCGCATTTATTTGATTCGGACTCCCGAACAAAAAAAAATTCAACAATTCATTGCCGTGTAATTATTACTTTAAATTTCATATTGTTACTTTTCAGATACAACTTTTCACGCAATGGCACACAACCTGCTTGCTTCCACCCCAAACAAAAAACGCCTTTGCAAGCCCTTGGCCGACGGCTTCAGTGGAACCGGAAAAGCCGATTGATTGTGAGGTACGAAGATGTTGATCATGGTTTTTGATGGTCCAACATCTCACGGCGATCCTGTTGTCTCTGCCTTGGCATTGCGCGAGCAACGTTCGAAAACTGGCCTCGACGAACTGGATCCGCCCATGGAGGGTAAGACGATGAGCACGCTGATTCCGGTAACACGCCACTTTTCCGTTTTCTTGTTGCAGCCTCCTGCCTCCTGCAGGCTTCAGGTTTCGCCAGCCAACCTACCGCGCGCTGCCCGCAGCAACGCCTCGCCGTCGTCGGGCCGTCCCCCGTCGAGCTGACCGATCCACCTCAACTGCCCATACGCTCGCGTAGCATGAATACATTCATCTAAATAAAGCCTGCTGCGCTGGCTCTGGGCCGTGCCCTGCGCCCTGTACACCATGCAACGTACCCATAAAAAAGCAAGCGCCTGATTGCCGAAAAACTCAATAAACGGTGCCCACATGAAGTTGAGCAACAGCCCTATCAATATGGACGTCCCCCTCCTCAGCCACATGCAGCAGCAAGGAGCGATCTGTTTCGGTCCCTTCATCTTGCTGGCACGACAGCATCTGCTGTTGAAAGACGGCGAGCCGGTCACTCTAGGCAGCCGGGCCTTGGCTTTGCTGATTGCCATGGTCGAACGGGCTGGAGAGTTGCTGGAGAAAACCGAACTGATTGCCTTTGCCTGGCCAAAGATGGTGGTCGAGGAATGCAACCTGCGGGCCCAGATCGTCGCCCTGCGGCGGGCGCTCAGTGATGACGGCCATTTCGCTTACATCGCCACTGTGCCGGGTCGTGGCTACCGGTTTATCGCACCTGTCACCCAGTACGACAGCGTAGGCGACAATACAGCGGTTGTGGAGGTGAAATCGCCGGTGAAATCCGAACTACCCGCACTGATGACGCCGATTATCGGCCGTGAAGAGGTGATTCGCGAGCTCTGCGAACAGGTGATCAGCCGCCGTTTCGTGACTTTGACCGGCCCTGGTGGCATCGGCAAAACCACCGTGGCTCTGGCGGTGGCTAATGCCCTGGCCGATGAATTTCCTCAGGGCAGTTGCTTTATCGATCTGGCGCCTGTCACCGCGCCGCATCTGATTCCCGGCATGCTGGCCTCGGCCCTGCGCCTCAACGCCATGGTCGACGACCCATTGCGCGGCGTGATCAGTGCGCTGAGCAGCAGCCGTCTGCTGCTGGTCTTCGATAACTGTGAGCCGGTGCTGGAGAGCGTTGCCGGGCTGATCGAACAACTGTTGCGCCAAGCACCTCAATGCTGCGTGTTGACCTCGAGTCGCGAGCCTTTGCGGGCTGCCGGAGAATCGGTGCAAGTTCTCGATTCCCTGCCCACGCCGATGGCGGACAGCGACTTGAACGCCGCGCAGGCCCTGGCTTATCCGGCAATTCAATTGTTTGTCGAGCGAGTCCAGGCCCATGATCCCAGCTTCACCCTCGGCGAGGCCGATGTCGCGGCGGTGTGCGCCATCTGCCGCAAACTGGACAGCAGCCCGCTGGCGATTGAAATCGCCGCCGCACGGGTGCGAACCTTCGGCATTCCCAACCTGGTGAATCTGCTTGACGGCAGTTTCCGCTTGCTGATGACCGGTCGCCGCACTGCCATGCCCCGCCACCGCAGCCTCGCGGCCGCGCTGGACTGGACCTATTCGATTCTCAGCCCAGCCGAACAAGGCATGTTGCGGCAACTGGCGGTGTTTACCGGTCCCTTCACCCTCGCCGCGGTCCGTGCGGTGATCCACCACCAGGAGCCGCAGGATCACAATGCCCTGTCGTTGCTGGAAAGCTTGATGGAAAAATCCCTACTCAGCGCCCGCGAAGACGAAGCCGTCAAACGTTACCGCTTGCTGGAAACCACCCGGGTCTATGCACTGGAGAAACTGGCCGAGCACGACGAGGCGGGGCTGGCGCATGAGCGCCATGCACTCTTTACCCGGCAATTACTCGCGGAAGCCGGACAGAAACTCAACAGCCTTTCACCCGCAGCCTGGATTGCCCTTTACGGCCCGGAAATCAACGCGGTGCGCAGTGCCCTCGACTGGACCTACGGCGCCGCGGAGCATCTGTTGGCGGTGGAAATCACCCTGGTGGCGGTGCCCTTGTGGCTGCGCCTGGGCCTGCTCAACGAATGCCGGAGCCAGGTCGAGCGCGGTCTGGAGGAAAACCGCGATCTCGATCATCCGGCGACTCGTCGGCGCATGCAACTGATGACCGCGCTGGCCACTGTGCTGATGCTCACCTACGGTGCCGGCGAGCCGGTGCGCGGGGCCTGGCGGCAAGTGCGCGAGGATGCTCAGATCCTTGGGGATACCGAACACAAACTCAAGGCGCTATGGGGACTGTGGTCCGATCGCTGCGCCGCCAATCAGTATCGCGAAGCACTGGAGCTGGCGGAGCGTTACATCCTGCTGGCCGAACAGGAACGGATCGACGACTCCCCCTTGCTGGGTAAGCGCATGCTCGCCACGACGCTGTTCTACATGGCCGACCTGGCCGGCGCACGGCAGAATATCGACGAGGCGATCAATACGCCCTGTGTCTCGCACTCGGACGTCATCGAGGCGCATTTCGACCAACGCATCGCTGCTTACTGCCTGAAGGCCAACATCTCGCTGCTCGAAGGTCGGGTCGATGAAACGATGTTCACCTTCGACAGCAATGTGGAAAAGGCTCTGAAGCTCAATCATCCGGCAACGCTCTGGTACACCCTCTGCATGAGCACCTTACCGATCGCGCTACTGACCGACAACCTGCCAAGCGCCGCCTGCTACCTGAGCCTGCTACAGGACAGCACGACCCAGCACGACCTGCATATCTGGCGACTGTTCGGCGACTGTTTCGAAAGTATTCTGTTGATCCGCCAGAATCAGCAAGAACGCGGTGTACGCCAGCTCGGTGAAGCACTTCGGCTGCTGCGCCTGCAAGCGGACGGCCCGTTGTTCAGTTTTTTCCAGGGTGAATACGCCCTCGGCCTATCGGCCATCGGTCTGGGCGATGTCGGGCTCGAAGTGCTGGAGCACACCTTGCAATTGACCCTGAGCCGCCACGAGCGTTGGTACCTGCCGGAACTGCTGCGGCTCAAGGCCCGGCTGCACTTGGCACAAGGCGCCGCCACCGCCAGCGAGCTGGCTCATTCGCTGCTGTACCAGGCACGAGCCGAAGCGACCTACCAAGGCGCGAGGTTCTGGATCGGACGAATCAACAACGACCTGGCGCGGCTTGAGGAGCTGCGTCGGCGCCGGCCAATGACTGAAGCGACAGGGTCAATCGTGCCCACGTTGCGCGTCACTCGTGTCCGGTAAAAACCGAAGGGAAGCGGCTCCTCGCATGACCTTGGCGATGAGAGCCACCAGAGTGATGTCGCGAGCCGCTTCGCTGACCCGTCGCATCAGATCAACCGCGCATTTACCAACAACAACGCGACCGCCTGGAAAGTGTTCTCTGGAATCGGCTCGCCGACCACCGAACGTTTGGCAATTGCCCCGGCCAGTTCCGCATCCACGGCTTGGGGAATGTTCAAGGCTGTCGCTTCTTCGAGCATCTGCGCCGCCTCTTGCGCCGCCGCTCGCGCCACCACCACCGGCACAGGCATCTCGCCACGGACATAACGGACGCCCACCAGCCAGCCATCGCCGGTGCCAATCATCAACGATGCCTGCCCCAATCCCAGCTTGCTGGCCATGGCCTGCATTTCCTGGCGCTGGCGCCGACGCTCGCCCTTAATCAGCGGATCGCCGTCGACGTCCTTGCGCTCGCGCTTACTTTCGCTCTTGGTCATCTTCATGTCGCGCCCGAACAGCCAGCGCTGCATCATCACGTCCACCGCGCCCATCACCAGGTAGGCGGCAACCACGGTGAACACCAGCGGCTTGAGCATCAGGTAGAACGTCGCCTCGATACAGCCGGCGCCGCAGCGCGAGGAATCCATCAGCGCTTGCAGGGCATGCCGCCCGACCACGTAGAACGCCAGTCCGAGCAGGCCGACCTTGATCAGTGCCTTGAGAAACTCCACCAGGTTACGCACCGCGAAGACCCGCTTGAAGCCCTCCGCTGGGTTGATACGTTTGAACTCGGGCTTGAGCGGCTCCACCGAGAAGATAAAACCGCGCATGGTCACGACGTTGGTCAGCACCACCGCCCCGACTGTTACCGCGACCAATGGCAGAGTCACCGACAGCCAGAGCTGTTGTGCGGTATCGAGCAAACGCGGCCAGACAGTATTGAACGGCTCAATGTAAACCTGGGTGGTCAGGTCGATCAACGCGCTGACCTGGCCCTGGACCCGAGCAATGGTGACCGAGATATACAGCGAGGCACACAGAATCACCATTGCCGAAACCAGGTCCTGGCTCTTGGCGACTTGGCCCTTCTTGCGCGCATCCTGGAGTTTCTTGTCCGAGGCCGGTTGCGACTTCTCCTCGCTGGTCTCGCTCATGGCGTCACTCCGCTCAAGGTTTTGAGCACTTCGAAGGCACCACGAAATTCGGCCAACTGATCGAGCATCAGCGGGATCAGGAAGCTGATATAGATGACCATCAGCACCGAGAACACCAGGTTCTTCACCGACAATGCCAGATCGAATATATGCAGGTTCGGCGCCATCCGTGAAAGAAATGCCAGCATCATATCGGCCACCAGCAGGGAAATCACCAGCGGCGAGATCATCATCACACCGATCCGCATCACCTGGTCGAGAATTGACAGCACCGCCATCAGCGCCTGACTGGCGAACAACGGTGTAAAGGCAGTCACCGACCATAGCTGGTAGCTGTGATAATAACCGTCGACCATCAAGATAAACCCGCCGGACATGAAGAACAGAGTGATCATCATCACTGTCAGCAAGGTGGCCATCACGCTGGCTTCGCCCACCGAAAGCGGGTCCACCAACTGGGCCATGGTCGAACCCCGCTGCAAGTCGATCAGCTCGCCAGCGACCTCGGCGGCCCAGAACGGAATGCCGAACAGCAGGCCGATGGTCAATCCGATCAGCAGTTCCTTGAGCATCAGCCCGACGAGGAACAGGCTGCCGTGCTCGCCCATGGAGGTCAGGGCTTCGAACACCGGCAGGAACATCGGGATCGAGATCGCCACGGCGACACAGCCGCGGATCATGCCGGTCAGGCCCAGGCGATTGAACGCCGGGGTGATCAGCACCAGACCGGTGGCTCGGCAGACCGCCAGGGCCGCCGAAGTGATGACGGGGTAAGCGACTTCGACAAAGGCACTGGCGAGGTTGGCTTCCATACCGCTCACCGGGTCCAGAGCGGGAAGTTGTCCAGCACCTGGTTGCCCAGTTCCATCACCTGCCCGGCCAACAACGGCCCGACAAACACAATCACCAGCAACACCGCCACCAGCTTGACTACCTGGGGCAAGGTCTGGTCCTGAATCTGGGTCAAGGCCTGAAACAGCCCGACACTCAGGCCGATGATAATTGCCACTCCGAGTGCTGGCGCCGACAGCAGCAACACCGTCATCAGTGCCTGTTTCATCAGCCCGAGAAATACGTCCTGGCCCATGGGTCAACTCCCGTAACTGAGGATCAGGCCGTGCATCAGACGTGACCAACCACTCAATGCGACGAACAGGAAAATTTTCAACGGAATCGAGATCAGCGTCGGCGAAACCATCGACATCCCCATGGCCATCAACACATTGGCCACCAACAGGTCCACCACCAGAAACGGGATGTACAGCAGGAAGCCGATTTCGAAGGCACGGGTCAGCTCCGAGCTGACAAAGGCCGGAATCAGCACCACCAGGTCGTCGTCGCGCAGCTGTTCACGAGCCTCTGGCGACCAGATAGTCTCGGTGGCCTGGACAAAGAAGCCGCGCTCCTGGACATTGGCGAAGCGCGCGAGGTGCGCCTGCAGGGGTGGCCGCAGGGCATCACCGAGGGCCTTGACGTCCTCCACGTGCTCCAGGTTGATGCTGTGGCCCTCGACCTGGCGGTACATATCGCCGATCAGCGGCGTGGTCACATACACCGAGAGAATCAGCGCAATGCCGTACAACACCAGGTTAGGCGGCGTCTGCTGGACACCGAGGGCGTTGCGGATCAGAAACAGCACCACCGAGATCTTCATGAAGCCGGTCAGGGTCACCACTGCCAGCGGGATCAGCCCGATGGTAGCCACCACCAGGATGATCTCGATCAGATTGGGTTGGTAGCCGGTCATGGCGCGGCGAAACTCAGGATCCGTACACCCAGGCCGTCGCCGATGCGTACCAATTGCCCCTGGCCCAGCTTGCGACCATTGACCAGCAGGTCGACACCGTCCAGCACCGGCGGCGTCAGCAGCAACAGGCTACCGGCGCCCAGCTCGCGCAACTGCGCGAGCGATACCTCGACGCTGCCGGCCTGGCACACCAATTTCAGCGGCAGGTCGTCCAGTTGACTGTCCAGGCTGGCACTGCTGTCGAGATCACTCATTGCATTCTCCATGTCAGGGGGTATCGGTTGCGGTGCTTCGATCAAACAGAAACGGCTGCCGTCGCTGCGGCCCCTGGCTTGCAGGCGCTCGGCCAGGGTCAGGCGCAATTGGTCGGCCGGCAGGTAGTCGAGCATCACCACATCGCCCGGTTGCAGGCTGCGCAAGTCACTCAGGCGCAATGGTGCGTGACCGGCTTCGATGCGCCCACTCAGGCACAGTTGTGGCAGCGGATCGGCCCGCTTCGCCAGGTTTTCCTCTAACAGCGAGGCGACCCAATGCGCGGAGATCGGCGTCATTTCCACGACCACCGCAAAAGCCGGCGCATCGCCCAGGCGAATGCTGACGGTCAGGCTCACGACGAAATTCGGCGGCCGTGGCAAACGCGAGCGCACGGTGACCTGTACTGGCTTGCGCAGCCGTGTCTCGATCGGCTCGATCAGTGCGAGCAACGCCATTTCCGTCAACAGCGTCATGGCCAGCGGATCGAGCCCCGTGGCTGGCGAATCGACCGACAAATCGCCGAGCAGGCCGTCGAAGACCTGGGCCGGCACCAGCAGGCGCAGCGGCTCATGCTCCAAGGTCAACAGCACTTCCTTGCTGCCCGGCAGAGCTCCACCAGGGCTGGCCCATTCCACCGTCAGCGCCTGTCCTGCCCATTCACCGACCCAGGGTTGACGCCGTTGATGCAGACGGTTGATAAGCTTGACCAGTACCGGGTCGATCAATTTCAGGCTGTCGACCAGAGGCTTGACCGGGCGAGTCTCGAGCCGAGGTCCGGGTTCCTGGCACGTCATGAGCCGGAGCCCACGGCAGACCGCGCCAGATCCGATTCTTCACGGGTCTCGCGCATACCCTGCTCCATCCGTTCGCGCCGTTCCACCAGGGTCTGCCAGGCTTCGGATTGACGCTGGCGCATCAGCCGCTCGCGCTGACAGGCATCGCGCAGCAGTTCTTCGGCCTGTAGCTTGTGCGACACTTCACCCACCTGCTCTTCCAGCACGTCCTGGCCCTCGGCAAGATCTTGCAAGCGTGCCTGGGCGGCCTGCCAGTTGGCCACCGACAGACCACCCTCAAGTGCCGCATAGATCGCCTCGGCTTCGTGGGCGATGGATTCGCGGTGCTGGCGCAGCCGTTCCTTGGCCTGATCGCGTTCGCTGCCGGTTTCTCGGACCCGTTGCTGCTGGGCCACCAAAGCGGTGGTGGCGCGTTGTTCACGCAGGACTCGAAGGCTCTGCAGACTCTGCAAGGTTTTGGTTTTCATGACAGTACCTGATGCAAGCGGTGAAGGGTTTCGGCCTGGTTACTGGATTCGTGGGGGCCCTGGCGCAGGAAGTCCTCGATGTCGGCGTGACGGGCAATCGCTTCATCCGTCAGAGGGTCGCTGCCGCTGGCGTACTCGCCGATGCGAATCAGCATCTCGACCTCGGCATGACGGGCCATCAGCTCGCGGATCCGCATCGCCAGGTGCAAGTGTTCTTTGCTCGCCACCTGCTCCATCAGCCGGCTGCGGCTGCGCAGCACATCCACTGCCGGAAAATAGTTGCGTTGCGCCAGTTCGGCACTCAGGACAATGTGCCCGTCGAGGATCGAGCGAGCCTCTTCGGCCACCGGGTCGGTGGCCGCGTCGCCTTCGGTCAGCACCGTATACAGCGCGGTAATGCTGCCTCGTGGCGCCGGTCCGGCACGTTCGAGCAGGCGTGGCAAGGCGGAAAAGAACGACGGCGGATAACCCCGGCGGGTCGGCGGTTCGCCCACCGCCAGGCCGATTTCGCGCTGAGCACGGGCAAAGCGAGTCAGGCTGTCCATCAGCAACAGCACATTCCGTCCCTGGTCGCGATGATATTCAGCCAGGGCCGTGGCAACAAACGCCGCGCGCACCCGCTCAGCCGCCGGTCGGTCGGAAGTCGCCACCACCGCCACGGTACGCGCCCGAGCCGTGGCGTCGAGTTGTACATCGAGCAGCTCGCGCACCTCGCGCCCGCGTTCGCCGATCAGGCCGATGACAATCACATCGGCCTCACTGTTGCGAATGATGCTAGCCAGCAGCGAGGACTTGCCCACCCCCGGCTCGCCGAAAATCCCGATGCGCTGGCCTTGGGCCAGAGTCAGCAGGCCATCGATCGAACGCACGCCGAGGAACATCGGCCGCACGATTAGTTGCCGAGTAAAGGGCGGTGGCGGCTCGGCATGCAACGGGTAGGTTTCGAACAGGCCGCCCGGCAGTTCGCCATCGGCATCGAGAAAGTCGCCCATAGGGCCGATGACCCGACCCAGTTGCCCATCACCGACCACCACGCCGAGGGCTTCGCCGGTGGCGGTAATTTCGGTGCGGGTCGACAGGCCTTCCATCGAGCCAATCGGCGACAGGATCGCCTCGTCAGCGTCGAAACCGATGACTTCCGCCGCCAGGCTACGGCCACTGCTGGGGTCGAGCAGTCGGCACAGTTCACCGATGCGCACACCGGCGACACTGGCTCGCAGCAGGACCCCGCGAATACTGCGAATGGTGCCCTTGACCGGCCGTGGACGCGCACCGGACAGACGTGATTGCAGACGCGGTAGCAGGTTGTCGAGGATCGCGCTCATGCCAGGGTCTCTTCGGACTGGGGTAACAGACCTCGGCGCAATCCGGCCAGTTGCGCGTCAAGACCCAGCTCCACGGAGCCGACCGGACTGCTCAGGCGCGTCTGGTCAGCAGTCAGTTGGTCATCGGCCTCCACGGCGACGCCGGGCGTCGGTAGCGGTTCGACCGCCAGCGCCTGACGCACGCTGTCGAGATGCTCGCGCGCCACGTACAGAGTCAGTGCCTGATCCTGGCGAAAAGCGGTCATGGCCTGGCGGGTGCACCGCAGGATTCGCTCGCCTGCGTCCAGCTCGCCCATCACCTCGCGGGCAATGTTCAGCGCCAGGTCGGCAAATGCGCTTTCCAGGCCGTGGAGGTAGGCGTCGACTTGCCGGGCGGTGTCCTGCAGCAGCAGCGCCGCCTGTTCGGCCCCTTGCCGTTCGGCGCTGGCAAAGCCTTCGGCGCGGGCGTCGGCCAGCCACTGCTGGCTGTCGTTGCGAATCGCCAGGGCTTGATCGCGAGCGGCCTGGAGAAAGGCGAAACCATTGCTCCAGGCATCCGCTTCGGCGGCCCTTAGGATTCGCCCGGTCGGGCGACTGGGCAGCTCACTCATCTGGGCTCTCCTTATCGGGACCTTCCTCGGCGGACAGCAGCGCGGCGGCGCGGCGCACGATATCGATATCTCGACTCAGGCGTGCCTGGTCGAACTGCGGGCAGTCCAGGCGCAGGCTCAGCCAGCCTTTGAGAGATTCGGGTTGCTGATGCAGCCAGGCGGCAACACAAGTCTGACCGTCACGATCAATAGCCTCCACCAGTTCGGCGGGCTCGCGCAGCAGATCGGCGGCACCGGCCAGAGTCGGCAAACTCATGGCGTGGGTAAATACCTCGGAGCCAAGGCGCTGGTGTAGTTCGCCGACCACCTCGCTGCGAATCTCCCGGCGCAGGGTCGCTCCATGCCAGATGGCACCGCAGAGCCTGGCCAGGCGGGAAAACGCCTGAGGGCTCAAGAGCAATACCGGCAGGTCAGCAGGATCGGGCTTCGGCACTTCGGTCCAGGGCAACAACGCGAAACGCTCGTGCAGCCGCCGCAGCAGCCGAGCCTCGAAGCGCGACAGGTTGCGCAAGGCGTGCAGTTGTCCGCTCGAAACCGCGCCGGCAAAACATTCGGCCAGGCTTTCAAGGCCGATAAAGGTCAGCGGGTGAGCAGTCAATTGCTGCCAGCGTTCGAGCAGTTCCGACGACGAATTCATGGGCTTTCCTTCAGCGGGTACAGGGCGATCGCGTCGCGTTGCCGGCGCAGGCGCCACAACAGGACAGAGGCCAGCCCGACAATCGCCAGCAGCAGGCCGCCGAATAACAACCAAGCCCAGGCCAGGTTATCGGCGACTATCCACAGGCCCATGAAACGCGCCAGCGGCGGTTGGCCCTGGCCTTTGCCGGGCACGGCGGCGGCCTTGATCGCCGTCACCGAGACACCGTCATAACTCAGCCCGGAAATACCGTTCGCCACCAGGGTCTTGATCTGGGGAATCAGCGGGTCGATATCCACGCCAGGGTCATAACGCACCAACACCGAGGCAGACGACGGTGAAATCACCCGTTTGAGCAGGTCGTTGTCTGGCAGTACCACATGCACACGAGCCGAAAGAATGCCGTCGATCTGCGACACCGAGTGCGACAGTTCCTCGCTCAGGGCATAGACCATCTGCGCCCGTTCCTGGACCGGCGACGACACCAGACCGTTGCCCTTGAACACCTCGCCCATATTGGAGAAGTTCTGCAGCGGTAAGCCGGCGGCGTCGAGCAGTGCCATGGCCTGGGCAAAGCGATCCTTGTCCACCACCACGGTGATGCGGCCGTCATCCTGGACCTTGCGGCTGGCCGGGACGCCGTCGCGCAGTAGCACGGCGACCATTGCGTTGGCCTCACGCTCGTCGAGGTTGCTGTAGAGGTCCATGTCGCAGGCCTGGAGCAGACAGGCGGTGACCAGGACGATGACGAAGCGCAATATGCGCTGGGCTCTGGACATCGGTTTATTGCCCTCGCAACAAGGTATTGGCGGCACCGGAGATCTGCGTGGCGCCACGAACCACCATTTGGGTTTCGATGGAGTAGTCGAACATTCGGCTGAGGGAATGCACGACCTGGTCAAGGTGCTGGTCGGTGACTTTCTTTGTCGATTCGGTGCCGGCGCCACTCGCCGTGCTGCCGCTGGCGGCAGTCGGACTCGCCACTGGTGGATTGCTCATCGGCGAGCCGTTGCTCAGGGCATCGGCCCGTTCGGCAAAGGTCCGCGAACGGTCGATAAAACCGTTCAGGCGCTCCATCAGGTTGCTGCCGATCTGGTGCGGGCTTGCACCTTCGGGCATCGAGCTCTTGGCACTGTTGGCCATGTGCTCGAAGAGATTCTGCGAAGCCACGAGGCCACCCTGCCCTCCGGCAGGCGGCGCCGCCGCTGTTGCTGTTGTCGCCGCTAGACTCACTGTCATGGTGTTACCTCTGGTAGGTTAGGGCCGGGGATCATTCGTCGCCGTCGTCGTCCGCCATGGCGTCGTTGAGCAGCTCATTGAGGCGCGGCATGATGATGAATTGCCCACCGATCTGAATGGCGCCCTGGACCATAAAGTCGGTGAGCTGCTGGTCGTCGCCGCTGGTGTCGCTGGCCTTGTCGACCGCCGCGTCGAACTTACTTTGTGCGTCGACGGCAGGGGTACCGCCGCCTTCGATTGGATTGACTGCCATGATGTATCTCCTTCAAGTGGGATTGCTTGGGGGTCACGGATTGCAAGGTCACTCGGTACTGACTGTGTTGCCACGAAAGACCCGCACGCCTCGCTCGCGAGCCGCCACGGGCACGGCGGCAGGACGCTGCAGGTCAAGGTGTTGCTGGATCAGCATGAGATAGGCCGGCGGCCCGGAGACGAACAGTTCGTCGTCAAGCGGTCCCGCATGTGTCGACAGGTGCTCGCCGAAGACATCGAGATCGTCCAGGTAGGCCTGCAGTTGCTCACGGCCCACTCCATGGGTCTTGAACAGGCGGGTGGCGGTTTCTTCGTCGGTGCTGACATACAGCACATTGCCGTCGAAGAACCAGGTCAGACCATTGGCGTCGGTGATCAGGTCGAGAAATTCGCCGGCGGTCTTGGCCTGGATATGGCTGCGAGCCTTGCCATGGACCTTATCGGACATCACCACCACCAGTTCAAGATTGTGCCCGAACTCCTCCAGCGCACCGCGTATGTCCTGGTCGACCAGCACATAGGCATAGGGTTGGGCATACCAGGCCGGCTCGTCGGCCGCTTGGGCAAGCGCACCGATCAGCGCTACAAACCCCACCAGCAATCGCAGCAGATTAATCATGGACGCCATTTCCCCGCAGAGGGATCGAACACCCGCCCTGAAACCTCGCTTGCCACTGAGAGCACTTACAATCCCCGAAGACGTTTTCCATGGCTTCGGACATAAAACAATCGGACCGCATTTCAGGGTCGATAAAATGACTTTCGGGTGTCACACTCGCCGTCCAAGTTGTCATGTGTTCCCCCTTGCCTGAGGAGTTGCAGTCTTGCCCAAGCCTTTCCCGTCCGCCCTGTTGCTGTTGAGCAGCCTGCTGCTGGTGTCCTGTGCCAACACCCCTGACAACGCGACCGGCGGCGGTGACAGCTACCAGCGGTTCATGCGCCTGGCCAATGACGTCAACGGTCGTGGCGATCCGGGCACGGCGGCGGCGCTGTATGAAAAAGCTGCGGCCCAACCGGGTGCCGAGATCGAGGCCTGGCGCAAGCTCGGTCAGGCGCGGCTCGACAGTGGCGATGCGCGGGCTGCCGAACGCGCTTTCCAGCAGGGCCTGGAGCTCAAGCGTGACGACCCCGTCGCGCTGCTGGGGCTGGGCACGGCGCAACTGCGCCAAGGCAAGCTCGACCGCGCGGCGGTTGCCCTGACCCAGGCGGCGAGCACGTTGAACACGCCGCAGGCCTACAATCGGCTGGGTATCGCTCAGGTACTGCGCGGCCAGACCGCAGACGCCCAGGCGGCTTTCGGCAAGAGCCTGGCCCTGGCCCCTACTGACCTGGATACTCAGTGCAACCTGGCCCTGGCCTATGTCCTGGGCGGCAAGGCCGATCAGGCCCTGAGCAGTATTCGTCAGGTCGGCCAATCGCCTCGGGCGCAGCCTCGGCACCAGCGCAACGAACTGCTGATCCTGGTACTGGCCGGGCGTGAAGCGCAGTTGAGCACGCTGGCGCTGGACGATATTGCGCCGGCCGAGCAGCAACGGCTGCTGGTCGAAGCCCGACGCATCAAGGCCATCGCCGATCCAGCCGCCCAGGCACGCGAGCTGGGGTTGATCGACAGTCACTGATCCGCCCCCATTCATTGAGCGGCCCCGGTGCTGGTCTGGGCTTCCTGCACCGCTTCGCGGCGCTCCTGCTTTTGCCGGTCCTGTCCTTCGATATAGATCTGCGCCGCTCGCCCCACTGGCGCGGCCATGGTCGGGCCGGTGCTGCGGCCCTGAACCAGGTCCTGGCGCTGCTCGACCATTTGCAACAGATTCAGATTGTTGGCGCACCCCAAGGGCAAGGTCGAGCTCAGATCCGGCTCATCCCCTACCACTTCCCGATTGGTTCGCGGCGGTTTCTGGCACTCCACCGGGATCAGCCCGGCGCGCCCGTTTGCATCGCGGGCACTGAGGTAATCCGCCGAATAGGCCACCGGTTCGAGATGGGTCTTGCAGGCGCCCAGCAACACTAGCGAGGCCAGGACGGGTATAAACGACAGGCTTTGCATAGTCTCGACTCCCGGATCAGTTCATGTAGAAGCCGAACGCGCCGCCGCTGCGCGGTCCGGCGGAGGCCGTGGTGGTGCCCTGCATGCCGTCCAGCGGTGTCGCCAAGGTACGACCGCGTACCGGCTCCACCAGATAGGGAGTGATCAGGATCACCAGCTCGGTTTCATTGCGCTGGAAACGCTTGGAGCGGAACAGGTTGCCTAGTACCGGTAACTCGCCGAGCATCGGCAGCTTGTCGACGTCCTGGCTGGTCTCGCGCTGGAACAAGCCAGCGATCGCGAAGGTCTGGCCGCTGCCGACCTCGACCCGCGTGTCGGCCCGGCGGACCCGAAACGATGGCACCTGGATGCCGGAAATGGTGACGGGGTTGCTGTCCATCAAGCTGCTGACCTCGGGCCGTACCTGCAGGGCAATCCGGCCGTTGGGTAGCAGCGTCGGGTTGAATTGCAGCGACACGCCGAAGGACTTGTATTCGATCCCCACCAGGTCACGGCTGACCGGCACCGGGACCGGTACTTCGCCGCCGGCGAGGAAGCTCGCGGTCTGGCCGGTCATGGCAGTGATATTCGGTTCGGCGAGGATTTCCAGGATACCGTTGCTTTGCAATGCCTCAAGCATTGCGTCGATATTCACGTTACCGGAGCTGAGCCCGCCGCTGATCACGTTGCTTGAGCCCGATATCGCACTGGTGGCAAGCGAACTGCCAGTGATCAGGCCGAAAGAGAAGGTGCCGTTATTGAACAGCGAATTCCAGTTGACCCCGTAGCTCAGCAACTCGGAGCGCGAGACTTCAGCAAAGCGCACACGAATATTGACCTGGGCCGAACCGGGATAGGTCGCACCGTTGACACTGCCCTGGAAATTTTGCCCGCGGGGATCGAGCAAGGCATTCAAGTCTGCGGCCTCGGCAACGCTGCCGACGTTGCCTTGAGCCAGCATCCGGTTGCCGGCGCCGCTGATCCGTGCCGTGCTGGTGGGGTGAAGCTCGCGCAAGGGTTGCGCGACGGCCTGGCTACCGGTGCTGATCGCCAGGATCAGCGAGGCCAGCTCTTTGCCGGCGCTATCCAGGGTGATCAGACTGGTCTGGCCGACGCTCTTGCCGAACACATAGATCTGTCCGGGCGATACCACTTGCACATCGGCCACCGCCGGGTCGGCAACCATCACCGAGTCGACAGGGACGCTGAAATGCAGGATACGCCCCTCCCCGGCCGCCAGGTCGAGGTTGCCATGGCTGCCGCTGGCAATGTCCTGGGCCGCTTGCAGACCAGGCGCCAGCAGGATCAAAAGGAGGAGCCAGAGTGGAGGGAATCGTCTCATGAAGCGCTCGCTAAAGAGGTGACCGAGGCACCGGCGGTGTTCCGGCGATAAGCGGCATCGGGCAGGCCGAGAGTAACCAGAGCTTGCAGGTTGTATTCGGTGGTCAGTTCGCGGAACGACAGCACTGGCAGCTCGACTTGCGCTCGCTGAACCAGGCGACGCATGCTTCGGCGCAAGTCGGCATGGACCAGCAACACGGTGCGGTTGTGGGCCGGGAGCTTGTCGCAGGCCTGGCGTAGCTGGCTGATCAGCGAGCGGTTGATCTCTTCCGGCACCAGCTCCCGGGTCGGCTCTGGCCGGCGCAGGGCCGCACGCAACTGTTCCTCCAACGGCGGCGAGAGCACAAAGGCACTGATGACCCGGTTACGGTCGGCGTATTGATGGCAAATCTGCCGGGCCAACGCCGCGCGCATATGCTCGCCCAACCGAGCGGCATCGCTTTCACGGGCGCCCCACTCCACCATGGCCTCCAACAGCGCTCGCTGGTTGCGGATCGACACGCCCTCGGCGACCACATGACGCAGGGTTTCGGCCATGCGCTGCAACGGCACCACGCGCAAGGCCTCCTTGACCAACTCGCCGTAGCCGGACTCCAGGCGAGCAAGTAGTTGGCGGGTTTCCTGGATACCGAGAAAATCCCCCGCATAGTGCCGCAGGCTGCGTTCAAGCACCGCGCGCAGGACCTCGTCGGGAAACAGGAAGGCGGTACCGGAACTACGCAGGTTTTCTTCGTGGCTCGCCTCGACCCACTGTGCCGGACGCCGGGACAACGGTGAGTCGGCTTCCAGTCCGGGGATTTCCAGTAAGCTCAGGTGTACCGAGTCGTCCTGCAGCAACAAACGACCGGCGGGGAGTTGACCCTCGCTGACGGGGACACCTTCGAATTCGACCCGAAAATGCTCGGCGCCCAGGGCATTGTCGACATAGACTCCGGGCAGCGGGATGTCCACCCCCAGGTCGTTACGAATCTCATGGCACAGAGCTTCGATCTTCTGGCGCAACGAATGCAGTGACGAGACTTCAGCCAGGGCGGGTCCCAGCACCAGCAGGACCCGGCTATCAGGCACCAACTCGGGCAAGGGCTGCGCCAACGCTTCGGCTTGCGGCTCGCTGATGAGTTCAGCCTGCTCTTCGATCTCCGCCGAAGCATTCAGCCGATCACGGCGATGTAAGCCGAACACCGCACCACCGATGATCAGCGCCAAGCCGATAAAGATCGCCGAAGGAAAACCCGGCAACAGGCTAACCCCGGCCAGAATCAGCGCGGTCAGAATCAGCGCGCGCTGACTGGCACCCAGTTGTCGGACAATCTCGGTGCCGAGGTCGCCCTGCACGCCGTCGCTATTGACTCGGGTCACCACGGTGCCGGCGGCCACCGAGATCAGCAGCGCGGGGATCTGCGCAATCAGGCCGTCACCCACGGTCAGCAACGAATAGGTGTGCACCGCATTGGCGAAGCTCATGCCGCGTTCGAGCATCCCAATGAGCATCCCGCCCAGCAGGTTGACCAGCAGAATCACCAGGCCAGCGATGGCATCGCCCTTGACGAACTTCATCGCACCGTCCATCGCGCCGAACATCTGGCTTTCCCGCTCCAGCCGCGAACGCCGCCGACGCGCCTCGGCCTGGTCGATATCGCCGTTGCGCAAATCGTTGTCGATGCTCATCTGCTTGCCAGGCATCGCATCCAGGGTGAAACGCGCCGCCACTTCGGCCACCCGTTCGGCGCCCTTGGTGATGACGACAAACTGCGCCACGGTGATGATCAGAAACACCACCAAGCCCACCACCACCTGCCCGGCGATCACAAAGTCGCCGAAGGCCTTGACGATATGTCCGGCATTGCCGTCCAGCAGGATCAGGCGCGTGGTGGTGATCGACAGTGACAGGCGAAACAGCGTGCTGAGCAGGATCAGCGGTGGCAGCGCGGAAAACTCCACCGAATGGGAAATGTAGAACGCGACGATCAGGATCAGGATGCTCAGGGCGATGTTCAGCGCGATCAGCATGTCCACCATATAGGTGGGCAGCGGGATGATCATCATCACAATGGCCATCAACATGAACGCGACAATGATCACGTCGCTGCGCTGAGAAGCGCGTCGGGCCAGGTTATTGAGTTGCTGGCTGAAGTTCATTGTTCGGCCCTCCGCGCCGCCAGGTAACGTTTGAAACACAGCCGCGCATCCTCTTCGTTGCCCACCACCCAGAGCGCCCGGCTGCGCAGCAGCAGCTCGCCGCGAGACTCGCCCTCCAGAGCGCGCAGGCGATCCAGTGCCGCCAGGGCGCGCAGCCCATCGCCAGCATCGGTAAAGGCCATGGCCAGGCTGCGCAGCAGTTCACCGTCGCGTGGTGAAACCTGCACGGCGATCAGCAGCATCACCAGAGCGCGCGGGGTCTGGCCGTTGCGCCGATACAACTCGCCCATGCTCTTGAGCAACGCGGCAAGGTCCTCGTCTTCACGGTTCATGACACCTGTACCTCGGCGCGCTGCTGTTCGACTTGCTGGCGGGTTTCGATTTCCTCACGAATAAAGTCCTCGGCCATCTCACGCACTTGTGGCTCGAAATCCAGGGCTGGCAAGACCTGCTCCAGCACCCGTTGCAGAATTTCCAGGGAACGACCGTTGCCGAACAGTTCGGGGCTGACACTCGACGCCGCGTCTGCTTCGCTGGTGTGTCCGCGCAGGGCCTGACGGGCTCGCACCTCGCGCTTGCGCAGAACCGCCTCGAAGCTCGCCGCCTGGCGCTGGCTAACGGCATTGATGCTTTGGATCGCAGCGGTTTTGTCGGTCAGTTGCACTGACGGGCGATCGACAATTCTCATCGTTCACGCTTCCTTCGGATGGTGCGGGTCATAAAGTGAAGGTGAAGCGTTCTTCGCCACGAGCGAGGACAACCTCGTTATTTTCAATCCGCTCGATCACCCAATTGTCCGGCAACGCGGCACCGGGATAGAGGCGCATGCCGGAGTCGTTGACCACATAAGGATTGGCGCCGAACCAAACAGCCTGGAAACGTACCCGTGGTGCGGCCACGCCTTCGCGCACACTGACGTTCTGATGCAGGATGAAAGTGCGACCATAACGGCTGTCGAAGCCTTTCTGCAGGGCGATCCATTGCGGTTTCTGGGTAGCGTCGAACGAGCCAAGGGCCAGTAGCTGACCCTCCTTGAGCTGCACCGTGATGCCGCTCAGGCGAGCCGCACGCAAACCGTTATCGAGATACCCTTTGGCTTCGGCCAGGGTTAGCGCAGGCTGGCCGACGCCGAGCTCGGCGGGAGAAGCCACGCTGATCGAATCGACAACAGGTAGCGGCTCACTGCGTAACGCAAAGGCGGTGGTAGCACAGACCGCCAGTAAACCCAGAGCAATCCAGCGCCAACCACTACTGGTGACGCTGTTCGGTGCACTGGCAATTGGCGTGCGGACACTCAGCGGGGGCAAGGGCT
Organism: Pseudomonas agarici; assembly: GCF_900109755.1. Taxonomy (GTDB): domain Bacteria; phylum Pseudomonadota; class Gammaproteobacteria; order Pseudomonadales; family Pseudomonadaceae; genus Aquipseudomonas; species Aquipseudomonas agarici. Next base: position 101,018 of record NZ_FOAR01000005.1, on the reverse strand, counting down.
CGCGATCAAAGGCGAGTTGCAACTCGACGGTGTCCAGCAGGATCCGCAGCGGCATTCGCGCCCGATGGCCATTACCCAAGGGGACCGTCACGCTGCGTGCGCTATCGCCGATGACCCTTATGTCACCCCCCAGAGCCTCGATGGCAACGTAGGCACCGTCGAAACGCAGGCGCAGATGCTCCGCAGCGATGCCTGAATCGCGTAGCATCAGATCAGCCGTTACGGCGCCGCCGATCAGGTAGGTCGGTGCCTCCAGAACCAGCGATACCCCCTGATGCACCCCTTGGGTGATACTCAGAAGCGGCAAACCGCTGGCGGCGCTCGAAGGTCGGGATATCAGGGCTGTCATGACTGGACTTACCACCATCTACTCCGCTAACCGCAGCGGGCCATGTAGCAAATGCACCGATCAGGAACGGTGAACCGTCTTCGGCAGGCCTTGAGCCGGCACCGCAGACCATTCACATGAGATAAGGTGTAAGTTAAGTGCCATTGCGACAATCAGTCTGAACAGGCGAGCGGCGCCAGGCGCCGCTCGCGAGCCAACTCAGTTGGACGGACGCTGTTTGGTAGCGTCGAGCTCTGCTTTTTTGGCAGTGGACAATTCAGTGATTTTTGCAGACTTCTCGATTGCCATATCGAAAGTTGCTTGCATCTTGGCGATGGCTGCGTCTGCGTTGCCGGAGCTTACTGGTGGGACGTCGCTCATTTTGTATCTCCTAGTCTCGGTCAGAAGTTCCTTCAGTTGCACTATTGCAAACTGAAAGCTATGCAAACTACTGGTAATCACGAACGAGGATAACCTTCTCCTGAACCTGACCCCGTTGGTCTGCATGCGTTGCATAGTACTCAGATGAAATTGAAAGAAGCTGTGAAAGCTTGTGAAAACTTGTGGAGAACCAATGCTCATCCGATAACTAGTGGTTAACCGAAGTGCGCTTCTGAATATAGAACTGGGGAGGATACTAATTATCGAAATAATGGCTTCATCGACAGTCGATCCGCTACAACGGGAGTCAACCGCCAGGCGGCGTGTGGTGGCGTCGAAGACAGGGGCGAAAAGCGATTGCCACCAACGATCTGAACGGGCGAGCGGCCCAGGCCAGTAGCCGACGGTGGCATGGGTGCCAGTATTAGGGCCTCGGTACTACGGGGTCTGGCTGCAGGATGGCAGCTCAGGCAATGCCTTCGAGAGTGATTTCACCCTGTGGCGCTACAGGCATCGGCATCATGCAAGATATCGGGCTGATGCATACACCAAGGCTAAACTCCAACAATGGCTTGCCGATATATCGCATGAAAACAGTGATACTGAAATCACATCAGTGAAATTGTGAAAGCTTGTGAAAAGCTGTGGACACTCTATTTAACTTCCAAGGCACTCGACAGTTATTGAAGCTTTATCAGCGCCTTGAAGCTCGGTAGTTTACTCCAGGAAGTAACCAGCTTGTCAATTTGACCATTCGAATTTTGTGACATAGCCAACAAAACTGCGGGAGTATCGTCCGATTTGCGAGAATCCGCTTATTTATTGACCAACTTTGCATGCGCCGACAGCCCTGGTGAATTTTATACTGAGTTCCCCACGCCCGCCCCAATGCGCTAGCGGCCCGATGATCTTGCAGCGACGTATCAATCAGCGCAGACACCGGGCTGCTCAGTTGGGCCATGACCTGCACATTGCTCCCTGGCCTGTCGAGGCTCATCGCCTGCACGATGCAAGGCAGCTCGGTGCCAGCCACCCGGATCAGTTATAAAACGCCGGACGCGGTGGCAAACCGATCCGCACAATCGCGCCGCTGTTCTGCGCCTCGATGCAGGCATCGGCCGCCACCGCTGCGGCGAAGCCGTCCCAGGCTGATGGGCCACCGACCTGCCCGGCCCGCACGCCATCGATAAACCCTTGCAACTCGACGTCGTATGCCGCGATAAAGCGATCCTTCCAGTCCATCAGAATCGCGTTGGACAGCTTGGCTTGGCTGCGCAACTGCACCTGGGAGGGCTCCGGCAACCTGGCGATACCGGTTTCCCCGACCACTTCGCACTGGATGTCATAGCCGTACTGGCAGTTGACGAAGACCTCAACATCAATCCTGGTACCGCGCGCGGTCTCCAGCAGAACGATCTGTGGGTCCTTGAGATGAGGCAAGGCCTTAGGCGACTTGCGTGGAAACACCACCTGCACCGAGACATAGTCATCGGCCAGCAGCCAGCGCAGCACATCCAGTTCATGGATCAGGGTGTCGGTGATCGCCATGTCGGTCTTGTAGTTCTCACCCACGGTGGGGTTGCGGTGGGCGCAATGCAGCATCAGCGGTTCGCCGATCTGCCCGCTGTCAATCACCGCCTTGAGGGCTCGGTAACCCTGGTCGTAGGAACGCATGAAACCGACCTGGACCTGGCGCTTGCCATGGGCGATCTCGGCCTCGACGATCTTGCGACATCCGGCGGCGGTCACCGCCAGGGGTTTTTCGCAGAACACCGGCTTGCCAGCGGCAATCGCCGCTAAGACAAATTCCTCGTGGCTCGGCCCCCAGGACGTCACCAGCACCGCCTCGGCTTCCGGCGCGTTGATCAACGCATGACCATCGCAATAGATCTCAGCGACCAGGTCCAGCTCAGCCACTACCTTGGCCGCCTGTTCCAGATTGATATCGGTGACCGCCACCACCTGGCTGTTGAGCAAGGCCTGGCTGCAACGACGGATATGATCGCGGCCGATGGCACCGGTGCCGATCACGCCTAGCTTCAAGGACGACATAGAAGTACTCCCGTTGATAGTCTTATTAAAGGGTGAGCAATCAGTACTGCCGGGCTTTCGCCAATTGGGCATTGAGTTTTTTTGCCGCCGCGTCGGTACGCTCGCGGGTGGACACCTGCGCCACGCCGACCCGCCACCAGGACAGGTAGGAGTGGATCATGGTCTTGGGCAGGACCTTGATATCGATCAGCGTCGACACCGTCTGCAATGGCGCATCGGCCAGAGCCGAGTACAACTGTTCCAGGGTGCTGACTTTGTAGGTCTTGCAACCGTAGGCGGCGGCGCTCATGGCAAAGTCTACCGGCACCAAGCCGCCGTCGAGCTGGCCGGTCTGCGGGTTGCGATAGCGAAACTCGGTGCCGAAGCTGTCCATGCCATGCCCCATCTGCAGGTTGTTGATGCAGCCGAAGCTCATGTTGTCCAGCAGGATCACATTGATCTTGCGCCGCTCCTGGATCGAGGTTGCCAGCTCCGAGTGCAGCATCAGGTAGGAACCGTCGCCGACCAGGGCGTAGACCTCACGTGCCGGCTCCGCCAGCTTCACCCCCAGCGCCGCATTGATCTCGTAGCCCATGCACGAATAGCCGTATTCGACATGGTAGGTATTGACACCCTTGCTGCGCCACGCCCGTTGCAGATCGCCCGGCAGGCTGCCGGCCGCGGCGACTATCACCGCATCGTCGGCCAGGGTCTCGTTCAGTACGCCCAGCACCCGACTCTGGGTCAGGCAGGAGCCGGTCAGTTCGATAAATTCGCGCAGGACCGCCGGGTCGGTGTGGTCGTTGACCTCTGGAGCGAAGTCTGCTGCTTGGTACTCGATCTGATAAACCCGCTCGATTTCCTCTTCGAGCAGGACCTTGGCCTGCCGTGGCCGATCCCCCCAATCGCTGCGATAGCCCGAATCGGCCAGAGCCTTGGACAGTGCCTCTAAACCGCTACGGGCATCGGCCAGCAGTTGTACACCGTCGAGCTTGAGGGCGTCGCAGGGGCTGATATTGAGGTTGAGGAACTCGACCTGTGGGTGCTGGAACAGCCATTTCGAGGACGTAGTGAAGTCGCTGTAACGGGTACCGACGCCGATGATCAGGTCAGCGTCCCGGACCAACAGGTTGGCCGCCAGGCAACCGGTCTCGCCGATACCGCCGACATTCAGCGGATGCGCCGACACAATCGCACTCTTGCCGGCCTGGGTCTCGGCAAAGGGAATGGCGAAACGCTCGGCAAACGCCTGCAAGGCCGCACCGGCGCCCGAATAACGCACCCCGCCGCCGCAGATGATCAGCGGTGTGCGCTTGCCCTTGAGCAGCGCCACGGCGTCGCCGAGCATGGCGTCGGTGGCTGGCCGGCGGTCAAAACGATGCACGCGTTTTTGCAGGAAATAGTCTGGGTAGTCATAGGCCTCGGCCTGCACATCCTGGGGCAAGGCCAGGGTCACCGCACCGGTTTCGGCCGGATCGGTAAGTACGCGCATGGCCTGGATCGCCGCGCTCATCAGTTGTTCGGGACGGTTGATCCGGTCCCAATATTTGCTCACTGCCTTGAACGCATCGTTGGTACTGATACTCAGGTCGTGGAACTGCTCGATCTGCTGCAGCACCGGGTCGGGCTGGCGGCTGGCATAGACATCCCCCGGCAACAGCAACAGCGGGATGCGATTGGCGGTGGCCGTGGCCGCTGCCGTCAACATGTTCGCCGCCCCCGGACCGACCGACGATGTGCAGGCATAGATCCGACGCCGCAGGTGCTGCTTGGCGAAACCGATGGCGGCATGACCCATGCCTTGCTCATTGCGGCCCTGATGCACCACCAGTTCGCCGCTGTCCTGCTCAAGCGCCTGGCCCAGGCCCAGGACATTGCCGTGGCCGAAAATGCTGAAAACCCCGGCGACGAACTTGCTTTGCACCCCGTCCACCTCGACATACTGGTTATCGAGGAATTTCACCAGGGCCTGGGCCATCGTCAGTCGTGTCGTGCTCATGCCGCCACCGTGCGGGTCAGGTGATCCATGCTTGCCCCCACGGCCTGGCGGATATCCGTCAGGCCGTGGACGCTCTCGGCAAATGGCTCGAAGGACAGATGCCCTCTGTAGCCAGTGGCGAGCAAGTGGCGGATCTGTGCCGCGTTACCGAGAATATCCGCCTCACCCACCAGTACCCGATGACCATCGCGAATGCTCGCCAGCGGGGCCTCGGTATCTTCCACGCCGGAGATATGCACCAGGCCGGTCAGTTCGGGGAAAAACTCCTCTTCACCCGCCAGATGGTGATGAAAGGTGTCGTGTACCAGGCGGAACACATCCAGCCCGCCAATGGCCTCAATGGCATCGACCGCCTGGCGTTTGCGCCGCAGCGAACACTCCTCGAAACCCAATGGTTCGATAAGACCGAGGATGGCGTATTCGCGCAGGATCGGCGCCAGTTCATTCAATGCGGTGCGCAAGCCCGCGGCGCGTTCGGCGGCGTTACGCGGGTCGGTACGATCGTTCAACGGACACATGACCAGCGCCTCGGCCCCGCAGTCGCGAGCATAGGTCGCCAACCGGATAGCGTGGGCACGGCGCTCATCGTTCCACACATCGAAGGGGTACAGCGCATTGATGGACAACACCCGAAGTCCTTCGCCGGCACACAAGCGGCGAATGTCCTCGGGCGAGCTGCCGTCCTCGATCTCGATACCCTCGATGTCGTTGCGAATCTCGATGGCATCTGCCTTGAGGCTGACTGCCAGGGCGATGAAGTCCGCCAGGGCTAAGCGTGGGGCAACCATACGATTGAGGGCGAAACGCAGGGGCTGGCGCATTATCGTTGTTCTCCGTGAACAGGGGCTGGAATTCGTCAGAGGTCCATCAGCCAGGCGTGTTGAGGGTCGTTGTGGAACTGCCAGATGCGTTTGGGCCCGGCCATTACGTTCAGGTAATAGGACTCGTAGCCGTAGGGCACGCTGACCGGGTGATAACCCTTGGGCACCACCACCAGGTCGCTGTTCTCCACAGCCATGGCCTGGTCGAGGCTGCGGTCGTCGGTGTAGACCCGCTGGAAGACAAAGCCTTGGGGCGGATTGACCTGGTGGTAGTAGGTTTCTTCCAGGAAACTCTGGTGCGGCAGGTCATCGGTGTCATGCTTGTGCGGTGGATAGCTGGAGGAATGCCCTGACGGCGTGCGTACCTCGACCACTAGTAGCGAATGCGCCGGCTCGCTGTCCGGCAGAATATCGCAGACATAACGAGTGTTGGCACCTTTGCCGCGCACGGAGCGCTTCATCTGTTCGGGCCGGATCAACCGTGCTGGCAGCCGCGCGGACGCGCAGCCCGGTGCCGCGCAGACGGCAATCTGCACATCGTTGCTCAGGGCACTGATCCGGGCCTGACTATGAGGCGGCAGGTACGCGGCATAGGGCGACTGGTCCTCGAAGACCGAGTGCCGCTCGCCGATATTGCCCCAGTGAAAGCCCCCCTGCCCCGGCGTCTCGCCCTTGATATCGACCTGCCCGGACAGCACCACCACGCACCGTTCACGGTCATCGGCATCGACCGACAGGCTCTCCCCAGGGGGCAGGCGGTAGGCCGCAAATCCCACGTACTCCAGGGTTCCGGCAGGCAATGCGACCATCTGCTGGCCACGGGGAAAACTCTTGACCAGCAGGTTCATGGCACGCTCCTCTCGTTCAACAGTGCCCGCAGGGTGTCATAGCCTTTTTTCGCATAGGCGTAACTCGGAGCCACGGCCGGGTCCTGTTCCGCTTCGACCACCAGCCAGCCCCGGTAATCCGCGGCCAACAACACATCGAGCAATGCGGCAAAATCGATATCGCCATCGCCCGGTACCGTGAAGGTACCGTTGATGATGCACTCCGGGAAGCTCCAGAGGTTGTTGCGTGCCAGTTGCACCACGGGTTGACGCACATCCTTGAAATGCACATGGCAGACTCGTTGAATATGCTTGCGCAAAACCTCCAGCGGCTCGCCGCCGCCCATGTAACAGTGCCCGGAATCGAACAGCAGACCGACTTCCGGCCCCGTCAGGCGCATCAGGGTGTCGATGTCCGTCGGCGATTCGACATAGGCGCCCATATGATGGTGGTAAGCCAGGCGTATGCCTCGCGATAGAGTGAACCGTGCCAGCTCGGTGAGTTTGTCGGCATAGACCTGCCAGGCCTGTTCGCCGTGCAAGCGTGGTCGCTCGACCAGGCGGATGCGCTGGCCCTGGATAGAGTCGGCGACTTCACCGTAGACCAGCACCTTGGCGCCGTTGTATGCCAGCAACTCGACATGGCTGGCGATGGCATCGATTTCCTCGGCGGCGCCACGATGCGCCAGACGGCCAGAGTACCAGCCCGAGACCAATGCCAGGCCGTAGGGACGCAAGACATCGCCAACGCCTTTGGCGTCTTTGGGAAACTTGCCGTTGAGTTCGAAGCCTTCGTAGCCGATGGCCTGGCCTTCGCTCAAGGCAGTGCTGAGGGGCGTTTCGCCGCCGAGGGAAGGCAGGTCGTCATTGCTCCATGAAATCGGGTTGATGCCAATACGGATAGCGGGCATGGACTGCACCTTTTCTGGTTGTTCAAAACCTCAGGCCCTGGTTTCGCACCAGGCATCGATCAACTGCATGAAAATCGCCTGTACCGCGCGAATCAGCCCTTCATCGTCGAGTTCCCCCGCCAGCCAGGCCCGGCTGGGTTCATAGTGAATCGTGCGCCCCACCGCAAAACCGCGACAGATACTGCTGCGCCCGGCCTGGCGAAAGCCTTCGGCCAGCGCGTCGACCGGCGCATTGAGACCCAGTAGGACCACGCCACGGCAGTACGGGTCGCGCTCCTGGATCAGTGCGTCGAGGCGCTGCCAGTCCTGCGCGCTCTGTGCCTCGATCTTCCACCAGGCCGGGAAGATACTCAGGTTGTACAGGCGTTTGATTGCGCGATAGAGCGCATCGGGATGGGGCGAAGGATGATCCTTGGGCACAATGATCTCCAGCAGCAACTCATGCCCACTGACCTGGGACGCCTGGTACAACCCGAGGACCTGTGCTTCCTGCTCCAGTCGCAGCAGCGGCTCGTCATCGGGGTGGTAGTGCACCAGGCACTTGATGATCTGCTCTTGGGGCCAATTGATCAGGTTGCTGCCCACCGAGCGTCCGTGCTCGAACGCCAGTGGCCGCGAACCCTGGACTTCCACCGGACGTGCAACCCACCAGCCACGACCAGTCGCCGCATTCAGGGCGTCCTGGCCAAAACGCTGGTCGGCGAGCAGACCGATATCCGCCGCTATGCCCTGGCGGTGCAGATCGACCTCGACCCGCTCCACAGCCTTGATGAACAGTTGTTTGAGGTGGCAGATGCAGGCTGGGTCGCGCCCACCCTGGCGCGCCAGTTCCACCAATTGCCCGCGATGATCGAAAGCAAAGATAAACAACTGCTTCCAGGCTTTGCGCGGCACGCTGACCTGATGCAGGCGTTGCAACACTGCGTCCTGATCAGGACGGCTAATCGGCACCGGACTACTGAACAGATAGTCCAGCTCGGCGCGGGTCGGCATCGCCGGGGCGCAGGCATGCCGGGAAACCACCAGGCCGCCGCAGGCGTTGGCCAGGCGACAGCACTGTTCGTCATCGGCACCACCCAACCAACCACTGAGAAACCCGGCCATGAAAGCATCGCCAGCCCCCAGCACATTCAGCACTTGAACCTGAACACCCGGATAGATCGCACCCTCTTCCAGGCGTGCCGGAATCGCCCCGTGAATCACCGTACAACCCTGCGGGCCAAGCTTGACCACTAAGGTTGCGGCGGTCAGTTCGCGCACCCGGCGCAGGGCTGGCAACAATTGGTCCGAACCACCGGCGATGAGGAACTCCTCTTCGGTACCGACGATCAGGTCGAAGCGCGCCAGGATTGCCTGCACATGGGTGCTGACCTGCTGGTCGGCGACAAAGCGGGTTTCCCCATCGGCCTTCCCGGCCAGGCCCCAGAGCACCGGGCGATAGTCGATGTCGAGCACGCGCTTGACCTGATGTTTCTCGGCAAAGTCCAGGGCCTGGATGCTGGCTTTGTAGACCCCTTCGGTGGAGAAGTGCGTGCCGGTGATCAGCAGGGATTGGCTGGAAGCGATAAAGTTTTCTGAAATGTCTTCGGCGCACAACGCCATATCGGCGCAATTTTCCCGGTAGAACACCAAGGGGAAAGTTTCGCGGTCTTTGAGACCGAGCAGGACCATGGCGGTCAAGCGTTGCGGGTCGATGGTGACGCCGCTGACATCGCAGCCTTCACGGACCAGAGACTCCAGCAGGAAGCGCCCCATATGATCGTCGCCGACCCGACTCACCATAGCTGACTTGAGTCCCAGTCGGGCGGTGCCGAAGGCAATGTTGGCCGAGGAGCCACCCAGGTACTTGGCGAAGCTGCCGACGTCCTCCAAACGTGCGCCGACCTGCTGTGCATAAAGGTCGACGCCCAGACGTCCAAGGCAGATCAGATCAAATTGACGCCCATTGGCAAAACGAGTTTGACCCATGCTGGCTCCTGTTATTTTTATCAGTCGACGCCGCTCGCCCGAGCGACGAGGCAGGTGCTTGCTGAATGCAGACTAAAACGTCTGGTGGAGCCAATCAATATTTTTTCTATATATTTTTACGTGGAATATTTTTTCCAATAAACTTTCACAAAATCGCGGCGAGCGAGGTGCATCGATTCAGCTCCGCCGGCGGCTCCCATGGCGACGCTATTTTTGGCGCCTACCCTGTAGACTGCGCAGGCCAACCTATTGTCAGGGGCCGACCGGACAAGTGCCCGCGCCCTAAAAGAACAAACCAGAAGGATTCACTATGTCCCGTACCGATCAGCCGGCTTCGACCTCGCCTGTCGACGACCTTCCCAGCGCCCCGATCAATGCCGAGCGTCTGTTGCAGCTTATCACCGAGGAATACGAAGACCTGCCCCGTCAGCTCAAGCGCATCGCCAGCTATATGAGCCAGCAGAGCGATCGAATCATGGTCGATCGGATCAGCGATATCGCCCGCGAATGCGAAGTGCATCCGTCAGCGATCGTGCGCTTCTCCCAGCGTTTCGGCTTCAGCGGTTTCAGCGAAATGCAGGCCTTGTTCCGCGAGGCCTATACCCACAAGACCACACCGGTACAGAACTACCAGCAGCGCATTCGTAGCATGATCGCCAACAAATCGCAGAAAGCCAGTAGCGCAGACCTGGCACGCGATTGTATCAACGCGACGCTCTGCGGGATCGAACGACTGGGCCTGGAACTCGACGATGCCGCCTTCGAAAAGGCCGTGGACCTGGTGGTCAACGCCGATAATATCTATGTGGTCGGCGTGCGCCGTTCGTTCGCCGTGGCCGACTACCTGGTCTATAACCTACAGCACACCAACAAGCGTATTCACTTGGTGTCCGGCTTGGGCGGCAGCTATCGCGAGCAGATGCGTAGCGTGCGGGCCAACGACCTGGTGATCGCCATCAGCTTCACACCCTACGGCAAGGAAACCCAGCACTGCCTGCGCATTGCCCAGCACCATCAGGCTAACACCCTGATCATTACCGACAGCAACCTGTCACCCCTGGCCAAGCGGGCCAATACGGTGTTGCTGGTCAACGAGGGCAGCTCTTTCGCTTTCCGTTCCCTGAGCGCCACGCTGTGCCTGTGTCAGGCGCTGTTCATTGCCGTGGCCTACCGATTGGAACTGAAGATGGATGAAATTCATGAACAGGCCGGGTTTGACGATTGAGGGTTCGCCAGTGCTAAAAAGCCTATGGTAACAAGATATTACCCGAGGTTTTTAGGTCGGAATATCAACAGCAGTAACGCTAATCAAGGACTGTTCCCACAATTGATGTTTTGGATACCGACTCGCCATGCTGACGCGACGGCACATTCCCTATCTCGAATACGCAGTTTCGCATTTTTCGATTTGGCTTAACCCTACACTCCTGCAAAAAACTAGAAAGATCCTACGGATAAACCCGTAAATATAACGGGTACTAAAAGCCCCACCCAGCCAACCTCGCACGGTTTGCTGACTTACAATAAATCCGTGGACTTGTTCGAACTTCAAAGGTGAGTTTGCGCTGCTGGACGCACGCCACTTGCAGTTCTGTCGCGACACCCACGTCCTCTCTGATCTGATGCCGCCACAGTTGGCAAGGAACCGTCCATGTGCCAAAAAAACCGTCCACGAAAACCGGCCTGTGCTACGTCGCACGTGCAACTATCGTCCGGGCTCTTGCCTGCGAGAGCCGTTACACCGCCGCTGTTGAACGGCCTGATGAAATTGCGCGATGTATTGGTAGCATTCAAGGGGCCACTGGCCGATGACCCAGGCTACCGCGGTGTCATTGAAGGGCTGCTGTTCAACAATGAAGTCCACGAGCGCATCCTCGGCAAACAGGTTCGCGAGAGCGCCGGTCACTTGCTGTTCAGCCCATGGTGCAGCCTAGACCGGCGCCTTGAGATCCACTCCCAGGGACCGGGCGAAAGCCTTGATCAAGGGGCCACGCACCGTATTGTGGCGCAGGATCAGGTTGAATGAGGTGTTGAAGCGGATGGTCTCCGGTCGCAACGCCCGCAACTGTCCTTGAGCAACCAGCGCAGCGGCATAGTGCTGCGGCAGAAAGCCGACAAAACGTCCGGTCTGGATCAGCATCGCCACCGCTTCGACCTGGGAAGCGGAAGCCGAATAACTGTCGTGGCCAACAAAGTCGAGCTTGTCCCGGTGAATCGCATAACGATGATTGACGAACGCATGGTTACGCAGCACATCCCGGTCGATCAGAGAATCGTCGAGATCGAACAACGAATGCCCGACACCACAGTAAGCCTCAGACAGTTCCTCATAGAGGGAAAAATAGTCAAATTCTTCTCTTTTCTGATACACCGGCACAATGCCGGCAACAAATCGCCCTTCAACTACCCCGCGTTCCACCTCATCCAATTGCGCTGCATGCAGGCGAAACCTTACTTTCGGTGATTCATCGTTGATGATCCGCAAGGCAGCAACTAACGGTGAATTAGGGTCGGAAATAGTGTTATCTACGACGCCGATACTAAGGTCGCCGACCAATTCATTCTGCGCCGAACTAAGCCGGTCCCTGAATTTGTCCACCGATGCAAATAACTCAATGGATGCCTGATACACCAGGCTACCCTCTTCGGTAAGGCAGAAACCTTCCCGACCACGCGTGCAGAGGCGCATGCCGATCCGGATTTCCAAGTCGGAAATCTGCTTGCTGATAGCCGCTAGCCCCACATTCAGCTCATTCTGGGCCGCACTGAAGCCTCCCGCCTCGACCACGGCCTTGAATACCTTGAGCAATTTGAAATCCAACCCACTGAGGGCCAACGGCGCTCTCTGGCCGGGTTTTACCGATGGGTTTCCAGAAGTGGAAAGTTGAGTTTCCATAATGCTTATTGACCTCAAACCGCCTAATCACCAGAATTTTTCCCACAACAAGAACGCAGCCGGTCAATAATAATGAACACAGAAAACAGGGCTTGGCAACCACAATCAACTTCTGCCAATCAGCGACAATTCGTTGATTCTACGCATTTAAAAACCGACACTTCGGTCAGTTCTCATCACTTACAACCGCCTTTCTGAAAACGGCATGACCCGTCCTGCTTCGGCCGGCTTCGCCTCGCCTGAACGCTTACCGCGGTCCCGCCTTGAACATTCAATCTGCTTGAGGAAAACAACAATGAACCAAGCCACCGATCGCCTTTGGGGCGCTCGTTTCAAAAGCGGCCCGTCCGCTGCTCTGGCTGCCTTGTCGCGTTGCCCGGACCGCTACTTCCGCTTGACACCCTACGATCTCGCGGGCGGAAAGGCCCACGCTCATGAATTGCAGCGCGCCGGCCTGCTCGACGAGCAGGAAACCCGGAGGATGGTCGAAGCGCTCGATGTTATCGGCGAGGATTTCCGCGCCGGACGCATCGCGCCGACCCTCGACGATGAGGACGTGCATACCTTTATCGAACGATTGCTGACCGAACGCCTCGGTGCCCTGGGCGGCAAGCTGCGTGCCGGTCGCTCGCGCAACGACCAGACCGCCAACGATCTGCGGCTGTTTCTGCGCGATCATGTGCGAACTCTCGCGGTGGAAGTCCTGGTGCTGCAACAGGCTTTGGTCGAACAGGCCGAGCAGCATGTAGAAAGCATCTGCCCCGGTTTCACCCACCTGCAGCAGGCCCAGCCGATCGTTTTCGCCCACCATTTGCTGGCCCATGCGCAATCCATGCTACGCGACGTCCAGCGCCTGATGGACTGGGATGCCCGCACCGCACTGTCGCCCCTGGGTGCAGCCGCGATGGCTGGTTCGGCCATCGCTCGCCAGCCGCAGCAGTCGGCGCGGGAAATGGGTTACAACGGCGTCTGCGAAAACTCCATCGATGCCGTCGCCAGCCGTGACCACGTCGCCGAATTCCTGTTTGTCGCCAGCATGCTAGGGATCAATATCTCGCGCCTGGCCGAGGAGTTCTGCCTGTGGTCGTCGCGTCAGTTCCGCTGGGTCATGCTGGACGATGCCTATGCCACCGGCAGTTCGATCATGCCGCAGAAAAAGAACCCGGATATCGCCGAGCTGGCTCGGGGCAAGGCGGGGCGCCTGATTGGTAACCTGACCGGCTTGCTGTCGACCCTAAAGTCCCTGCCGCTGTCCTATAACCGCGACCTGAGCGAGGACAAGAACGGCGTACTCGACAGCGTCGATACCCTGCTATTGGTGTTGCCTGCCATGGCCGGGATGGTCGCGACCATGACCGTCAATGTCGGGGAGCTGCGACGCCAGGCGCCCCTGGGTTTCACCCTCGCCACCGAGGTTGCCGACTGGCTGGCGGTGCGGGGCGTGCCGTTCAAAGAAGCCCATGAAATCACCGGGGCGTTGGTCAAAGCCTGCGAAGCCCAGGGTATCGAACTCGAAGATGCCAGCCCTGCCCTGCTGACCGAGATCGACAGCCGCCTGACCCCACAAGTACTCGACAGTCTGACGCTCGAAGCCGCCATCAATGCGCGCAGCGGTTGGGGCGGCACCGCACCGCAACAGGTTCGCGAGCAGATTGCCCGGTTGAAAACTGCCCTGGCGGAACAAGCCCACTGGGTGCGCGAATACCGCGGCTTTCGTTTGTAACCAGAACTCGAAAACACCGACGATCCTGTAGCAGACGGGCTTGCGGGAAAGCCCGTCTGCTACAGGGACGGTTTTGTATGACAGCGATAACGGCGGCGCCCAAGCGGTACCACCTGAGGAGAAAGACCATGAGCCTGACCCAGGCAGAACGCCTGCTCGCCGAGCGCAAGCAGGCCGAGAACCAGTTCGATATTACCCAATACGAGCACGTGCCCCGGCGTTACTACGGGCGGATATTCTTTGCCACGGTGATCGTCATCGCCTTGGTGGGGCTGCTCCGCGCCTTTGCCAATGGCCAGATCGAATGGAGCTATATCGGCCAGTTCTTCACCGCCAAATCAATCCTCACCGGCCTGCTGAACACCCTGATCATGGCTGTCCTGGCGATGATCCTGGGCATTGTCTTCGGCGTAATCACCGCGATCATGCGCATGTCGAGCAACCCGATCCTGCGCTACGTGGCAATTACCTACACGTGGTTGTTTCGCGGCACGCCGCTGATCCTCCAGTTGCTGCTGTGGTTCAACCTGGCGCTGATCTTCCCCACCGTTGGGATTCCCGGCCTGTTTCAGCTCGACACTGTGAGCCTGATGACCCCATTCGTCGCGGCACTCCTGGGCCTGAGCATCAACCAGGGCGCCTACACAGCCGAAGTGGTGCGTGCCGGCCTGCTGTCCGTGGACACCGGCCAGTATGAAGCGGCCAAGTCCATTGGCATGCCACGCCTGCAGGCCCTGCGTCGGATCATCCTGCCCCAGGCCATGCGCATCATCATTCCGCCGGTGGGCAACGAATTCATCAGCATGGTCAAGGCGACCAGCCTGGCGAGCGTGATTCAGTATTCGGAACTGCTCTACAACGCGCAAAACATCTACTACGCCAACGCCCGCGTGATGGAACTGCTGATGGTTGCCGGTATCTGGTACTTACTGGCCATTACCGTACTGTCCTTTGGTCAAAGCCGTCTGGAACGCCGATTCGCTCGCGGCGCCGGCAAGCGTTCGTAAGCGCCCAGGAGAATTCGAACATGAGAAGCATCGTCAAGGCCGTCGGCCTGAACAAATACTACGACTCGTTCCACGCCCTCAAGGACGTCGGCATCGAGGTCGAACAGGGCGAAGTGCTGTGCATCATCGGCCCGTCCGGTTCCGGTAAAAGCACTCTGCTGCGTTGCGTCAACCAACTGGAAAAAATCGACAAGGGCGGCCTTTGGGTTGACGGCGAGTTGGTCGGCTATCGCATTGCCGGCAACAAGTTGCACGAACTCAACGAAGCGCAGATCGCCCGTCAGCGCCTGGCCACCGGCATGGTGTTCCAGCGCTTTAACCTGTTCCCGCACATGACCGTGCTGGAAAACATCATCGAAGGTCCTGTCCAAGTCCTGCGCCGCTCGCCCAAGGAGTCCGTCGAGGAAGCCCTGGAGCTGTTGGCACGGGTCGGCCTGGCCGACAAACGCAACAGCTATCCCATTGAGCTGTCCGGCGGCCAGCAGCAACGGGTAGCCATCGCCCGTGCCCTGGCGATGCGGCCCAAGCTGATGTTGTTCGATGAACCCACTTCGGCACTCGACCCGGAACTGGTCGGTGAGGTGCTGTCGGTGATGCGCGATCTGGCGCGCACCGGCATGACCATGATCGTCGTCACCCATGAGCTGGGCTTCGCGCGTGAAGTCTCAAACCGCATGGTGTTCATGGACGGCGGGCAGATCGTGGAGGAAGGAAGCCCCGAAGAAATCCTGATAAACCCGCAGAACCACCGTACCCAAAGCTTCATTTCTGCCGTTCGAACCTAGGCTCACCTGAACCTCACAACACTCATAATAAGAGAACGACCATGAAGAACTCCATAATCCCAGCAGTACTCGCCGGCCTGATGGCTTCCAGCTTCACCTGGGCCGCCGAATTGCCCGCCAGCATCAAGGCCAAGGGCGAAATCGTCGCGGCCATCATGCCTAACTATCCACCGATGGACTTCAAAGACCCGGCCACCAACGAACTCACCGGTGTCGACTATGACCTGGGCAACGCCCTGGCCAAGCGCCTGGGTGTGAAGATGAAATGGCAGGAAACCTCCTTTGAGCAGATGGTCAACGCCCTGACCACCAAGCGCGTCGACATCGTGCTCTCGGGCATGACCGACACCGCTGAACGCCAGAAGGCCATTGACTTTGTCGATTACTTCACCAGTGGTTCGCAGTTCTACACCCTGGAGAAGAACAAGGACATCAACCAGATGACCGATATCTGCGGCAAGACGGCCGGCACCAGTCGCCGTACCACCTTTCCGGCGGAAATCGCCGCTTGGAGCAGCGCACACTGCCCGGCTGACAAGCAGATCAAGGTCATCGGCACCGAAGGCTCCGCCGACGCCCGTGCGCAACTGCGCCAGAGCCGCATCAACGCCGCCGTGCAAGGCAGCGAGACCTTGCCGTACCTGGCCACCCAGGAAAAGAACACCTTCAAGATCATCGGTACGCCGATGACCGTGCAGTTCACCGGCATTGGCGTGAGCAAGGATAATCAGCAACTGCGTGACGCCATCCAGGCTGCCCTGCAAGACATGATCGCCGACGGCAGCTACCAGGCCATCCTGAAGAAATGGGAACTGGCGGTGGGCGCGATCGACACCGTCTCCATCAACAAAGGCCAGTAACCGTCGGTGTAGAGAAGGAATAACCACCCATGTCCCCGACACCGACCTGGCCAAGCGGGCATCAAGCCTGCCTGGCCCTGGCCTTCGACCTCGACGGGCCCACCGGCGATGCCATGCTCGACGATTCGATCTGGCATAAGCCCGAGTACTTCGGCTTTGGTGGCTACGGCCCGTATCGGGCATTGCCACGCCTACTGGACCTGCTGGAGGAGTTTGGCCTGCCGAGCACTTTCTTCGTCCCAGCTTGGGTCGTGGAAAACTGGCCGCGCCAATGCCAGGCAATCATCGAGCGCGGACATGAGGTGGCCTACCACGGCTACAAACACGAATCCTTTTACGCCCTTTCGCTGGACCAGCAGAAGGACGTCATGAAGAAATGCCGCGAGGTGTTCTGGCAGCACCTGAATATCCGCGCCGAGGGCTTTCGCACACCTTCCAGTGACTGGCATGCCGAGACGCCGGCAATGTTGGTGGAAGCTGGCGTGATTTATTCCAGCAGTATGCGCGGGGATGACCGACCTTACTTGGTGAATGTGCCTGGCCACCGCCAGCCGCTGGTGGAAATTCCTGGGCGCTGGGAGATGGATGACTACGCCTCGATTGCCTATACCCGTGGGCCGGACTTCCCCTCCGGGCTGGATCGCACCGCCAGCTACGAGCTGACCCTGGACAACTGGTGCCGCGAGTTCGACGGCGCGGCGAACGAAGGTCTGTGCCTGACCACCCTGTTCCATCCCAAAATCATCGGCAAACCGGGGCGCCTGCTGTTGCTCGAACGGCTGTTCGAGCATATGCGCCAGCGCGATGACGTCTGGTTCAGCACCTGCCGCGAGGTCGCCCGTTGGTGGCTCAAGGAGCATCATCATGGCTGAGTTCCAACGCACGATAGTGCAAAAGCCTGCCTTCGAGAGCCCATGGCCCGCGTCGTATCGCAGCGCGGTGGTGATCACCGTGGACTACAACGACATCCACGGCATCCTCACCCAAGCCCCGCAAGTGGCTGGGCGCGACAAAACACTGTCGGTCTGGCGCTATGGCAGCCAGCGTGGGGTCAATCGCCTGCTCGGACTGTTCGACGAGTTGCAGGTGCGCAGTAGCTGGTGCATTCCTGGCATCGTTGCCGAGGAAAACCCGGCACATATCCAGGCGATCCTCGCGGGCGGCCATGAGATCGCCTGCGCCGGTTATCGGCACCAGAACTACGACCTGCTCACTCTTACGGAGCAGAAGGCAGCACTGGTCCGCGGTTGCGAGGCCTTGGCGGCATTGACCGGGCAACGGCCACGAGGCTTTCGGATTCCAGCCGGCAACTGGCTGCCGGGTTTTACCGAGGCCCTACAGGAGCAGGGCATCCACTGGTCGTCGTCATGGCGCGGCGATGATCTGCCGTTCGCCCACCCGAGCGCCCCGTCACTGATCGAGCTGCCGTTGCACTACGAGTTGGAAGACGAGCCCTACTTCGCCTTCAACCTCAGCCCTGCCGTGCCGCCGGCGCAATCGCGGATCGCCTCCTACCGGCACACTCTGGGCAATATGCAGATGGACTTTGCCGGTTTCCACCGCTTCGGCCTGTGCTACGTACTGCGCCTGCACCCGGAAATCATCGCCACGCCGGGCCGCATCGGTGTGCTGCGCGAATTGATCCAGGGGATCCAGCAGCACGAGGATGTGTGGATCGCCCGCGCCGAAGAAGTCGCCCAATGGTGGGCCCGCAGCGCCGCGCCGATGACCAATGATCACCCGAGCGCGGTCTACGAGCGACACTATCGGAATTACCAGCCATGAACGAACACCCACAAGGCCTGGAAGAGCCGGAGTGCGTCCGTTTGCGATCAATACCTATAAGGACATAAGCATCACCGTGGCCACCTATTCCCTTGTTATTCGCCGGTTGATGATCTGCTCCGTGACCATCGTCGTCAGCCGTGCCATCACCAGTCCACTGTTGACCCTATTCCTCAGCAGAAAGCTGGGCCTGAACCAGCAGGATGTCGGCCTGCTGCTGGGCATCGCGGTCTTTATCGCGACCCTGATGTCGCTCTACGGCGGCTATGTGATCGACCGCTTGGAAAAGCGTCGGCTGCTGATCCTGGCCATGCTTTCCAGCGCCGTCGGCTTCACCCTGTTGACCTTTGCCCAGAATCTGTACCTGACCACCCTGACCCTGATCATCACCGAGACCGCCTCGGCGCTGTTCCTGATCGGTTCCAAGGCGATCATCAGCGAAAACCTGCCCATGGGGCAGCGCGCTAAAGTGTTCTCGTTGCGCTACACCCTGACCAATATCGGCTACGCCACCGGTCCCATGCTCGGCGTGGTCATCGCTGGCGTCCAACCACTGGCACCGTTCCTGATCGCCGCCGGGATCGCCTTTTTCAGCATGTTCCTGATGTTTGGCATCGCTCCCCACGCCCAGGCCTTGATCGGCAAGCCAGCGAGCTTTCTCGGTACACTGTCGACTTTGCGCGGCGACCGGACCTTGATCATGTTCACCTGCGGCAGCTTGCTCAACACCATCGTCCATGGCCGCTACACCCTGTACCTGTCACAGTTCCTGTTGGTCACCCACAGCAACCAGGATGCCATGACCACCATGTCGGCGATCCTCGCTTGCAACGCCATCAGCGTGATCCTGTTGCAGTACCAGATCGGCCGTTTTCTCAAGCGCGAACAACTGCGCTACTGGATCGGCGTCGGCACCACCTTCTTCATCATCGGCCTGATCGGCTTCAGCTACGCCACCAACCTGGTATCCTGGTGCATCGCGATGTTCATCTTCACCCTCGGCGAAATGATCATCTACCCGGCGGAATATCTGTTCATCGATACCATCGCCCCGGAAAACCTGCGCGGTAGTTACCTCGGCGCGCAGAACCTGGCGGCCCTGGGCGGCGCTCTGAGCCCGGTGATCTGCGGCTACCTGTTGATCAACACACCGGCCACCACCATGTTCTATGTCCTCAGCGGCCTGACAGCGCTGGGCGGCTGCCTGTGTTTCCTCGCCGGGCGCGGCATTCCTTTACTGCAAAAATAATGCACTTAATCCGCATTATTATGCATTAGTCAAGAGTTCGATCGACCAGCACACTGTGCCCGTTCCTCCCCCAAATGTTGGAACTTTGAAAGGGCTTTGCGCCAGGCGCACAAGCCCTTCTTTTTTCCCGCCGAACTTGAAGTGGATCGTTCTCACCATGTTTGCCCGCTGGTCACGCCGCCTGCTGCCCTCTCCCCTCAATACCCGTCCCAGCGAATGGAGCCGCGCCGCCATCGGCGTCTCCCTCGGCACCCTATTCAGCGTCTGGGTCTGTGCTCAGCTATTCGGCTTGCCGGTGGCACTGCACCTGATCGGTCCGCTGGGGGCCTCGGCGGTGTTGCTGTTCGCCGTGTCCTCGGGTGCCCTCTCGCAACCCTGGTCGATCCTCGGCAGTTACGGGTGTGCCACGTTGGTGGCGCTGCTGGTGGTGCACTTTCTCGACCGTAATCTGGTCAGTGCCAGCCTGGCCGCTGGCCTGGCGTTGCTGGTGATGTGCCTGCTGCGTTGCCTGCATCCGCCGGGTGGAGCCCTGGCCCTGCTGATGGTAATCGTCGACCCGGACACCGAGGGGTTGGGCTGGCAGGTCCTGGGGCCGGTGATGTGCTCGGCGGTGTGCCTGTTGCTGGTAGCTATTGGCTACAACAACTTGACCCGAGTACGTTACCCCAAGGTGCATATCGAGCCACCAAGTACCTTTATCGCCAGCCATGCGCCAGGTGAACCGCAGAGCATCACCCGCCTGGACCTGGAACAGGCCCTGACGCAGATGGAGGAATTCATCGATGTGACCCCCGAGAACCTGGAGCAGTTGATCATCCTCTGTGAAACCCATGCCAAACGCCGCAGCATCGGTGAGGTGTTTTCCGCTCGGCGCTGAATTTTTCCTGAGCTTGGGTGGGTCCAAGACAGCTTCCACGTCGAGCGACAAGGCAGTGTTTAGCCGAGGGCCATCCTGAAGTTGCGCTTCAACGGCTCAATAGCAGCTCCAGGGCTTCGATATGCCAATAGTCTGCCTTGAGCTCGCTTGCCAGTTGTCGCGCTCGGCCCAGGCGGATCGGTGTTTTTTCCAGGTCGATCAACAGCGTGGGACAGTTAAACGGCGTCGGCGCTGTCCAAGCTTTGAGGCGTCCATCGGTCAGCAGCAGCACCCTGTGTTGCTCCAGGGCGAAGCGTTTTTGTCGCCCCCTCAACCACTCGCTCGCCTCCTGCAAGGCCGCCAGCAATGGCGTGCCACCACCCGCCCCCAACGCCTCCAGCCAGCCACGCAAGCCGCTGGAGGCCTTAAGGCCCTGGATCTGCCAATGCGGTCGATGACCGCTGGCGGTCAATAACGCCAGGCGCGCGCGCTGGCGGTAGGCGTCGTCGAACAGTTGGGCCAGGAGACCCTTGGCGTCACTCTGGGCCTGGTGCCGGCGGATGGACGCCGAGGCATCGACAATCACCAGCCACAATTCATGGGGCGCGCTGCCGCCGGGGTGAAAACGCAGGTCGCGACGCAGCCGTGGCCGGCCGCCCAGCAGGGTCTCGCACCAAGCGATTGCCTTACCTTCGTCGGCTCGGCCTATACCCCGCCGGCCCTTGGGAATTCGCCCCGCCTGGGCTTTGGCATTCGCCCCTGGCGTCAGTCGAGGGCGAATGCCTAAGGCTTTTTTGGCCAGTGCGGGATTTCCCGACGAGCCCCCACCGGCAATCCCTGGGGAGGCAACTCGCCCCATTGGCCCTGGCCCTGGGCCGAATTCGATTCCCGTTGTACGTTGTCGGCAGCACTCGATGTCTGTGCAGCCGGCGGACTCTTCTGTCGCCGATGGCGCAGGGCAAACTCGGCGACCGCCTCGATATCTTCTTCGGTGATCTGCTGTCCGCCACGCCAGGCAGCATGGGCCCGCGCCGCCCGCAGCCAGACCAGGTCCGCCCGCAGGCCATCGACCCCGGCGGCAAAACAACGCTCGGTAATCTGTGCCAGGGTCTGATCATCCAGGGCAATGGCTGGCAACAACGCCCGCGCCTGTTCACAACGCTGGCGCAGCGCCTGTTGCGGCTGTTCCCATTGTTCACAGAACGCCTGTGGATCGCTGTCGAAATTCAATCGGCGTCGAATGATCTGCCCACGCTCGGTCGGTAGTGGCTGGCCGCTCAACGCCACATTCAGGCCGAATCGGTCGAGCAGTTGCGGACGCAACTCGCCCTCCTCCGGGTTCATGGTACCGATCAGCACGAAACGCGCCGCATGCCGGTGGGAGATGCCGTCGCGCTCGATCAGGTTGGTGCCGCTGGCTGCCACATCGAGCAGCAGGTCCACCAGATGGTCCGCCAGCAGGTTCACCTCGTCGACGTACAACACTCCGCCGTCGGCCTTGGCCAGTACGCCGGGGGAAAATTGCGCACGGCCTTCGCCCAGGGCGGCATCCAGGTCGAGGGTGCCGACCAGGCGCTCCTCGGTGGCACCGAGGGGCAAGGTGACGAACTGACCACTGGCAAGCAGATCCGCCAGCCCTCGGGCCAGGGTCGACTTGGCCATGCCACGCGGCCCTTCGATCAGCACACCGCCGATCTTCGGGTCGATGGCGGTCAGGCACAGCGCCAGCTTCAGCGCATCGGCACCCACCACCGCCGACAGCGGGAAATGCAGGGAGTCACTCATTGTGCATACACCTCAGGAATCTTCCTCTATATCCAGCAGCAGGTTTTCCAGGGCCTGGCGATACTCCCCAGGTTCACGCCACAGGCCGCGCTGTTGGGCCTCCAACAAGCGTTCGGTCATATCCCGCAGGGCATGGGGATTATGCTCGCGGACAAACTCGCGGGTATCGGCATCAAGTACGTAGGCATCGGCCAGTAAGGCGTACTGGTGATCGTCGATCAGTTGGGTGGTGGCATCGAAGGCGAATAGATTGTCGACCGTTGCCGCCAGTTCGAAGGCGCCCTTGTAACCATGGCGCTTGACCCCGTCAATCCACTTCGGGTTGGCCGCCCGGGAGCGGATCACCCGATTCAGCTCTTCCTTGAGGGTACGCACCTTCGGCAGGTCTGGCTGGCTATGGTCGCCATGGTAGCTGGCCGCCCTGTCGCCACGCAGGCTTTCCACGGCGGCCAACATACCACCTTGGAATTGGTAGTAATCGTTGGAGTCGAGCAGGTCGTGCTCGCGGTTGTCCTGGTTGTGCAGCACGGCCTGGACCTGACTCAGGCGCTGGGCAAACACCGTCCTGGCGGCTGTGCCTTCGTCGGAGCCGCCATAGGCGTAGCCGCCCCAGTTCAGGTAGACCTCGGCAAGGTCGTCGCGGCTTTGCCAGAGACGTGCGTCAATCGCATTCTGTACGCCAGCGCCATAGGCTCCAGGCTTCGCGCCGAAGATCCGCCAGCCGGCCTGGAGTGCAGCCTGCTCCGCACTCAGTCCTTGGACTTGCAGTTGCTCGCGTTCGTGACGCACCTTGGCGGCCAGCGGATTCATGTCCTCGGGCTCATCCAACGCCGCCACCGCTTGTACCGCCGCGTCGAACAAGCGGATCAAGTTGCCGAAGGCATCGCGGAAGAATCCCGAAACCCGCAAGGTGACGTCCACCCGCGGGCGGTCCAGCAGGCTCAGCGGCAGGATCTCGAA
This sequence comes from Pseudomonas agarici, assembly GCF_900109755.1. Lineage (GTDB taxonomy): Bacteria > Pseudomonadota > Gammaproteobacteria > Pseudomonadales > Pseudomonadaceae > Aquipseudomonas > Aquipseudomonas agarici. The sequence goes on along the minus strand of NZ_FOAR01000005.1, from coordinate 77,846 downwards.
GTCATCGACCCGTTGGCTACCCGTGGCCCAGACTGGTCGCACGCCCATCAACGCCATGGCTTGGGCGATATCGTCGCCGCCGGTGCGCATGGTGGCCGTACCCCAAACCGACAGGCCGAGCTGGCGCAGGTGGTCGCCGTGGTCCTGTAGGTGGCGTTCGAGAATCAGGTTGGCGGATTGAAAACCGATACGCCAGGCCGTGGTGGTCGGCAGGTTGCGCACATCCAGGGAGAAGAAATTGCGCCCGGTGGGCAGCACGTCGAGGCGTCCGCGACTCGGCGCGCCGCTGGGGCCTGCCGGTACGAAGCGTCCCTCCAGGGCCGTGAGCAAGCCTTGCATCTCGGCCGGACCGCAGGCATCCAGACAGGGTGCGACGTGGCTCAACAAACCGTCGATAATGCTGCGCACCTCGGCCCACAGATCACCGTCAGCCACCACCGCCGATCCGGCCAGGGACTGCTCGATCAGTTGCGCGGCATACAGTTCCAGGCGCTCGCGGCTGTCGCCGGCGGTGCGCCAGGTCTCGTCGCTGATCATCTGCAAGGCGTGTGGACGGCTCCCGGTCCAGGGTTCGGCCAGAGCGCAATCAAGCGGGTCGAAGCCCAGCTCGAAGGCCTTGGCCAAGGCTCGCAGCAGGCTGGACTGGGCACCACGACCGTCGCCTCGGGGAATGCGCAGTAACGCCAGCAGGGTGTCGATACGCTGGCGCCCGTCCGGCGACTCACCGAAGATGTGCAGCCCATCGCGAATCTGCGACTCCTTCAAGTCGCAGAGATAGGTGTCCAGGCGCGGCAGCCAGATCGCTGCATCGGCATCACTGTTGAGCCTGGCATCCAGTTGCAGCTCGCGGTCGATCCGAGTCTCGCGAACCCGTTGCAGAATATCGCGCTGCAGTTCCCTGGCGCGCCGTGGATCGAGCAACTGCGCGTCGTAGTATTCGTCGGCCAGCAGTTCCAGGTCACGTAGCGGGCCGTAGGTTTCTGCTCGAGTCAGCGGCGGCATCAGGTGGTCGATGATCACCGCCTGGGTCCGGCGCTTGGCCTGGGCGCCCTCGCCCGGATCATTGACAATGAACGGATAGATATTCGGCAACGGCCCCAGCAGTGCATCCGGCCAACAGTTTTCCGACAGGCCAACCCCCTTGCCGGGCAACCACTCCAGGTTGCCGTGCTTGCCGACATGGATCACGCCGTGGGCGCCGTAGACGTGGCGCAACCAGAAATAGAACGCCAGGTAACCGTGGGGGGGCACCAGGTCCGGGTCGTGGTAGACCGCACTGGCATCGACCTGATAACCCCGGGCCGGCTGGATGCCGACAAAGGTCAGGCCGAACCGCAGGCCGGCCACCATCATCCGTCCGCTGCGAAACATTGGATCGTTTTGTGGGCTGCCCCAACGAGCGAGCACGGCTTGGCGATTGGCCTCGGGCAGACGGTCGAACAGCGCCTGATAGTCCGCCAGCGCCAGACTCTGATGGCAGGGCCGCATGTCGAGACTGTCGAAGTCGTTGCTGACCCCGCCGAGCAAGGCCTGGATCAGCCCGGTGCCGTTGGCGGGCAACTCATCGCTCAACGGGTAGCCCTCGGCCTGCAAAGCCCGCAGGATATTCAGGGCCGCTGCTGGCGTGTCGAGGCCGACGCCATTGCCAATGCGCCCGTCGCGGGTCGGATAGTTGGCCAGGATCAAGGCGATGCGTTTGTCGCCATTGGCCACTCGCGCCAGTTCGACCCAGCGCCGCGCCAGTTCGGCGACAAAGTCCATGCGCTCGGGCTGCGCTCGATAGCACACCACATCACTCTGGCTGCGCTCGCTGCGCCATGCCAGGTCCTTGAAGCTGATGGGCCGACTGATGATCCGACCGTCCAACTCCGGCAAGGCGATATGCATCGCCAGGTCCCGTGGTCCCAGCCCTTGCTCGCTGGCCAGCCAGCCAGGCTCGTTGTCCTGGGCGCAGATGGCCTGGATCACTGGGATATCGCGACGGAACGGACGCAGATGCGGCGCTTCGAGGCTCGACTGGGCGAACCCGGTGGTGTTGAGAATCACCGCCGCCGCGCCCTCGTCCAGCCAGTCCTCGACCACGGACAGGCAACCGGGCTCCTTGAGACTGGCCACGGCGATCGGCAGGGGATTCAGCCCAGCGTTGCGCAAACGCTGACAGAACACATCGATAAAGGCGGTATTGGCCGCCTGCAGGTGCGAGCGATAGAACAGCACTGCCGCCACCGGCAGGTCGACCTGCCAATCGGCCCGCCAGTCAGCCAGTTGCGCGTCACCCAGGCGCGGATGGTAGATCGCCGTGCGCGGCAATGTCCGCGGCTCCTGCCACGGATAGTCGCGCCCCAGCCAGGTACTGGCCAGGCAACGGTACAACTGCAAGGCATTGCCCAGACCGCCCTGGCGCAGGAAGTGCCAGAGCCGCTCGCCCTGTGCCGCCGGGACGTTGCTCAGGTCGCTCAGCGCCGGGTCGGGCCGGTCATCGCCCGGTACCAGGATCAACGTCACACCGCGCTCGGCCAGTTGCACCAGGCGCTCGATACCATAACGCCAATAGCCGATACCACCGTGCAGCGACAACAGAATGACCTTGGCATGTTGCAGCACCTGGTCGACATAGAGGTCGACCGAGGCATGATTTTGTACCTGCATCGGATTGGCCAGACGCAGGCTGGGATAATCCGGCGACAATTGCCGCGCCGCCTCGGCGAGCAACGCCAGGCTGGAATCGCCGCTGCACAGGATCACCAGCTCGGCGGGCGTTTGTCCAAGGTCGGCGATATTGTCGTCCGAGACGAAACCGCCGGGCTGGGTCCTGAGCAGATGCATGGGATCAGGCCGTCAATGCGTTACGAAGCGTCGATTCGAGCAACGCGGCGTCCAGTTCCTGACCAATCAGCACCAAACGAGTGACCCGCGACTCGTCAGCACCCCAGGCGCGGTCGAAGTGCTTGTCGAAACGAGTGCCCACGCCCTGGATCAGCAGGCGCATCGGTTTGTTGGGAATCGCGGCGAAGCCTTTGATCCGCAGGATGCCGTGTTGCACCACCAACTGGGTCAGGGCATCGAGCAACAGGCTTTCGTCGGCTTGCGGCAGCTCGATGGAGATCGAGTCGAAGGCATCGTGGTCGTGGTCGTCGTGATCATCGCCGTCGTGGTGATGGTCATGGTGACTGTGGCGACCGTCGATATGTGCCTCGGAACCGGCGCCCAGCCCCAGCAACACGTCCAGCGGCAGACGCCCGCTGCTGGCTTCGATGACCTTCACCGCTGGCGGCAGCTCTTCGGCCACTTCCAGGCGGACCCTGGCCAGATCTGCGGGGCTGATCAGGTCGGCCTTGTTGAGGATCACCAGGTCGGCGCTCGACAGTTGGTCGGCGAACAGCTCATGCAGTGGCGACTCATGGTCCAGGTTCGGGTCGAGCTTGCGCTGGGCATCCACTTGGTCCGGGAACGCGGCAAAGGTGCCAGCGGCGACGGCTGGGCTGTCGACCACGGTGATCACCGCATCGACGGTGCAGGCACCGCGGATTTCCGGCCACTGAAACGCCTGGACCAGCGGCTTGGGCAGTGCCAGGCCGGAAGTTTCGATGAGGATATGGTCGAGGTCGCCGCGACGGGCCACCAACTCACGCATCACCGGGAAGAACTCTTCCTGTACGGTGCAGCACAGGCAACCGTTGGCCAGCTCATAGACGCGGCCATTGGCTTCTTCCTCGGTGCAGCCAATGGTGCACTGTTTGAGGATCTCGCCGTCGATACCGAGTTCGCCGAACTCGTTGACGATCACCGCGATACGGCGGCCTTGGGCGTTGTCCAACATATGGCGCAGCAAGGTGGTCTTGCCCGAGCCGAGAAAGCCGGTAACGATAGTGACGGGAAGTTTGGCCAGTGTTTTCATCGGATGCCCTTTGGCAAAAGTAGCGGGCATACGGGACGAAAGCCGCTGCCGGCAACGGGCGCGGAAAGCTTCGCCACCGGATCACCCCGCCCGGTTACGGGATCCTACGCTACCGCCCAGGCGAGTTTCGTAGAGTCCCTGTGAGAATCTGTCACGAGGCAGGTCTCCTGGCTTACGGTCGGGCGTGCGGAGTGACTCCGATCCGCCGATTCCCGCGCCTTCCCGCCAGAGGCAGTGGCTTTGCAGGGTTATCGAGCCGTCTACAGTTGCGGGGGCAGCCGCGGCTTACCGCGTTCCCTTCTTAGCTTCGGCCAGATGCCGAAGAACCTCGAACCTGCAAGGCTACGCAGTGCATGGGAACAGGTCAATCTCGGCGGCCGCTGTGGTTTAATTGCACCCCTTCTCTTGCCCTGCCCGCTTCAAGGAAACGCTGCCCATGAGTGCCACCGACACCACCCACGTCCTGGTTATCGGTTATGTCTGGCCCGAACCCCGGTCCTCGGCTGCCGGCGGGCACATGATGCAGATTCTCGAAAGCTTCCTCGAAGCCGGCTGGCGGATTACTTTTGCCAGCCCCGCCAGTGCCGGAGAACACAAGGCCGATCTACACAGCCTGGGCATCGACGAGCAGATCATCGAGCTCAACAACAACAGCTTCGACCGTTTCATCAGCGACTTGAAGCCGGATGTGGTGCTGTTCGACCGCTTCATGATGGAGGAACAGTTCGGCTGGCGGGTCGAGCAACACTGCCCAGACGCCGTGCGCGTGCTGGAGACCTCGGACCTGCAAGCCTTGCGCGATGCCCGCCAGCAGCAGCTCAAGGCACGCCTGAAGGCTGACCCGGACCTGAATGACTTCACGGCGCTGTTCGCTCCCGAGCTGAGTGAGGTGTTCCGGCAGATGAGCGACACTGACCTGGCCAAAAGGGAAATCGCCGCGATCTACCGTTCGGACCTGAGCCTGATGATTTCCGATCTCGAGATTCGCCTCTTGACCGAACAGTTCCAGCTAGCGCCGGCCTTGCTGCACTGGTGCCCACTGATGGTTGAGCAACCCACCACCTTCACTGCCTTCGAAGACCGCGCACACTTTATCAGCATCGGCAATTTCCGCCACGCGCCGAACTGGGACGCGGTGCTCTGGATGAAAACCACCCTCTGGCCGTTGATTCGCCAGCAATTGCCGGGGGCGCAGCTCCATATCTACGGTGCCTACACGCCACCCAAGGCGACCGCGTTGCACAACCCCGCCCAGGGTTTTTATGTGATGAACTGGGCCGAGGACGCGCTGCGGGTGATGAGTGCGGCGCGCATCTGCCTGGCGCCGTTGCGCTTTGGCGCCGGTATCAAGGGCAAGCTCGCCGATGCGATGCTCTGTGGCACGCCGAATATCACCACGCCGATCGGTGCCGAGGCCATGCACGGCGAACTGCCCTGGCCCGGCGTCATCGGGACCAGTGCCGAGGCCTTGGCACAGGCGGCGGTCCAATTGTATCAGGATCAATCGTCATGGCTGCAGGCCCAGGCAAACGGCAAGGCCTTGCTGGCGGCCCGTTATGACCGACGGCTTCACGGCCCGGCCCTGGTCGCACGCATAGAGCGCTGCCGGCAGCAGTTGGTACGGCATCGACGCGATAATTTCACCGGGGCGATGCTACGTCATCACCATCACAAGAGCACCCAATACATGGCCCAGTGGATCGAAGCGAAAAACCGCATAATCGGCGGGTCATGCTCGTCATGAAGCCGAAGCGAAGAGTTGACTGATTTCGATCAACTGCGGCTCCTGATCCGGTACCAGGACCAATGCCGAGCGCGGTGGCAGCCGCCGCCCTTCCGGTGATCGCATAGTTTTCAGGCTGAAATTCACGGTGATCAGGGTACCGTCGGCAAACACCGAGCGTTGCAGTAGACGATTGGCCGACAACACCTGGAAATCGCTCATACGCTCGACGAACAGGCGCTCGTGCAATGGCCGGAACACCCGATCATAGGCGCTGATGAACGGCAAGTCGCGAGCCAGTACTTGATCATTGAGGTGGTACAGCGGCGGCACCATGTACAGCAACTGCAACAGCGCCGTATGCTCACGTTCGCTGGAAAATTTCAACGAGCTGTATTCCCAATGGTGCGTGCTGACCAGGCTGTCGTGGAGCACCAGTTGATACAACGGCAGCCGGAACTGCGCGGAGGTCACAAACCGCGCAATCGAAGGTTTAAGGGGCACCGGCTTGAAGTACAGGGCCGGAGTTTCCGGCGGCCAGTAGCCCCCCCGGTAATAGGCCGACTGCTTGTGCTTGCCGATATCCGGGTCCATCCAGGCAAACGGCTGGGTAGCGATGCCATGACTGTAGGCAATATGCGGTGCGTAGTGCGCCAATCCACCTTCGCTGCCCGTGACCAAGTCCAGGGCATGGGTTGGAAACAACAGGCGGCGAGTACGGGCTTGGGCATCCTCACGTTCACTGGTTTCCCGCCCTGGGGTGTAGTCCTTGAGTTCGGGGCCGGCTGCATCGACATCGAGGAAATAGCTGTTGAGACGTGCCGCTTTCGCCACTGCCGAGATCCTTCGTTGCGCGTAAGGTTCGACCAACCGAGCGTTGACATAGACACCCCGGCCACTGAAACCACGCACCTTGTCACCTTTGCTGTCCCGATAGCCGGCTGCGGCCAGCTCATCGCCCATTTGCGCCGTGGCCCAAGTCGCTCGCAGGTTCGAGGGGTGTGCACTACCATAGCTGTCGTAGACGGCAACCAGATAGCCCGAAGCCTTGGCCGCCTCCACCGCTTCGGGGTGCCACATGGCGTCACGCCAATCATCGGCGCCCAACCAGGCCTTGATCAGGCCGGCTTGCTGCAAGGCGGCTACGGTATCGAGCGACAGTCCGCCCCCCCAGCGTCGAGGCGCCACCAGCCACGGACCGAAGGCCTCGACCAATTGCTCGCGAACTTTATGCCCCCAGACCACGTTGGCCGCCGGATCATGCTTGCCCGGCAAGGGTTCGACCGGCACCAGCGGCAAGGCATGTGGCAACGCCGTATTGAGGGCACGGGTCACTTCGGTCTGGCCGAAGATCGAAACACCTGTTGGCCGAACCTGCGCCTCCAACAGGGCCGCCACGAAACTTTCCCGTGCGGCTGAATCAAACGCTTCCCACAACCGTGAGGCCAGATGCCGGGGATCAGCCCGGTGCGCGGCAAAAAACTTCAGGAACGCCGGCCAATCGGCAATATCCACGGCTTTCAAGGGGCCGGCGCCCCACAAGTAGATATGCGGGGCGCCGCCCAGCCTGGCGACCTGGGGCTGAAGTTCGATTTTCTGTTTCAATGAAACGAAACGGTCATGCTTGAGCAGCCACTCGCGATAAAAGCGTGCACCGTACAATGGATCCCGTGGGCCGATCATCACACTGACGGTATACGCCGCGCCCTCGGCCAGCCGGTTGAATTCGTGACTGATTCGCGGCAGCGGCCGTTGATCCTGCTCGATGATGCTAAAGCGTGTATCGAAAGGGGTTTGCACCAGCCAAGTCACTGAGTGATCCGCGCGCAGTTCGGTCCAGAACGGCATCGACAGCAGCCCGTTCAGCGCATCTGGCTCATAACGCCTTACCAGCCAGTCCAGCCATTGGCGATCATCGCCAGGAATATAACTGCCCTCGCCGAACGGTATGGCATGGGCCTCGATGGCAGTTGCTTCCGCGGGTTTGGGCCATTCCAGACGAGCCGGTTTATTGGCTCGCACCGAGAGACGCAAGGCGTCCTGCTCGATACCGACCTCAACCTGGAACTGATCGGTACCGTTGCGAATACGCCAGCGCCAGCCCTCCAGATCACTTGCCCTGGCGGTCTCGGGGAATGCCGCCGCACTCAGTACCGAGACTTCGCCATTATCCCGGCACAAGGTCATCTCCAGGGTAGCCGGGTCGATGCTGAATACCCCGCCACTGTAGGCCAGGTCGACTCGTACCTGCCCGAACGCAGGTAAGCTGGTCAGCAGCAGGGCAAACACCAAGGGCCGCCACTGAAGTCGATCGATAGCTGGTATGGAGCTCATGGCGTTCTAACAGTCTCACAGGCTATTGTCGGATCCCGCGGACACTAAACGACACCGCCCGTCTTCTCTGTAAGAACGGTCTTGTAGCAACGCAGGAAACATCGCCGAATCAAGGCCAGAGTACTTACTCGTCCGAATTCACAGGGCGACGCAGCAGGTAGGTATCCATGATCCAACCCTTGCGCAGCCTGGTGGCCTCGCGCTGTTCGCGAATCAATCCCTGCACCTCATGAAGCTTGCCGCTCACCAACAGTTCATCCTCGGTCCCCAGGTATGCTCCCCAGTAGATTTCCAGCGCCTGGTCGGCGAACTGAGCAAAAGCGCAATGCGCATCGAGCATCACCACCACATTGTCCAGGTCAGCCGTCTCCAAACGCCGCCCTGTGGTGATGCGGATCGGTTCGCCGATGCGATTCAGCGCAATGCGATGGCGTGCCGCCAGCGCCTGCACGCTGCTGATCCCGGGAATCACCTCGACCTCGAACGCCGAGCCGCCCAGGGCCACGACCCGATCAAGGATGCGCAAGGTACTGTCATACAACCCCGGATCGCCCCAGACCAGAAAGGCGCCGCACTCATTCTCGGCCAACTCTTCGTCGATCAACCGGGCAAACAATTCGGCACGCTGTTCATGCCAACGTTCAACACCCGTCCGGTAGGACCCGTCGGCGTTTTCACGGAGCGGATCACTGACCTGCACCAGGCGGTAATCGGGCTGTTCGATATAAAGCCGGCAGATTTCCTGACGCACACGCAACAGTTCATCCTTGGCCTGCCCCTTATCCAGCAGGAAAAATACCGAGGCCCGGTTCAGGGCCTTGATGGCCTGCACGGTGATCTGTTCCGGATGACCGGAACCGATACCAATCAATAGAATGGTCTTCACTGTTTTGCTCCTCAATGAAGGGCCTGCAAAGCCATGGCCACGGGGTTACGCCGATCCGAACGTCGGCGCAAGGCTGGCGGACGGCAGGCGAAGGAGGCATTATCTGACGGCGAGAACAATAAAAGCACCTCCAATGACCCGAACAACCCGCGTCACCGATCCTTCATATGAACTGATGGACGACCATAATGGCCTGTCCATCATCTATCGCCAGCATGGCTTTCCCTGCCCGCTGGTGCGTTGGCATTTCCATAAGGAATACGAACTGCACCTGATCGTCGCCAGCTCTGGCAAGGTCTTCATTGGTGACTATATCGGTAATTTCTACCCGCAGAGCCTGTTCCTGACTGGCCCCAACCTCCCCCACAACTGGATCAGCCAGGTGGCCGAAGGCGAAGTGGTACCCAAGCGTGACATGCTGGTGAACTTCACCGACGAGCTGTTTGAAGAAGGGCATCGGATTTTTGCGGAACTGAAAACCTTGGCGCCATTGCTCGAACGCGCCCAATACGGCATTGAGTTCCGTTGCAAGGACACCATCCGCCAGGCTATGCACTTGATGCAGCGTATCGCCGACTCCCAGGGTGTGACGCGCTTGGGACACTTTCTGATTCTGCTGGAGCTGCTCAGCGTCTGCACCGACTACCAGCTGCTCTCCGGAGCCACCACCCCACAATTGGCCGACGAGAACAATATTGATCGTACCAACCGCGCCGTGGACTACATCTTTGCCCACTACGCCAGGGAGCTGCCGTTGGAGGAGGTTGCCGAGCATCTGGGAATGAAACCCACCTACTTTTCCCGGGTGTTCAAGCAAGCCACGGGACGTTGCTTCGTGGAGTTCGTCAATCGCCTGCGGATCAGCAAATCCTGCGAGTTACTGGCCGATGGCGACAAACCGGTGACTGATGTGTGTTTCGAGTCCGGGTTCAACAATATTTCCAACTTCAATCGACGTTTTCAGCAGCTCAAGGGCATGACACCGTCTCATTATCGACGCCTGGTGGTCCAGCGCCTGACCGAGCAAAATCTTAGCTGATCCAGGTACGACTCCAGTTAGCGCCCCACCTGGTGGCCTGTACGCTTAGCTGTAACGGCTTGCGTTTGAAAACTGGCGCACTCGCAATCAGCGCAATTTCCGGCTCAGATTAACTGCGATTGACGGAGCCCTTTCGCTCACATGAGTTGCGAGCAAGCTTGCATTCAGCCGCGTCGGTTTGCATTCCATTTTGGCTTGCTCACATTAGCTGCGAATGAAACCTTGATCGTAGCCGTCCATTAAACGTAGGTTTGTTGGACAACTGGTTGTGATCGGGTTGCCTGCTCTGAAAACGGCATTATCGGTGTCCAGTAGCAGTTTCCAATTTTCAATATCCGGCTACACTGAGTTTTCGTCTAATATCTGGACGAAACCATGCTGATTGGATATGCCCGAGTCTCAACCGACGACCAACTCCTCGATCTGCAACGCGATGCGTTGGAGAAAGCAGGTTGCGAGCGCCTGTTTGAAGATACCACCAGTGGAGCCAAAGCCGAGCGAATAGGTTTGACTGCCTTGCTGGGCACGCTGCGCAAAGGAGACATCGTGGTGATTTGGCGCCTGGATCGTCTTGGACGCTCGCGGAAGGATCTGATCCGTTTGGTCGAGCAACTGGACGCCGCCGGCGTCGGCTTGCACAGTTTGCAAGAAAGTATCGACACCGCGTCAAACGAGACCTACGCGAACTGGTGAAGAAGAACAAGCGCCCGGTGGCCCTGTTCGTGGATGAAGCCCATGACCTCAATGGTCATACCCTGACGGGGCTTAAACGGCTAATGGAATTGGTCGAAGACGGTGACGGGCGATTGTCAGTGGTGCTGGCTGGCCATCCCCAACTGCGCAATGACCTGCGTCGTCCGACGATGGAGGAAATCGGTTACCGCACCGACATATTCTCACTCGACGGCATCGCCGGTAGTCAGCGCGAATACATTCACTGGCTACTGGAAACCTGCACATCTGAGCCTGTCCCTGGAGGCCCGTCACCTGATAGGCGAGAAACCTGTCTCGGCGGAGCCGATTGAGTCGGTTCTGTCGCGTCAACTGGATGACCTCAAACCAACCCTGACGCGCCATGGATACCGTACTAAAGATCTAGTAGAGCAATTTGACGCCAGGCCCACCGAAATCAAAGCGTTGCTCAGCAACATGCTCGATCCAGCACGAGCCGCTGAGTTGCGCGACAAAATGCTGGCAGCGGGGTTGCCGATTTAATCTGGGAGGGCTATGGAATATGTGCACGTCCAGCCGGCTAATTGCAATTAATGTGACCTCAACAGTAAATGTGACCTCAATTTAAACTACGACGCAAACTCCACAATTCACAGGGGACTGCTGATTTGTTTGAGTGGTCTGAATTTAGCCATAGTAGTTCCTGGCCCGGCCCTGGATGATCAGGGTAAATAAGCAGCCTATGCCCCAACACTCCCCATCATCCAAACAATAGCGCTGTGCCTGAACCCCATGAGAAAAACCACACAGCAGCTAATGATTCACGACATTGCTGCCTGGCAACACCAAGGTTTGATCGACCAGCAAACCCAGGAGCGGCTGAGCGCGCCTTATCAGCGTCCCAACCAACTGTTATCCACGGTGTTGCAATGGCTGGGCATCGGCGCAGTGTTACTGATTGGTTTGGCAATCCTGGGTGGTGTGAGCTACCTCAGCGAGTCGGCCGCCCTCGGCGTTGTGCTGTTTTTTATCACCGGGGGGGACATTGTGGTGGGTCGGGGTACGCCTGGCGCGTGAGCCGGCCGGGCGTATGCCGGTGGCTGGTGTTGCCATTTTGACCATCGGCCTGATGCTGATAGGTGGCAGCCTGTTACTCAGTGGAATTGGCTCCGACGAGGGCCGGTTTGATCGCATCCCTCTGGCACTGCTGGTCACCGCCTTGCTGAGTGTGGCCACGGCCTATCGTTATCACCTACGCTGGCCATTGTTTCTGGGGCTGCTGTGTGCCTTTCACGGCCTTGGCTCCTGGGCGAGTTATGCTGGTGGCGGGTCATATGTGTTCAACATCCAGGACCCGCGAGCCATGGCAGTGATTGCCGGGTTGGCAGCGCTTCTGGGGCTTTGGCACCAGCAGGCGGAAGAAGAGCCGCTCCGCCACTTCAGCGGTTTCGGGCGTTTGTATGTGATTTTCGGACTGCTCTACTTCAACTGCTCGCTGTGGTTTCTCAGCCTTGATAATTACAGCTCGTCCCAATCGGGGCTCTCGATACTGCTATTCACCGTTGGGGCCATCAGCCAGTTGGTAATCGGTGCTCGTTTCAAACACCCCAGCTTCACCGGGTTTGGTGTAGTGTTTCTGGGCATCGACCTATATACGCGCTTTTATGAATACGCCTGGGACCACCTGAGTGTCGCGGCTTTTTTCGCGGTGGCCGGTGTTGTGGGTGTTTTGCTGGGCTGGTTGTTTGAGCGCGCGGCGCTACGTGCCAGGGAGGATCGTCCATGAGCCCGGATCGCCGCAATCGACAGATCCACGATGCCCTTGATCAATGGCTACGCGAGGGGCAGATCGATCCCGTCGCCCACAACCGTATCGGTGAACTGTATCCCTTGACCCGATGGGACTGGCGCTCACTCGGGCGTTGGTTTCTGACGTTCGGTGCCATCAGCCTGGCGGCCAGTCTGCTGTTGTTTCTGCGTGAGCACCTGACGTTCACCCCGCCCAAATTGGCGATCAGCTTGTCAGTGCTGACCTTGGGCCTGTTCGTCGTCGGGCGCTGGTTGCCCGGGAAAGGCTTGAGGATGCTGGGCAGCACCGCCGAACTGCTCGGCGGCTTTGCCCTGATCAGCGTGAGTTTTGTTGTGGGGATGATCTATTCGGACGGCTCCGGCAACTGGCCGGCGCTGCTGCTGATCGATCTCCTAGTCCTGCTGGTGCTCAGCTATGCCTTGGGCAACGTGTTACTGCTGACGTTGTGCAGTGTGTTATTTTTTGTCTGGTTTGGTGGTCGTAGCGGATATGTGTCCGGCTGGGGCGCCTACTGGTTTGGCATGAACTATCCGCTGCGGTTTCTCGGTGCTGCGACGGTGCTGGTGGCTGCGGGGGCGTTGCATATGCGCTGTGAGGCTAGGTTGCTTGCCCGCTACAGTGGGTTTGCCAAGGTGTGGATTTCCTGTGGCCTTTTTGTCGGCGAAATGTCCTTGTGGCTGTTGTCTCTGTTTGGCAGCTACGACTTGATCGACGGGCCGTGGCATTTTGCCGAGGATGGTGAGCTGCTGATGTTCAACTTGCTTTGGGCGCTGGTTAGCCTCGGCGTATTAACGGTGGGACTGCGCCAGCGGTTCGGCATGTTGGTGGGGTATGGCTTAACGTTTTTGATCATCCAGTTGTACACCCTGTTTTTTACCCAACTGGCCGAAACCTTGGGTTGGCTGCTCAGCTTGCTGATCGCCGGCGGTGGTTTGCTGGTCCTGGTGATCTGGCTGGAGTCGCAGCGCCAGAAGCGTCGGGCGGCGATTTCAGAAGCCTGAGCTGACCCCAAAGGCTCTGGGATTGATGACCAACTGGGAAAGCTGGAATACACACGCTGGAAGGACTTACGCTGGTTTTCGGTTCTAGTGCTCCCCCTATAGAAGAATGGAGCCAACCAACGCAACCCGCCTATGGCCTCAGCCTGACGGCTGAGGAGATGTCCCGCTAGGTTTCCGCAAAATGAACGTTTGGTGGTCCGTCAGTCAGTTGCAGTTAATTTGAGCACGCGCAAATGGAATGCAAGCAGACGCCGCTGAACGCAAGCTCAGTCGCAGTTAATGTGAGTACGAGGAGCCCGTCAGTCGCAATTAATTTGAGCCGAAAATTACGTTGATTGCGAGCATGGCCATTTTCGATTGCAAGCCACTACACTTAGCTCGTTAACTCAAGTTCGGATGCCACAAGTCGGTGGCCAATGGCTCGTGGCGCGAATTTGACTCGCAGACCTCTCCATGCGACGCACTAAGGTGCTCACTTTCGACTTGCTTTTATGATGGAACCTGTACTGATTTATCTCTCTTCCAAGGCTTGACTTACGCCCATCCCCTCCCGAACAGCTGTTTCGCCAACCCGCGACATTTCGCCACAGTGCAAAAAAGTATTAATAAGAGTGTGCCCAAGGATTTGTCAGCACGACGATTGAGAGCTGTAATTATCGGCAGATTCTTCCTGGACACCGGAAGAGGCAAAAAACAATAAACCGACCTTCGACCGCCGCCGTGCGCTAGAAGAGGAGTGTTCGATGAAAGCCGTTGCAAAAGCTCTGCTCGTCTCCACCTGCATGACCATCAGTGGCGTCAGTTTCGGTGCCCAGACCCTGACCATAGCCACCGTCAACAATAGCGACATGATTCGCATGCAAAAGCTCTCGAAGACCTTCGAGGCTGAACACCCGGACATCAAGTTAAACTGGGTAGTACTGGAGGAAAACGTCCTACGCCAGCGCCTGACTACCGATATCGCTACCCAGGGCGGCCAGTTCGACGTGCTGACCATTGGCATGTACGAAGCCGCACTCTGGAGCGCCAAGGGTTGGCTGGAACCGATGACCAACCTGCCCGCCGCCTACGATATCGATGACGTATTCCCTTCGGTACGTGACGGCCTGTCGGTCAAGGGTACCCTGTTCGCCCTGCCGTTCTACGCCGAAAGCTCCATGACCTACTACCGCACCGACCTGTTCGAGGACGCAGGTCTGACCATGCCCGAGCGGCCGACCTGGGAACAGATCGGTGAGTTCGCCGCCAAGCTCAACCATCCCGAGAAGGAGCAATACGGTATCTGCCTGCGTGGCAAGGCCGGCTGGGGAGAGAATATGGCCCTGATTACCACCGTCGCCAATGCCTATGGCGCGCGCTGGTTCGATGAAAAATGGCAGCCGGAATTCAATGGCCCTGAATGGAAAAACGCCCTGAACTTCTACGTCGAGACCATGAAAAGCTCCGGCCCACCCGGTGCTTCGAGTAACGGTTTCAACGAAAACCTGGCGCTGTTTAACAGCGGCAAGTGCGCCATCTGGGTCGATGCCAGCGTGGCCGGCTCGTTCGTCACCGACAAGACTCAGAGCAAGGTCAGCGATCACGTCGGCTTTACCTATGCACCGCAACAGGTCACCGAGAAAGGTTCGTCCTGGCTCTACTCCTGGGCCCTGGCGATCCCGACCAGTTCCAAGGCCAAGGACGCGGCGAGAACCTTCAGTACCTGGGCCACCTCCAAGGAATACGGAGCGCTGGTGGCCAAGGAGGACGGCATCGCCAACGTACCACCGGGCACCCGGGCTTCGACCTACACCGAGGCCTACATGAAAGCGGCGCCGTTCGCCAAGGTCACCCTGGAATCGTTGAAGGTCGCCAACCCGAAAGACCCGAGCGCCAAGCCCGTGCCTTATATCGGGATCCAACTGGTGACCATTCCTGAGTTTCAGGCTATCGGCACCCAGGTCGGCAAGCAGTTCTCTGCCGCACTGACCGGCCAGAGCACGGTCGACAAAGCCTTGGCCGATGCCCAGACCTTCACCGAACGTGAAATGAAACGCGCGGGTTATCCGAAGTAACCCCTGACAACAGCCCCTTTGGGAGCCGGGCAAGCTCCGCTCCCATGGGATTGAGTCCCGGCAGGACTGACGATTGCCCGCTCCTTGTACCTAATTGGTTTTGAACACCATGAATACCTCCGCTGCCAAAGCCCATATGGATATACCCCAGCCGCTGCGCAAAAGCCGTCTGCGCAACCCTGGCTGGTTCCTAGTCTCGCCCTCGGTTGGCCTGTTGCTGCTGTGGATGATCGTGCCCCTGGGCATGACCGTTTACTTTTCGCTGATCCGCTACAACCTGCTCTATCCGGGCGAAAACCAATTTGTCGGCCTGGAAAATTACAGCTACTTTCTGACCGACTCGGGATTTCTCCCCGGTGCTACCAACACCCTGTTGCTGGTGGGCAGCGTGTTGCTGATCAGCATCGTGTTCGGTGTACTGATTTCGGCGCTGCTCGAAGCCAGTGAATTCTTCGGTCGCGGCATCGTCCGGGTCCTGTTGATCTCGCCGTTTTTTATCATGCCTACCGTCGGCGCGCTGATCTGGAAAAACCTGATTTTCCACCCGGTGTCGGGAGTTCTCGCGGCTCTGTGGCGAGTGTTCGGCGCGCAACCGGTGGACTGGTTGGCCCATTACCCGCTGCTGTCGATCATTATCATCGTTTCCTGGCAATGGCTGCCCTTCGCCATCCTGATCCTGATGACCGCCATGCAGTCCCTGGATCAGGAACAGAAAGAAGCCGCACGCCTGGATGGCGCGGGTGCGGTGGCGATTTTCTGGCACCTGACCCTACCCCATCTGGCCCGACCGATTGCCGTGGTGATGATGATCGAAACGATCTTCCTGCTCTCGGTATTCGCGGAAATCTTCACCACTACCAACGGTGGTCCGGGTTATGCCTCGACCAACCTGGCGTACCTGATCTACAACCAGGCCCTGGTGCAGTTCGATGTTGGCATGGCTTCGGCCGGCGGCTTGATCGCCGTGATTATCGCCAATATCGCCGCGATCATCCTCGTGCGGATGATCGGCAAAAACCTGACAGACAAGCCTTGAGGCCCGTGCCATGACCCTCACACTCAAACAATTTCGGCGCCTGCAAAGCGTTCTGCTCGGCGTCCTGGCCTGGGCCATCGCCATCCTGATCTTCTTCCCGATCTTCTGGATGGTGCTGACCAGCTTCAAGACCGAGATCGACGCGTTCGCCACGCCGCCGCAGCTTTTCTTCACCCCGACGCTGGAGAATTATCTGCATATTCAGGAGCGCAGTGATTACTTTCACTTCGCCTGGAACTCGGTGGTGATCTCCATCAGCGCCACGCTGTTGTGCATGCTGATCGCGGTACCGGCCGCTTACTCCATGGCGTTCTACGAAACCCATCGAACCAAGCGCACCTTACTCTGGATGCTCTCCACCAAGATGCTACCGCCGGTAGGCGTGCTGATGCCGATCTACCTGCTGGCCAAGTCCCTCGGCCTACTCGATACCCGCATTTCGCTGATCGTGATCTACACCCTGATCAACCTGCCGATCGTGGTCTGGATGGTGTACACCTACTTCAAGGACATCCCCAAGGACATCCTCGAAGCCGCCCGCCTCGACGGGGCCACGTTGCAACAGGAAATGATTCGGGTGCTGCTGCCGATCAGCAAGGGTGGACTGGCCTCGACCATGCTGCTGTCATTGATCCTGTGCTGGAACGAGGCCTTCTGGTCGCTGAATCTGACCTCTTCCGCCGCCGCGCCGCTGACCGCTTTGATCGCGTCCTACTCAAGCCCCGAAGGCTTGTTCTGGGCCAAGCTGTCCGCCGTCTCGACCCTGGCTTGCGCACCGATCCTGATCTTCGGCTGGATCAGTCAGAAACAGCTGGTACGCGGCCTGTCCTTCGGCGCCGTGAAATAAATGAACGAGTCCCATGTGCGCTGATGAGAACACTACGCAACCTGTAGGGGCATCCCGTCGACGCTTGATTGCTCGCGAAGCTTTTGACGATTTCCAGTGCCTGTTCGCTCGATGCGACGTCCCGACAAACCCGGCGCCTACAAGGGCCACGTTGCAACAAACACACTCAAGCGCATGACCCCAGAACAAGTCTCAAAAGGAGCCTCATCATGGCCAACCTGAAAATCAAGAATCTGAAAAAAGGCTTCGAAGGTTTTTCCATCATCAAAGGCATCGACCTGGAAGTCCGCGACCGTGAATTCGTGGTCTTCGTCGGGCCGTCCGGCTGCGGCAAATCGACCCTGCTCCGCCTGATCGCGGGCCTGGAGGAAGTCACCTCTGGCACCATCGAACTGGACGGTCGCGATATTACCGAGGTCAGCCCGGCCAAACGCGACCTGGCGATGGTGTTCCAGACCTACGCCCTGTATCCGCACATGAGCGTGCGCAAGAACATGTCCTTCGCCCTGGACCTGTCTGGCGTAGCCAAGGCCGACGTCGAGCGCAAGGTCAACGAGGCCGCACGGATCCTCGAACTCGGTCCATTGCTCGAACGTAAACCCAAGCAACTCTCCGGTGGTCAACGCCAACGGGTGGCCATCGGCCGGGCGATCGTGCGCAATCCGAAGATCTTCCTGTTCGACGAACCGCTGTCCAACCTCGACGCCGCCCTGCGGGTGCAGATGCGCCTGGAACTGGCTCGGCTGCACAAGGAACTGCAGGCGACCATGATCTACGTGACCCACGACCAGGTCGAAGCGATGACCCTGGCCGACAAAGTGGTGGTCCTCAACAGTGGTCGTATCGAACAGGTCGGCTCACCTCTGGAGCTCTATCACTCGCCGGCCAACCTGTTTGTCGCCGGTTTCCTCGGCACGCCGAAGATGGGCTTCCTCAAGGGCAAGGTCAGCCGTATCGACGGCCAGGGCTGTGAGGTCGAACTTGAGGCCGGCACCCGTATCAGCCTGCCTCACAGCGGTGCCAGCCTCAGTGTCGGTAGCCCGGTGACCCTGGGCATCCGCCCGGAACACCTGGAAATCGCCAAGGCCGGGGATTGCACCCTGCAAGTCACCGCCGATGTCGGCGAACGCCTGGGCAGCGACACCTTCTGCCACGTCGTGACCCACTCCGGGGAACCACTGACCATGCGTATCCGCGGGGACATGGCCAGCCAGTACGGCGAAACGCTCAACCTGCACCTGGACAGCACCCATTGCCACCTATTCGATGCCGACGGCGTTGCGGTCGCCCGCCCGCTACGCGCTGCCGCCTGATTGACGAGAATCCTTGCAATGAACCTGAACAAACAGAACCTGCACAACCTAGCCCCTGAAGTCGCCGTGCCCCAGTACGCGGCAACCAACACCCGGCAAGGTATTGCCCATATCGGCGTCGGCGGCTTTCACCGCGCTCACCAGGCCTACTACACCGACGCCCTGATGAACCTCGGCGAGGGCCTGGACTGGAGCATCTGCGGCGTCGGCCTGCGGAAAGAAGACCAGGGCATACGCGACGCCCTGTCATCCCAGGACTATCTCTACACCCTCTATGAGCTGGGCGAAGGCGACGACACCGAGACCCGCGTGATCGCTTCCATCAGTGGCATGCTGCTGGCTCAGGACGGTGCCCAGGTGCTGATCGACAAATTGGCTTCGCCGCAGATTCGTATCGTTTCGCTGACCATCACCGAAGGCGGCTACTGCATCGACGACAGCAACGGCGAATTCATGAGCCACTTGCCGCAGATCCAGCACGACCTGCGTCACCCAGAGGAGCCGCAGACGGTCTTCGGTTTTCTCTGCGCGGCCCTGACCCAGCGTCGTGCCCATGGCGTCCCGGCCTTCACCCTGATGTCTTGCGATAACCTGCCGCACAACGGCGCAATGACCCGCAAGGCGCTGCTGGCCTTCGCCGCCTTGCGCGATGCCGACCTGCGCGACTGGATCGCCGAACACGTCAGCTTCCCCAACGCCATGGTCGACCGTATTACGCCGATGACCAGCGCCACCCATCGCCTGCAACTGCATGATGAGCATGGTGTCGACGACGCTTGGCCAGTAGTCTGCGAACCCTTTGTGCAGTGGGTCCTGGAAGACAAGTTCAGCAACGGTCGGCCAGCCTGGGAAAAGGTCGGCGTGCAGTTCACCGACGACGTCACGCCCTACGAAGAGATGAAGATCAAGTTGCTCAACGGCAGTCACCTGGCCCTCACCTACCTGGGCTTCCTCAAGGGTTACCGTTTCGTCCACGAAACCATGAACGATCCGCTGTTCGTGGCCTATATGCACGCCTACATGGACCTTGACGTGACCCCGCAATTGGCGCCGGTGCCCGGGATCGATCTGAGCGACTACAAGGACACCCTGGTCAAGCGTTTCTCCAACCAGACGATTGCCGACCAGCTGGAGCGAGTCTGCTCCGACGGTTCCTCGAAGCTCCCCAAGTTCACCGTCCCCACCATCAACCGATTGATCGCCGACGGTCGCGACACCGAGCGCGCGGCGTTGGTGGTGGCGGCCTGGGCGCTGTACCTCAAGGGTGTCGATGAAAACGGCACGACCTACCGTATTGCCGACCCACGGGCCGAGTTCTGCCAGGCACTGGTGACCGACGACGCACTGATCGCGCAGCGCTTGCTGGCGGTGGAAGAGATCTTCGGTACGGCGATTCCCAAATCGGCGGCGTTTGTCGCGGCCTTCGAAAAGAACCTCAATAGCTTGCAGGAAGTCGGCGTGAGCCAGACACTGGAGCGTTTATTGGCCAAAACAAACTGAATCTGTGATGCCCCTTGTGGCGAGCGGTCTTGTCGGAACGCCACGGTGGCGCTCGCCACAGGTCCACTCGCCACACAGCTATAGCCCTATTCAAGCAGGCCAAGCATGCAGCAGAAACTCTACCTCGGCATTGATTGCGGCACCCAAGGCACCAAGGCGATTGTCCTCGACACCGTCAGCGGCCGGGTGCTCGGCCAGGGCTCGGCCCCTCATAGTATGATCAGCGGTGCCAATGGCCGTCGCGAACAGGACGTCAGCCAATGGCTGGAAGCCTTTACCCTGGCCACCCGCCAGGCAGTGCAGGTTGCGGGGATCGACGGCCAGTCGATTCTCGGCATCGGCGTCTCCGGCCAACAGCACGGCCTGGTGCTGCTTGACCAGCAAGGCCACGTTCTGCGCCCGGCCAAGCTCTGGTGCGACACCGAAACCACCCCGCAAAATCAGCGCCTGCTAGAACACTTGGGCGGCGCAGCAGGCTCACTCGAACGCCTGGGTTTGGTGATTGCCCCCGGCTATACGCTCTCCAAGCTGCTCTGGACCCAAGAACACCACCCTGAACTGTTCGCCCGGATTGCCCATATCCTGCTGCCCCACGACTACCTCAACTACTGGCTGACCGGTCGTGCTTGCGCGGAGTACGGCGACGCTTCGGGCACTGGTTACTTCGATGTGCGCAAGCGCAACTGGGACCTGCAACTGCTGAGCGACATCGACCCCAGCGGACGCCTACAAGCCGCCCTCCCGGAACTGCTGGAAGCCCACCAGCCAGTCGGCCGGGTACTGCCCGAAATCGCCCGGCACCTGGGCATCAACCCAGCAGCCCTGGTCGCCAGCGGTGGTGGCGACAACATGATGGGCGCCATCGGCACCGGCAACATCCGTCCCGGCGTGATTACCATGAGTCTGGGCTCTTCCGGCACCGTCTATGCCTACGCCGAACAACCGCAGATCAGTGCCGATGCCGCGGTAGCGACGTTCTGTTCTTCCAGCGGCGGCTGGCTCCCGCTGATCTGCACCATGAACCTGACCAACGCCACTGGCGCGGTGCGCGAGTTGTTCGATCTCGGGCTCGACGACTTCAATGCCCAAGTCGAGCAGGCCCCTATCGGCGCCAACGGCGTCAGCATGCTGCCGTTTCTCAACGGCGAGCGGGTCCCCGCGCTGCCCCAGGCCAGCGGCAGCCTACTGGGGCTGACCCTGACCAACCTGACCCAGGCCAACCTGTGCCGCGCCGTGGTCGAGGGCACCACCTTTGGTTTGCGCTACGGCCTCGACTTGCTGCGCGACAACGGCCTGCAAAGTCATGGTATTCGCCTGATTGGCGGTGGCGCGAAGAGTGCGGTCTGGCGACAGATGGTCGCCGATATCATGGACACACCAGTGATCTGTACCGAACAGAGCGAGGCCGCCGCACTCGGCGCGGCGATCCAGGCGGCCTGGTGTGAGTCCGGGGAGATTCATAGTCTGGAGGCACTATGCGAGCGTTGCGTCAACCTCGACGCCGCCAGCGAAACCTGGCCGACTCCGGCCAATGTCAGCACCTATCAACCGATTTATCACCGCTACCGTCAACAGGTCGCGGCCATTCAAGAGTGAGCATCCATGTATCTGGTCTGTGGTGAAGCGCTGTTCGATTTTTTCAGTGAGCCTGACGCAAGCGGACAAACCTCCAAGGTAAACTTCAAGGCCATTGCCGGCGGTTCGCCGTTCAACGTCGCGGTCGGCCTACGCCGCCTGGGCGTCGACGCGGCGTTGCTGGCCGGGCTGTCTACCGATTACCTGGGACGGCGCCTGCAACAAGTCCTGTGCGAAGAAGGCGTGCGCGCCGATTACCTACTGGACTTCACGGCCCCCACCACCCTGGCGATGGTCGCCGTGGGTGCCGACGGTTCGCCTCATTACAGCTTCCGTGGCGAAGGCTGTGCCGACCGCCAGTTGCTGGCGGAGCACTTGCCGTCACTCGGTGACGAGGTCCGTGGCCTGCATATCGGCTCGTTCTCGCTGGTGGTGCAGCCGATTGCCGATACCCTGCTGACCCTGGTACGGCGGGAAAGCGGTCGCCGGTTGATCACCCTCGACCCCAACGTGCGCCTCAACCCACAGCCGAATATTGAATTGTGGCGCGAGCGTATCGCGGAGCTGGCCGAACACGCCGACATGATCAAGGTCAGCGACGAGGACCTGAGCCTGCTCTACCCTGATCGCGACCCACGGAGCGTTGCCGAGGGCTGGCTTACCCAGCGCTGCCAGGTGGTATTCCTGACCCGTGGCAACCAGGGTGCCAGCGTATTCAGCCGCCGCCATGGCCACTGGTCAGTGCCCGCGCGCGAAGTCGTCACCGCCGATACGGTCGGCGCCGGCGATACCTTCCAGGCAGCCTTGATCGCTTGGTTGACCGAACATCAACTGGACTCGGTGGAAGGCCTGGAACGCCTGGACAAGGCTCAGATCGACGAGATGCTGGACTTCGCCGTCCGTGCCGCCGCGATCACCTGCAGCCGCACCGGGCCGGACCTGCCGTATCGGCATCAGGTGGTGTGATCCCGGAAAACCACAGGCGACGGTAATCAAACAATGGACGTTTGGGGCTACGACAGGACACCGCTGGTGCGCACGGTCGAGGAGGTTCAATCCGGGCCGCGTTCGCCATCGTCCACCAGGCCCCAATCCTTCACATCCAGCTCCGGCGCCGCCACCGGCGCCGCGGGTGGCATGGTCTGCTGGGCCAGTGCGCCATTGTCATGATGCAGCTTCAGGCGCAGGCGCAAGTTGTTGACCGAGTCGGCATTCTTCAGCGCTTCCTCTTCGTCGATCGCCCCTTCCACCACCAGTTGGAACAAGGCCGTATCGAAGGTTTGCATGCCGCTGATCTCGGATTTCTCCATGATGCCCTTGAGCTCGGCAAACTCGTTGCGCTTGATGAAATCACGAATAGTCGGCGTGCCCAGCATCACTTCCACCGCCGCCCGGCGCTTGTCGTCGGTGGTACGCACCAGCCGTTGCGAAACAAAGGCCTGCAGATTGTTACCCAGGTCATTGAGCAGTTGCGAACGACGGTCTTCCGGAAAGAAGTTGATGATCCGGTCCAGCGCCTGGTTGGCGTTGTTGGCATGCAGGGTAGAGATCGCCAGGTGCCCGGTGTCGGCAAAGGCCAGGGCATGCTCCATGGTTTCGCGATCGCGGATTTCGCCGATCAGGATCACATCCGGGGCCTGGCGCAGGGTGTTTTTCAGCGCCGCGTGGAAGCTGCGGGTGTCGACCCCTACTTCGCGCTGGTTGATGATCGACTTCTTGTGCCGGTGGATATACTCCACCGGATCCTCGATGGTAATGATATGGTCGCCGCTGTGCCGATTGCGATAATCGATCAGGGCCGCCAGCGAGGTGGACTTGCCTGAGCCGGTAGCACCGACGAACAGCACCAGGCCGCGCTTCTCCATGATGGTTTGCAGCAGGATCGGCGGCAGCTTGAGGTCTTCGAAACGCGGAATCTCCAGCTTGATATTACGAGCCACAATCGAGACTTCGTTGCGTTGCTTGAAGATATTGATGCGGAAGCGCCCGACACCCGGCAATGACATCGCCAGATTCATCTCCAGCTCCCGTTCGAACTGCAGGCGCTGCTCGGCGTCCATGATAGCGTCGGCGATCAGCGCCACCTCGCCGGCCTTGAGCGCTTCAGTACCCAACGGCTTGAGTACGCCGTTGAACTTGGCACACGGTGGCGCCCCGGTCGACAGGTACAAGTCCGAACCGTCCTGGACGGCCAGAATTTTCAATAGCGCTTGGATTTCCATGGCAAGGGTTTCCGCAATACAGTCAATTGAGATTCAAACCATTAATCCGGTGTCATTTCGAATTGGTAATGGTCTACAGCTTGGGGGGATAATAAGCCGCCGCGCAACTCAAAGTTTTACCTTCAAGGCAGGTTTATGAACGGATCGATCCCCGACAACGACGTCGCCACCCTCATGAGTCACCAGGACTGGTCGCACAATCCCGTGGGCGCAATCAATCGCTGGCCACAGAGCCTGCGTACCGCAGTCGATATCGTCACCCATTCGCCCATACCGATGCTGCTGCTCTGGGGCACGCAACAGGTACAGATCTACAACGACAGCTTCGCCCGGCTTATCGGCGACCGCCATCCCGAGGCATTCGGCCAGCCGGCCAACGAAACCTGGTCGGATTACCAGGACTTCAGCACGCCGATCTTTCAAGACGTGCTGGCAGGCCAGACCCGCAGCCTGGCGGAGCAATGTTTCAAGGTGCGCCACGCTGGCGTGAACATCGATCTCTGGGTGGACCTGACCTACAACCCGGTGCGCAATGAACGGGGCGACGTTGCCGGCATCCTGATCACCGTGATCGAAACCCATGAACGCCGACTGACCCTTGAACTGCGGCAGCGCTCCGAAGCGAGCATCAAGGCTCAGCAGGACAGCGAAGACCGCCTGCAACTGGCGATGGCTGCCACGGGTACCCTCGGCACCTGGGACTGGGATATCGATCAGGACCGCTTCGTCACCGATGCGCGATTTGCCCGGCTGCACGGCGTCGACCCGGCTCAGGCGGCGCACACGCCTCTTAATGCCTATATGCAGAGCGTTCACCCGGAAGATCGTGGGCTGGTAGCGCGTGGTATCAAGTATTGCCTGGAGAACAATACCGAACATGCCGAGGAATACCGGGTCCAGACCCGTGGCCAGGTCCGCTGGGTGTTCGCCCGAGGCCGCTGCTATCGGGGGCCCCATGGCCGGGCCCAACGCTTTGTCGGGGCGGCCCTGGACATTACCGAACGCAAACACAGTGAACAAGCGCTACGCCAGAGCCAGACCGAACTGCAACTGGTGATCAATGCCGTACCGGCGCTGATCGGCTATGTCGACCACGAGGAGCGCTTTCGCCTGAACAACAGCGCTTACCTCGACTGGTTCGGCAAGACCCCCCAAGAACTCTATGGCAAGACCCTGCTCGAAGTGTTCGGTGAGGACGCCTATGCCCAACGCGCCGAGTACATCGCCAACGCGCTGGCGGGCAAGGCCTGCAGTTTCAGCATCGACAACCTGCACCGCGACGGACGCAGGCGGCACGCGGCGATGCGCTACTTGCCACGCTATGGTCAGGACGGTGCGGTCAACGGTTTCTATATCTTCGTCAGCGACGAAACCGAGCGTAAACAAACCGAAGAGGCGCTGCGCAATCTCAACGAGACCCTCGAAGAGCGCGTGGCCCAGCGCACCCAGGCGCTGGCCGAGTCGAACCAGCGCCTGCAGAACGAAATGTTCGAGCGCGAGCGCGCCGAAGATGCCCTGCGCCATGCTCAAAAAATGGAAGCGGTCGGCCAGTTGACCGGCGGTATCGCTCACGATTTCAACAATATGCTCACCGGTATCATCGGCAGTCTCGACCTGATGCAGCGCTATATCGCCGCAGGGCGCAGTGCCGAGATCGGACGTTTTGCCGATGCTGCGATCAACTCCGCCCAGCGTGCGGCAGCCCTGACCCATCGCCTGCTGGCTTTCTCCCGTCGGCAATCGCTGGACAGCAAGCGCATCGATCCGAACCAATTGGTGCAATCGCTGGAAGAGCTGTTCAGTCGCACCAAAGGCGCCCATATCCAATTGCAAGTCCGGCTCGGCCAGGATATCTGGCCGGTGAACACGGACACCGGACAACTGGAAAGCGCCCTGCTCAACCTGGTGATCAATGCCCGCGATGCGATGCCCGAAGGCGGTACGCTGCTGATCGAAACGGCTAACAGTTGCCTCGACGGCAGTGATATCAACTCCCTGGAGTCGGTCAAGGCTGGCGACTATGTCATGATTGGCGTCAGCGACAATGGCACCGGCATGAGTCCGCTGATCCTGGCCAAGGCCTTCGACCCGTTCTTCACCACCAAGCCCATTGGCCAGGGCACCGGCCTGGGGCTGTCGATGATCTATGGCTTTGCCCAGCAGTCCGGCGGCCATGTCACGCTGCAAAGCGAACCCGGCCAAGGCACCTGCGTGCGTCTTTACCTGCCGCGCTTTCACGCCGAGGCCGACGAGGCGGCGCCCACGCCCAACACCCCACAGTCGCCCACGGCAGCCGCCGATGAGTCGGTGATGGTGGTCGAGGACGACCCGGCGGTACGCATGCTGGTGCTCAACGTGCTGGACGAGCTGGGCTACACCGTCCATCCGGCCGCTGATGCACGAACCGCCCTGCCGTTGCTGGAGTCTGCGTTGCGCATTGACCTGCTGGTAACCGACGTCGGTTTGCCCGGCATGAACGGTCGGCAACTGGCTGAGATTGCCCGTCAGCATCGTCCAGAGCTCAAAGTGTTGTTCATGACCGGCTATGCGGAGAAAGCCGCTGAGCGCCAGGGCTTTCTCGAAGAAGGCATGGACCTCATCGCCAAACCCTTTACCCTTGATCTACTGGCCAACCGGGTGCGCGACATGATCGGCCACGGCAACTGATCTTCGGGCATAATCGCGCACCCTGTCGCCCGCTCCACCGTTTCAAGGTATCTGTCAATGAAAGCTCAAGCCCGTCATATCCTGGTCAAGACCGCCGAGGAAGCCGAACAACTCAAGCAACGCATTGCCAAGGGCGAAGCCTTCGACGTGCTGGCCAAGAAGCACTCCACCTGCCCTTCGGGCAAGCGCGGCGGCGACTTGGGGGAAGTGCGTCCGGGGCAGATGGTCGGGGCAATTGACCAGGTGATCTTCAAGAAGCCGCTGCGTACCGTGCACGGGCCGATCAAGAGCAAGTTCGGTTATCACCTGGTGCAGGTCTTCTATCGCGACTGAAACGAGCATCAGTGGTGGCGAGCAGGTTGAGACTCTCAGCCACGTGCAATCAACGCCCCGTGGACCTGGATCACCTGGCTCGCCAGCCGATGCCCGGCTAGCGCGGCTTGTTGCGGATTGCCACCGGTCAAGCGACTCGCCAGATACCCGGCACTGAACGAATCCCCCGCCGCCGTGGTGTCCACTACGGTCTCGACCTCCTGCGCAGGCACCTCGAACGCTTCGCCTTCACAGTGGATCAGGCAACTCTTGGCGCCCCGCTTGATCACTACCTCCGGCGTGCCGATCTGGTCGTAGGCAGCGAATACCGTTGGGCCGTCGGCATAACCAAACAACGCCTGCTCGTCCTCCAACGTCAACAATGCCAGGTCGACATACGGCAGGATCTGCCGATAAGCCGTGCGGGCCTGTTCGATACCCGACCAGAGGCGTGGCCGGTAGTTGTTGTCGAACACCACTCGGGTATCGCCCCGACGCGCCTCTTGCAACACGGCAATCAACTTCTCCCGGCCAAGCTCGCCGAGCACCGCCAGGGTGATGCCGCTGAAGTACAGCACATCGTAATCCGGCAAGGCCGCGAGGATCGGCACCGCGCCTGGTGTACTGAAGCAATCGCGAACCGCCGCCTCGTTACGCCAGTAGAGAAAGCGGCGCTCGCCGCCCGCATCGGTCTGGATGCAATACAGGCCGGGCAAGCGTCCGGGCAGGCGCTGGACCTTGTCCAGGCCGATGCCCTCCTCGGCCCAGGTCCGGCACATGGCGTCGCTGAAGCTGTCGTCCCCCAGCGCCGTGACGTAATCCACCGATCCCCGCCCGGCCAATTCGCGGGAGAGATAGACCGCAGTGTTCAAGGTGTCGCCGCCAAAGCTCTGGCGCAGGCTGCCATCGGCCTGTTGTTGCAGTTCGATCATGCATTCGCCGATCAGGGCAATACGCGGTGGGGGCAGGCTGTGGGTGGTCATTCAGGCAATATCCCCTTAGAAGCAGGTGTCGAAGGTCTCGATCACGCTCAGTTGCTCATCGACAATGCAGCCAACGCGCCATTTGTCGAAGGTCAGGCACGGATGGGAAGTGCCGAACGAGACAATATCGCCGACCCGCAGCTCGCAGCCCGGTGCCACGGTCATAAAGGCATGCTGGTCCATCACCGCAGTGATCTCACAAGTGCTGACGTCTTCACCCACCGCCGGCAGCACGCCTGCCTTGTAGCGCAGCAGCGGCACCGGCAGGCCGGCGTCGAACGCCACGTCGCGCTTGCCCAGGGCGATCACCGCGAACCCCGGCTCCGGCATCGATTGGACGTGAGCCCAGACTTCCAGCGCCGGGCGCAGGCCTTCGCTCAGGTCGCTGCGACGATGCAGCACACAACATTGCGCTAGCTTGTAGATGCCATGGTCATGGGCCACATAGCTGCCGGGACGCAGCACACTGAGGAAGCACCCGTCGGCATCCTGGGCTTCGAACTCTTCGGCGATCAGGTCGTACCAGGCCGAGCCCGAAGCGGTGATGATCGGCTTATCGATAGCGAATGCACCGCTGTTGCGCAAGCCCACCGCCAGGCGTACCAATGAGCTGGCGAAGGCGCGGATAGCGCTGACGGCCTGGTCGCCGTGGATCACGCCTTCATAACCTTCGATACCGGTCAGCGCCAGACCCGGCTGAACCTTGATAGCCTCGGCCAGCTCCAGCACCTGCTGCTCGCTGCGACAGCCGCAGCGCCCGCCGACCACGCCGTATTCGATCATTACATTGAGCCGTAGGCCGCGCCCGGCAAAGAACTCGCCGAGGGCCGCGACATTGTCCGCATGATCGACCAGGCAGTAGAACTCGAACCGCGAGTCCGCCAGCAACGCGGCGATCAACGCCATGTTCGCCGCGCCGACCAGTTGGTTAGCCA
The DNA here is from genome assembly GCF_900109755.1 of Pseudomonas agarici. GTDB lineage: Bacteria > Pseudomonadota > Gammaproteobacteria > Pseudomonadales > Pseudomonadaceae > Aquipseudomonas > Aquipseudomonas agarici. Next base: position 49,039 of record NZ_FOAR01000005.1, on the reverse strand, counting down.
TCAGCACCCGCCGCACACCGGCGGCATAGGCCGCTCGGGTCTGCACCGCCGTGGCCAGCGTCAGGCCCCAGGCGCCCTGGGCCAACTGGCGTTGAAACAGCGCCGGGACCATGCTGGTCTTGCCGTGGGGCGCCAGTTCGGCACCGCTGCGGCTGACGAAATCCTGCATCCAGCGAATATTGTGTTCCAGCGCTTCACGGTGCAACACCAGGGCCGGCAGGCTAACGTCACGTACCAGTTGGGCACCGACAGCGGCGGCGCCTTTCTCCACGCGGGGAATGTTCAAGGCAACAGGCATTTCAGACTCCTTAACAGGCACGGCCACAGCCGCTGCTATTCGTTGATTCGACGGGCCAGATTGTTCGCGCTGTCGATCAGTACCCGACGATAGTCGCTGTAGTTTTTCTGCGCATCGGTGCGAGGGGCGACGATACACAGGGTCGCGATGCAGACGCCCCGCTCGTCCTTGACCGGCGCGGCGAAGCAGTGGGTGAAGGTATCGGCGACGCTATCGAAGGAAAAGAACCCGTCGATACCCGCCTGGCGAATTTCCCCGAGGAACACCTCCAGCGCCAGGCGCTGGCCGTCCGGCAGGATAAAGTCGTCGTGATCGATCAGGTCGATGATTTCCTGGTCGCTCAAATGCGCCAGCAGCAGGCGGCCGGACGCGGTCCAGGGAATCGGCGCGTTTTCACCGATATCCGAAGAAATACGAAAATGGCGCTCACCCTCCCTCATCAGCGCCACGGTGTACTTACGACCGTTGAGCAGGCACATCTGCGCGGTTTCGCGGGTCCGACTGACGATTTCCTGCAAGGCCTGATCGGCCTCGCGACTCAGGTCGAAATGACGCAGGTGGGCCTGCCCGAGGAAATACAGTTGACGGCCCAGGTAGACATGTCCGTCCTTGCCGACGGCTTCGAGAATCCGTCGCTCCAGCAGCGACGCCACCAGTTCGTAGACCGTGGACTTAGGACTACCGATGCCGCTGGCAATATCGTTGGGGCGCAAGGGCTGGCCGATTTCCTTGAGGTAATCGAGAATATCGAACGCCCGGTCCAATCCTTTTGCCCGACGCTTGATGGTGTCTTCGGCCATGTCAGCCCTTCTTCTTGTAGGCGATGCAGTCGATCTCGACCTTGCAGTCGACCATCATGTGCGCCTGCACACAGGCCCGCGCCGGAGCGTGTTCGGGCTTGAAGTACTCGGAGAAGACCTTGTTGAAGCTCCAGAAATCCCGCGGATCTTCCAGCCAGGCGCCAACGCGCACCACATCTTCCAGGGCATAACCGGCCTCTGTGAGAATCGCGATGAGGTTCTTCATGGTCTGGTGCGTCTGCTCGACGATGCCGCCGACAATGATTTCACCATTGAGCGCCGGCACTTGGCCGGACACATGCAGCCAGCCATCGGCTTCGACGGCACGGGCGAAAGGGCGCGGCTGACCACCACCGGCGGTGCTGCCGGTGCCGTAACGAGTGATGCTCATGCTGTTCTCCTTGAATGAAAGTTAAAAACGCGTGTTCTTGAGAAACTCCGCGAGACGCAGCGATTGCGGGCGCTCGAACAGTTCTTTGGGTGGCCCCTGTTCCTCAATACGCCCCTGGTTCATAAATACGATCTTGTCGGAAACTTCGAAGGCGAAGCGCATCTCGTGAGTGACCAACAACATCGTCATGCCCTCTTCGGCCAGGTCCTTGATCACCGCCAGCACTTCGCCGACCAGTTCCGGGTCGAGGGCCGAGGTTACTTCGTCGAACAGCATCAGGCTCGGGTTCATCGCAATGGCCCGGGCAATCGCGACCCGCTGTTGCTGGCCGCCAGACAACTGTCCGGGGAAGTGATTGCGCCGGTCCAGTAGGCCGACTCGTTCCAACCACTTCTCCGCCAGGGCCACGGCCTGGTCCTTGGGCAGCTTTTTCACCTTGAGCAGGCCCAGGGTGACGTTCTGCAGCGCGCTCAGGTGCGGAAACAGGTTGAACTGCTGGAACGCCATGCCGGTCATGGCCCGATGCTGGGCAATCAGTTTTTCCCCATGACGCACGCGCTTGCCATTGGCTTCGCTGTAGCCGATAGACTCGCCTTCGAGGATGATCTGCCCGCCCTGGAACTCTTCGAGCAGGTTCACGCAACGCAACAGCGTGGTCTTGCCCGAACCGCTGGAACCAATCAGTGTGACCACGTTGCCACGCTGCATTTGCAGGTCGACACCCTTGAGTACCTCGACCTGGCCGTATTGTTTGTGCAGGTCGCGAATGCTCAGCAGCGCTTGCTTGTCGTTTTGCCTGGTAGTCGCAATCATGGCAATGCCACCCGCTTTTCAATGTGCCGACCGAGCAATTCGATGGCGTAGTTGATGATAAAGAACAGCAACCCGGCGAACAGGTAGAACTCCAGAGTCATGAAGGTCCGGGCAATCACCTGCTGAGTGCTAAGCAGCAATTCGGCAACGCCGATTACCGACAGCAGCGTCGAGGCCTTGACGATCTCGGTCGAGGAGTTGACCCAGGTCGGCAGGATCTGCCGTAGCGCCTGGGGCAACAGCACGTAACCCAGGGATTGGTAGAAGGTCAGGCCAATGGCCTTGCCCGCTTCCAACTGGCCATGGGGAATCGCTTGGAGCGCACCCCGCACGATTTCCGCGACATGGGAACCACAAAACAGCGTCAAGCCCAACACCCCCGCCTGAAACGCACTGATCTGCCAACCCAGCGCCGGGGCCATATAGAAGCAGGCCAGCACCAGGACAAATACCGGCGTGCCGCGAATCAGATCGACATACAGGCGCAACGGCAGGCGCATCCAGAACTTGCCATAGGTCAGCACCAATCCGACAACGATGCCGATCAACGTGCCGCCGACAATAGCCAGGGCCGAGCACTGCACGCTGGTCAAAAAGCCTTGCCCCAGGGTGTCTCGGGCACCCCACAATTCATGCAGCCAGCTTGGGGATTGGTACATAGGGGACTCCTAGCGGCGAATTGCCAGGCGCTGTTCGAGGTAGCGCAGCATCATGGCGATGAGATAACAGACAACCACGTAGAGCGCGGTGGTGACCATCCAGGTTTCGATCACCCGGTAGCTCTCCACATTGATCTTGCGGGCGTAATAGGTCAGTTCCGGCACGGCGATGGCTGCCGCTAGCGAGGTGTCTTTGAACAGCGAGATGAAATTGTTGGACAGCGCCGGCAACACGTTACGCAACATCACCGGGACCGTCACGTAGGCGCGCACCTGCCATTGCCCGAGACCGATTGCCAGCCCGGCCTCGGACAAACCTTTGGGAATGCTCAACAAACCGGAGCGAAATACCTCGGTCAAGTAGGCGCCGGCATACAACGACAAGGTGAGGATGAACGAGGGAATCTTGTCTAACCGGATCCCCAGGCTCGGCAGAGCGAAGTAGATCAGCAGGATCAGCACCAGGATCGGCGTGTTGCGGATCACCGTGACATACACCGAAGCCAGCAGCCGTAATGCGCGATGCTTGCTAAGCAAGGCAAACGCCATCAGCAGACCGATCACGCAGCCGATGGCGATCGACAGTAAGGCCAGTTCCAGGCCCAGGCCGAGTCCTGCCAGCAAGCTGGGGAAATCGCGCCAGACGGAGGCAAAGTTCAACTGATAGTTCATGCTCGACAGTACCTTCGACGGGGCGCCACGCACGGCACCCGGCCCTTAAGGGATCACTTGAATTCGACGGGAAAACCAATCTGCGGCGACGGCAGGTCGACGCCAAACCATTTCTTGAAGGACGCCGCGTAGGCCGGAAATTCGACACCGGTCATCGACTCATGCAAGGCGACGTTGACGAAGTTCAGCCAGTCCTGATCGCCACGCTTGACCGCGCAAGCGTAGGTCTGCGGGCTCCAAGCGTAGGCCGGGCTGCGGTAGCGGCCAGGGTTCTGCACCATCAGGTACTTGACCGAAGACTGATCGGTGGCCGCAGTGTCGGCACGCCCCGAGTTCACGGCCTGGTACATCAGGTCGACACTGTCGTACTGGTCGACCTTGGCCTTTGGCAGCGCCTGGTGCACCAGCTCTTCGGCATACACGTTCTGCAGCACCGCTACGGTGACCTTGTCGCCGGCGGCCCTCAAGTCATCGATTTCTTTGTACTTGCTGTTGGCTGGCAGCAGCAGGCCGACGCCTTCTCGATAGTACGGCAGGGTGAAAGCCACCTGCTGGGCGCGGCTGGCGGTCACGGTGATGAATTGGCAACTGATGTCGACCTTGTCGGTCAGCAGGTTGGGAATCCGCGCATCGGAAGACTGCACCACGTACTCGACCTTGCTCGCATCATTGAACAGGCCCTTGGCGATCATCGCACCGATATCGATATCGAAGCCCTGTAACTTGCCATCCGCGCCCTGGAAGTGCCATGGCGCGTTGGTGCTGCCAGTGCCGACAATCAAATGGCCACGCTTGAGCACATTGTCGAGCTTGCTGTCGGCGGCCTGGGCGACTCCGGCCACAACCGCCGTGGCGGCAAAAATAAAAGCACACGCTTTGAACAAAGAAGGTACGCGATGCATGACGTTGCACTCCGATGATGTGAACTCCGCTATAACGGAATTTAGTGTGTAACAACGGAATGAAGAGCAGAAAGTGTGCCACAGCCCCTGAGCTCACTGAGCTATCTTTAAAAAGCCATGCAAATCAAATAACTAGTATTTTTTTGAAAACCACTGGCCTTCGAAGCAACAAGCTAGAGTGCTACGCAAAGCAACGTGATGGTGGGTGGCAGGACCCCAGAGCGATGCGCGAGTGAATGATTTCGCCGCGCGGACCGACGATGTCAATAATTGATATCGCCAGCTCGGACGCCATCGCCGGCCAGGCTGCGTGAAGCGAATCGCGACAAGCCGACAACGGCTGTCAACGCGACAGCATGAAGGTTTCGTATTCCAGGTCGTCCAATGCCTTCGACAGCCGCGCCAGCCCCAATAGCACGCAGACCAGCAACGAAAAGGTGAAGCCATAACCGAAGAAACTCGGCCCCAGGGACAGGCTAAGCAAGGTAAACATGGCGTTGAGCGCCACGAACAACAGGCACAACTCCAGCACGATCCTTCGTTTGTCGAGGTAGAAAAACACGTTGAGGATCGCCATGAATAGCACCTGAATGCTCACCCCGATCAGATCGATATAGAACAACGGCAGGTAGTAGGCGGACATCCCCAGCCACGCCAACAGGCGTGGGCCAAAGAGGAACAGCAGGACCACCGTCAGCCCCTGGACCTTGCAGATTTCCAGCAAGCCCTGGCGAATCGAGAAGGTCATCTCGGCCTTCAACGAACCGATATGCTGCAAGGTTTCGCCATCGCGCACGGCGCGGAACAGGCGGTCGTACCATTCGGCAAAGTCGGTTTCGATCCGTACCAGGAACACCGCCATGCCGGGGATGATCGCCAGGTAGGCGAGGAAAATCGGCAAGTCATAGAGAATCGAGGCACGCATCGGCCCGATTACCTGACTCGAGGTGTTCGGGTTGAACCAGAAGATGAACTTATCGATCCAGATCCCCAGGTTGTAGCAGAACCCAGTAAGCAGCAGGCTGACAAACACCTGGCCTCGGTCCAGGAAGTCGAAGGCCACCAGCTTCTCGGCTCGGTATTCGCGCAAGATATCGTAGAGGAACAGGAACAGCAGCGTGCTGTGACCTAACAACAACGCCAGCAGTAATCCTTCCATGCCCGTGTGGCGCAAGAGGAATGCGCTGCCGACCATCAACGCATACCCCACCAACATCACCAACAGGATGCGGTTATAGGCCTTCATCCCAGAAAGGAAGATAATCACCAGCCACAGGTTACAGAGCACCACGAAGTTGGCGAGGGTCAGCAGCCGATAAATCAGTGGCTGGTCGAACAGCGTAGTCAGCAAGATAATGCCCAGCACCCCGGAACCCAGGGTCACCAGCAACAACACTCCCACAAGGTTCGGCAGAATCTGTTCGTACTTGCGCTCGAACAGGCGGTCGGAGACGAAGCGGGTGAAAAATAGCTGCAAGCCGCCGGTCAGGATCAGCGACGTCGCCATCAGATAGGTCACAGTGATCAGAAACTGGCGGATCAATACTTCCGGGACCACCAGTCCGAGGCTGATAACCCCCACCAGCATCACACTGAGAATCGACAAGACCCAGGGCCCGGAGCTGATCAGGCCCGCATAGACATAGGCGTGCAACGTCGCCATGTAGGAGTCGCGCGCGAGAATCTTGCGCAGTTCGAAACCGATGCCAGCCATTTACCTGATCTCCCTGTCTACGCTGCCCATGGCCGTGTGATAAAGCCTGCGATAACGGTCGATCATCAACGTCTCGCTGTAGTAACGATGAACCCGCAGCAAGCCCGCCGCCTGGGCGGACTTCCAGCGCTCCGGGCTGCGCAACAGATCGATGATCGCCTGGGACGTCGCCTGTGGGTCGGCAATGGCCACCACCTCCCCGGCCAGGCCGAGATCGCGGTCAGCCACTTCGCCGCCCTCAATCAGTTCGCGGCAAGAACCGACGTCGCTGCTGACCACGGGCGTACCGGCGGCCCAGGCTTCGAGAATCACCAAGGGCTGTGCCTCGCTGATGGAGGTCAACACCATCAAGCCCAGTTGCGGCAGGATGTCCTGGATTGTCCGGAAGCCGAGGAATTGCACCTGTTTCTCCAGCCCCAGGCTGGCCACCAGGCTGCGGCATTCGGCGACGTATTCGGGGTCTTCCTCTTCCGGGCCGACGATCCAACCCTCGACATGAGGCATGACACTGACCACGCCGCGCATGGCTCGCAGAAACGTTTTCACGTCCTTGATCGGTACCACCCGACCGATCAGGCCGACCACCGGCGCAATCCCTTCGGCTCGGGCAGTGAGGGCCTGGGTCCAGAGTTCTAGGTTGATACCGTTGGGAATCACCTGGGTTCGCTCGACCGGCGCACCGTCCTGGATTTGCCGCTGACGGTTGCCGTTGTACAGCGCGATGATCTGGTCGGCACTCTCGTACACCAGATGACCGATACGCTCGAAGAAGCGCACCCAGAGCATGCGGATATAACCGGAACCGGCATCCAGGCTGTCGTTGAGCGGTTGGTTACTGCTTTCGGCGATCCAACTGGCCTGGGCCAGATCGATCTTGCGTTCCTTGGTGTAAATACCATGCTCGCTGAGCAGGAACTGGCAGCCCCACAACTGTTTGAGGATACAACCCACCAGCCCGGCATAACCGGTGGAAATCGAGTGCAGGACCCGCGCCCGTGGCATCCGCCTGGCGGCGTCGGCCAGCATCAGCAGTGGCGACTGCATGGTGCGCAGGGTCCAGAAATAGTTGACGAAGGACGGGTCGGCGCAATGCTGCTCGTAGCCTTCGGTCAGCGCCTCCCAACTAGGACGGCTGTAGAGCACGTCGTCCAGGGTTATTCGCCCCTGAGCCAGGGCGTCGAGCACGCTAAAGCCCAGCTCAGCCGCGGGTTTTTGCGGGTTATGCAGGTAACGATAGAGGCTGCTCAGTTCTATGAGAGAAGCCGTGTGTACGACGCGCTTGTGCTTGGAATTGCGCCAGGCTTCCTCCAGATACACCTCTTCGATGTGCACCACGTTGGATGGAATCTCGTAGCGGCGCGGCCCATAGGCCGCTCGCTGACCACCGATGAACAGCACCGAAAAGGTCAGTTGCGGCAGCCCCAGGATCATCTGGTGAATCCAACCGGACACGCCGCCGCGCACATAGGGCCAAGTGCCTTCGAGCAACAGGCAGACATCGGCGATCGGTGTCGGGTCGATGGGCTTTTTCATGTCCAGGTCCTTAACAGCCCGGCAAAGGGCGGATGCTGTTGCATTTCCGGCGGCAGGCTTTTCAGCAGCTTGGGAATCTCGGCGTAATGCCCGGTCTCAAAGGCAATTTCGGCTCTGAATGGGATAACCTTGGCCGGGGCCATGCCTGCCTCTTGAGCCTGGTGCATGTGTAGCCTTGCCTTGCCGATATCGCCGCGCTCCAAGGCGATACGCCCGGCCAGCAATAGCAGTTCCCCGCCCTCACCGGCTTTCAATGCTAGCTCGGCATGTTCTCCGGCCTGGCCGAGGACATGCTGCTGGACGCTGCCCTGGGCCAGGCCCAGGTAAGCCAGTTCCCAATACCAGCGTGCCAACGTGGCGTGCAAGGCGCCGGCCTTCTGCGGCGCGGCACCGGCCAATTGCTCCAGCGAGGACTGGATCCGCTGGTTGATATCGCTTTCCTGCTTGTCGAGCATCGAGTACGCCAGCAGGCGCACATCGTCGCTCGGATCGCCCAGGGCGAGCTTGAGAATCGGCACCGCCTCCTTGCCTGGCATCCGTCGGGTGGCGAGCAACGCCGCCAGGCGCTGGTCCGGTTCCAGGGCGTGCCGCAGTACATCCTGCAGGCCGCTGTCGCCGAAGGTTGGCGAGTGCAACTGGGGCTGGGCACGGAACGGCAGGTCGGGTATGCCCACCGCCTGCCACATTTGCGTTTCGCGTTTGCGTGGCAGGTACAATGCCGGAAAGATCGCCGTGATCACTCCGACGGCGCCAATCAGCGGCACAAAAAATGCCAGGCTGAAAATGAACAGCGGGCTCCACGGCAACGGCATGCGATAACGTGCCGGCAGCAACAGCCACACCGCTGCCGTCAGCAGGCCACAGGCGAAGCCGTGAGTCATTGCGTACAGGAGCGCGATCTGCAGATCCGACAGCTGTGCAGTCAGACTGGCCCAACTCCCGGCCTCAAAAAGTACCGCCCCGCTAAACAGCCACTTGCTGAACATTCAGGCCACACTCGTTTTGCAGAAAGTTACGCAAACCGTCCCGTTGCCGGGCGGACTCCAGATCGTATGGCAACACCTTGACGCCGAGGCCCGCCAGATCCGAGGTCATGCCGAAATACTCGTGAATCAGCCGACCCAGACGCGCCAGATAGCCCTCGGCGCCCTCGGCGCTGGTCAACGGCAACAACACCAGCAATAGCGCATTCCCACGATTGTTGATCAAGGTCAGGTGCAGGTCGAGACCGCGCCGGCTGCGTTCGAACAGCGGCGCCAGCTCATCGTTGGGCTGGGTCAGCTCGAACGCATAAAGGCAGCCGGATAAGCCATGCTGCTCGACATTCACCAGCGACCGCTTGAGCTGACGGCTGAAGTGCTGGGCGTCGACATTCTCCAGTTGCAGGACCTCGGGATCGTGATGCAGCAGATCGGCGATATGCCCGGCGAGCAACGCCAGCAGACTGAGGGTGCGCTCCTGGAAGGCAAAGAACGGCATCTGCCGCACCGCCAGAATCGCCAACATCCGGCCATGGATATCCACCAGCGGAATACAGGCCTGCAACGACGACACCGCGGCCTGTCCGCCGCTATCGATCAGCTCTTCACGCACGCTCACCAGCTCCTCGCGTTCGAGGCACAAACGCACCAACAAGTCCCTGTTGTCCAGCGGTCCCATGGTCCCGGTGGCCGCCAACAAGGTCAACGTCGGCGTCGGGCTGCGGGGCTGTTCCACACGGTACAACCCGGCCACTCGCAACGAGCCATATTGGCCAAGCAAGGTCAGCACCGGTTCGGCCAACAAGGTCAGCGAGTCGTCACCATCGGCCACCGCACGCAGGCGCTCGCGTAGACCCAGCAATGAACTGCGCAGGCTTTGGTCGCTGCCGGCCAGGCGCTGCTCCAGGCGATCATGGGACACCCGCAGGATCTGATGTGCGCGGGTGAATTCGTCGAGCCGATACTGGCGGTACTCGTTGGCCATTTGCAGGCGCAGCAGCCGCCGCTCCCACAGGTCGCGCACCTCGCCGACGAGCATGCCGCACACCAGCACGCCGACAACATAGGACGGTGCGATCTGCGCATAACCTGCCAGCCCCGATTGGCGCAGGACGAAAAAAGCTGCCACCAGCAAGCTCGCGCTGATCAGGCCACGGACAAAACCGTAGCGCACACCCAGCAACAGCGGCGCGAGTACCGACCAGGGAAACTCACCTTGCACCTGCAATGGGTCTTGCGGCGTCAGCCAGAGCCCCAAGCCGATGACCAGCGCGGTCACCAGGAAGGTTTCCAACCATGACGCCGGACCGCTGGCACGGGGCGCCAGCGCGTAGTCCATGTGTGGAGAGTTCATCGCAGTCACTCGATCCGAAGGCCGCCGATTAGCTTGTCGAGGACCTTCTGGGCCGCGCCAGCCAGGCTCTCACGGGACCAACCGGCACGGGCGCCACTGGTGCTCCAGAGCACCTTGCCGGTGCTGGCCTCGACCACTCGCAGGCTGATGCCCACCGCCGGTTCGCCATCCAGGCCGTTCTTGTACTGCCACTCTTCGACGCTGCCGGATACCACGTAATCGAGCTTCTGCTCACGCGCCCAGTCCATAGCGCCAGCCAGACGCTCGTTATCGTCCAGCAACGCCTGTTCGCCCTGCTCCGGTGCTCCGGCATAGACCTGCGGTTGCAGGCCACGGCTGCTCAGCACGCTGAGCAGGATCTGCTCACTACGCTCACCGGCCTGAGGTGTCTGCGAGTAATTGACCAGCGGCAACACACCCCAACGGGCCTTGCTGGACAGTTCCGGGCTGCGTTGACCGGTAAAGCTGCCGCAACCTGCCAGCAATACCGCGACCATCGCAAGACTCACGCAACGAATGGATTGCATAAGATTAACTCCTCTTTGAATTCCATGATCAGCGTCCGAAACGCACGCTGTAACTGACACCCATGATGCCGCCGGACTTGTCCGCGGCGCCTTCCGGTGCCGACTGGTAGCCCAAGGTCACCGCTAATTCGTCATCGCCCAGCACTTCGGTGCCGACACCTGTACTGATCGCATAGTTGATCGTGTTGTCGGTCCACTGCCAGCCCGAGCTGACATCCACCAACCAGGTGTACTGCCCGCGTGTGCGGTTCAAGGCGCCCGGAAAACCGCGTCGCCACGAGCTGCCAAAGAACCACTGGCCATAACGTTTCTGCAGCAAGGTTTGGCTGGTGATCTCACTCGGATCGTCGAGCTCGACCCCTACCAGGTCGATTGCGCCGCGCTGAGTATTAGCCAGCTTGGCCAGCGAACGATTGTTCAGGCTGTTATGTTGATAGTCGATACCACTGCGCACTTCCCAGTTCGGCCCTTCGAATTGCAAGGTGTGGTCGAACTCGATCTTTACCGCATGGCCATTGCCCAGGTCGTCGCCGCCACGGGTCGAAAACCAGCGTTGGGCCAGGTTCCAGGACAATTGGTCGCGGGCCGAGTAGCGATGTCGACCGCCGACCCAGGCATCGTCCTGGCGACCGAAAGCACGCATTAGTCCGGTGTCCTCGTTCTTGCGGTGCCAGTCGGCGCCGACATCCAGTTCGTTACCGCCGTCCACCTGCCAGGTCCGGCTGATCCCCAGGCCGTTGCGGTCGTCGTCCTGGCGCAGGCTACTGTCGAAAATCAGCTTGTAGTTGCCATTCTCCAGTTGTCGTTGCAAGGTCAACTCGGTGTTGGTTTCATGGCTCAGGCGCGACGAATCGATGGTATCGCCACTGTATTGGCCCTGTTCCAGCACCAGCTTGGCGTACCAGTTGTCATTCAGGTAACTGGCGGTGGTCAGGCGCGGACCAGTGAACACCAGGCCACCATAGTCTTGCCGCTCCCATGAGAACAGCATGCCCTGCGGGGTACGTTCGGTCATCTCGATGGCCTGGCGGCGCAATTGCTCGCGGATCACCGGCGGTTGCTCGTCACCCAGCGCCGACAGGCCGACGGCCAGCGCTTCGCCACCGCGCCCGAGGCTGTTGAGGGCTTCGACCTGCTGCGCCGGGTCCAACTCGCCACTGGCCACCAGGCGTTCCAAAGCTTGACGATTGCTGCCGCGCAAGGCCTGCTGGATCTGTTCGTAGCTGCTGATCTTCAAGCCGCGACTGCGAGCCCAGGCTAGCCAATCATCTTTCTGCGCGGGCTGATTGATGTCATCCAAACGCGCCAATAGCTGATCGAACCACAGTTGTAACATAGGCTTGGAGCCGTCCAACCAGTGCATCGCCTGGTTCTGCGCCTTACGCGAGGAGTAGCTGCTGGCCAGCAACCGTAGCCAGGTTGAGTAACCCTGTGGCGTGGCGCGAATTTGCTCCGACGTCACTTGGCGGTTGAGCTTGAGCCGCAGGCGCTGGGCCGAGTCGGCGTAACCGGCGCCTTCCAGGGCGTCGGCGTAGGCAGCCTGGACCATCCAGTCCCGTGGATGGGTTTGCAGGTACAGGCGGTACCAGGCCAGGGCCTCGCTGTTGCGCCCCACCAACTGGCTGGCGGCGGCAAACGGCAGCCACAGGGTATCGTCGCTACGCGCCAGGGCTCGCCATTGCTCAAGCAATGGCTTGATCTCACGGCTACGGCCCAGGTCGACATACAGCCACATCAGGCGTTCGCGGAAGATGTTGTCATCCGGGAAACGGCTCAGCCCCAGACGATACAGGCGCAGTGCCTCGTCAGTCTGTCCCTGCTGCACCGCCAATGCGCCACGGGCCGCCAACACCTGCGAAATGTCGGACAGATCCGGGTACTGGTCGGCATCCTTGAGCAGGTCGATGACCAAGGGCCAGTCCTGCAACTCCTGGGCCAGTTGCAAAGCAGCCACCAGGCGCTGTGGGTTATGGCTGCGACGCCAACTGTCGACGTTCAACTGCAGGGCATGGCGCGGATCGCGGGCACGATAAAGGGCGATTAATTCGCTCTCGTCGCCGAAATTGAGCGAGCCCTTGATGAGTTGCATCTTCTCCAGCGCAACCCGTAGTTCCTCGTCCAGTTCCAGGTCCCAGGCCAACGCGGAACGGGACTGCCAGTAATCGATGTCGTCGATCTTGTTGCCATCGACCGCCGTGAGCACTTTCCAGGCCGAGGGGCTGTCAAACAACTTGAGATAGTTGTTGGCCCAGTCCACCCGCTCGGTACTGCTCAAGGGGTAGCTTTTGGCGAAGCTCTTCCAGACCTCCAGGCGCGCCTGATACTGCTCAGTGTTTTCCAGGTTTTGCACCAGGCGGACCCAGGCCAGGCGATGCCTGGGGTGTTGGACCAGATAGCTGCGTAGCCATTTCTCCGCCTCTTCGGGTGTTCCACGCGACTCTTGGGCGTACACCAGGGCATCGAGTTCGACATCGGTCAACGCGCGCTTGCGCATGATCCCTGCCAGCACCGGGATCCCCCGGTCGAAGTCGTAGGTCTGCATCGCCAGGCGCCAGGTGTGTTCGAATTCAGCGGCGTTGTCGCGCAGCGTATTGAGGCTGATCCAGTAGCCTAGCGCCGATGCCGAATCACCCCGCCATTCGGCGATATGCGCCATCTGCTCCAGCAGCAGAGGATCTTCAGGGTGCTGTTGGAGCAATTGCAGGCCCACCTCGTGGGCTCCCTCCAGGTCACCGAAAGCCAAGCGCTGCTTGAACTCCTTGGCCAGGACTTGCGGGTTGTCGGGCTGTAACTTGCGCCAGGCGCTAAACAACTGTTCGGCCAGGTCCAGACGGTGATGCGCCACGGCCACATCAACACCCTGATCAAGCAAGGCTGGATTGACTTCACTATCTGGCTGCGTGGCCAGTTCCCTTGCCAGCAACTCGACGGCCTGATCGCCACGGTCCGCCGCCACCAGCCCGTTGAAGGCGGCTTCGAGGAGCGGTCGGCGTTCTTCAGGTTGCGGGCTGTTTTCCAGCAGTTGCACATACAGGTCAGCGGCCTGGCCCGGCTGCTCGCTGGCCAGGTACCATTTCGCCGCCTCGGCCAACCGCTGCTCACGTTGCTTGGGGTCGCGGCGGGCCAGTTCGACATAGGCATCGGCTGCCAGGCCCGGGGCCTGGGCGCTCAGGGCGAACTGGGGCAAGCGTTCGAGCTGTGGTGTCGGCAGCCGCTTATAGTCAAAAACCGTGAAGCGCGTGGCCAAGGCCTGCAGTGCGACGCTGTCGGTGCTGTTGTTCAAGGCCAGGGCATCGAGCTGCAAGCGGTAATAGGCCATCAGCGTCGGATCGGCTTGCGGCCATTCGACCAGATGTTTTTCCGCTCGCGGGTAGTCGCCCAGTTGGATCAGAAGGTCGAGCAACTGGGCACGCAACTCGCTGTTTTGCGGATGCGCCGCCAGCAGGACCTCGGCATAGCTGGCCGAAACCTCGTCCGGCTGGCCGCCTTTGGGGCGGAATGCATCCTCGTTGCGAAAGGTGGCCCACAGCAACACACCGACAGCGATCGCCACCAGCAGTAGCGCCCAAGGGTTGAGCAACCGCGCTTGTTGGGTCTTAGTTGCAGAGGAGTTGGGCATCACTCACCTGCTTCAATGGAAGTTGGAAATGCCACAGGCCCTGTTCAGCCTTGCCGGCGTAACGTTGGCCCTGGACCTCGACCCGGCAGGCGCTGGCCGAGCGTACCGAGAATTGCAGATTGAATTCGCCCGCAAAGGAGAACGTCACTTGTCGGTCGCTCACATAACGCCAGTCCCGCAAGGGAATATTCGCCAGCTCAAGCGCCGGGCGTGGGTCACGCTCCGGTCGCAGGGCCAATAGCGCGTGGTCGCTGCTCAATGCCACATAGCGGCCTTGGGGCAGATCGCGGACGCCGGCCACGCCCTCGGAGCGAGTGAGATCCGGCCAGCCGAGCGTCGGGTCCAGACGCAGGGTGCGCAAGCCATCCATCCCGCGCACCTGCCAGTCACCATCGAGGGTGCGAGCCAGGCTGGCCTGGTACAAGCCGTGGACCCGAGCCAGGTAGTCGCTCATCCACAACGACAGCGGCTGCTGGCCGCGCATGAATTGGTAGATATGGGTCATGGTCTTGATCGAGGCCTGCTTGGTGCCCGAATAGAAGTGGTAGTACAGGTGGATGCCGCGCAGGCGGCGTGGGCTATCGGTCAGCTCAAAGGTGTCGATCACATCGCGGAAACCGTAGTACGGACCCTTCCACAGATTGGTGTACATGTTCTCGTTGATCACCGGCGCGTAGTACTGCAAGCCGCCTTCAGTGGGTCGTAGCAACGGATAGAGGCCGGTCAACGATGGATTGGCCTTGGTCAGAATGGTCTGCCCGCCGTTGACGTTTTTCAGCCCCGCGTCGTAGGCCATCTTGATGGTTTCGGCGCTCGGCAACGCATCGCCCGGCCAGAAGATCATCTTCACCGGCTTCTTCGCGGTAGTCAGGCGGCTGTTGATATAGTCTCGCGAACCGAAGATTTCGCGTTTGTAATCCAGGGTTTTGTAACCTGGGATATTCAGGCGCAGGCCGTATTCGGCATGGAAATCCTCGTCCTGTTTGGCCTTGTCCGGCTGCATGTAGAACGGGTGGCTGTAGGTGTGGCTGGCAACCTCGACCTTGGGGTCGGCAAAGATCTCTTGGGCGATCGGCTCAAGCTCCTTGGCCAGGAACGGCGACATACCCTTGGGTCCGACTTCGCCTTCGATGATCGACACCGAGGTCAGGAATGGGTTGGGGCGAATGTAGTCATCCAGCACCTGGCGCCCCGAATACGGTGTGCCCCGCACTTCTGCACGGGAGGGGAAACCGTCGCCGTCGATATGGACCGTGGCGATCCGCCGACCGTTCTCGGTGGTGGTGTCCGGGCGCGGTTGGACAGGCAGGCGCAGGGCTTTTTGGATAAAGGCGAACGGATCGAGAATCCAGCGGCTGCGCTCAACGTTGGTTTCCACCACATAGGGCGCCAGGGCCATGCCACCCCAGTTGCCGGTGACCACCGGGGCGAACTTGCCGCCCTGGTCATCACCCAGCAGCAGCGCGGGTTTAGGTCCGTCAGGCAGCAGTGTCACTCGGGTCAGTTCACGGCTACGCGCTACTACCGGTGCCTCGAAGGCACCGATCAACGTCTTGTCCTGGCTCAGCACATGCAGACTCTCGCGAGCACCTGGCGCTACCGGGTTCAGACCCAGACGCTTGAGCAGCGCCCGATCCTCGATTGGCAGACCCGCCATGATCGCCAGGGGCACCTGCTCATCCAGGCGCTTACCGATCCAGCTATAAAAGGCACGACTGTCCTCGGGCGGGCCGCTGGTCATCCACACCACCCCCCCAGCGTATAGGCCGGCGAAGCCATGCGCCGGCAGGCTGTCGCCCACCGCCAGGTAATCCACCCGATAACCCAGGTATTCGAGCAGGCCGCCCAACATGCGGTGTCCGGCGTGGTCGTAGAGCTCACCTTCACGCGGGTCGTAGAGCATGGCAATGCGACGCGGTTGCACCTCCACGCGGCTGATGCTCAGGGTATTGAGGTCCGCGGTGGTCACCACCGGGATAAAGCCTTCCTGGCTCAATTGGCGGACCAGTTTGCGGGCTTCTTCACGGCGGTTGGACGGCAGGTAGTCGATCGCCACCAACGGGATGCTCTTCGCCCGTAGCGGCTCGAGTTCGCCTTCCAGCCAGTTGCGGTCTGCCTCGGACACTGGTCGATAACGTTTGCTCGAGGCGTCCCAACCAGCATGGATCGATTCCACGGCCACGGCCGAAGCCACGCCATCGAGTTCGCCCAGCACTTCGAAACCACGGTTGAAGAACAGCTTCAGGCTCGGCTGGCGGCTATGCAGCTCCCGCAGGAACGCAGCCAACGCTTCACGTTGCGGCTCGCGCTTGGCTTTGGGGAGCAGTTGGAAGCTGTCGAGGGTATCGAGGAACAGGCCGGCATAGCCTTGATCCTGCAACGCCTTGGCGCGTTGGAACAGATGTTCGCGCCAGGCCGGCGTGGCGATATCCATGACCTGGCTGTCCCACGCCTTGTTACGAGTGGCGCTCGCCCCCTGACTCAGGCCTTGCTTGTCCAGGGCGATACGCTCGCCATCGAACTCGCCCACCGACAGATAGGCAAAGGGCTGGCTGCCGAGTTGGCGCAAGGTGGCAACATCGGCGCTGGTCATATGGCCGGGTTCGACCACGGCCCATTCGAACTGAGCCAACTCTTCGAGTGGTGGCCGCTCGGCGTACCAGAACCCGACGCTGGCAGGAGCAATCGGCGCAGCTTGCACGACCGAATGAGTCGTACACAACACCAACGCGGTGAACAAACGCCGTATCACTATACAGACACGGCAGAAACCCTTTCCGCGAAACTCGATTTCCATAACTTACTCTTCAGTAGATCAATCCGCACAACATCAGACTTCCGACATCCGCGACCGGGTGCCTGCAAGGCTATGACACTAAAGACTGCGATAAAGTCGCGCTAAACCATCCGCCATGACGGTGGGAGTGCCA
Organism: Pseudomonas agarici; assembly: GCF_900109755.1. Lineage (GTDB taxonomy): Bacteria > Pseudomonadota > Gammaproteobacteria > Pseudomonadales > Pseudomonadaceae > Aquipseudomonas > Aquipseudomonas agarici. The sequence goes on along the minus strand of NZ_FOAR01000005.1, from coordinate 31,847 downwards.
AGGTCGAAACGCTCGCACAGACGACGATTGTCAGCCTTGGAATGCCGGATGTCCCCGGAACGGGCAGGCGCATGAGTCACCTTCAGCGGCTGGCCACTGATTTGCTCCAACGCGACAATCAGGTCATTGAGCGTGGTCACCCCACTGAGTCCGACATTAGTGGCATCCGGGGTGGGTTGCGGGCGTTCGAGGCCCTGCACGAGAATCTTCACCAAGTCTTCGACATAGACGAAATCGCGCGTTTGCCCGCCATCGCCGAAAACAGTGATGGGCTGCGCGGTTTTTGCCCGCTCGCTGAAAATGCTGATCACCCCGGAGTACGGCGAGGACGGATCCTGACGAGGACCGAATATATTGAAGAAGCGCAGGATGACCGGTTCCAGATCATGCTGACGCCGATAAAAATCCAGGTAGTACTCGCTGGCAAGCTTATCCGTCGCATAGGGTGTGAGGGGGGATTTTGGTGTGTCTTCGCTGATCGAGGTGCCCTCCCCGTTATTGCCGTATACCGCAGCACTGGAGGCAAATACCACTCGACGGATACCAGCAGCGATCATGGCCTCGCACACTCGCAGAGTGCCGATGAAATTGCTCTGGTGGGTATGTACCGGGTCTTCGACCGAGGCCTGCACCGACGCAACCGCGGCCAGGTGCACCACCGCGCCGCAACCCTCCATGGCTTCAGCCAGGTTGGCGGCATCGGCGACATCGCCGACCACCAGCTTGAGGGAGGCATGGCCCATCGGCAGGTTGCTCACCTTGCCGGTGGAGAGATCGTCCAGAACCTGAACGACATAACCTTTGGCCAACAGCGCTTCCACAAGGTGAGAACCAATAAAGCCAGCCCCACCTGTTACCAGTATCCGTTTGGCAGACATAAATCATCCCAAAGAAAAAACGTCGCAATCCCAACATCAAGTTAGCACTTTCGGGGAGTAATTCATGGCTATACGCCACAATCACTGACCTTCCCTGTAGTGCCCGCCCTCTTTACAAAGGTCGTATCGCCCTTCTCTGGAACCTACAGAACGCTGGCGTCAAAAAAAATGAATAAAATCAAGCAATCCGCGATGCCATAGTGTGATATCACTGAGCCAACGTCAATAATATGTCATTTTTTTAAATTTTAGAAGTCATTTACAAATATGCCAATATTTTGGCTTTTTGTCCGCAAAACGGCCATGCGAATAAGCCTACTAGTAGTCTGTACAACTCGTTCCTTCGCTCAAGCTCGGATGCCTCAAATCCATGGCCGAGGCGCTGTGACAAGTCATAGCCAGTTATGCTGAGGAACAGCGACGCCGGCCAGTGGCTGCGGGAGTGACCAGAACCAGGAGTCCGAGCCTTTCGCGCCTACAGCGCAGGCGCGTAACAATTCCGCCGGGCGGGGGCCATGCTAAGGTGCGTTGATACCAGCAAGCAGAGTACCTTTATGCGCCACCTCGCCCGAACCCATCCACGCCTGACCCTCTCCACCCTCTTCGGCCTCGCCGTCGGCGCACTGGTACCGATCAGCCCCGTATTGACCAAGGTCCTCGTTGGTTGGAACACCGCCGTCTGGTCTTACCTGATCCTGATGCTGTGGCTGACCGTGCGTTCCCGCCCCGAGGACGTGCGGCGCTTTGTCGAGCGTGAGGACGAAAATGCCGGGACGGTGCTGCTGATCGGATCGATCGCAGCCATTGCCAGCCTGGCCGCGATTACGTTCGAGCTGGCAGGTAGCAAGGATCTGGAGGTACACACCCGCTTGTTGCGCTACGGATTTACCGGGTTGACGGTGATGGGCTCGTGGCTGTTGATCGGGGTGATTTTCAGCGTACATTACGCGCGGCAGTTTTACGTTTCAAATGATCAGGACCCGCCCTTGCGTTTTGCCGATGGCGAGAAACATCCGGACTACTGGGACTTCTTGTACTTCTCATTCACCATCAGCGTGGCCGTGCAAACCTCGGATGTCGGAGTCGCGACCAAGACGTTGCGCCGACTGGTGCTGGCGCAGTCGCTGATCGGGTTTGTGTTCAATGCAGCGATTTTGGGGTTTTCGATCAATATTGCAGCGGGGTTGTTTGGCTGAGCAGAGCGGGCAATCCTGTAAATTGCCCCGCTCTACACAAGTCCACATCACTTTGTGGTCAGCACACCTCGAAGAATCTGATCACGCTCGATCGATTCGAACAGCGCCTTGAAATTGCCTTCGCCAAACCCTTCGTCGCCCTTGCGCTGGATGAATTCGAAGAACACAGGTCCCATCAAGGTTTGCGAAAAGATCTGCAACAGCAGACGCTTGTCGCCCTCTTGCGAGGATCCGTCCAATAGAATGCCGCGTGATTGCAGCTCCTCGACCGGCTCGCCATGGTTCGGCAAACGGCCTTCGAGCATTTCATAGTAGGTTTCTGGTGGTGCGGTCATGAAGCGCATGCCCAACACCTTCAATTGATCCCAAGTCTTGACCAGGTCGTCAGTGAGGAACGCAACATGCTGGATACCCTCACCGTTGAACTGCATCAGAAACTCTTCGATCTGCCCGGCCCCTCTGGACGACTCCTCGTTCAGCGGAATGCGGATCATGCCGTCCGGAGCGGTCATAGCCTTGGACGTCAGGCCGGTGTATTCGCCCTTGATATCGAAGTAGCGGAGCTCGCGGAAATTGAACAGCGTCTCGTAGAACTTCGCCCAGTAGGCCATGCGCCCACGATAGACGTTGTGGGTCAGATGGTCGATGATCTTCAGGCCCGCACCTGTCGGGTGGCGGTCGACACCGTCGAGGTAGACGAAGTCGATGTCATAGATCGAACTACCTTCACCATAACGATCAATCAGGTACAACGGCGCGCCGCCGATGCCCTTGATCGCCGGTAGGTTCAGTTCCATCGGGCCGGTGGCGATATGGATCGGCTGGGCACCTAGTTCCAGGGCGCGAGCGTAGGATTTCTGCGCGTTCTGCACGCGAAAAGCCATGCCGCACACCGACGGACCATGTTCGGCGGCGAAGTACGAGGCCACGCTGTGGGGTTCGTTGTTGAGGATCAGATTGATTGCGCCCTGACGGTACAGGTGCACGTTCTTGGAGCGGTGGGTCGCGACCCGGGTGAAGCCCATGATCTCGAAGATCGGCTCCAGGGTGTTCGGGGTTGGCGATGCGAATTCGATGAATTCAAAGCCCATCAGGCCCATTGGGTTTTCGAAGATATCTGCCATGGTGGTGCCTCATCCTATTAATCAAGTAACGATCAGTGAGTGGCTATCGATGCGCAGGCCAATGGGTGGAGCACAGGAAATTCCCCGCACGCTGCGGGCAAGAAAGTCGCCGTAGATCAGTTTGAATCCGAATATCTTCATAAGGCATTATTCTTATAAGCGTAAATTGATTCTACATGGCGTAACTAATTTTGTCCGTATTCCTTTTTCATCCATTCCTGAGCAAGGGCCGCACACGCAGTCTTTGTCCAGGGACAGCTCAGGCTGGTGCTGGAATGGGTCGAGCGAGAGCTGATCGACCCCAGCGCCATTACTCACCCACTGTTCGAACATTTACACGGACAGGTGATGATCGCAATCGATGACTTTGGCACCAAGCTGGAACTAGGCATCGCTGGCGCAGGCGCGCAAACCGCCGAACAGCGTGATTACCTGACTTCCCACGGCATCGACTTCTTGCAGGGTTAACGGCTTGGAAAAGCGTTGCCGAACACGGACTTGATCGGCAGTCTTAAGCAGCAAAACGCCGGTTGATCAGCAATGGAAAAACCGCGCCAGGTAACTCCCGCACTTTCGCCGTGCCACTTTAATCCCATGATTTACTCTTGGGCCGATAACTACTACACTTTTCCTGCCAGCAATAAATTGACGGGAAAGCCTCGGATTTATACATAATGATTCAACGTAGTCAGGTCGTTGTGGGCGGTGCCTGGTGGATCGAGTGTAAGCGATGGCTTGTCTCTTTGTTATAGGTTCATGGCAACCGAATAAACTATTGGAGTAAAAATTTTGTCCAGACTCGCTGAATTTCGCGCCGCAGAAAAGGCCCTTCAAGAACAACTCGCTCAACTGGAAGCCCTGAAAAACGATGCCGGACTCAAGAAGGAAATCGAGTTCGAGAAAAAGCTTAAAGACCTAATGAAGAGCTATAACAAGAGCCTTCGGGACGTTAATGCCATTCTCGACCCTCAGGCTTCCAGCGCCAAGTCCGCTCAGACACCCAAGCAGCGCCGCGCTCGCGTGATCAAGGTCTATCAGAACCCGCATACGGGCGAACTGATCGAAACCAAAGGCGGTAATCACCGCGGACTCAAAGCCTGGAAGGAACAATACGGTGCCGCCACCGTGGACTCCTGGCTCCGCGGCTAAGTTCTATGCCCCATAAAAACCCTGCACATGCAGGGTTTTTTTATGAAAAAAAGCACACGAAACATTTACTAACAAACCACAGGACCACGCTGTTCTTCCAAAAAGCATTCAAACCGGTCACTCCAGGAAAACATGTATGCGGACAGATCGCACCCGACAGCGTTCCGCGGTGTTACTCCTTTCATCTCTGGCACAACTAATGACAACGGGTCAGTAAACGCTGCAATTCCTTGATCGGTGTCGGTCATTTCCATTCGGGCGCCATAGAGAACACAGAAAAAATCCTACGCGAAGCCTTCGCCCTATTAGGTTGAGGTCGTAGAGATAGCCGATAAACGCCAGAAAACTAGAATGCCGCAATGGCTGCCAGTTGAATAGCGACATAGGGAGAGTTTCAGCAGAAATAACAGGCGGGGATAGTCTCCGAGGTACTGGAGAACAAAACCAATGTCAGGCGCAGAAGCGTTGAGGATAACTCCTCAACTATGGAACCCTCCTGCATTGGTTTCTCACTGGGTCTTATAACTGCGTCAGAAGTCCAGGCTCATTCCCATATTGACCGCTTGCTGGGTCAACCCGTCATCCTTTCTCACATTATATGCTGCACTCAGCACCAGCTCCTTCGTCAGCCGCTGGCTAACCCCAAGACTCAGGCGATCCGAATGGGTACGCGGCGTATAGCCATCGAGCTTGAAGTCGATTCCTGGCACGCTGTTGAGCGCGATGTTAACCCGCTGGACATCGTTTTCAAACTCATGCTCGTGGGCCACTTCGCCATACACCTGAGCTTGCGGTGCGATACGGTAGCTGCCTTGCAGGCCTACGCCCAAGCGCCTGGAATCACGTTGTTGGTCGTCGTAGTTCAACGCGGTGGAGCGCACGTCCTTTTCCGAGTAACCATCGACTTCGACCCGTGAATAGTCGGCGCTGATGAACGGCGATAGGTGCCATTCGCTGCCCGGTTGGGCAATGTCATAACCCACGCGACTGCTCAAGGCCCACAGCCAGCCGTCGGTATCGCCTTTTTCACTGCCTTCGCTGACGCCCAGGGCGAACCGGCGCTTGAGGTTGTCGTAATCCAGCTTGCCGCCGGTCAGTGCGGCATCGGCCCACCAGTGGTTTTGCTGGTATTGGGCGAACGCGGTGCCCATGTAGCTGTTGAGTTTGTAGTCCGAATCGTTCGGGCCAGCCTCCAGTTTCTGACGGTAGAAGCCGGCAGCTACACCGACGCGCCAGGCTTCATTGAGCCGGTAGCTGCCGCCGATATTCAGGTTGTAACCGCTGCCGTCACCGCTGGCCGAGCTGCTCCGGTCGTCAAAGTCCAGGTGTTGGCCACCGGCGGCGACAATTGCTCGCCATTGGCCTACGGCCTGCCAATTACCCCAGTCGGCTTGCCACTGGTTGCGCAGTTCATCTTGATGAGCGCGCAGGGTGCCTTGGGCCATTTCCGGCAGCAGGGTGATTTCCCACGGGGCTGCCAGTAGCGAATAGGCGTAGTCGGCAATCAATTGTTGCCCGGCGATGGTGGGGTGAACCGAATCGTTATAGAGCAGCTTGGTCGGGTCCGGATGAGTACCACCGATGCCATAGATGGGATTGGCGGTGCATTCATCACCGCTGAAGCAGGTCCCGGTGAGATTTTGCCCGGTGGCCAGGCCAAAGCGAGCCGGGTCGGCAAAGGTTTCTTTTAGCAGTAGCGGGATATTCAATGGGATGATCTGGGCATCAATTTGCGATAACCGCTGCACCAGCGCCTGGTTGAACACGTTACTCAACGCTGAGGTCGCTGCCTGCAGCGGGGTACCATTGAGGGCCGGTGTAAGCCCCAGATCCGGCAGCATCCACACCATGATGTAACGCGCACCGGCTTGTTGCAGGGTCTGGGCGCTTTCGGCCAGACGTCCGCCAGCGGCAATCGCTTGACCCGGATTGAGCACCAGCCCCTGTAGGAAGTCATTACCACCACCGGATAGAAAATACAGCGCATTGGGGTCGGCCCGCCCACCGTTTGCCGGTAGATACCCTTGGCGCGTGCGCAGTACGGTGCCAGCACCTGGACTACCAGGCGGAATCGCCGTATTGGAGACAGAAGTAATGGAGTCCAGGATATTGTCGGTACGGTAGCCGCCCACCGCCCAGTTATTGCCGTCAGGCAAACCTTGGGCGGCGCGAACCGGAGACGTGGAGGCATTCAAGTCATTTGGCGCGACGCCCAGCCTTGAACCCAGCAAGGTCGATGACACCAGGCCAAAATCCCCTTGGAACGTCGGGCCGGTTCGGTTGGTAAATCGCAAGGTCGAACCCGCCGAGCCATCGGGAAACTGGCCGGCGTCGGCCAGGCTGTCGCCGAAAACGACCAGGGTGGAGTAAGGGGAGGAAGCCGCAAACGCTTGACCACAGGCGATTGTTAGGAGGCAGCCGGCAAAAGGTGCGAAAAAATGACTTTTGAGCATAAAAAACTCCATAAATGTCGAGAACAGAACACCCGACAACCGATTTTATTCCGTTATGGCCTAAAATTTTTAGGCGTACTAATCGCTTATCTTTTCCGGCAACAGATTAATCATTGATGAAGCTCGGGTAACTTGGCACTGGCGCCGATCGCCACGGTTTTCACCCTGCTACCTATCCTCGTGGGTATGCCACAGGCGCAGCAGCTAGCTAGTGGAGTCCACTATCTCGACACACATCTCGCAATGGCCAATCTGAATTCGGCGCACATCCCGTGGCTCGAACTCTTCCAAGTGTTCGCCAATGCGCGAGTTGGTCAACAGCGTGAGCGGTGCAACCGTGAGTTGCCGCACAGTTCGTGCCGCAGCTGCTTGATTCACCAACGCTAAAAATGCGTACAACCGGGTAATGTCGCAAAGGGCCTTGCTTGTCCACTTCAACTCCATCAGCGCGGCACCGGCAACGGAGTGTCGGTGCTGAGGCTATCGGCCCAAGCCTGGACAGCCTGGTGGTCAATCACCCGACCAGCGTCAACATCAGCCAAGGCTTCGCGGGTCAGGCGACTACGTTCTTCTTCCTGGTCTATCCAAGCGGACAGAGCCTGTTTGACAATCCAATTTTTGGAGCGTTCCAGACGCTCTGCCATCAAATCGATTTTTTGGGCCAGTTGCTCTGGGACGTGAGCTGTGACAGACCGGGTTTTCGTGGTGGTTACCATGATGGAGCACTCCTGATCGTTGCTTCTTGAAGACGTTGGTCGGATAAAAGATATCCGTCCGAAGCTTTCACGTTTTTTTCACATCGACTCTCACAGGATGAAAGCTGCTGAAGGATTAGCGCCCCAATGCCCGCTTCGGCGGGCTTCTTTATGCTTCGACGTTTATCTGTTCGCACTTCATATAACTTATCCACCCTCCTGAAGTCGCCCGCTATATATCCCCTGCGCCCCTAGAATTCATCTACAGGATTTGGAGTCAGACTCCGTCTTGCGTATCATCCTGTGTCCCACAAGGTCCGAGACCGGCCAGCCTGTTCTGGCCCTGCACTGATCGACCGCCTTCATCACTTTCGCGGAGGGCCTATGAGCCTGCATGACCTCAACACATTCCCCGGCGTTACCGCTCAACCCGACACCGCCACTCAAGGCTTCGTGTTCAACCACACCATGCTACGCGTCAAGGACGCCACCAAGTCCCTGGATTTTTACACCCGCGTACTGGGTTTCTCCCTGGTTGAGAAACGTGACTTCCCGGAGGCTGAATTCAGCCTGTATTTCCTCGCTCTGGTGGACAAGTCACAGATCCCGGTCGATGCGGCAGAGCGCATGCAATGGATGAAATCGATTCCTGGCATTTTGGAACTAACCCATAACCACGGCACCGAGAACGACCCCGAATTTGCCTACCACAACGGCAATACCGATCCACGCGGCTTCGGCCATATTTGCATCTCGGTGCCGGATATCCGTGCCGCTTGCGCGCGCTTCGAGGCCCTGGGCGTGGAATTCCAGAAACGCCTGACCGATGGCCGCATGAAAAGCCTGGCCTTCGTGAAGGATCCGGATGCCTATTGGGTCGAAATCATCCAGCCGGCGCCGCTGCAAGACGCCTGATCAGCGCCGAAAAAAACAAAAGCCCCATGGATCGACGATCCATGGGGCTTTTGCTTATCCGCTTCAAGCCGGAGCGGAGGTACGGATCAGATGATCAAACGCACTCAGCGAAGCCTTGGCACCCTCGCCCACGGCGATCACGATCTGTTTGTGTGGCACCGTGGTAACGTCACCGGCAGCGAAGATACCCGGCAGTGACGTCTCGCCGCGCGCATCGACAATGATCTCGCCCCGCGGCGACAGCTCGATGCTGCCTTTGAGCCAGTCAGTGTTCGGCAGCAAGCCAATCTGCACGAAGATACCTTCCAGTTCGAAGCTGTTGAACTCACCCGAATCAAGGTCTTTGTAGGTCAAGCCTGTGACCTTCTGCCCATCGCCCTTGACTTCACTAGTCAGCGCACGGGTGATGACATTCACGTTCGGCAGGCTGTACAACTTGCGTTGCAGTACAGCATCGGCGCGCAGCTTGCTGTCGAACTCCAGCAGTGTCACATGGCTAACGATACCGGCCAGGTCGATGGCCGCCTCGACGCCCGAGTTGCCGCCGCCGATCACCGCGACACGCTTGCCCTTGAACAGCGGACCGTCACAGTGCGGGCAGAAACATACGCCCTTGGCTTTGTATTGCTGCTCACCCGGCACGCCCATTTCACGCCAGCGGGCGCCGGTGGCGAGGATCACAGTCTTGGCCTTGAGGCTGGCACCGCTCTCGAAGCGTATTTCGTGCAGCTCACCGACATGCCTGGCCGGTATCAAGGCGCTGGCGCGCTGCAGGTTCATGAGGTCGACATCGTACTGGCGTACATGTTCTTCCAGAGCGCGGGCCAGTTTCGGTCCGTCGGTTTCCTGGACCGAGATAAAGTTCTCGATGGTCATGGTGTCCAATACCTGGCCGCCGAAACGCTCGGCCGCGACACCGGTACGGATGCCTTTACGAGCGGCGTAGATCGCTGCCGCGGCACCGGCCGGGCCACCGCCGACCACCAAGACGTCAAAAGCGTCCTTGGCATTGAGTTTTTCCGCCTGCTTCTCGATGGCACCGCTGTCGAGCTTGCCGAGGATTTCCTCAAGGCCCATGCGGCCCTGACCGAAATTCACACCATTGAGGTAGACACTCGGCACGGCCATGATCTTGCGATCGTTGACTTCGTCCTGGAACAGCGCGCCATCGATGGCGACGTGACGGATGCTCGGGTTCAGCACGGCCATCAGGTTCAGTGCCTGGACCACATCCGGGCAGTTCTGGCAGGACAGCGAGAAATAAGTCTCGAAGTTAAACTCACCCTTGAGCGAGCGGATCTGCTCGATCACCTCGACACTGGCCTTCGATGGGTGGCCGCCGACTTGCAGCAAGGCCAGCACCAGCGAAGTGAATTCGTGGCCCATGGGGATGCCGGCGAAACGCAGATTGATATCGGCTCCCGGGCGATTCAACGAGAACGATGGCTTGCGCGCATCGGTGCCGTTGTCCAACAAGATGATCTGACTGGAAAGACTGGCGACGTCTTTGAGCAACGCGAGCATTTCCTGAGATTTCGCGCCGTCATCAAGGGAGGCGACGATCTCGATCGGTTGCGTAACCCGTTCCAGGTACGACTTCAACTGGGCTTTAAGATTGGCGTCCAACATGCGGGCGATTTCCCTTTTCAGTACCGTAGAAATAACGACGCCCAGGTGATTACCACCCGGGCGTCGTTGGGCGGTGCGGTCGACTTATGAAGTGCGGATGACCGCCCTTGGCTGACTCACTGGCTTAGATCTTGCCGACCAGGTCCAGGGACGGAGCCAGAGTAGCCTCGCCTTCCTGCCACTTGGCTGGGCAGACTTCGCCCGGGTGGGCAGCGACGTACTGAGCCGCCTTGATCTTGCGCAGCAGCTCGGAAGCGTCACGACCTACGCCGCCATCGTTGAGTTCAACGATCTTGATCTGACCTTCAGGGTTGATCACGAAGGTGCCACGGTCGGCCAGGCCAGCTTCTTCGATCAATACGTCGAAGTTGCGGGAGATGGTCAGGGTCGGGTCACCGATCATGGTGTACTGAATCTTGCCGATGGCGGGTGAGGTGTTATGCCAGGCGGCGTGGGCAAAGTGGGTGTCGGTCGACACGCTGTAGATTTCAACGCCCAGCTTCTGGAACGCCTCGTAATTGTCAGCCAGGTCTTCCAGTTCAGTAGGGCAGACGAAGGTGAAGTCGGCTGGGTAGAAGAACACCACCGACCATTTGCCTTTCAGGTCAGCGTCCGACACTTCGATGAAATTGCCGTTTTTGTAAGCGGTGGCTTTGAACGGTTTAACTTGGCTGTTGATGATAGGCATCGTGACTCTCCGTCAGGGGTTAAGAAGTTGATGGGAGAATCCTAGCTACTCTTTGGCATTCCGGCTCATTGGCAAAGCTGATACTCGCGATTGGTTTTCGCTATAAGACCAGGGTATTAATAGAAGAAATCCTATAAACCTTGCTGGACAGCCTTCTCGCCGAGCAGACCCGTGCCCGCAAACGGACTGGCCTGGACATAACGCATGGCAGACTTGAAATCCTTCCAGCCGACATAACCCATCAGCGATTTCAGATCCCAGCCGCTACCATGGGCCCAAGTGGCAAAGCCTCGACGCAACGAGTGGCTGGTGTAGTGCTCGGCGGCGATGCCCGCACGCTCCAGGGCCTGATGCAACAATGGGATAATGCTGTTGGCGTGCAACCCCTCATTGCCCACGTTGCCCCAGCGGTCGACAGCACGAAACACCGGGCCACGCACCAGCGCCGCGCAATTGATCCACTCGATATACGCTTGTACCGGACAAAGCCGTCGCAGCGCCGGGGTCTGGTAGGTGCGTCCGAGGTTGTCCCGGTCACTTTTGCTGCGCGGCAGGTACAGGGTGATACCGGCGCCCGGCTGTGCCTGGACGTGTTCGATCTCCAGCCGGCACAACTCATCGCTGCGAAAGCCGCGCCAGAACCCCAGCAGAATCAGTGCCGTATCGCGCCGGGCGCGCAGCAGTCGCGGCCGATCTTGCCGCGCTGACGCGGCCTGTGCCTCACCCGCCAACGAAGCGATCACCTGCTTCAAGTGTTGCAACTGCAAGGGCGCGGCCTGCTTTTCCTGCATCGGATGCAGGGCGCGGATGCCCTTGAACACCTGGCGTACCACCGGTGCCCGGGTGGGGTCGGTAAATCCCTGGCTGTTGTGCCACTGAGCCAGGGCCGAGAGACGCAGTTTTAGGGTGTTGATCGAGAGCAGCCCGGCATGGGCGACCAGATAGCGCGCGACACTGTCGCCAGTGGCCGGCAGAAATCCACCCCAACTGACTTCGAAGTGCTCGATGGCGGCCCGATAGCTGCGCCGGGTGTTGTCGCGCGTGGCGGCTTGCAAATAACGGTCGAGCTCGCTCATGAGCAGAGATTCCGGCAGGTGTACGCAAAGAACAGGGGCAAATGCAAAAGAATGCCTCTAACACGGGATAATACTAGTATATCCCGTGTTATAAAATTCTAATATGAATCGATTAAGTTTTACTGTTATGCTATGTAATTACAGGGTACATACCACAGTACGAAATCGTAGGAGAAGACATGGCTCGCGGCGGCGTGAACAAGGCAGTGGTGCAGACCGCGCGATTGGCGATCCTCGCCCGTGGCGAACACCCCAGCATTGATGCAGTACGTATCGAAATGGGTAATACGGGCTCGAAAACCACCATTCACCGGTACCTGAAGGAGCTGGCCGAAAGTGACCAGCGCCTGGCGGTGCCTCAGGAAGACCTCGAAGAAGAGCTCGCCGCGCTGGTCGCCCGCCTCGCCTGGCGCCTGCAGGAACAGGCTCAGGAGCCGCTGGAACGGGCTCAGGCCCACTGGCAGGAACAACAGGCCCAATGGCAGATACACCTGACGCAGGCCACACAGAAGCAAGAGCAGCTTGAGCAGCAGCTTGAGGTTCAGGCCGCAGCCTTAGCGCAGCAGTCACAGGACTTGCAGACCACTCGCTCCATGCTGCAGACCGAACAGACCCGCAATGCTGGCCTGCGTCAGGCCCTCAGCGACAGCGAACTGCGCCTCAAGGACAAGGAAAAGCAGATCCACTCGCTGGAAGACAAGCACCAGCATGCCCGCGACGCTCTGGAACACTTTCGCAGCGCAGCCAAGGAACAACGCGAGCAGGAACAGCGTCGCCATGAAGGCCAGCTACAACAGGTACAGATGGAATTGCGTCAGGCCCAGCAAAGTGCCTTGGTACGCCAGGATGAAATCACTCAATTACATCGCGACAACGAGCGCCTGCTGGCCGAAGGCCGGGGGTTGATGAAGGAGATGCGACAGGCGCAGGAGCAACTTCAGCAAAGCAGCGAGCGAGAGAAAGCGCTCTCGCAACGAACGATCCTGCTGGAAACCGAACGCCCGCTCTTCCAGGAACGCCTGCGGGTGGCACTGGAAAAAAGTGCGGCGATCAAGCAACAGCTCGACACACAGCGCGCCGCGAACAAAGCCTTGGAAATCCGTGCAATCAAGGCCGAAACAGCGCTCGCGAATATGCCGGGCGAGCCCTCGACCAGGGTCGCGAGCCCGACAGACAGAGATGCCAATAGCGGGGAAAAGCCGCTTCAGGCTCCCAACGTAAACGCCGCCCCTGAACCCCAATCTGACTGACACGGGTCGTCTGTTACTCGACGCCATGGGCGAGTAACGGATCTTCTTTCGTCGGCGCCTCGTAGTCACTGACCCGAGGTGGCCAGCTTGTCTTCGGTGCGCGTGTCGAAGTCCGTGGACTCGTGGCGTTCGCGCAACTGACTGGAAAGTTCACCGAACGCTCGGTTGACCATTCGCCCGCGCTGCACCGCCGGACGCGCCTCGATGGCATCGGCCCAACGCTGGACATGTCGATAATCCTGCACCGAAAGAAACTGTGCAGCGTCATAGAGACGCCCCTTCGCCAAACCACCGTACCAGGGCCATATCGCCATGTCGGCGATGGTGTATTCGGCCCCGGCAATGTATTCGCTGACGGCCAACTGCTTGTCAAGCACATCGAGTTGGCGTTTGGTTTCCATGGCGAACCGATCGATCGCGTATTCGATCTTCGTCGGCGCATAGGCATAGAAATGCCCAAAACCGCCGCCTAGATACGGTGCGCTGCCCATCTGCCAAAACAACCAGGACAGGCACTCAGCACGATCTGCCGGCGTGGTCGGCAGGAACGCGCCGAATTTCTCGGCGAGGTATTGCAAAATCGCCCCCGACTCGAAAAGGCGAATCGGTTTTGGCCCACTGTGGTCCATCAACGCGGGGATCTTGGAGTTCGGATTCACCTCCACGAAACCGCTGCCGAACTGATCGCCTTCCTCAATACGAATCAACCAGGCGTCGTATTCCGCGCCTTGATGACCCAGGGCCAGCAACTCTTCCAACAAGATGGTGACCTTTTGGCCATTGGGTGTCGCCAGGGAATACAACTGTAACGGATGACGTCCGATTGGCAATTCCCGGTCATGGGTCGCGCCGGCGATGGGTCGGTTGATACTGGCAAATTTGCCGCCGTTTTCCTTGCTCCAGGTCCAGACCTGGGGTGGCTGGTAGGCCACTGAGTGGGTCATGCTCATGCTCCTTGGTTGCAATGGATGATTGTGGCACCGGCAGCGCCGGCCCGTTTGGAACCTTGCACATTCTCGTGGCAAGCAGGCTAGCCCGCCCGCCACAATTTCACCAGGCGCGGGATCGGGCTCAAGTGAATAACCGTGTTGTCATCATCGAGCTACCTGTGCCGAGGAGCACTCCGAGGCGATGGTCGCGCGAAGCTGTGCGGTCTCCTGTTCGAGGCGCTCGCAGACAAAATCGACAAACACGCGAATCTTGCGCGATAGCTGGCGGCTCGACGGCCAGACGATGCTCATCGGGTCTGGCGCAATGAGGTGTTCATGCAGCAAACAGCGCAACGAACCGGCGGCCAATGCCTCACGGGCAAGAAAGTCAGGGAGGGTGCCCAAACCAAATCCATGGATCAGCGCGCCACGGACCATTTCCATATTATTGCTGACCATCACCGTGCGAGTCCGAGACTCGCGAGCGCCCTCCTCTCGCAACAACGGCCAGTCTTGCAGCTTGCCATTCTTGAAATAGCGAAAACGCACTGTCAGATGATCATCCAGCTCTGCCGGCGTGCGCGGCGTGCCATGACGCTCCAGATAAGCCGGCGCGGCGCACAGCACCAGTTGCACGCCGGGCAAGGATCGACGGATCAGACGCGAATCAGGCAGGTCGCCACTACGAATGGCAACGTCAAACCCCTCTTCGATCAGGTCCACCAACTTGTCGCTGAAATCGATGTCCAGCTCGATATCGGGATACAACGCCATGAACGCCATCAACACCGACTGAAACAGATGATAGCTGGCAACCGGCAGGCTCAGCCGCAAGCGTCCACGCGGCACTTCCGTGGACTGTGACAAGGCGGCCTGGGCATCATCCAGATCATCCAGGATGCGTCGGCAGCGCTCCTGAAACACCCGTCCCTCATCAGTCAAACTAAGGCTGCGGGTCGAGCGTTGAAACAATCGTACCCCCAACTGCTGTTCCAGGCGACTCACGCCCTTGCCGACCGCTGATGCGGACAACCCCAACGCCCTGCCCGCTGCGACGAAACTGCCCAGTTCCGCCGTGCGGATAAAGGGCATCAAGCCACTGAGTCGATCCACCTACCTCTCCTATTCGATCTTTTTATTCCGATATGGGCGGAATATTTACCGTTTTCAACTCGATTACTCGCTCTTTAAGATCCTTGCACGCTTCACCGTCGTCGGCAAACCAGCGCAACATCATCAGGCTTTTTTCAAGCAGCGCCGCTTCTCGCCCCACCGCAAGGACTCCACCAGTGCCTCACTCATTGTTACAACAGCGACTGATCTTTCTGGCCGTATGCCTCACGGCCTTGACCATGCCCTTCAACTTCACCGCACCAGCCGTTGCGCTAGCTGCCATCAGTCATGCCCTGGGTGGTACGCCGATGCAGATGAGCTGGGTGACCAACGCCTTTTTGCTAACCTTCGGCAGTTGCCTGATGTTGGCCGGTGCCCTGGCCGATGGCTATGGCCGCAAGAAAATCTTTATCGGCGGCGTCAGCACCTTTGCCGTGCTTGCTGCCGCACTGCCGTTTGCTCCCAACCTGATGTTGTTCGATGTGCTGCGGGCAGCCCAGGGCCTGGCCGCCGCAGCTGCTTTCTCCGGCGGTATGTCGGCTCTGGCGCAGGTGTTCGACGGTCCGGCGCGCCTGCGGGCCTTCAGCTTCGTCGGTGCCAGCTTCGGCATCGGCCTGGCCTTCGGTCCCGTGCTGGCCGGTGCGATCATCGAGGCCTTCGACTGGCACCTGATCTTTCTGTTGATTACCCTGCCGGCGGCAATCTCGCTGGGATTGGCCGCACGCTGCATGGAGGAGTCGCGCAACCCTGAGGCGACGGGGATCGATTGGCCGGGGGCGATCACCTTCACTGGAGCGCTGGGCATCTTCACATTCGCCATCCTCAAGGTGCCGGAAAACGGCTGGGCCGATCCGCTATCCCTGGGGCTGTTCGTCGTCGCGCTGTTGTCCTTCGCCGCCTTTGTGCGGATCGAGCAGCGTGTCGCGCAACCGATGCTCGACTTGTCGTTGTTCCGTTTTGCGCGCTTTGTCGGCGTGCAACTGCTGGCGACCGCGCCGGCCTACTCCTTCGTGGTGCTGTTGATCTTGCTGCCGATCCGTTTCGTGGGTATCGAAGGAATGAGCGAAATCGCCGCCGGCCAATTGCTGATCGCCTTGTCGGCCCCGTTGCTGGTGTTGCCGATCGCCGCCGGCTACCTGACCCGTTGGCTGTCGCCGTCAACCTTGTGCGGCAGTGGCTTACTGATGTGCGCGGTGGGGCTGTACTGGCTGAGCCATGTGCCGGTGGGCAGTGGCGCGGCACCACTGGCCTGGCCGATGCTGGTGATCGGCGCTGGCATCAGCCTGCCCTGGGGCTTGATGGATGGCATGGCGGTCAGCGTCGTCCCCAAGGAGCGCGCCGGTATGGCTACGGGCATTTTCAGCACCACCCGAGTGGCCGGTGAGGGCGTGGCCCTTGCCGTCGCGACGGCGTTGCTATCGACCTTTACGGCCGACAATCTGGCCGCCCTGCCTGGCACTGCGTTGCCCCACATCATCGACGCCGCACAACACCTGGCGACCGGTGACCTGAACGGTGCCGAGCAACTGCTGCCCACCGCCGGACATGCTGCGCTGATCCAGGGATACAGTGCTGCCTTCAGCACCTTGCTGCGGGTATTGGCGGCTATCACCGTACTGACAGCCGCCGTGGTGTTCCTGTTCCTCGATCGCGGTTCACTTGAGGACGATAGGGACAACGAGTTGTGTGAGCGCGCATTGGATCAAGCCCCTTGAAAGGGTCGAATGCACCTGTTTACATCAGACTATCAGTGGACACTCGGGCGCTAACGCCGAATCACCATGCTTCCCTCTCGGACTTGCTGATTAATCGTGTATGGCAGTACAACGGTGTCCACGACGCCAGAAACCAGAATATCCAGCACTATCAGGGGAAAGTTGCCAACAGGCGAGCCATCTGGCTGCCATTGTGCGGTAGGTTCTCCATGCATTACGCAAAAATCGTAGACCACCCCACTGTACATGCGTGGAATCGCCTGGCAATAAGTACGATACCCCGCCAAGCTTTTGCTGACGGCATCGTCGCCACGCAGGAGGGTGCTTCCCGTTCCGCAACCGGCCAACGTCCAGAGCGTAAGTAGATAAGCCGCAGCCCGATAGATGTTATGCAAGACAGCCTCGCCAATGTGCCGATGATGGATCGGCACATCTAGCCTGTCCCTGCCTTGCCTCCTCAAGATGGGTTTTCAGAAACTCAGGTAGTCTCCTGATCCATCCACTGAGAGAAAAGCACCTGGCACCTGCCTGCAGAAGCACCCGCACTGACGCGAACATCCCAGGCTCGGCACACTCAATTTGCAACATCAACAATAATGACATAAAGCCATCACACAACTTTGCTACAACCGCTGGCGTAGTTCTTCATATGAGTCCATCGCCGTGAACCTTCGTTTCGCCTTCCTGCGCAAACCCTCCCACCGTCCCTCCCCGCTACGTCGCCTGAGTATCGGCAAGCGCCTGCTGGCCAGTTTCGGCCTGTGCGCCTTGCTGCTGAGCACCTTGGGCGCGGTATGCCTGGTGGCGATGCAGCACATTCGCCATCAGGGGGAATTGATCGAGCAAGGACCGCTGTCGAGTATCGCCCAGGCAGATGCCATCGCCATCGACCTGGCCAAGCTGCGCACCGAGGCTGCGTTGTTACTGGTATATGCCAACGACCCGACCGAACTGGCTAACCGTAAGATCAACCTGCAACAGCTCAATACCGAGATCGACCAGGGGTTCACCCAATACCTGGCCAAGGTGCCTGAAGGGGCGGAGCGAGACTCGATCAACTTGCTCCAGGGTGCTTCGCGGCAGTTTGTCGCACTGTTCAAGCAGGCCATTGATCTAGTTGAGCACCAGCGGGTAAATGAGGCTGGCAACCTGGCCAACAACAACCTGAACAATCAAGGCTCGTTGATGGACATGCAAGTGCAACTGCTTCGCGAACTGAACAAGCAAAGCACTGCACAAGCCCTGGAAAACGCCGCCGACACCTTCCGTAAGGTCCAGCTATTGCTGCCCATTGTCATTGGCGCGGCGCTGGCCTTGATGCTGTTACAGGCCTGGCGGCTGAGCGTGAGCATCACCCAACCACTGCGCCAGGCCTTGCAGGTAGCCAAGACTATCGCCGCCGGTGATCTCAGCCAGGTGGTGGTTGCCCACGGCCTGGACGAAGTGGCGCAGCTACTGCAGATGCTCGGGCATATGCGCGACCAGTTGCACGGGGTTATCCAGCGGATCGGTGGCGCCGTTGGCCGTCTGAACGCGGCGACCCAAGAGATGGACGCGATCATGCACGACAGTGCCCAGGACCTGCAGCAGCAATGCGCCGAGATCGAACAGGCTGCCACTGCCGTCACCCAGATGAGTCAGGTGGTCGAGGAAGTAGCTCGCAATGCCCTGGAAACCTCCACTGAATCGCGCGACTCAAGCGCCTCCGTGCGCGAGGGCCAACAGCAACTGGATGAAACCATGACCGACATCGGCGCTCTGGCCGATCAGGTCGAGCAGGCCAGCCTGCGCGCCCAGGCCCTGGCGACGGAGACCCAGGGTATCAGCAAGGTGCTGGAAGTGATCCGCAGCGTGGCCGCCCAGACCAATCTACTGGCGCTTAATGCCGCCATCGAAGCGGCACGAGCTGGCGATGCAGGGCGCGGCTTTGCCGTAGTAGCCGACGAAGTGCGTAACCTGGCCCATCGCACCGAGGCCTCGACACGGGAAATCGAACAGATGATGGATGGCATTCATCTGGGCACCGGCCAGACCGTCCAGGCCCTGGCCGAAAGTGCCGCCCAGGCTGGCCGCACGCGTCAACGGGCGCAGGTAACCAAGGACGTATTAGGGAGTATTTCCCGCTCGGTGGTTGGCATTGATGAACGCAACCAGATAATCGCCACCGCTGCTGAGCAACAGGCCCAGGTGGCGCGTGAAGTGGACCGCAACCTGGTGCTGATTCGTGACCTTTCCATGCAGACCGCCAGCGGTGCCGCCCAGACCAGCACCGCCAGCCAGGAGCTGGGGCATCTAGCGGTGGAACTGGATGGCATGCTGGCGCGCTTCTCGTTGTAACGCTCCGCTGTCTGGGCTAGCCGATGTTAGATGGGTTTGACCGACACCACCTCGAAGTAGCGGAACTTCTTCTTTTTCGCCTCGTTCCTGGCCTCTTGTTCTGCGATGAAGGTGCTCAGGGTATTAGCGTCATAAGTGAGCACCTCAATCTGACCTTCAAACTCCCGCGTGGCGTGTAGCGTGACCCTCAGCTTCGGCGAGAGCGCCTTGGCCATCGTTCGACGCTTGGGGGCTGGTGGCGGAGCAGGTGTAGGCTTTGCCTCAGGCAGTAGCGCCGATATTGGGTCGGCGCTTGGGCCGGAGGTACCAAACAGCGCCAAGCGCATCTCCTCCTCGCTCAGTTCATTACTCATTGTCGATGTCTCATTACAGATAGGCGGTTTGATATCCAGAAAACCGCAGGATTTTACCAGTCTTGGCCGCCGGTTGCTGTGATCGGTGCAAATTCGCGATCGATGACTGCGCCAACCCGATCCCGATGATGGTCAAGGAACACAGGATCCCTCCAAGAAAACGGCTTTTCGCCTTGCTCACCGGCCACGGCGACCAGTGAACAAGGCACTTCATCAGTGCTGCTTATGCTTCCCTTCGTAGTTGACCATCCAGGCAATGCCGAAACGATCTTCGAACATGGCGAAGCGTTGCGCCCAGAAAGTTTTCTCCAGCGGCATGAAAACCTTGCCACCCGCGCTCAAGCCATCAAACAACCGCTTGGCCTCGGCCACGCTGTCGACATTGAGGGAAACCGATACACCTTGCGGCTTGTGATACGGCTGGCCGGGCGGGCAATCGGAGGCCATTAGGCTGAAATCGCCCAGAGTCAGGCAGGCATGCAGGATCATGTTTGCGTCCTTGGGCATACCCACTTCTGCCGGTGCCTCGGCAAAAGACATGGAAAACAGCTCGCCGCCGAGCACTTTCTGGTACAACGCAAAAGCTTCCTTGCAACGACCGTTGAAGGTCAGGTAGGGAATGATTTTCATGATAGATCTCCTGTTGTCAGGGTTCACGATTGACCGGACACCTTCGCCAGCACCGACAACTTCCTCGGTCGGCTGCCCAGGGATCGCAACAAAGCCGGGACCGTGGGCCTGCTCAGGCATCATGATCGCCATCAAAACTCCGGGCAACTTGTCTGCTTTGGATCCTACGAGGATAAGTAGCGAGATCGTCCGGTGTTCGACATAAGACCCCCAGCCCCTGACAAGTTCATGCCCTCTGGTGTCCTGACCGGCAATTCAGATGGATCCTACAAAACGCGCTGCCACTGCTCCAGCAGCACCCCCACCGAGAAGAAGCACCAAGCCTCCCGCCAGCCGGATGCTAACGACTGAGTCAATCGCCCGCCGCCGTCAGCTCGAAATAGAACACTGCGCCCTTCTTCGGGATCGACAGTAAACGGATCTGGCTGTCGTGCAGTTGCAGGATGCGCCGCACGATCAATAACCCGAGGCCGCCGGAGCGACGGTCGCCATCATGATTAAAGGGACGGCGAAAGAGGTTTTCCAACAGTTGGGCCGGAATCCCCGGTCCGGTATCGCTGACGGTCACCTGCACTTTTCCCGCCTCCCGCGCCAGCGCCACTTCGATGGTCCCGCCTGCGGGGCTATGACGTAACGCATTGTCGATCAGATTGGTCAGCACCCGCTCGATCATGCCCAGGTCGGCAGTCACCATTGAGGCGCCCCTAGGCACCATCGCCAGCAGTTTCGAACGGCGGGTCTCGGCCATCAGCTCAAACTTCTGGAAGACGTCCTGAAGCAGGTCACTGAGGGAAAAATCCTCGCACTCCAAACGCACCGCGCCGTGCTCCAGGCGCGCCAGCTCGAACAACGCCTGGGCCAGTTTGCCAACCTTGTTGCTCTGGGCCAAGGCAATGCCGAGGTAGCGCCGGCGCTCGTCGGCAGCCAGCACCGCGTCCTTGAGCGAGAGGGTTTCCAGGTAGCCGTGCAGCGAGGCCAGGGGTGTACGCAGGTCATGGGAGATATTCGCCACCAGTTCACGGCGATCCTGGTCGAGCTGGGTCAAGGTTTGCCATTGCTCGCCGATACGGGTCGCCATTTGCGCAAAACTGGCCTCCAGCACTTCGATTTCGTCACGACTGCCGAACCCCGTCCTCGACAGCACCGGCAGGCGATCCGGCGGTACGTCGGTGTCGAAATCGCGCATAGTGTCGGTCAGTCGGCGCAACGGTCGGGTGATCAGCCGGAAAGCGATCAGCCCGGCGATCAGCCCGAGTAACGCCACCAGGGTCATGGCCCACAAGGTGGTGCGCAGGACCGAACTGGCCAAGACCCGTGCCGCCAGGCGATCATGCTCCTCGCCTTGCAACACGACATAGAGATAACCCAAACTCTTGCCGCCGCCCTGCAACACAGCGGCACTGAACACTTTGCGCCCGTCATTGCTGCGCGGGTCGTCACCGAGGATCGGCAAGGGCTGGTCGTCGAGCAGGAGTTGGATCGGTTGCAAGTCGACATGGTCGCGCTTGAGGTGGCCTTGTGGCGCCGCGTCACCGGTGATCCGCCCGCTCGGATCGAGTAGGTAGACCTCCACGCTCGGATTGACGTTCATCAACTTGCCAAACAGCACCCGCACGCTCTCCATGGTCAGGCCTTCGGCGCCCATTAAGCGGTTTTCCAGAGCGATACCGCGGGCCAGGTTGCGCGACAGCCCCTGGACCACTTCCTTTTCGCGCATGTCGCTGGCACGCACCTGCAACCATACCGAGGCACTGCAGCAGGCCAGCAACAAGATCGAAAAGACCACGGACAACCGCTGGGACAGGGTCAGGTTCATTCGGCATGTCCCGAAGGCGCGAAGCGATAACCCCGGCCCCAGACCGTGAGGATTCGCTCGGGCTGCGTCGGATCGACCTCGATCTTCGCTCGTAGGCGATTGATATGCGTGTTGACCGTGTGTTCGTAGCCGTCGTGCTGGTAACCCCAGACCTGGTTCAGCAAGTCCATGCGCGAGTACACCGTACTGGGATTCTTCATGAAGAAGTGCAGCAAGTCGAATTCCCTCGGTGTCAGCTCCAGGTATTGACCGTCGACCTGGGCCTGGCGGGTCAGCGGGTCGAGCCTCAGGCCGTTGAGTTCAAGACTGCCGGCATCGACCTTCAGGCTCTTGGCCAGGGCATCGACCCGGCGCAGCAGCGCCTTGACCCGCGCCGCCAGCTCGAGCATGGAAAACGGTTTGGCCAGGTAATCGTCGGCGCCCAGTTCGAGACCCAGCACCCGGTGCATTTCACTGGAACGGGCACTGGTGATGATGATCGGCGTGTAGCGCGCCATAGCCCGCGCCTGGCGACAGATTTCCAGGCCATCGACGCCCGGCAGCATCAGGTCGAGAATCAATGCATCCCATGAGCCCTTTTCCAGTTGCGCCAGCCCCAGGGTGCCATCGGCGCAATGAGTGACCTCATAGCCTTCATCCTCCAGGTGCAGGCTCAGCAATCCGGCCAGATGGCAGTCATCCTCGACAATCAATATGCGTTTGGGTGAATCCATGGGCAGCACTCCTGCAGGAAATATCCGGATCATCGTACAGAACGAGGTCAAATCCATTGTGCCGGATCGTTACGCGGAAATATTCACAATTAATTTAACTTTACGGGAGGATTTGGCGACCGTGAGCGCCTGACACTTCAAGCCTGATCAATTGCCGTGGAAGTGACATTATGTCCTCTAGAAGAGGCTTTCTTTTCTCCAGCGCTGGCGCCCTGCTCGCGGCCGGCTTTGTCGACTGGCGCGCCACGGCCGCCACCCTGAGTGGCCAGCCTGCTCAGGCTGTTCCGGATGAGACCTTCGAAGTCACCCACAGCGATGACGAATGGCGCACGTTACTGAACGACAAACAATATCAGGTGCTGCGTAATGAAAGCACCGAGCGGCCTTACAGCAGCGCTCTCAATGACGAGCACCGTGACGGTGTGTTTGCTTGTGCCGGCTGCCAACTGGCGCTGTTCACCTCGGCTGCCAAATTCGACAGTCGCACTGGTTGGCCCAGCTTCACCGCGCCGCTGGAAAACGCTGTGAGCACCCGTCGCGACACTTCGCTGGGAGGTTCTCGCATCGAAGTGCACTGTCAGCGCTGCGGTGGGCACCTGGGGCACGTGTTTCCCGATGGCCCGCGGCCAACTGGGTTGCGCTATTGCATGAACGGCGTGGCTATCACCTTTGCCCCAGAAGCGGCCTGACCGCCGCTATCCTTGTGGACATTGGTGTGTGTGGAAACGGGTTTGCCTACGCAGGGGTTGGTGACCTCAAAGGCCTATTCGTTGGCAACCGCTCTCGGAGATTTGCGCAAGATCGCTCTCTCACGATTTCTCACAAGGATCTTCAATCATGATTCTACTTATCCTGGCGTACCTGGGCGGTCTGTTGACCATCCTCAGCCCGTGTATCCTGCCGGTGCTACCGTTTGTCTTCGCTCGCTACGACGAACCGTTTCGCCGCAGCAGCCTGCCGTTGCTGTTCGGCATGGCGCTAACCTTTGCCCTGGTCGCCAGCCTGGTCGCCGTCGGTGGTGGCTGGGTGGTCCAGGTCAACCAATACGGTCGCTGGCTGGCGATGACGTTGATGGCGCTCTTCGCCATCACCTTGTTGTTCCCGCGCCTGGCTGATCGCCTGGCTCGGCCATTGGTGTCAGCCGGTGATCGCCTGGCGCGTTCGGCCCAGGACGGCGGCCAACCGAGCGGCAAATCGTCCTTGCTGCTGGGGATTGCCACTGGCCTGCTGTGGGCACCTTGCGCCGGACCGATCCTTGGTCTGGTCCTCACCGGCGCCGCGCTGGAAGGCGCTAATATCGGCAGCACCCTGTTGCTATTGGCCTATGCCGCCGGTGCCGCCACCTCCCTGGCCGTCGTGCTGCTGGCGGGGGGGCGCCTGTTCACGGCGCTGAAACGCCACCTCGGCACCGGCCAATGGCTGCGCCGTGGCCTGGGCGCGATCATGCTGATCGGTGTGGCGGCGATTGCCTCGGGCCTGGACACCGGACTGCTGACCAGGGTTTCCAGCGTTGCCACCTCCGATATCGAACAGAAGCTACTCGACACCCTGGTCCCGGTCGTACAAAGGGACCCCGCAGCACCAGGTGACGCGATGAGGACCTCGGGCGACGACGACCAGGCCGATGACAACATCGTGGCGACGGCCGTCAAGACCGGCGACGAAGGCGCCTTACCGATAGAAGGTGTCCTGCCCGACCTCTCGGGAGCCGTGCAATGGCTCAACTCGGCACCGTTGAGCGCCGCCGATCTCAAGGGCAAGGTAGTACTGATCAACTTCTGGACTTACTCCTGCATCAATTGCCTGCGCAGCTTGCCCTACGTCAACGCCTGGGCGCAGAAGTATCACGATCAGGGGCTGGTGGTGATCGGCGTGCACGCCCCGGAGTTCGCCTTCGAGCGGGATGTCGACAATGTGCGCCAGGCCGTCGCCAGACTGGGCATCCAGTACCCGGTAGCGATCGACAATCAGTTCAAGATCTGGCGCAGCTTCGACAACCAATACTGGCCAGCGTATTACTTTGTCGATACCCAGGGTCGCGTGCGCCACCACCACTTCGGCGAAGGCGACTATGCCGGCTCCGAGCAGGTCATTCAGCAACTGCTGGCCGAAGCCGGCAACAAGCATGTCTCTGGCGGCTTGGTCACTGCCCAGGCCGAGGGAGAGACGCAGGCCGCCGGAGAGGCGCAAGTGAAGTCCGAGGAAACCTATATTGGTTATGACCGCGCCGAAAACTTCGCGTCCCCTACCGAACAGGTCGCCGACCAGCCGAAGAACTATGTGGCGCCACAACAACCGGCACTGAACGAGTGGGGGCTGGAAGGCAACTGGACCGTTCATTCGGAACAGGCTGCGCTAAACCGGGCCTCGGGCAAGGTCGTCTATCGCTTTCACGCCCGAGACTTGCACCTGGTACTAGGTCCAGGGAGCGATGGCAAGCCGGTACGCTTCAAGGTGCGCATCGACGGCGATATACCAGGCGCCCACCACGGTACCGACACCGACGCCAATGGCGAAGGCGTCGTGGTCGAGCAACGCCTCTACCAACTGGCGCGGCAGGTTGGGGAGATCACCGATCACACGTTCTCCATCGAGTTTCTTGATCCCGGTGTCCAGGCCTACGTCTTCACCTTCGGTTGATACTCAAGAGGATAAACAACATGAACAAATCCATGCGACAGAAGAAAGTCAGGTCGCCGCTGCTGATGCTTAGCGCGCTTGCCGGCGTGGCGCTGTCGGTGTCGATGGTCCTGCGTTTTGCCGGGGCCGCCGAGACGGCGGCGCAGATCGCCCCAGCGGCGCTGGATGAACCGGTAGCGGCCAGCCAGGCCACGGCGGTATTTGCCGGCGGCTGTTTCTGGGGCGTGCAGGGGGTGTTTCAGCATGTGCGTGGGGTACAGAATGTGGTCGCCGGCTACGCAGGCGGCGCGGTAAACACCGCGCATTACGAGGATGTCGGCGACGGCACCAGCGGTCATGCCGAGTCGGTGCAGATCACCTACGATCCGAGCCAGATCAGCTACGGCAAGCTGCTGCAGGTGTTCTTCCTGGTAGCTCATGACCCCACCGAACTCAACCGTCAGGGCCCGGACAGCGGCACCCAATACCGGTCGGCGATCTTTGCGGTGAATGCCGATCAGAAAAAAGTTGCCCAAGCCTATATTGAGCAGTTAAATGCGGCCAAAGTATTTCCGTCGGCGATTGTTACCAGGATTGAGGAAAACAAGAACTTCTACCCAGCCGAGGGCTATCACCAAAACTACCTG
Organism: Pseudomonas agarici; assembly: GCF_900109755.1. Lineage (GTDB taxonomy): Bacteria > Pseudomonadota > Gammaproteobacteria > Pseudomonadales > Pseudomonadaceae > Aquipseudomonas > Aquipseudomonas agarici. Next base: position 5,922 of record NZ_FOAR01000005.1, on the reverse strand, counting down.
ACATTACACCCGTATTCGCCGTATATCGTTTTCAATGACCTGCCGAAGGTAGAAAACCTCAAGCGCATGGAGCCGAGCCTGTACAGGACAGACCCGGTGCTGGTGCCGGACGTGCAGTGATCTCAGGCACATCTTCGGCGCAATGCCACGAAAGGAGCAACCCGGACACCACCTCAATCAGGCGGTGTCCCCCCCTTCAGGGATAACGCCGCTTTTCCGGCGCCGGCGGAAAGTACTGATACAACCAAGTCTCACTCAAGGTGCGCTCTTGAGTACGGATAAACAGCCGCAGCTCAACCGGATCGACATCGTCATTAGTTGGATACCAGTCGAATGTCACGCGATAACCATCAATCTCATCCAGTTTAAGGACGTTAAAGTCCTTCACCCGTCCATTGGAGGTAGTGACCACCGGCTCGATCCTGCTTCCCTCCGGCAACCGCTCCAGACCGCCGCCTGTGAAGTCCACGGCAAAGCGCCGCGCCCAGACCTCGGGATAATGTTCGCCCGGCGCCCAGCCCTCGATAAAGCCGCCCATGCCCGAACGGGTCGCATGCACTCGCGCCAGGGGCGTGCCAACCGGCGGTAAGGCGCTCCAATACAACTTGTAGCCATAGCTCAGCGAATCACCCGCCTTGACCGGTTGCTTCGGCGTCCAGAAGGCCACGATATTGTCCAGGGTCTCGCCAGTGGTCGGGATCTCCAGCAGGTCCACCGAGCCTTCGCCCCAAGGGGTGGTCGGTTCGACCCACAGGCTCGGCCGACGGCTGTACCAGTCGACCGTGTCCTGATAGTTGGCGAATTCATGGTCGGTCTGCACCAGGCCGAAACCCTTGGGATCCTGGTCGGCGAATGCATTGAACTGCACTTTCGCCGGATTATTCAGTGGCCGGCAGATCCATTCGCCATTGCCCCGCCACATCGCCAAACGGTCGGAATCATGGATTTGCGGATGGATGGTGTCGCACATGCGCCGTTCGTGGGTACCGCAACTGAACATGCTGGTCATCGGTGCGATACCCAGTTGCTCGATAGCGACCCGGGCGTTGACATGGGCATCGATCGCCATCACCACTTGCTCGGCCTGGCAATCGATATCGAAGCGATAAGCCCCGGTGGCGCTCGGCGAATCGAGCAAGGCATAGACCACAAAGCGGGTGCTTTCCTTGCCGGGCGTCTCGAACCAGAACTTGGTGAAGTCAGGGAACTCCTCGCGTTTGTGCGCATAGGTATCGATGGCTAACCCACGGGCCGAAAGGCCGTACTGGCCAGTCTTATCCACTGCACGAAAATAGCTGGCACCGAGAAACGAGAGAATATCGTGCTGGTCGATCTCCGGTGCCTTGAACAGCTTGAAGCCGGAAAAACCCAGGTCGCCCTTGAGCTGGGATTGATCGACGCCGCTGCTGGCGTAATTGAACAGTGGTGGACGAAAGTGTACTTCCCGCGCCTGGCGGGTCTGGGCATCGACGCTGTACATGCGCACTGGCTGCTTGAAACCCATACCGACGTGAAAGAACTGCACGTCCAGTTGACCCTTGAGGTCATTCCACAATGAGTGTTTGGCGTCATACTGGATGGCATTGAATTGTTGTGGGGTCATGTTCGCCAGGGTCGGCGGCAGCACCTGCCGGGTGTTGACATAAGGATCGCTCGCGAGTTTTTTCGCGTGGGCCTGCAGCGCCTCGAAATCAAAATGCTCGATATCACCATCTGCGGTGGCGGCGAGCACTCGGGTCGCGAACAAACCACTGGCCGACAGGCCGGTATAGGCCGCCAGGGCCATGGAAGCTTTCAGGAGATTGCGGCGATGCATAAAGAGACCTGTACTGGGGACATTCCGGAAGGCTACACGGCACCGGACTAAAAGAAGCATCCGCTCATGACGGCGAACGAACGCGGCTACCGACAAACAGATACCAAATCCTGATGAACGTTCGCAATGACTTTGCAATATTTGCCGATAGCCTCCATTCAGCAAAGGTATGGCTAATGGCCTGTGCGGTTAGTTTTGTGAGTCCATTTCGTGGCGCCCCTTAGCACCGGCCAGAACCGACATGAAGATTTATTCAGAAAGTTTTCATCTCTTTTTTGGCAAAATCCCATACCTGCTGTGAAGATTCGCACGAGGCAACTGCAATGACTCGCATCCTGACCATCGAAGACGATGCTGTAACCGCCAAGGAAATCATGGCAGAACTGAGCAGCCATGGGCTTGAAGTGGATTGGGTGGACAATGGCCGTGAAGGCCTGGCGCGTGCCCTGAGCGGCGACTATGACTTGATCACCCTCGATCGCATGCTGCCGGGGCTCGATGGCCTGGCTATCGTCACCAGTCTGCGGACAATCGGCGTCGCCACGCCGATTCTGATGATCAGCGCCCTCTCCGATGTCGACGAGCGTGTACGTGGGCTGCGGGCCGGCGGTGACGACTACCTGACCAAGCCGTTTGCCTCGGACGAAATGTCCGCACGGGTCGAAGTGCTGCTGCGGCGCAAGAACCCGGCGCGAGAATTCGAAACTTCGCTGCGGGTAGCCGACCTGGAACTGAACCTCATCAGCCGCGAAGCTTCACGGGCCAAACAACTGCTGAACCTGCTGCCCACCGAATACAAGTTGCTGGAGTTCCTGATGCGCAACACCGGGCAGATCCTCTCGCGCATGATGATCTTTGAAGAAGTCTGGGGTTATCACTTCGACCCAGGCACCAACCTGATCGATGTGCATATCGGTCGCCTGCGCAAGAAAATCGAGGGCCCTGGCCTGGCGCCGCTGATCCGCACCGTGCGAGGTTCGGGTTATGTCATTACCGAATCCCTCTAAGGGTTGGCGCTCGTCCACTAGCCGCTTGCTGGCACTGTACAGTTTCCTGTTCGTAGCCTGGAGCTGCAGCCTGATGGGCGTGCTCTACTACGAAGTATCCAGCTACCTCGACACCCTGGCGCGGCATTCGCTGATGCAGCGCCAACACCTGTTCTCACGCTTCCACGGCCAGCAACTGGTGGATGCCCTGACCACCAGCATGACCTTCGACATGCGTGGCATGGACGCCTATGGTTTGTTCAACACGCAGAAAATGCACCTCAGTGGACCGATCCAGGAACTGCCGCCGGACTTGATCATGGACGGGCACATCCATGAACTGGCCAACTGCATCGACTCCGACGACCCCAACCTGCCCCAGGATAGCTGCGACGCCGTCGCCACCCGGACCCATGACGGCAACTGGTTGCTGCTGGTGCGCGACAACGGCTCATTGTTCGGCGTGACCCGGATCATCCTGCACGCACTGTTCTGGGCGGTATCGCTGACCATCCTGCCCGGCGTGGCCGGCTGGCATTTGCTCAGGCGGCAACCGATCCGCCGGATTCGGGCGATCCAGGCCAGCGCCGAAGCGATCGTTGCAGGCGACCTCGGCCATCGCCTCGCGCTGTCCAACCGACGGGACGAACTGGACATGCTGGCGGCCATCGTCAACGCCATGCTCGACCGTATCGAACGACTGATGAACGAGGTCAAGGGCGTCTGTGACAATATCGCCCATGACTTGCGCACCCCCCTCACCCGCCTGCGCGCCCAGCTCTACCGCCTGCAGCAACAGGCCCCGCAAGACTCGCCCGAGGCTCTGCAACTGGATGGCGTGATTGCCGAAACCGACACCCTGATGGCCCGTTTCAAGGGGCTGCTGCGGATTTCCGAGCTGGAAAACCATCAACGCCGCTCTGGTTTTGTCGTGCTCGACCCGCTGCCATTGCTGCATGAGCTGCATGATTTCTACCTGCCACTGGCCGAAGAAGCGCAAATCAACATGCGCCTGGAACTGCCAGAGGCAGTGCCGTTTATCACCGGCGACCGTGCCCTGCTGTTCGAGGCATTGGCGAACCTGCTGAGCAACTCGATCAAGTTCACTCCAGCGGGCGGCGACGTAGTGCTGTTGGCGTCCGACCATGGCGGTAGCACCCGGATCGAAGTGCTGGACTCCGGCCCTGGCATCCCGCCCTCCGAGCGCGACGCGGTGTTCCAGCGCTTCTACCGTTGCGAGGATGGCAGCCAGCACCGCGGCTTCGGTCTGGGCTTGTCGATTGTCGCGGCGATTATCAAGCTGCACGGCTTCAGCTTGGAGATTGGCACCCATGATGGAGCCGGGGCGCGGTTGATTCTTGAGTGTAAGGACAGCTTGATGGCGGCTGACTGAGGTCTGCCCCTCACGGCACCTGCCATCGAAATATCTAGCTCAACCAGACTTATAAACTCCCAGGGTGCTTAAGAGATATGGATCAGCTCTCAGAGGACATGATCGAATCCTGAGCAAACTCAGCAGCCAGCTTCAATCGGTCAGCTTTACTAATGTATTTAGGATTGCTTTTCGGCGCCAACTTGGCACTGGCTTTTTTAGCGTGCGCCTCTAATAGCTGCTTTATTTTTTTACGGCGATTCATATTTTTCTACTCGATTTGCAGACGCTTAAATGATACCAGACTCAAATATTCAATCCGACTCCCTGAGTCACGTGCGTTGTATCCATGGAGCGTTCCGGGCTGATTGAGGTTGATCACCTTCGCGACCACAATGAGGCGTAACCGACCGGTGAAGTCACCTACCTGATCCCAGCCATAAGGGCTTTCCGCGTTCCCCTAGGCCGTGCTTACTAAATAGGCGTTCGGCATAAGCCTCGATATCGAGCCGACTGGGGATCCTTGTCCATATCTGAAGGATGTCCTCACGCGACTGCCGACGCAGCGGGTGAGTGAAATCGATCAGTTGCTGCCGCATAAGTGGCAACTGGATTAAATACTTCAGGCGGCATGCCCGCATGCATGCCTTAAAAGCTATATGGCTTAAGCTCTGCGAGCTGGGACAGCAGGATTAGATGCTCCACTGTTTTTAGTTTCTCAACATGATCAAGAGATGCCGATCCGCCAAGCATTAACGCTGGAACAAAGCCATACATTTCATCATGGCGCAGCGTGCCGAGCTTTTTCTTCGCCGGCTTGAACAAATCATCGAAATCGTTATACTCAACTTCTGTAGATAAAAGAAAATTTTGTAGCTCTCTATCCATTTCATCACTTGTAATTTCAAAGTCATGAATAACACACCGAGAAATACAGCTGGTAATTTTAAGTGAAAATCCTGTTTTTTCGCCCCATAGATACAAGTCGCCAAAGGCGCTGCGGGCAATCAGGTGGTAGGTATCGTGCTCTTCAAAACTCGTCCCTTCAATCCAGGCCGCTACCACCCCTTCGTATTCTTGCGGGTTCACTATCCAGAAAATCCCCTCACCGTAACCGCACCAGCCGTGTTCGGCCCAGTATTCCAACAACTTATTAGGTAACTTGCCTCTATAGTTTTCAATACTTGACGTTGGTACTTCCTGCCGGTCCACAGGCCCGCCAAAGGTTTGCAAAAAAATTGAAAACACTTCATCCATTGCTTTTCCCCTTAACATTTATGAAGCTTGACATTGAGATAGGTGTCACCACGTAAAATTGCTGGCACTGCCTCCACGGCCTTTTTCAAATTTGTTATTTTTGGTCCCCACTGAGGGCCTATACTGGAATTGACTTGTCGGTCACCGAAATCAGCGATGATATCTTTCCCGCCAGCGCTCAGATCAGGGTTGTGTAGTCCTGCAAGGTTTGACATCGTTTCCTGGGCTTTTTTCACACTCTCTGCTTTCGCAGCTACGGGGCCCATAGTTTTCGAATATTCCCTTTGAAGTCGTGTTTGCAAGCTGGCTTGTAAATCTTTTCGAGCTCGTCTGGCAGCCGTTTGGCTACGCTTAACCGGATTGACGATGTTCTCTAAATACTCATCAACCGTCAGTCGATTCAGCCCGTCCTCCTGCCCCTTCAATTGCCGCTCGAACTCTCCGACTTTAGAGGCCGGCATCTTGTCTGCCTTGAAGCATTCGACGTCATG
>NZ_FOAR01000004.1:104172-290626 GCF_900109755.1 Pseudomonas agarici | reverse complement strand
ACCCACACGAATTGCTTGATTCAGTTGTTAAAGAGCGGTGGGTTGAGCTGTTCGCTGAACCGAGGCGCGCATTCTACAGCAGCGCCAGTTGCTGTCAAGTGATTATTTGAGAAGTTTTCAAGGCTTTTCGTTCAAAAAACGCTTCAACTTCAACCACTTGCGCTGTCGACCTATCGACAGCGGGAGGCGAATTCTACAGCGTTACACGCTGCTGTCAACACCTCTTTTACAGCGCTTCCGGGCTTCGATGAACTGAAGACCACATCGTTCTAAATCTACTTAACTCACTGAATGAAAAGGAGTTTTTCGTTTCGACCGCGTCGGAAGTGGGGCGAATTATAGGCCCATGGAATTCGCCGTCAACCCTTATTTTCATTTTCTGCCGAGAGGATCAGAAGGGCGCTTCTATATAGAATGGATAGAGCGGGGCGCCTAGAGCACCCCCGCCTCGCGCAACCCGGCCACCGTTTCCGGTGTCAGGTTCAATACCCGCCGCAAGACCTCCAGCGTGTGCTCGCCCAATAGAGGAGGGGCATTGCGATATTCCACCGGCGTCTCTGAAAGCCGAATAGGACTCGCCACCTGCGGCACTCGCCCGGCCAGTACATGAGGCAGCTCAATAGCCAGCCCCCGCGCCAGCACCTGGGGATCGGCAAACACCTGCGACAAGTCATTGATCGGACCGCACGATACACCAGCCAACTCCAACTGCGTCACCCACTCAGCCGTCGTTTTGAAGACGGTGACCTGGCGAATCAGCGGAATCAAAACCGCCCGATTCGCCACTCGCGCCGCATTGCTGGCAAATCGCGGATCGTCGGCCCACTGCGGCTGACCAGCCACCTCGGCAAACTTGCGAAACTGCCCGTCATTGCCCACCGTCAGAATGAAGTCGCCATCGGCGGTAGGGAAGTCCTGATACGGGACGATATTCGGATGGGCATTGCCCAGGCGCTTGGGAGCCACCCCGGTGGTCAGGTAGTTCATTGCCTGGTTGGCCAGGCACGCCACCTGTACATCCAGCAGGGCCATGTCGATATGTTGCCCACCGCCGTCGCGATCCCGGTGAGCCACAGCCGCCAGAATCGCTACGGTGGAGTACAAGCCGGTGAGGATATCGGTCAGGGCCACGCCCACTTTCAGCGGACCGGCATCTGCATCGCCTTCGGGCCTGCCCGTCAGACTCATCAGCCCGCCCAGGCCCTGAATCATGAAGTCATAACCGGCACGCTTGGCATACGGCCCGGTCTGACCAAAGCCGGTGATCGAGCAATAAATCAGGTTCGGGTTGAGCACCTTGAGCGACGGGTAGTCCAGGCCATAGGCAGTCAGCCCGCCGACCTTGAAATTCTCGATCAAGATATCGGACTTCATCGCCAGCTCGCGCACCAGCCGCTGCCCCTCGGGTTGCGTGAAGTCGATGGTGATCGATTGCTTGTTGCGGTTGGCTGATAGGTAATAGGCCGCTTCGCAAGTGTTTTTGCCATGGGCGTCCTTCAGGAAGGGCGGCCCCCAGGCACGAGTGTCATCACCGTGACCTGGGCGCTCGACCTTGATCACCTCGGCCCCCAGGTCCGCGAGGATCTGACCGGACCAAGGCCCGGCCAGTACCCGCGACAAATCCAATACCCGCAGATGCGAAAGCGCGCCCATAAACCAAGCTCCTATCAGTAAAACGCCTGAAGGCCGGTTTGTGCGCGCCCGAGAATCAGCGCGTGCACGTCGTGGGTACCTTCATAGGTATTCACCACTTCCAGGTTCACCAAGTGACGCGCAACCCCGAATTCGTCGCTGATACCGTTGCCACCGAGCATATCTCGCGCCATGCGGGCGATGTCCAGGGACTTGCCGCAGGAGTTGCGCTTCATGATCGAAGTGATTTCCACCGCCGCCGTGCCTTCATCCTTCATCCGCCCCAGGCGCAGGCAACCCTGGAGGGCAAGGGTGATTTCAGTCTGCATGTCAGCCAGTTTTTTCTGGATCAGTTGGGTGGCTGCCAATGGACGACCAAACTGTTGGCGATCCAGGGTGTACTGGCGAGCCGTGTGCCAGCAGAATTCGGCGGCCCCCAGCGCTCCCCAGGAGATACCGTAACGGGCAGAGTTAAGGCAGGTGAAGGGACCTTTCAGGCCGCGGACATCCGGGAAGATGTTCTCTTGCGGCACAAAGACGTTGTCCATGACGATCTCGCCGGTGATCGAGGCGCGCAAGCCGACCTTGCCGTGAATCGCCGGAGCGCTCAGGCCTTTCCAGCCCTTCTCCAACACAAAGCCACGGATATCACCCGCATCGTCCTTGCCCCAGACCACAAACACATCGGCGATCGGGCTGTTGGTGATCCACATCTTGCTGCCGGTCAGGCTGTAACCGCCTTCGACCTTGCGCGCCCGGGTGATCATCGCTCCCGGATCGGAACCGTGGTTAGGCTCGGTCAAACCGAAGCAGCCGATCCATTCGCCGCGGGCCAGCTTCGGCAGGTATTTCTGCTTCTGCGCTTCGGTGCCGAACTCGTTGATCGGCACCATCACCAGGGAAGACTGTACGCTCATCATCGAGCGGTAACCCGAATCGACCCGCTCCACCTCACGGGCGATCAGGCCATAGCTGACATAGTTCAGGCCACTGCCGCCATACTCGGTCGCGATGGTCGCGCCCAGCAGGCCGACCTCACCCATTTCGCGAAAGATCGCCGGGTCGGTTTTTTCATGGCGGAAAGCTTCGAGAACCCGTGGCGCCAACTTGTCCTGGGCGAACTGCTGGGCGGCGTCGCGAATCATCCGCTCCTCTTCGGTGAGCTGTTGATCCAGAAGCAGGGGATCGATCCAGTTGAAGCTAGCCTTACCGCCCATGAGAGAGCCCTCGCGAATAGATCAAATATTGTGGGTTGATCCTAGGCGCCACCCGAGGATCCGGCAAACGAGGATTTTGCATGCTGTTGTGCTAATTTCTCACTCCGACACTCTGTTGAACGCGTTCTCGCGCTACATTTAGTGAGGTTGCCGTACATGCGCCGGAAGATCCCCAGCACCGCCGCGCTGATCAGCTTCGAAGCCGCCGCCCGCCACGAGAGCTTTACCAAAGCGGCTGGAGAGCTTTCCCTCACCCAGGGCGCGATTTGCCGACAGATTGCCAGCTTGGAGGAGTTCCTCGGCATCGAGCTCTTCCGGCGTTCAAGACGGGGTGTGAAGCTCACTGAGGCAGGACTGTCCTATAGCCGCCGGGTCGCCACGCAACTGGATGCGGTCGAACGCGACACGCTGTCAGTCATGGGCCAGCAGGGCGCCAACGTGATCGAACTGGCAGTGGTACCGACATTCGGCACTCAGTGGCTGCTGCCGCGACTCAAGGACTTCCAGCAACAACACCCGCAAGTCACGGTCAACCTGACCAACCGTACCCGACCGTTCCTGTTTGCCGATACCGACTTCGACGCCGCCATTTACTTCGGCGATGCCGACTGGTCGGGTACCGAATCCCACCACTTGATGGGCGAGAACCCGATGCCGGTGTGCAGCCCGACCATGCTCGGCGCCCGCCAGAGTCTGAGCGCGCCGCAGATCGCCGACTTGCCACTGCTGCAACAGACCACACGGCCCTATGCCTGGCGCCAATGGTTCAATGCCCAGGCACTGAATATCCCTCGCGACATGACAGGTCCGCGCTACGAGCTATTCTCCATGTTGGCCCAGGCCGCCATGCACGAGATGGGGATTGCACTGATTCCGCCGTTCCTGATTCGGCGCGAATTGGCCGAGAAGCGCCTGGTGATCGCTAACCCCAATGCGCTTTCCAGCATCAAGGCCTATTACCTGATGATTCCCGATCGCAAAGTCGAATCGGCATCCCTAAGGGCATTTCGTGACTGGCTGGTTAGTCAAGCTCGGGGCTACAACCTGCTGACTTGATGGCCTTCAACGACAAGCCAATTTAGTGGCTATAACCATAACGCACTACAGATATAACAAAATATCGCTTTTAAGATAGCCGCTTGCGCAACTGAAATCTTGTACGAAAGTCCCTGATAACAAGGGTTTTAGCCTATTTTTCCCCGGCAGATTCATTGTGCATATTATCGACTCGAAATTTCTCCATTTTCGGCCAGAATTCTTGCGAAGCCGGTATTTTACTGGCTCAAGATCATCTCATGGGGCACTAAGTCACAGGGTGACTTGTAGTTAATATGAAGTTAACTTTCAGAATATCTTGAAGGGTGCAGTTTTCGCCCGAAAAATGCCGCGCCCCGTCGCCAATCGGCGGGATCGTGCTGATCGGCCGCTCCAATCGCACCCCCGTAGTGCGCTGGCCTTCTTATAAAAAAGATCATGCAGGAGATTTGATGTGCACATCGGTGTTCCTCTCGAAACCCAGTCGGGTGAAATGCGGGTTGCCGCTACCCCGGAAACCATCAAGAAGCTGGTCGGCCTGGGCCATAAGGTCACGGTGCAAAGCGGTGCCGGTCTCAGGGCCAGCGTTGTCGACACGGCGTATGAGGCAGCTGGCGCCACCATTGGCAGCGCCACCGAGACCTTTGCCGCCGAGCTGATCCTCAAAGTGGTCGCCCCCAGCGACAGTGAGTTGACGCTGATCCGCCACGGCACCGTGCTGGTGGGCATGCTCAACCCGTTCGACAACGAAACTATCGCCAAACTGGCGGCTAAAGGCATTACCGCTTTCGCCCTGGAGGCCGCGCCACGCACCTCCCGCGCACAAAGCCTCGATGTACTCTCGTCCCAAGCCAACATTGCCGGTTACAAGGCCGTACTGCTGGCTGCCCATCACTACCCGCGCTTCATGCCGATGCTGATGACCGCAGCGGGCACGGTGAAAGCTGCTCGCGTGCTGATCCTCGGTGCCGGCGTGGCCGGGTTGCAGGCCATCGCCACCGCCAAGCGCCTGGGCGCCGTGATCGAAGCCTCGGACGTGCGTCCGGCGGTGAAAGAGCAAATCGAGTCCCTAGGGGCGAAGTTCGTCGACGTCCCCTACGAGACCGACGAAGAACGCGAATGCGCGGTCGGCGTCGGCGGTTATGCGCGACCGATGCCAGCCAGCTGGATGCAGCGCCAGGCCCAGGCCGTGCACGAGCGCGCCAAACAAGCCGATATCGTCATTACCACCGCGCTGATTCCCGGGCGCAAGGCCCCGGTACTGTTGAGCGCCGAGACCGTGGAGCAGATGAAACCCGGCTCGGTGGTCATCGACCTGGCTGCGTCCCAGGGCGGCAACTGCCCGCTGACCGTGGCCGACCAGGTGGTGGTCGAACATGGCGTGACCATTTGTGGCCCAACCAACCTGGCCAGTGAAGTCGCGGCGGACGCCTCGGCGCTGTATGCCCGCAACCTGCTGGACTTCCTGAAGCTGGTCTTCAACAAGGAAGGCCAATTCGAAGTGAACCTCGAAGACGACATCGTCGCCGCGTGCCTGATGTGCCGCGACGGCCAGGTCATCCGCAAGAACGCCTAAGCAGGGATTCAGACGATGCAAGAGCTTATCTCCCCCGGTATCTACAACCTGATCATCTTCGTGCTGGCGATCTATGTCGGTTACCACGTGGTCTGGAACGTCACACCCGCGCTGCATACACCGTTGATGGCCGTGACCAACGCCATCTCGGCAATCGTGATTGTCGGCGCCATGCTCGCGGCGGCGCTGACCGTGACCCCACTGGGCAAGACCATGGGCACACTGGCCGTGGCCCTGGCGGCGGTGAATGTGTTCGGCGGCTTCCTGGTAACGCGCCGAATGCTTGAGATGTTCAAGAAAAAAGCCCCGAAAGCGGTAAAAGAACAGGCGCCGAAGTCATGAGCATGAACCTCGTAACGACGCTCTACCTGATCGCCTCGATCTGCTTTATCCAGGCTCTCAAGGGCTTGTCGCATCCGACCACTTCGCGACGCGGCAACCTGTTCGGCATGCTCGGCATGGCCCTGGCAATCATCACCACCGTCGGCCTGGTGTTCAAGCTCGGAGCCGAGCTGGCAACGGCCGGTATCGGCTACGTGCTGGTCGGCCTGCTGATCGGCGGCACCGCCGGCTCGATCATGGCCAAGCGCGTCGAGATGACCAAGATGCCGGAGCTGGTGGCCTTCATGCACAGCATGATCGGCCTGGCCGCAGTATTCATTGCCATTGCGGCGGTGGTCGAGCCGCAATCGCTAGGTATCGTCAAGCAACTGGGCGATTCGATTCCCGCCGGTAACCGCCTGGAACTGTTCCTCGGCGCGGCGATTGGTGCAATTACCTTCTCAGGTTCGGTCATCGCTTTCGGCAAGCTGTCGGGCAAATATCAATTTCGCCTGTTCCAAGGCGCACCCGTGCAGTTTGGCGGCCAGCACCCACTGAACCTGCTGCTGGGTTTGGCGACACTGGCCCTCGGCGTGGCCTTCATGCTGACCGGCAACCTCGGCGCCTTCGCGCTGATGTTGGCCCTGGCCTTCGTGTTAGGGGTACTGATCATCATTCCTATCGGCGGCGCGGATATGCCGGTGGTGGTGTCGATGCTCAACAGCTACTCCGGCTGGGCGGCAGCGGGCATCGGCTTTTCGCTGAACAACTCGATGCTGATTATTGCCGGTTCGCTGGTGGGGTCGTCGGGTGCAATCCTTTCATACATCATGTGCAAGGCGATGAACCGTTCGTTCTTCAACGTGCTGCTTGGCGGTTTCGGCAACAAGGCCGATGTCGGTCCTGCCGGCGCCAAGGAAGCTCGCCCGGTGAAATCCGGCTCAGCCGACGACGCCACCTTCCTGTTGGCCAACGCCGATACCGTGATCATCGTACCCGGCTACGGTCTGGCGGTGGCCCGTGCCCAGCACGCGCTGAAGGAACTGACCGAGAAGCTGACCCACCGTGGCGTCACCGTGAAGTACGCGATTCACCCGGTGGCCGGGCGCATGCCCGGCCATATGAACGTATTGCTGGCCGAGGCCGAAGTACCTTACGACCAGGTGTTCGAGATGGAGGATATCAACTCCGAGTTTGGCCAGGCCGATGTCGTGCTAGTGCTCGGCGCCAACGACGTGGTCAACCCAGCGGCGAAGAACGATCCGAAGTCGCCGATTGCCGGCATGCCGATTCTCGAAGCCTTCAAGGCCAAGACCATCATCGTCAACAAACGCTCCATGGCCAGCGGCTACGCCGGCCTGGATAACGAGCTGTTCTACCTCGACAAGACGATGATGGTCTTCGGCGATGCGAAGAAAGTCATCGAGGACATGGTCAAGGCTGTCGAATAACACTGGCTGTAGTGCCCGATCGAAAATCCCATCCTTGAGCAAGATGGGATTTTTCTTTGTCAGCGCAAAACCCACCAAAGGCTCTGAATCGAGGGTTGGGACCGGCCTTGGCGACCTGCGCGATGCACTGAGCTGGCACATCAATCTGGAAAAAACCGGGAAAATGCTGGCGGATTGATTGACACAGTTCTCTGCTGGTGCAAACACAGTTTCTTCAGCGGGCGAGCCTTTTGCAGATAACAGACAAAAACTGTACTGCTGTACTGGTCATTTTTCAGCTCAGAACGCCTTCAACCCCTCAACATCACACACAAACGCACCAATATCGGGCGCATAGGTACAGTTGTCTAAATTATGAGCAGTACAGCGCCTATAAACAGTTAACTGGTCCCTCACAATACAGATGAACTGTATCTAGAGAGACTAGGCAAAGAAGAGGATCATTGGCATCAGTTAAACCACTACCTAATCCCGCCATAAGCGGAAGGATGTCAATCATGGAACGTACACTCAGTTCCGAGCTGTTCTACGAAAACACTGCTACCAACGCTCAAGCTACCCTGCCTCTGCGCGTTCTCGCCAACCTGATGCTGTGGCAGCGCCGCATCGCTAGCCGCCATCAACTGGCTCGCCTGGATGCTCGTCTGCTGGCCGATGCCGGTATCAGCGAAGCACAGCGCTACGAAGAGTTGAGCAAGCCGTTCTGGCGCTAAATAGCGCTCGCTGGCCCTGACCCATCGGGTCCACCGCCAGCACCCGAATTGAAAAAACCGAGCCCGTCGCGAGCAATCGCGGCGGGCTTTGTCGTTCCTGGTCCCAGGATTTTCAGGCGGGAATGGAAGAACGTGTCGGCACGTACAGTTTTAAATTATTTGAAAAACAACCAGTACAGTTTATAAAGCTCGATAAAAAGGCCCTGAGCCGACTATCAGGACCAAAGAACCGGCTTTGCGTCGCAGGGAACTGCGCCTACTATCACGGTCATAGGTAGCCTACGGCGCGGAATGTGCGTCTGAGGTTCATCGCTCATCGCGTTGGAGTGGCCGTTGTCGCCTTGTGTCACCGTTCCTATTTCACGTTCAGGAGATTCACCATGTTCCGTTCTCGCCTGCTCAGCGCGGCCGCCCTGTTTTGCATTGCCGCCGCGGCCAATGCCAGCAGCTTCATCGTCACCACCGACTCCCTGGTCGATGCCCTCAAGGCCACCTCCGACGCGACGTCCGACGCCACTTCATCGTTGCGTGACAACAAGATCGTGCGCGCCGCCCAGGACGATGCCGCGAGTTTCGTCGCCAGCGATGGCCAGATCCGCAGCGTGAAGCTGGAAAGCGCGTTCGACACCATTCGACGCCAGGCGCCCCAACTGCAAGCCAGCGATGCGCAACTGGCCCAGGCAATCCTGGCGATCTGAACCAGCGAACTTGCAGGAACGTGGCTCGACCGCTCCTGCAAGATTGCACGATATGTCAACGACAATGGGCGCGCTGGTTCCGATCCATGCATTCCGCTAGCCTTGACGCTCCTTCACTCAGCCATCGAGACCCATGCGTTCACTCTCCTTATTGTTCATAGCACTTTGCTGGATCACGCAGGCCCACGCATTCGACCTGACCACACAAGGCGTTGTTATCAGCGGTTATGCCACCAGCCAGGTGACTACCGCGCCCTTCGACCATAAACTGATAGCGGCCCAGGATGACGCCGCCGCCTTCGTCGCCAGCGCAGGCCAGTGGCGCGGCGCGCAACTGGAGTCAGCCCTGGCCTACCTGCGCCAGACCCGACCAAAACTTCATGCCAGCGACCTTGAACTGGCCGAAGCAATTCTCGTCCAATAGTCACTTTTGTATTGCGGAGACACTTCATGCGTACCCCCCTGATCGTCGCTACCCTCGGCCTGCTGTTGCTGGCTGACGTGGCTTCGGCGCATACCCTGGTGGCCACCAGTAACATCATCGTGCGGGCCTCCGGGCGCACCATCGACTTCACTTCGGACACCACCACCTCGATCCGCGACTCGAAAGTGGTTCGCGAAGCTCACGACGATGCCGCCAGCTTTGTCGCCAGTCATGGCGAGATCCGCGGAGCGCAACTGGAAGCCGCCTTCAATGCCTTGCGCAGCCAAGTGCCGCAAGCCCGCGACGCCAGCGACCAGGCCCTCGCCGAAGCCATTCTCGCCCTGTGAAGCCATTTGCCGGCTGGCTGCTGGCCTGCGCGCTGTTGCTAGGTAGTAACGCGGCCCAGGCCGGCCTGCAACTACGGCTCAAGACTGACGGCCTGAGCAAGGCCGAGCAGCAGGCTAGCCAAATCCTGCTCGATGAAGCCATGGCGCACCTACCGCCACGTTTTATCGAGCAATTGGACCGACGCATCGATGTCGGCTGGTCGACCGATATGCCCGCCAATGCCTACGGACAGGCGACGCTGGTCGCGGAGTTGGATCTCAACCGCAACCTACTGCCCGGTCTGGTGGATGGTTCGGCAGCCAGCAAAAAAACCTTGCGCCCCCACGGCACGGTACGCGAGGAAATGCTCGCCACCGTGTTGCATGAACTCACCCATATCTATGACCGCGCCCGCTTATGGCCCGACGCCGAACGCACGCTGATCCAGCGCTGCCGCCGACAAAGCGGGAATACCGGCCTGGTCGGCCTGCCCGATCAGTGTCGGGGCCAGACCAGCCGGCGCTTTACCCTCAGTGATGACCCGCGCCTGCTGGACCTGGCCGGCTGGCAGCAGTCGGTAGGCACTCGCGGCCAACGCGAACAGCACAACAAGCAAGTCGCCCGCAGCCCGGATAGCTATGAGATCACCAATCCCAAGGAGTTCGTCGCGGTCAACATGGAGTACTTTCTCCTCGACCCAGCCTATGCCTGCCGCCGTCCAGCGCTGTATCGCTATTACCAGGAACGCTTCGGCTGGGCGCCACGGGAGAAGGACCGCTGCGACAAGACCTTCCCCTTCCTGAATGCCGGCAACGACTTCGGCAAGACCCCACTGGGCCGGATCGATCCCGAGCGAGTCTATGAAGTCGACTACCTGCTAGCCGAAGCCAACCAGAACTGGGTCAGCCGCTGGGGCCATAGCATGTTACGCCTGGTAATCTGCGCGCCAGGCCGCCCACGCGGACCGGATTGCCGGCTGGACCTGGACCAGCACCTGGTATTGTCGTACCGCGCCTTCGTCAACGATGTGCAGCTCTCGACCTGGGGCGGCCTGACCGGTGCCTATCCATCGCGACTGTTCGTCCTGCCGTTGGCCCAGGTCATCGATGAATACACCAAGACCGAACTGCGCAGTCTGGCCTCAGTGCCGCTGACACTGTCGCGCCGGGAGATCGAGGAAGTGGTCGAGCACGCCGCCGAAATGCACTGGAGCTACGACGGCAATTACTACTTCGTGACCAACAACTGTGCGGTGGAGACACTCAAGCTGTTGCGCAGCGGCACTGATAATACTCAACTCAAGGGCCTGGACAGCATCATGCCCAACGGCCTGCTGGAAGTCCTCAAGGGTCGTGGCCTGGCCGACACCAGCGTGCTCGACGACCCGCGCGAAGCCTTGCGCCTGGGCTATCGCTTCGACTCTTACCGGGACCGTTACCAGGCGATGTTCGAGGTGTTGAAGAAGCATTTGCCGATCCGACAGCAAACCGTCGAGGACTGGCTGTCACTGTCCCCCGAAGACCGCCGCCCGTGGTTCGCCCAGGCCGACCTGCGCACCAGCGCCGCCTTGCTGCTGCTGGAACAGGCGGGGTATCGCCGGCAACTGCTGTTGGCCCAGGACGAGGTCAAGCAGAAGTACCTGAGCGGACGCGATATCAAGGACAGCGGCATGGACCAGGCCAACCGTACCTTGCAGGCTATCCTCGCCAACAGCGGCTTCCTCAGCCGCCCGGCGGAACTGCTCGGCAGTGGCGGCTATGGCTTGCCGCAACCGGGCGAATGGCAGCGCCTGGAAGCCGAGAGCAGCCAGCGTCAGCAACAGCTACAACGACTCACCGGCGACCTGGACAAGGAAGGGCGCAAACTCCTCGACCCGGCTCGCGAAGCCGAGATCGAAGCCAGCGAAGCCAACCTGAAGCGGCTCGGCGAGCATTTGCGCAGCCTGCATAAAGCGGCAGGCGGGCTGGAGCTGCCTTGATTCGCCGCCACACGACCTTGCGTCCGACTTTGCGCAACGAAAGCTGGCTGAAAGCTTGCCCCATTAGCATCGCCTCACCGCCGGCACCAGACCGGTCGGTCGTGGCGCGCCTCATAGGCGCTCGACGGCCCATTAACAACAACAATTGGTGATGCCGATGTCCGCTACGACCTGCCTGTTCGCTGCAACTGCTTCCGTGCTTCCCGCGCTGACTGAGCGTCACTAGTCGCTTCGCCTTCCCTAGCCGCGTTACGCCCGGAGTATCCCTATGCTGACTTTCCTTGGCTTCGCCATGGTCATTACGTTCATGTACCTGATTATGACCAAGCGCTTGTCCGCGCTGATCGCCCTGATCATCGTGCCGATCATCTTCGCCCTGTTCGGCGGCTTCGCCGTGGGTATCGGCAAGATGATGATCGAAGGCATCACCAAGCTCGCGCCGACCGGCGTGATGCTGATGTTCGCCATTCTCTATTTCGCCCTGATGATCGACTCCGGCCTGTTCGACCCGGCCGTGCGCAAGATCCTCAGGCTGGTCAAGGGTGATCCGCTGAAAGTCTCGGTCGGCACCGCCGTACTGGCCCTGGTGGTGTCCCTGGACGGTGACGGCGCCACCACCTACATGATCTGCGTCGCCGCCATGCTGCCGCTGTACAGTCGCATCGGCATGAGCCCACGAATCATGGCCGGGCTGATCATTCTCGCCGGCGGGGTGATGAACATGACACCCTGGGGTGGCCCGACCGCCCGTGCCGCCAGTGCGCTGCATGTCGACCCGTCGGATATCTTCGTGCCGATGATCCCAGCCATGTGTGCCGGGGTCGCGGCGATCCTGCTGATCGCCTACTTCTACGGCAAGCGTGAGCGCACCCGCCTCGGTGAACTGTCTGTGCTCGGCGATGATATCGACCATAGTGAAATCAGCGTCTCGCAATTCCCCGATGCCCGTCGACCGAAGCTGATCTGGTTCAACGGTGCCCTGACCCTGGGCCTGATGTGCGCGCTGATCGCCGGATTGTTGCCCCTGCCGGTACTGTTCATGGTTGCGTTCAGTATCGCCATGATCGTCAATTACCCATGCCTGCAACAGCAGAAGGACCGTATTGCGGCCCACGCCGGCAGCGTGTTGGCGGTCGTCGGGTTGATCTTTGCCGCCGGCATCTTCACCGGTATCCTGTCCGGCACCGGCATGGTCGAGGCCATGTCCAAGAGTTTGTTAGCGGTGATCCCGCCGGGGCTGGGGCCTTACCTGGCGGTAATCACGGCCCTGGTCAGCATGCCATTCACCTTCTTCATGTCCAACGATGCGTTCTACTACGGCGTGCTGCCGGTGCTGGCCGAAGCCGCCAGCCACTACGGCGTCACCGCTGTGGAAATAGCACGTGCCTCGATCGTCGGCCAACCCGTCCACTTGTTGAGCCCGCTGGTACCATCGACCTACCTGCTGGTCGCCCTGGCCGGTATCGAGTTTGGCGACCACCAACGGTTTACCCTCAAATGGGCAGTACTGGTGTGTTTGTGCATACTAGCCGGAGCACTGCTGATGGGGACGTTCCCGTTTTTCGGTAGCCTATAAAGACAACGCTTCACCGCCACCCCGGCAATCGGACTTAGCAGCACGAAGGCGGCTGCCGGGGTAGCCCACACTCGCGCAAAGGAATACACATGGAATGGCTGACCAACCCGGAAATCTGGGTTGCCTTCTTCACCTTGACCGCCCTGGAGATTGTCCTGGGCATCGACAACATCATCATGATCTCGATCCTGGTCGGTCGCATGCCCAAACACATGCAACAGCGCACCCGGATCTTCGGCCTCGCCCTGGCGATGATCACAAGGATCCTCCTGTTGCTGTCGATCACCTGGGTCATGCGCCTGACCGCCGACCTGTTCGTGGTCTTCGGCCAGGGCATTTCCGGTCGTGACCTGATCCTGTTCTTCGGTGGCCTGTTCCTGCTATGGAAAAGCTCCCAGGAAATCTACCACGGCTTGGAAGGTGAGGAGGAGAACGTCAGTGACGGCCCGAAAGGCAAAGGCGGCAACTTCCTCTACACCATCATCCAGATCGCGATCATCGACATCGTGTTCTCGCTGGATTCGGTGATTACCGCAGTCGGCATGGTCTCCCATGTGCCGGTGATGGTCGCGGCCATCGTGGTGGCAGTACTGGTGATGATGTTGGCGTCCAAGTCCATCGGCGACTTCATCGACAAGCACCCGTCGTTGAAGATGCTTGCCCTGTCGTTCCTGATCGTGGTCGGCACCGTGCTCATCGCCGAAGCCTTCGAAGTGCATGTGCCAAAAGGCTACGTCTACTTCGCCATGGCATTCTCCCTGGCCGTGGAAGCAATCAATATCAAGATGCGCACCGCCATGCAGAAAAAGAAACAACAACAGGATCCGGTGAAACTGCGCAAGGATGTTCCGGGTCAATAAACTCGAAACGTTGGCAGAACACCGAAAAGGGGCTTGATTTGCCCCTTTTTTGCAGTTGCATGCAATCGGCTTTGTGACAGATTTGTTTCAAAACAGGTTTTGGCTGTGCGATGCTGGCGCTTGGCCCGAGAGCCAACTAAAGCTTAAGGACAAGTCGTGGAAAGGCGCGCGGTAAATCTACATTGGCCCTTTTTGGCCAGAGCAATTCCAGGGGGCCCTCCATGCTGACCCTGCTCAATCTGCTTTCCGCCGTGACCCTGCTGATCTGGGGTACGCATATCGTCCGGACCGGTATCCTGCGGGTCTACGGCTCCAACCTGCGCCAGGTGATCGGCCAGAACATGGCCCGACGCCCGCTGGCCTTTGTCGCCGGTATCCTGGTCACAGCCATGGTCCAGAGTAGCAACGCCACGGCGATGTTGGTGACGTCCTTTGTCGGCCAGGGCCTGATGGCGCTGACTCCAGCCCTGGCAACCATGCTCGGCGCCGACGTCGGCACCGCGCTGATGGCCAGGGTATTGACCTTCGACCTGTCCTGGCTGTCGCCGTTGCTGATCTTTCTGGGAGTGATCTTCTTCCTCTCGCGCAAGCAGACCCGCGCCGGACAACTCGGGCGCGTGGGCATCGGCCTGGGGCTGATCATCCTCGCCCTGCAACTGATCGTCGAAGCCGCCGTGCCGATCACTCAAGCCCAGGGCGTGAAGGTGGTATTCGCCTCGCTGACCGGCGACATCCTGCTCGATGCCCTGATCGGCGCGTTGTTCGCCATGATTTCCTACTCCAGCCTCGCCGCCGTGCTGCTGACCGCCACTCTGGCAGGGGCCGGGGTGATCAGCCTGCCGGTCGCCATCGGCCTGGTGATCGGCGCGAATATCGGCAGCGGCGTGCTGGCCTTTCTCGGCACCAGCATGCGCAACGCCGCTGGCCGCCAGGTCGCCCTGGGCAGCCTGCTGTACAAGCTGATCGGCCTGCTACTGATCATCCCCGTGCTCAGTCCCCTGGTGCGCTGGATCGACAGCCTGGACTTCAGCCCGCAGGAAATGGTCATCGGCTTCCACCTGATCTATAACACCGTGCGCTGCCTGCTACTGCTGCCCAGCGTCGGCCCCATGGCCCGGTTGTGCGCCTGGCTGCTACCGGAGCGGCCCGAGGCCAACGGCAAGGTCAAGCCCCGACACCTCGACCCGGCCGCCCTCGATACGCCGAGCCTGGCGCTGTCCAGCGCCGTGCGCGAAACCCTGCGCATCGGCGACCTGATCGACAACATGCTCGCCGCCATGCTGGATGTGCTGCAAGGCAAACAGACCGCCGTGGCCATTGAGATGCGTCGCCTGAGCGATGATGTCGAAGTGCTGTACAGCGCGGTCAAGCTCTACCTGGCGCAGATGCCTCGCGAGGACCTCGGCGAGCACGACAGCCGCCGCTGGGCGGAAATTATCGAGCTGGCGATCAACCTGAAGCTGGCAGCCGATCTGATCGAGCGTATGTTGCGCAAGGTTCAGCAGCAGAAGACCGCAAAACGCCGTTCATTCTCGGAAGTTGGCTTGGAAGAATTGGCCGGGCTGCACAGCCAGTTGATCGACAACCTGCGTCTTGGCCTCTCGGTGTTTCTCAGCGCCGACCCGAAAAGCGCCCGTCAGTTACTGCGGGAAAAACGCCGCTTCCGCGCCCAGGAAAGGCGCTTGGCCCACGCCCATGTCAGTCGCCTGCAACGCAAGATCGTCCAGAGCATCGAGACCAGCTCCTTGCATCTGGAGTTGATTGCCGACATGAAGCGTCTGAATTCGTTATTCTGCGGTAGCGCTTATGTGATCTTGGAAACCTCCGAGACCGGCGCACTGGCTTTGGAAGAAACAGCCGATATCACACACTCGCCTTGAACGCTCACGGTTGGCTTGTTGTCTGTGCGTAGTGGCCTGTGTGGCTGGTTCTGTCAGTCCATTGCGGCGACACCAGCCTCCGGTCCGCATTGCTGTAGCTCGCCATAGCCGGCTATGCCTCGTCACAGCGCCTCGGCCATGGACGTGTGGCATCCGAATTTGAGCTGACGAACTAACCGTAAAGGCCACTAGAAACCTATCCTCGGAAAATGGTTATGCGTTACCTGCTGCTCGTGTACCTACTGCTCACCTTCGCCCCTGCCCATGCCCTTGATCGTTTCCAGGTCGAGGGCTATCAGTTGCCCAACGGTCTGCAACTGCTGCTCAAGCCCGGTAGCGAGCGCGGGCATGTGGCGATCCGGCTGGTGGTGGGCGTCGGCTTCGACGATTTCGCCTGCGCCGACAAGGAACTGCCGCACCTGCTCGAACACCTGCTGTTCAGTGGCGTCGACGGCGGCGGCGAGGACGACCTCGAGGAACGCATGCAGGCCCTCGGTGGCGAGTGGAACGCCTATACCAGCGACGCCGATACCACTTTCGTGATCGAAGCGCCGGCCAGCAACCAGCGCAAGATTCTCGACTTGCTGCTGGCCGTCCTCACTCAGACCCGCTTCAGCGACGCCGATATCGCCACCGCCAAGCAGGTAGTGGAACGCGAGGACGGCGGGCACTACTCACACTTGCAGCGTTGGCTGGATATTCAAGCGAGCGGGCATCGCAGTAGCGATCAATTGGCCATGGAACTGGGCCTCAAATGTCCCGGTCGGGCAGAGGTCGGGCACCTGACCCGCGAGCAACTGGAGGCCGTGCGCAAGAACTGGTACGCGCCGAACAACATGACCCTGATCATGGTCGGCGGGCTCGATCGCCTGCTGCCGGCTTATTTGGACCGGACCTTTGGCGCACTGGAACCCATCGAGCCCAACGACCACCTGCCTCTCCCGCAGATCCTCCACCATGGCGCCGCACAGCGCGACCTGATCCGTGGCTGGATCGGCAACGGCGCGAAGATCCACTGGCTGTTTCCGGAGCCTGCATCGCAAGGCCCATCGGACGAAGCCATCGACCTGCTCAAGGACTACCTGGACTGGACGCTCTATCGCCAATTGCGACTGGCCCACAGTCTGTCCTATGGCCCCTGGAGCGAACGCGAAGTGCTCGGCGGCGTCGGCTTCTTCAGCCTCAATGCCGATGTCGAACGGGAGAACCTCGGCCAGGCGCAACAAGTGTTGACCGAGCTGAAAGAGCAGCTGCTCAAGGACGGTCTCGACCCGGCGACCTTCGCGCGCCTGCAACAAGCCGCCATCGCCCGCCAGGCCTGGGCGGTGCAGGGCAATAGCGCCCTGGCCGATTACTACTGGAGCGCGCTGGAGGATTACCAGGACGGCCACTTCACCGACCCGGCCAAAGCCCTGGCGGCCGTGACGCTCAAGGAAGCCAACCTGGCCCTGCGCAAACTGTTCGAACAGCCGGGCTACCTGCGGATCGAGAAGCCATTGTTGAGCTATGACCAGTTGCTGTGGTTGGGCACGGGGCTGGTGGGGCTGATCGTGTTGGCTCTGTTGGGTTGGCGCGCCCGTCGTCGCTAGTGGCCTGTACGGTGAGTTCGTTAGCTCAAGTTCGGATGCCATAAGTTCATGGCTAAGGCGCTGTGACGAGTCATAGCCGGGCTATGGTGAGGAACAGCAACGCAAGCCAGGGATTTAGGGCGCCGAAATTGACTCATAGAACTAACCACACAGGCCACCAGGGCCTGTGGCGTGTCCATCCGGCAAGCCAGCTCCCATCCTCCGCGCTAAAACGGTATTGTGTCTGGGTATTTCTCCCGCCAGCACTGTGAATCGCCGAATGCCGAAATTAGCCCTTTTAATCCAGCGCCTCCTCGAATTGATGAAGCGTTATCCGGGGGTTGTCGCAGCCTTTGGCTTCTGCTCGGGGATCGCCAGCTTCATCCTGGTCGACCGCCAGCAGAGCAAGGCCAGCCTAATCGCCATCGTACTGTTGCTGAGCTGGCTTTGGCTGATGTTGGAAGGTGTGCTGACCCAACTATTCAGCCGCCTGTTCAAACGCGAGATCCCGGAACCGCTGCTGCGTTACGCGACACAATTGATCCACCAGGAAAGCCTGTTCTTCGTTCTGCCGTTCTTTTTCATTACCACCACCTGGAACAGCGGCCAACTGGTGTTCACCAGCCTGCTCGGTGCGGCGGCGCTGGTGTCGATCATTGACCCGCTGTACTACAAGTGGCTGGCACCGAAACGCTGGCTGCTGCTCGGCCTGCACACCCTGACACTGTTCGCCGCCTTGCTCACCGCGTTGCCGATCATCTTGCACCTGACCACCGCCGAGAGCTACAAACTGGCACTGGGCACCGCCATGTTGCTGTCGATCCCCAGCCTGGCGGTCAGTCTGCCGCCGCGTGGCGTGCGCGGCTGGCTGATGCTGGTCAGTGTGACTCTGGCCATCGGCGGCTCGGGCTGGCTGCTGCGCTCCTGGGTGCCGCCCGCGACGCTGTGGATGACCGAGGTCGCGCTGACCACGCAATTGCAGGACCGCACCCCCGGCGATAGCCTGAAACAAATCAGCGCCAGCCAGGTTCGCAACGCCGGACTCTATGCCTACACTTCGATCAATGCACCGCGTGGGTTGGACGAGCGGATCTACCATGTCTGGGAGTTCAACGGACATGAAGTCGACCGTATCGCCCTGGATATCCACGGTGGCCGCAAGGAAGGCTACCGTGCCTGGACCCACAAGCAGAACTTCCCGGCCAATCCGAGCGGGAACTGGCTGGTGCGGGTGCTCACCGAAGATGGACAGATGCTCGGCGTGTTGCGTTTTAAGATCACCGACCAAGAGTCGTCGGCAAACACCGTGCAATTCTAGCGGTCATGCTATTAAAGTGCCTTGCGTCAATGCCTATCAACCTTGGAGTTTATGATCATCAGCACGATGGCCGGTAACGCCCAACTGGATACCTCAAGCGCGCCCCGACGCCTGCGCATCAGCGGCGACTGGACGCTGGCCCATTACACCACACTGAAAAAGCATACCGGCGGGCTGATGGGCAAGTATGACGCCACCACCGCCGTCGACCTCGACCAACTGGGCGCCCTTGACACCGTCGGCGCCTCGCTGCTGGTGGAACTGCTGGGTGCCGAACGCCTCGGGCAACTGGCCGACCACGCCGAGCACCTGTCCGCCGCCAACCGGGCGCTGCTGCAAACCGTCTACCGGGCGCTCGCCGACTTCCGCGCACCGCTCAAGGAGGCGGAGCCAGCAGCCGGCATGCAGTTGCTCGAAAGGATCGGCTGCGCCGTGGACCAGGTGTGGAAAGACACTCTGCAACTGCTGGGTTTTATCGGCCTGATCCTGGAAACCTTCGCCCGCGGCCTGTTCCGGCCCTCGCGCTGGCGGGTCACGGCAATGGTCGCCCACATCGAACAGACCGGCCTCGATGCCGCGCCCATCGTTGCCCTGCTGACCTTTCTGGTGGGAGCCGTGGTGGCGTTTCTCGGCGCGACGGTGCTGGCAAGCTTCGGCGCCAGTATTTTCACCGTAGACCTGGTGGCATTCTCCTTTCTGCGCGAATTCGGCGTGCTGCTGACCGCGATCCTGATGGCCGGTCGTACCGCCAGCGCCTTTACCGCGCAGATCGGGTCGATGAAGGCCAACGAGGAAATCGACGCCATTCGCACCCTCGGCCTCGACCCCATGGAGTTGCTGGTGTTGCCACGGGTTTTAGCGCTGCTGATCGCGCTGCCGATGCTGACCTTCCTCGCCATGCTCTGCGGGATTGTCGGCGGCGGCGTGGTCTGCGCATTGTCGCTGGGCATCTCGCCGGCGATGTTTCTCTCGTTGCTGCAAGCCGATATCGGCATCCAGCACATGCTGGTCGGCCTGGTGAAGGCACCGTTCTTCGCTTTTCTGATCGCCGCCGTTGGCTGCCTGGAGGGCTTCAAGGTCAGCGGCAGCGCCGAATCGGTCGGTACCCACACCACGTCCAGCGTGGTCCAGTCGATCTTTATCGTGATCGTGCTGGATGCGGTCGCCGCTTTGTTCTTCGTGGAGATGGGCTGGTGAGCCGGGTGATGCGGCCGTCGAGCGAGGCGGTGATCCAAGTACGCGGGCTGTGCAATCGTTTCGCCAGCCAGAGTGTCCACGAGCACCTCGACCTGGAACTGTACAAGGGCGAGATCCTTGCCGTGGTCGGCGGCTCCGGCAGCGGCAAATCGGTGCTGATGCGCAGCATCATCGGCCTGCGCCAGCCCAGCGAGGGTCAGGTGCGGGTGTTCGGCCAGGACCTGCCCAACCTCTCGGAGCAGGCCCGCTCGCAGGTCGAGCGCCGCTTCGGTGTGCTGTTTCAGAAGGGCGCACTGTTTTCCTCGCTGACCGTCAGAGAGAACGTCGCCCTGCCACTGATCGAGCACGCCGGCCTGAGCCGTATCGAGGCCGAACACCTGGCCTGTATGAAACTGGCCTTGGTCGGGCTGCCACCGACCGCCGCCAACAAATACCCGGCGTCGCTGTCCGGCGGCATGATCAAGCGCGCCGCCCTGGCTCGCGCCCTGGCGCTGGACCCGGACATTCTGTTTCTCGACGAACCCACCGCCGGTCTCGATCCCATTGGTGCCGCCGCCTTCGACCAACTGATCCTCACCTTGCGCGATGCCCTGTGCCTGAGCGTGTTTCTGGTCACCCATGACCTCGACACTCTCTACACCATCACCGACCGGGTCGCGGTGCTGGCGCACAAGCGTGTACTGGTGGCGGATGCGATCGATCGGGTTGCCGAGACCGACGATCCGTGGGTACACGAATACTTCCATGGCCCCCGTGGCCGCGCCGCATTCGAAGCGGCTACACCGCTTAAGGAGGGATGAGATGGAAACCCGCGCCCATCACGTGATGATCGGCCTGTTCAGCGTGCTGGTGGTGCTCAGTGCCTTGTTCTTCGGGCTGTGGCTGGCCAAGTCCAGCGTCGATACCGCGTTCAAGGACTATGAGGTGGTCTTCAACGAGGCGGTCAGCGGCTTGTCCAGGGGCAGCCCGGTGCAATACAGTGGGATCAAGGTCGGCGACGTACTGCAACTGAGCCTCGATCCGCAGGACCCACGCCGGGTACTGGCGCGCATCCGCCTGGTCGGCGACACCCCGATCAAGGAAGATACCCAGGCCAAGCTGGCCCTGACCGGCATTACCGGCACCTCGTTGATCCAGCTCAGTGGCGGCACCCCGCAAAGCCCGGAACTCAAGGGCAGGGATGGCAAACTGCCGGAAATCATCGCTTCGCCGTCACCGATTTCCCGGCTGCTGAGCGACAGCAATGACCTGATGAGCGGCATCAACATGCTGCTGCACAACGTTAATACCCTGTTCTCTCGGGAGAACGTCGAACGCGTCAGCCAAACCCTCGACAACCTCCAGCGAGCCACCGAGGCTATCGCCGGCCAGCGCGACGATATCCGTCAGACCCTGCGCCAGATGCCTCAGGTCGGCAAGCAGATGAGCGCCACCCTGGAACAGACCTCGCGGCTGATGCGCAATGCCAACAACCTGCTGGACCAGCAAGGCTCCCAGGCCCTGGGCAGTGCCGAACGCGCCATGCAATCACTGGAGCAGACCAGCGCGACCATCAACCAGTTGCTAGTCAACAACCAGAACTCGGTCGACAGCGGGTTGCAAGGACTCAATGAACTGGCTCCGGCGATCCGCGAGCTGCGCGACACCCTGAGTGCCTTGCGGGCCATTTCGCAACGTCTGAACGCCAACCCCAGCGGCTATTTGCTCGGCCGTGACAAGAACAAGGAATTCACCCCATGAGGCTTGCCCGTCGCACCCTGAGCCAACTGACCCTGTTCACCGGACTGGCCCTGGGCAGCGCCTGCTCGATCCTACCCCAGGCCGAACCCGCGGATGTCTATCGACTACCGACCGCGCAGAACAGCATCCCGGCCCCCAACAGCCTGCCGCTCAACTGGTCGTTGCGCATTGCCAAGCCCGTCGCCAGCGATGCGTTGAACAACCCGAACATCGCCGTGTTGCCCCAGGGCGACCTGATCAGCCACTACAAGGCCTCGCGCTGGAGCGATCCGGCGCCGGTGCTGCTGCGTAACCGCATCCTCGACGCTTTCCAGCGTGATGGCCGGGTGCGCCTGCTGAGCACCGACGATAGCAACCTGCAGGCCGATTTCGAGCTGGGTGGCGAGTTGCAGGCGTTCCAGACCGAGTATCGCGGGCAGGACGCCGAGGTGGTGATCCGCTTCGACGCACGGCTGGTGCGCGGCAACGACCAGCGGATTCTTGCCAGCCGGCGCTTTGAAGTGCGCCAGCCGATCACTGACAAGCAGGTGCCCGGCGTAGTGGCGGGCTTCGGCCAGGCCGGAGACAAACTGACCGGACAATTGATCGGTTGGGCGGTGCAACAGGCGAACGAAAGAACTCCCACGGCGCGCTGAGGGTAGTTGTGGCAAGCGGACTTGTGGGAACTCAACCAAAGAACCAATAACACACCGCGATAGCCGCCAACACCCCGGCCAGCTCCGCCAGCAAGGCGCAACCTACCGCGTGTCGCGCGCGCTGGATATTCACCGCGCCGAAATACACCGCCAGGACATAGAAGGTGGTTTCGGTGCTGCCCTGAATGGTCGCCGCCACCAAGGCCGGGAAGCTGTCCACGCCCTGGGTTTTCATGGTTTCGATCAGCATCGCCCGAGCCGCGCTACCAGAGAAGGGTTTGACCATCGCTGTCGGTAACGCATCGACAAAACGGGTGTCCCAGCCGGCCCACTGCACCAAATGGCGAATGCCGTCGAGGCCGAAGTCCAGCGCCCCGGAAGCTCGCAGCACACCGATTGCACAAAGCATCGCCACCAGGTACGGGAGCAGGTTCTTGGCAACGTCGAACCCTTCCTGGGCGCCTTCGACAAACGCTTCGTAGACCTTCACCTTGCGCAGCGCGCCGATCATCAGGAACAGCATGATCAGGCCGAACAGTGTCAGATTGCCGAGGATCGATGACAAACCGGCCAGGGCCGTCGCCGACAGACCGGCCAGCACCGCCATGAAGCCGCCGAGTAGCAATGCGCCGGGCACCAGATAGGCAAGCACCACCGGATCCCATAAACGCAAGCGCTGCATCACCGCCACCGAGAGCAGGCCCACCAGGGTCGAGGCGCTGGTTGCCAACAAGATCGGCAGGAACACCAGGGTCGGGTCCGGCGCGCCTTGCTGGGCGCGGTACATAAAAATAGTCACCGGCAGCAGGGTCAAGGACGAGGCGTTGAGCACCAGGAACAGAATTTGCGCGTTGCTCGCCACGGTCGGGCTCGGATTGAGCTCCTGCAGGGCACGCATGGCCTTGAGGCCGATGGGCGTGGCAGCATTGTCCAGGCCCAGGCCATTGGCGGCGAAGTTGAGGGTGATCAGGCCGATAGCTGGGTGGCCGCGAGGGACTTGCGGCATCAGGCGACTGAACAACGGACCGAGGGCCTTGGCTAGCCAGTCGACGATCCCGGCCTTTTCGGCGATCCGCAGAAAGCCCAGCCAGAGCGTCAGGGTGCCGAACAACAGGACCATCACCTCGACCGACAACTTGGCCATGGCGAAGATGCTTTCCACCATGGCGGCGAAAATCCCGCTGTTGCCGACCGCCAGCCATTGCGCCAGGGCCGAGACCATTGCCACCAGGAAAAAGCCGAGCCACAGGCCATTGAGCATCGAAAGAACTCCTTAAAGATGCGGCGAATGATAACGGTCGGGCCAAAAACAACAAACCCCGGAAAATCCGGGGTTGGTCCGTGTCGCTGCAAATACCCCAAACCTGTGGGGCCGGCACTGTGCTGGTGGGAGCAGAGCCTGCTCAGGAAGGGACTGCGCAGATTGCTAAAAGCTTCGCGGCGCTCCGCTGTCCCGGCAGGCTAATCCTGTCAGCCCTTGGCAATCTCGCCGGCCGGCGGCACTTCCTTGCTGCGCCAGTGCGGCAGGGAATTCCAGTAGCGCTGGCCCTTGGCGTCGTCATACATGCCTTCCCAACGAGCGATCACCAGCACCGCCAGGGCATTGCCAATCACGTTCAGGGCAGTACGCGCCATGTCCATCACGCGATCGACGCCCGCGATAAAGGCTAGGCCTTCGAGCGGAATGCCCACGCTGCCCAGGGTCGCCAGCAACACGACGAAGGACACTCCCGGTACGCCGGCGATGCCTTTGGAGGTGACCATCAACGTCAGTACCAACAGCAATTGCTGACTGATGGATAGGTCGATGCCATACAACTGGGCAATGAAGATTGCCGCGATGCTCTGGTACAGGGTCGAACCGTCCAGGTTGAACGAGTAGCCGGTTGGCACCACGAAGCTGCAAATGGCCTTCGGCGCACCGTAGGCTTCCATCTTCTCGATCACCCGTGGCAGCACGGTCTCCGAACTGGCGGTGGAATAGGCCAGTACCAGCTCATCCTTGAAGATCCGCATCAGCTTGAGCACCGAGAAACCGAACAGGCGAGCAATCAAGCCGAGCACGACAAAGGCGAAGAAGATAATCGCCACGTAAACCAGCACCACCAGCTTGGCCAATGGCAACAGCGAGGCGAAACCGAAGTTGGCCACCGTCACCGCGATGAGGGCGAACACGCCGATCGGTGCGTAGTTCATGATCATGTGGGTGACCTTGAACATGCTTTCCGAGACGCCCTGGAACATCTTCACCAACGGGTCGCGCAACTCCGCCTGCAGGCTCGACAGCCCGAGACCGAACAGCACCGAGAAGAAGATGATCGGCAGCATCTCGCCACGCGCCATGGCGGCAAAGATGTTCGAGGGAATCAGGTTGAGAATGGTTTCGATGAACGCATGCTCATGCTGCACTTCGGCGGCGGTCGCCTGGTACTTGGAGATATCCACGGTACCCAGGGTACTCATGTCGATGCCCGTGCCCGGATGGAACACGTTGGCCAGCAACAGGCCGACAACAATGGCGATGGTGGTGACGATTTCGAAGTAGATGATGGTCTTGAGGCCAATGCGCCCTAGCTTCTTCGCATCGCCAACACCGGCGATGCCGACCACCAGCGAGGAAATGACAATCGGGATCACAATCATTTTGATCAAACGGATAAAGATATCGCCCGCCGGTTGCAGGACGTTACCGACCCACCAGGCCTTTTCCGCACTGAAATGGTTGAGTAGCGCGCCGATTGCAATCCCCAGTACCAGACCGATGAGGATCTGCCAGGCAAGGCTGAGCTTAGCCTTCTTCATGTCATTACCCTTACTTCAAGTTGACTCAGACACAAGCGTCTCGCCCGCACGTCTTGGCGTGCGCAAAGCGCCGGCATCTGCCCCATGGAAGGTCACCGCAAGCAAGCCGAAAGGCTCTTTGGCGGGCGAAAAAAGGCGCAACTATTCCGATGCAAGAGTGGCACGTCTAATGCCGTAAACGCCTACCCCATGCCGAATCAGCATGATCTTTATCTAACAATTCCCCTTTTCAATCCCTGAAAACAAGACATTTCTGCCGTTGAGGCCACCGTGAACCGGCCATTCCAGAGCTATTTGCCTTGTCTCGATAGATGAATAAAAGACCGCTGTATTTGCGTAAAAGTCTTAGAGGTTCAAGCATCGGCAGAACGCCGCGGAGGGAAGTTTTCTAGATATACGGTGGCAGCGAGGATCGGATCCATTATTAATCAGCGCTTAATGTCGTAATGACATATAGACCAAACAGCGGCAAGCCACAGGGACCACCTGCAGTTTGCCGCCTGTTACCTTCGCCTGACCCGGCCCTTGCGCAGGTACTCCCTGTACCCGTAGGTCGCTCCGATCCAGAAACAATCAGAACATCCCGGCCCCTTGGTCATGCACCCGCTGTCTTCGAGCGGTGCAGGGGCAGAAGCTCGCGTCGAGCTTCTGCTCGTTCAATACATCGAACTCAGTGTCCGTTCGGGTCTTTGCGCAGTTGCTCTTTCAACAAGGCCTGCATACCTGCGTCCGGCTGGCCGAGGAAACGATAGTCGACGGGCAAGCCAGCCGACCAGTCCACCAACATGCCATAGGCGTCTTCCTTGTCGAGGCTGACAGCGACGATCAGGCGTTTGTTGAGGCAACTGTCGACGGTCTCGCACAAAGGTCCGACGAGGTATTTGTCGCCGTCCTCTTCCACTGCGTTCATCTGCTCGGCACTGCCCGACAGGTTTATCACCCATTCCGGCAGGCGCTCTTCTTTCCCTACGACGTCCCGCCAGGCCTGACGGTACTCGGGGGAGGCGCTCAACAGCTCATTGACCCGCGCCTGGCCATCATTGGCCGCCAGGGCCCAACCAGCGCCGCCCACCATCAGGCCGGCGACGAGGACTTTGAGGGCTGGCACGGACATATCAACCTCGCCCACGCCGACCGAAGAAGAACGAAGCTATAAACATCACCAGGAACACGACAAAGAGAATCTTGGCGATACCCGTGGCGGTGCCCGCGATACCACCGAAGCCCAACACCGCGGCAACAATGGCAATGATCAGGAATGTGATTGCCCAGCTCAACATGATGATTCTCCTTACCTTGACCTGCGTTTTTTTGCCGCTGCCTGTGACGGCTCACTGCTGTGGGCCCTGCAGCCTTGCCCTCTAGAACACCCAACGCTCCTGCAGCGGCATGTCAGCCACCGGCTCGGCTTGCTCGACCGGCGTCAGGGTATAGGCGCCACCGTCGTCTGAAGCACTGCCGACAGCGCTAAAATGGGTCTGGATCGGGGCATGGAAAGGTACTGATCGCGCCTCGGCCAAGGGCTGACTCCAACGCTGAAACGCCTGGCCCACGATCAGCGTCACGAGCAACGCAAAGAGCGCAAAGAGTCCTTGCTGCCAGTGCAGTGGCGAGACGTGAAATGAGACGGTACGTTGGCGTTTCATCCTGAAGCTCCTCCGATACAGTGTTTATTCTAGGTTGAAGCGGCGACACACCTGTTCAACCTCTGGCAAGAGGACTGTTGCAGCCCGCATGCCAGCTTTTTTGTCAGACAAAAATCAATGAAATCATAAAGTTATAAACGGCAAAAAAAGACTCGAAGCAGCATCTTGCACGATGTCGGGGTTGTGGTCGTGCGAAATGCACGATAGGTTCACGCAAGAGCGCCTGGAATGCGAGAGCAAATCAGCGGCAAATCCGCCGGAATTAGCTGAGGCGTCGGCTGTCGGAAGCAAAGAGATCAAAAAATTCCCTAAATCAGCGGGTTAGCAATCAGAGAAAGAGACCGTTACCCTGCTGGCCTTGGCCTCGACCCGAAGAAACCCTACAACCTGCCCGACCTGTCCGGGATCCGTCAGAAACAGTCATATTTAAGGAGCGTGGGACATGGAATCAGCCACGGAACACCAAGGCCGCATTCTACTGGTGGATGATGAGTCCGCCATCCTTCGCACTTTTCGCTACTGCCTGGAAGACGAAGGCTACAGTGTCAGCACGGCCAACAGTGCCGCCCAGGCCGAGACCCTGCTACAGCGCCAGGTATTCGACCTGTGCTTCCTCGATCTGCGCTTGGGCGAAGACAATGGCCTCGATGTGCTGGCCCAGATGCGTATCCAGACACCCTGGATGCGGGTGGTGATCGTCACCGCCCACTCTGCCGTCGATACTGCTGTCGATGCGATCCAGGCCGGTGCCGCCGACTATCTGGTCAAGCCTTGCAGCCCCGACCAACTGCGCCTGGCCACGGCCAAACAGCTGGAAGTCCGGCAACTGTCCGCGCGCCTCGAAGCCCTTGAAGGCGAAGTACGCAAACCCAGCGACGGCCTCGACTCCCACAGTCCGTCAATGATGGTGGTGCTGGAAACCGCTCGCCAGGTCGCAAGTACCGATGCCAATATTCTCATTCTCGGTGAGTCCGGAACCGGCAAAGGCGAGTTGGCTCGGGCCATCCATGGCTGGAGCAAACGCGCAAAGAAGTCCTGCGTCACCATCAACTGCCCGTCGCTGACCGCCGAGTTGATGGAGAGCGAGTTGTTCGGCCATAGCCGGGGGGCTTTTACCGGAGCCAGCGAAAGCACCCTGGGCCGGGTCAATCAGGCTGATGGCGGGACGCTGTTCCTCGACGAAATCGGGGATTTCCCGCTGACCCTGCAGCCCAAGCTGCTGCGGTTTATCCAGGACAAGGAATACGAACGTGTCGGCGACCCCGTGACCCGCCGCGCCGATGTGCGCATCCTCGCCGCCACCAACCTGAACCTGGAAGACATGGTGCGCGCCGGGCGCTTTCGCGAAGACCTGCTCTACCGACTGAACGTCATCACCCTGCACTTGCCACCCCTGCGCGAACGTAGCGAGGACATCCTGACCCTCGCCGATCGGTTCCTGGCCCGCTTCGTCAAGGAGTATGCCCGACCCGCCCGAGCCTTCAGCGACGAAGCCCGTGAAGCGCTGATCAACTATCGCTGGCCGGGCAATATCCGCGAACTGCGTAACGTGGTCGAACGTGCCAGCATCATCTGCTCGCAGGAGCGCGTGGAGATCGGCCACCTCGGCATGGCCGAGCAGCCGACCAACAACGCCCCGCGCATCGGCGCGCCGATGAGCCTGGACGAACTGGAGAAAGCTCATATCGGCGCGGTCCTGGCCACCAGCGACACCCTCGACCAGGCCGCCAAGACCCTGGGTATCGACGCCTCGACGCTGTACCGCAAACGTAAACAGTACAACCTGTGAGCCAGCCCCCATGAAGCTCACCGCTATGAAGTTGCGCACTCGGTTGTTCCTGAGCATTTCGGCGCTGATCACCGTGGCCCTGCTGGGATTACTGCTGGGACTGGTCAGCGTGATGCAAATGGCCAAAAATCGGGAGTCATCGGTCAGCGACAACTTCATCACCCTCGACCTGAGCCTAAAGCTGCGCCAGAGCTTGGGCGATCAGTTGATCATCATGCTCAGCGAGAAACCCGACCAGACGACCCTCCAAGCCTCGCGCACGCACTATCTGGAGCTGCTGCGCGAAGGCATCGAGCATGAGCCGAACAGCAACCTGCGCCGCGGCTTCGCCCAGGCCCTAACCGACTACCAGGACTTCCTGCAGGTCTTCGACCGCTCACGCCGCGGGATGGCCAGCAAGGAAGAGCTCACCGCCAGCTTCAACACCCTGCGCAACGGCCTGATCGTCGAAAACCAGCAGGCTCTGGACAATATCAGCGCCATGGAAAGCCAAGCCCGTGACCGCGCCCTGCTGATCGCCGGCCTGCTCGGGCTGGTCGGGCTGGCGGTACTGATCATTGGCTTTATCACCGCCCATGGCATCGCCCAGCGTTTCGGCGCACCGATCGAGGCCCTGGCCACAGCGGCGGATAATATCGGCCGAGGCAATTTCGAAGTCACCCTACCGATCTCCTCGGCTGTGGAGATGAACCAATTGACCCGACGTTTCGGGATCATGGCCGAAGCCTTGCGCCAGCATCAGGCGACCAATATCGATGAACTGCTGAGCGGCCAGCAGCGACTGCAATCGGTACTCGACAGCATCGACGACGGGCTGCTGATGATCGATCGCCAGGGCAGCCTGGAACACCTCAACCCGGTGGCCCAGCGCCAGTTGGGCTGGGACGTCGAGCGTCTCGGCCAAGGCCTGGGCGAGGCTCTCGGACGGCCGGAGCTGGACGAGCAACTGAGCCTGATTCTACGCGGCGGCGGCCTGGAGCGGGCGCCGGAAGATCTCAAAGTCGAAGTCGAAGGCGAATCCCGTCTGCTGACCTACAGCCTGACGCCGGTCAGCCACCCCCAGGGCCACATCCTCGGAGCGGTCATGGTCTTGCACGACGTCACCGAGCAGCGGGCGTTCGAGCGCGTGCGCAGTGAGTTCGTCCTGCGTGCCTCCCATGAGCTGCGTACTCCCGTGACCGGCATACACATGGCTTTCGGCCTCTTGCAGGAGCGCCTGCACTTCGACAGCGAATCGAGGGAAGCCGACCTGCTGAACACGGTCAACGAGGAAATGCAGCGTCTGATGCAACTGATCAATGACCTGCTGAATTTCTCGCGTTACCAGAATGGCCTGCAAAAGCTCACGCTGGCGCCCTGCGATATCGAAGAACTGTTGGAAAACGCCCGTGAACGCTTCGCCGACCAGGCCCTCGCTCATGACATCGACCTGCAAGTCGAGGTTCAGCCACCGCTACCGCGCCTGCATGCCGACCAACCGCAATTGAAGCAGGTGATCGACAACCTGCTGGACAACGCCCTACGCCACACCGCCGACGGCGGGCAGATCCGTTTGCAGGCACGGCGGCATGGCGAGCGGGTAATCATCAGTGTCGAAGACAATGGCGAAGGCATTGCCTACGGCCAACAAGGGCGGATCTTCGAACCCTTCGTGCAGATCGGACGCAGGAAAGGCGGGGTTGGCCTGGGCCTGGCACTCTGTAAGGAAATCGTCCAGTTGCATGGCGGACGTATGGGGGTCTATTCGCGACCGGGGCAGGGCACCCAGTTCTACATGGCTCTGCCGCTCTAGCGGCCTGTGCGGCCACCAGTTAGGTCTCGTCATCCAGGCGCCGGGCACCCCGACTCCGGCCACAGCTGATCATCTCGATAAACTGTACAGCGGTCAGGGCTCGGGCGAACAACCAGCCCTGTCCATAGTTGACGCCTTCGCTGCTGAGCAATAGCGCCTGGGCTTCGTCCTCGATACCTTCGGCAATCACCTGCAACCGTAGGGAATGGGCCATGCGGATGATATGCGGGGCGATGCCGCTGCTGGCCGCATCATGCCCTAGCGCATCGATAAACGCCTTGTCGATCTTCAGGCAGTCCACCGGCAGCGTCTGCAGGTAAGCAAGGCTGCAGTAACCGGTACCGAAGTCGTCGATCAACACCTGGTGCCCGACATCGCGCAGGGCCTGCAGGTTGTCCCGCGCTACCGCGACATCGATCAGACTGCGCTCCGTCACTTCGAAGGCAATCTGGCTGGCTGCCACTCGGTGCGTCCGTAGCAGCCGGCCAATGACTTCGCCGATACGCGGGATCATCACATCGCAAGCCGCTAGATTGACCGAGATATACAGTTGCGGATTGGCGCGTAACACCGGTCCGAGCTGCTCCAGCAGACGCTGGAGGACAAAGTCGGTGATCTGGCGGATCTGCCCGGTGTCTTCCGCCAGGGGAATGAACAGATCCGGGCTGGTCAACGTACCGTCAGGACGACGCCAGCGGATCAGCGCCTCGGCACCGACGCAATGACGACTGCTCAGCTCGAAGATCGGCTGGTACAGCACCTGCAACTCGCCTCGACGCAACGCCCCCTGCAACTTGCCGTTAAGCGACTGGTGCTTTCGGGCGAACTGCAGGGTCAAGCCACCCATACAGACCGCGATCAGCAGGCTGGCGGGCAGCAACCACCACCAGAGCGGGTTGAGCCGCAACTGCATGGCGCTACGCGGCGCAACCATCACCAACTGATACTCGGGGGTGTGGGTTGGCATGCGATAGATCAATTGCTGATCAGTGATCAGTAGCGGGTCGCCGTCTCGGGTCGGCCAACCTAGCGGCGGCCAGCGCTGAATCGGTCCCAGGATCGGAATCGCCCGCCGGTCGTGATTGACCACCACCAGCAGGCCGGCACCGGGCGGCAGCTCGACGACATCGGTCAGATGACCACGGGAGGTCGAGACCCGGAAGTTGCCACGCCCGAGTATCAACGCCGCGAGATTATCGTCGGGTTGGGCCGAGGTGTTGAGCCAATAGCTGTAGGTTGGACCGCGAATATCCGGAGCTTGGGAGGCAACCCAATCCCGTCGAGGCCGATTGGAACAGGACTGGAAGGCATCGATGTAAACCGCTTCATAAATAAACCGATAGCTGAAGCTCAGTTGCTGCAAGGTAGCGATCATCTGCGCACCGTAATCATGCAACGGCTGGACCTCAAGCAGATCGAGACCCTCGCGCAACTGACCGAAAAGCTGCTCCAGGCGCTCCAGGAAGCGTTGGCCCTGGGCATTCATCTGCTCGCTTTCGTGCCGCCGAACCTGGTGCGCCACCAGAACCAGGCTGGCACTCAACAGCACGGCAGCACTGATCAAGGCCGCGAGCAACGCCAGCGACCAGGGACGAAAGAACCAGGAGCGCAATGTCTCGCGAGCGGCCGGCATGATGAAATATCCGAAGAGTCACTCATGACTTATAGCAATTCATTGACACAATAGCGCTAGCCGTTCGGCAGTGACGTTATTTTGACTGATTAAGCACCTGCAAGATCGCTGCGCTCTGCGCATCGGCCACGCCATCGAAACGCGCCGGACGGAAATGCATCTGGAACGCCGCGAGTACATGCCGTGTGGCCACATCCCATTCGCCGGTCTGCGGTGTGCTGTAGCCCAGGTACTGGAGCTGCTGCTGGAACCAGGTCGGGCTCGGCAACTGATAGGCGTAGACCTCTTGCTGACGCATCACCGCCTGCTCGTCCGGCCACACCCCCAGTCCTTCGGCGGCCAGGCGCTTCCAGGGGAACAGCGGGCCCGGGTCCTGTTTGCGCAGCGGAGCGATATCGCTATGGCCGATCACATCGCGCGGCTCGATATTGTTGCGCTTGACGATATCCTTGAGCAGGACGATCAACGCTTGCACCTGGGCCTCGCTGTAGGGATACCAGACGCGCCCGGCAGGCGTGTCACGAAAGCCCGGATTGACGATTTCGATACCGATCGAGCTGGAGTTGAGCCAGGTACGTCCTCGCCACTCGCTTTCGCCCGCATGCCAGGCGCGCTGACTCTCATCCACCAACTGATAGAGGGTCGCAGGGTTGTTGTCACCGATCAGGTAATGGCTGCTGACCTGGCCACGGGTCAGCAGGCGCAGTGAATTGTCCATGTTCGTCGAGGTGTAGTGGACGACGACGAACTGCACGCGATTATCATGATTGACCGACGGGTGGCTGTTATCGATGCGTGGACCGCTGGAGCAACCCGCAAGCACCAGGGCTGCGAACAGAAGGGAGAGCAATTTCATGAGAGATGACAGGCCAAGACAGTAACGCATTAGTATAACGTAACCAAGGCAGCGGTACCGGCCAAAGCAAGACCCTGTCACAAAACAGCAGGTCCTGCTCAGCTCAGCTCCACCCGATTGCGTCCGGCACCTTTGGCCCTGTAGAGCGCCTCATCGGCTCTTTTGAGCACATGATCGCTACGCTCGCCGGCCTGGAACGCCGATACCCCAATCGATGCGGTGATGGTGACGCGCTCGCCCTTGAAGTGGAAAGGGCTGGCTTCAATAGCCGCTCGCATGCTCTCGATCAGCTTGAGAGCCACAGCCAGCGGAGTCTCCGGCATCAGGAGGACGAACTCCTCACCGCCGAAGCGGGCGATAAAATCGCCGGGGCGCAGGCGTTCACGCAGCACGCTGGCAATGATCTTCAACACTTTGTCGCCGGCCAGATGGCCGTAGTTGTCGTTGATCCGCTTGAAATGGTCGAGATCGAGCATGGCGATCAACAGGTTGTTGCCATGCTGCTGCCATTGCCCGACCTCATGGTCCAGACGCTCGCTCCAAGCGGCGCGGTTCGCCAGGCCGGTGAGCGGGTCAATCAGGGCTTTGTGCCGTTGCTCTTCGAGATGATCGCGATAGCCCTGGGCTTCCTGTTCCATGTGCGCGACACGCTCGGCCAGGCTTTGCAGGCGGGCGGCGGCGTCCTGCTCACGCAGATCGCGTTGCTGCTGATGTTGGTCCAGGGTACCCAGCAAACCTTCGAGGCGGTTTTCCAATACCTGCTTAAGACTCTCCAGATCGACGGCGTCCTGCACGCCGCTCTGCAAACCACCAACGTGCTCGCGCAACCGGTTGTGCAATTTATCCGCCTGCGAGCAGCCCTCGGCATGATCTTCGCGGGTCACCTGGAGATGGCTTTGGAATGACTCCAGCCGCTCGTTGAGCTGCCTGAGATAAGTCTCGAACTCATGCTGGCCGCTGTTGTTGATCGCCAGCATCAGCACCGCCAGATCATCGAGGATCGGCAGCAATTCGTACCAGTTGAGCCCGTGGTCGAGTCGGTGACGCATGGCTTCGGCATGGGGCCGATGACGCTCGGGCAGCGTCAGGTCGCCCAGCAGGCCGAGCAAGGTGGACGCGATATGCTCGGCCACGGAACTGTAGGACGGTTCCGGCGACTCCGGCAGCGCATAGGACACCTCCGGCTCGGGATCGACCGCCGCCGGGGTCTCGGCCATCACCGAAGGCAACGGCTCGCTGTCGAGGGGTGCCAACACAGGTGGCGGCACGGGGGTGATCGCCTCGGGCTGATCGAGAGGCTCAACAGGCTCTACGGGTACCCATGCCACGCAGGCAGCCTCGATCACTGGCGTGGCCGCTACAACCAAGGGGGCGTCGGGCGCAGGCACGCTAAGGGGCACGGCTGCCGGCTCGGATAGCCCGGCGGGAGGCTTGTAGGCGACAACCTCCACGGGGGGCGCCGGTAATGCTGCCTCCGACTCCGATCCGGGTTCCGGCTCGACCGCCGAGACTCCTGGAGCAGGCGGTGTACTATCAATCGCCGCCGCCTCAATCGACGCTCGCGCGACAACTGACGTGGCGGCCGCAGGGGCAGCGACCGGCGCCCGGGCCGATGCGGTGTCGGTCGTCGGTTCCGCCGTCTCTTTGGACCCGAACAAGCGCTGCAATAATCCCGGGCGCTCCGGTCCGACAGGCTGTTCAAGTTGTGTCAGCGCCTTGCCCTGCAAACCACTCAACTCGCTGAGCAGCAGAGGAATCTCGCGGGCCTGGCCGACCCGGCCATCGAGCTGCTTGGCGAAGTTTTTCAGCGGCCTGCTGACCTCTCGCGGTAGCGGCAGGGATTGGAGCTGGGTGACCAGGGCCAACAAGGCGACGCCGATCTGTTCGACACGCGTCTCACGGCGCTGCTCGGAGTCGAGCACGGCTTTTTCCAGGCGTGGCAGCAGCGCGGCCAGAGGCCCGTCCATATCGTCGGTGCGCACCACTTCGCGCATTTCCTTCATGCACTGGTCGACCGCGCGATCGCTGCCTTCCGCCGCCAGGGTGCTGCGCACCAGCCCACGGCGAAGCAAATCCAGGCGAGCCTCCCAGCGGCGCTCGAGCTTTTCCTGTTGTTCGATGCTTTTAAGGTACTTCTCTTTCCAGCGCAGGGCTTCTTCGCTGCTCATTACACGGCGTCCGCGAGATTTAGCGACTCAAGGCCGGCAACGTATCAGAACCGATGGCACCTGGCAGGCGAATTTCAACGGCAACCGGTAAATGATCGGAAATCGGCAGGGCCAACACCTGGACCCGCTCCAGGGTCAGGGTCGGACTGAGCAGGATATGATCCAGGCAGCGCTGTGGACGCCAACTGGGAAAGGTTGCCTCGACCTGCGGTGCAATCAGCCCGAGATCACGTAGGGGCGAGTGTTGCAGCAAGTCGCTGGCATGGGTGTTCATATCGCCCATCAGCACTTGATGCTTGAAACCGCCGATCAGCTCGCGAATATATGCCAATTGCCGGGTCCGTGTACGAGCGCCCAACGCCAGGTGCATCATGACCACCACCAGCGCGTCCGGACCTTCGCCGAAACGCACCAGGATAGCCCCGCGACCGGCAGGGCCGGGCAGCGGGTGATCTTCGATCACCCAGGGACGCAGGCGGCTGAGCACGCCGTTGCTGTGCTGGGCCAGACGGCCGAGGTTACGATTGAGTTGCTGGTACCAGTAGGGAAAGGACCCAAGCTGAGCCAGATGCTCAACTTGATTGACGTAGCCCGAGCGCAGGCTGCCGCCATCGACTTCCTGCAAGGCCACCAGATCGAAATCACCGAGCAGGCCACCGATCTTCTGCAGGTTGTCGGCCCTTCCAGTGTGCGGCAGCAGGTGCTGCCAGCCACGGGTCAGGTAATGCCGGTATCGCAGGGTGCTGATACCTACCTGGATATTGAAGCTGAGCAACCTCAGGCGGTTGTCCGCCGGCAGGCCGCTGGCTTTCAGGTGGTGTTCGTTGACCTTCGGCTCATGAAGGCCAACAACGCGTTCCGAACCCCAGCGAGCCATGGCCGGGCGCCTTACTTGGCGACTGTCGCGCCGGCCGCTCGCTCTTTGGCGATCAGTTGATCGGCCACGTTCAGCGCAGCCTCTGGACCGCCGGCGGTGCCGAGGTCGAAGCGGTACTTGCCGTTGACGATCAGGGTCGGTACGCCGCTGACTTCATACTTCTTGGCCAGCTCTTTGGCCTGGACAATCTTGCCTTTGACGGCGAAGGAGTTGAAGGTGTTCAGGAATTTGTCCTTGTCGACACCCTGGGTAGCCAAGAAGTCCGCCATGTCCTTAGGATCGGTCAGTCGCTTGTGCCCTTTCTGGATAGCATCGAAGATCGCGGCGTGCACCTTGTGCTCCGCACCCATGGCTTCCAGGGTCAGGAACAACTGGCCGTGGGCATCCCACGGACCACCGAACATGGCAGGGATACGCACGAA
This sequence comes from Pseudomonas agarici, assembly GCF_900109755.1. Taxonomy (GTDB): domain Bacteria; phylum Pseudomonadota; class Gammaproteobacteria; order Pseudomonadales; family Pseudomonadaceae; genus Aquipseudomonas; species Aquipseudomonas agarici. The sequence continues at coordinate 254,495 of NZ_FOAR01000004.1, read as the reverse complement.
GTTGACGTCCTTCGGCAGCTTCTCGACCCACGGGTTGATGGTCGGCTCAAAAGCGTAGCAATGCGGGCAGCCGTACCAGAACAGTTCGACCACTTCGATCTTGCCTGGCTCCGCAACAGGTACGGCGCTGCTCAGTTCGACATACTGCTTGCCGGCCTCGATCGGTTCGCCGGCCTGGGCCGTCATGCCGAACAGGCTGGCGGTGACGAGTGCGGCGCTGAGGATCAGATTACGCATGCTTTACTCCTGGACATTGGGACGTCGCTTCCGTCGCGACCTGTATTTCAGACAGACCGAGCGGGCTCTAGTTCGTTAGTGTAACGGCAGCGGCCACAAAAAAGGGCGGCCAAGGCCACCCTTCTATTGTCGCAGCCAAGGATTAATCGATCATTAACGCGCAGAAAGACTTGCCTCTTTCATCAGCGTGTCCAATCGCCCTTTTTAGTGCAGACCCTGCATATAGCTGGAGACCGCTTCGATATCCTTGTTGCTCAGCTTCGCGGCGATGCTCTGCATGATCTTGGCATCGCCATCGTTGGTGCGAGCGCCTTCGCGGAAGTCGGTCAGTTGTTTGCCAACGTATTGCGCGTGCTGGCCCCCCAGGTGCGGGAAGCCGGCGGCGGCGTTGCCCGCGCCGTTGGGCGAATGGCAGCCGGTGCAGGACGGTATGCCCTGATCCAGATTGCCACCACGGTACAATGCCTCACCGCGAGCTACGACCTTCGGATCGGCGGCGCCAACACTGCCTTTCTGGCTGGAAAAGTAAGCGGCGATGTCGGCCATGTCCTGGTCACTGAGGTTGGTTAGCAAGCCGGTCATTTCTAGGACGGTACGCTTGCCCGACTTGATGTCGTGCATTTGCTTCGTCAGGTAACGCTCACCCTGGCCCGCCAGTTTCGGAAAGTTGGGCGCCATGCTATTGCCATCAGGACCATGACAGGCACCACACACGGCGGCCTTGGCCTTCCCGGCAGCGGCGTCGCCCGCGGCATGAGCAAGGCCGGCGATCCCCAGGGTCAACAGCAGACTCACGATCAATTTGTTCATCAGCTAATCCAACTACGGCTAAGGGTTAAGAGTTATGGACCGGGCTTACTCGCTCATCCATCGGATGATGCTTCGGTAATCCTCGGTACTGCAGTCCACGCACAAACCACGCGGCGGCATCGCCTTGAAACCCTGAGTCACGTGTTGTACCAGCACGTCCATGCCTTGGGCCATTCTTGGCTTCCAGGCGGCCTGATCGCCCTTGCGTGGGGCCATCGGCAACTGTCCGGCATGACAGGCACTGCAAACACGGTTGTACACGGCTTCGGGATCCTGTGTGGCTTGAGCGCCGTAAAGCGGCATCAAGACACCGACAACGAGCAGCCATCTAGTCATGAAACGACCTTTTCAGGGTTGGGAACGTACCGCGTTCTATCGCGCAGTCTAGGTCAATCGTTCCCGTGTTCTTTATCCTACGTTGGGACAAAGCGCACACAAAATCTGCGGCATTATATACTGGTGCTACTGAAACGGAAACGACACAGCTTCTCGCGCCTCCCCGGCACCGCCCACATCGGAAATCCCATGCAACTGAAGAATCCCATTCTCGGCCTGTGCCAACAGTCCACCTTCATGCTCAGCGCGGCCAAAGTCGACCAGTGCCCGGACGATGAAGGCTTTGAAGTGGCCTTTGCCGGCCGTTCCAATGCCGGCAAATCCAGCGCTTTGAACACTTTGACCCACGCCAGCCTGGCGCGCACCTCGAAAACTCCGGGACGCACACAGCTATTGAACTTCTTCAAGCTAGACGATGAACGCCGTCTAGTCGACCTGCCTGGCTACGGTTATGCAAAAGTACCGATCCCGCTCAAGCAACACTGGCAGCGTCACCTGGAAGCCTACCTGGGTAGCCGCGAGAGCCTGAAGGGCCTGATTCTGATGATGGACATCCGTCATCCAATGACCGACTTCGACCTGCTGATGCTCGACTGGGCGGTTGCCAGCAGCATGCCGATGCACGTCCTGCTGACCAAAGCCGACAAGCTGACCTATGGGGCAGCGAAGAACACCTTGCTCAAGGTCCAGTCGCAAATCCGCAAGGGCTGGGGCGACGCGGTGACCCTCCAACTGTTCTCGGCACCCAAGCGCATGGGCCTGGAAGAAGCCTACACCGTATTGGCGCACTGGATGAAACTGGCGGACAACGGCGGCGAAGCCAACGAGTAACCCGCTCCCCGCTTTTTTGAGACTCGGCAGGCTTACGCCAAACGGCCTGTGGTGCGCTCAGACAAGGCAAAAGCGCGGTTCGAAAGCGGAGTTTAGCGGCCTAAATGAGCATTTCGAACCGCGCTTTTAACGCAGCCTGAGCACGCCACAGACCGTTTGGGGGGGGGTAAAAAAAACCCCGGACTTCGTATGGGGAGGGGAAGTTCGGGGTCCAAGTTCCGGACCGCTAGGGCGGGATCCAGATATCTGCCAACACTTAACACAACATAGGAGCATCGAAGGGCTTTATCAGCCATTCGGTAACTCTGAGTCCGACTTCATCGATTTAGTTCCGAGCGGTTTCAAAAACTATTTGGCATAACTCCTGAACATTTCAGAATGAATGCCCTTCGCAGGCTATCTGGCCGATCCAGGCTCAGTGCGCCTCGTCCCAGTTGTTGCCCACTCCGACCTCCACCAGCAGCGGCACATCCAGTCGCACCGCACCGCTCATGTGTTCGCGAATCTTCTCGCTGACCTCGGCTACCAGATCCTCGCGTACTTCGAGCACCAGTTCGTCGTGTACCTGGAGAATGACCTTGGCGTCCAGTCCTGAACTGGCCAGCCAGCTATCCACTTTGACCATCGCCTTCTTGATGATGTCCGCCGCGGTGCCCTGCATTGGCGCGTTGATCGCGGTGCGCTCGGCCGCTGCGCGCTCCTGGGGCTTGTTGGAATGAATATCCGGCAGATACAGCCGGCGACCGAACAAGGTCTCGACATAGCCCTGCTCCGACGCCTGGACGCGAGTACGCTCCATATACTCGCGAACCCCAGGGTAACGGGCAAAATAGACATCGATATAGGCCTTGGCGGTCTTGGTGCCGACGCCGATGTCCTTGCCCAGTTTTTGTGCGCCCATGCCATAGATGAGGCCGAAGTTGATCGCCTTGGCACTACGTCGCTGATCGGGGCTGACGTCGTCCAACTCGACCTTGAACACCTCGGCCGCCGTAGCCGTATGCACGTCGAGGTTATCGCGGAAGGCATTGAGCAGACCTTCGTCCTTCGACAGGTGCGCCATGATCCGTAACTCGATCTGCGAATAGTCCGCCGCCAGCAACTTGTAGCCTTTGGGCGCGACAAATGCCTGGCGAATCCGCCGCCCCTCAGCGGTGCGCACGGGAATGTTCTGCAGGTTCGGATCGCTGGAGGACAAGCGCCCGGTAGCGGCCACGGCCTGGTGATAGGAGGTGTGGATACGCCCGGTGCGCGGGTTGATCTGCTCCGGCAGGCGATCGGTGTAGGTACTCTTGAGTTTGCTCATGGAGCGGTACTGCATGAGCACCTTGGGTAGCGGATAGTCGTCTTCGGCCAGCTTGGCGAGGACCTCCTCGGCAGTGGAAGCCTGGCCCTTGCCGGTCTTCTTCAACACCGGCAGGCCGAGTTTCTCGTAGAGAATAACCCCCAACTGCTTGGGCGACCCGAGATTGAACTCCTCACCGGCGATCTCGAACGCCTGGCGCTCCAGCTCGACCAGCTTGTTGCCCAGCTCGATGCTCTGCACGCCCAGCAGGTCCTTGTCGACCAGGGCACCCTGGCGCTCGATCCGGGCCAGCACCGGCACCAACGGTATCTCGATATCGCTCAGCACGCTGGTCAGGCTCGGGATCGCCGCAAGTTGCTCATGCAGCACCTGGTGCAGGCGCAGGGTCACATCGGCGTCTTCTGCTGCATAGTGACCGGCCTGTTCCAGGGCAATCTGGTCGAAGGTCAGTTGTTTGGCGCCCTTGCCGGCGATGCCCTGGAAGCTGACCGTGTCATGCTCAAGGTACTTCTTCGCCAGGCTGTCCATGTCGTGGCGGGTCGCGGTGGCGTTCAGCACATAGGATTCGAGCATGGTGTCGAAGGCAATACCGCGCACGGTGATGCCCTGTGACTGATCGCCACCGATGGCGCAATTGGCCAGGATATTCATGTCGAACTTGGCGTGCTGGCCGACCTTGAGTTTTTCCGGATCTTCCAGCAATGGCTTCAGGGCCAGCAGCACGTTATCGCGGTCCAGTTGGTCCGGCACGCCAATATAGGAGTGGGTCAGCGGGATATAGGCCGCTTCATTGGCCCGCACGGCAAAGGAGAGCCCGACCAACCGAGCCTGCTGGGCATCGACCCCGGTGGTTTCGGTATCGAAGGCGAACAGCTTGGCGTCCTTGAGCTTCTGCAGCCAGACCTCGAAGCGCGCCTGATCTAGGATGGTTTCGTACTGCGGTTCGTTGGAAGCCGGCTCCGTCACTTCGACCGCGCCCTGGGTGGCCTCCTCGGGCAGCGCCGGGGCAGACTCGGCATTGGCCTGGAGCTCGGCACGCTTGGCCTCACGCTGCAACTCGTCGATCCAGCTCTTGAACTCCAGCGTGGCATACAGCTCAGCTAGCTTTTCCCGGTCCGGCTCGCCGAGGTGCAGATCATCGAGCCCGATATCCAGCGGCACATCGACCTTGATCGTTGCCAGCCGATAGGACAGGAACGCCATCTCCTCGTGTTCGCGCAGCTTGGCCGGTAGGGTTTTCGCCCCACGGATCGGCAGGCTCGGCACCAGGTCGAGATTGGCATAGAGCTCTTTCAGGCCACCGTTGACCCCCACCAGCAGGGCGACGGCGGTCTTCTCGCCCACGCCCTTGACCCCAGGAATGTTATCGGAAGAATCGCCCATCAAAGCCAACAGATCGATGATCTGCTCAGGCGCGACACCAAACTTGGCCTTCACGCCCGCTACATCCAGGGACGTTTCGTTCATGGTGTTGACCAGGGTAATGTGCCCATCGACCAACTGCGCCATGTCCTTGTCACCGGTGGAGATCACTACCGGGCGATCCGCCGCCGCGCTGCCGCGCGCGAGGGTGCCGATGACATCGTCGGCCTCCACGCCTTCCACGCACAGCAGCGCGAAGCCCATGGCACGGACGCTGGCATGCAGCGGTTCGATCTGCACGCGCATGTCATCGGGCATGCTCGGACGGTTGGCCTTGTAATCGGCGTACATCTCGTCGCGAAAGGTGGCGCCCTTGGCGTCGAACACCACGGCAAACGGGCTGTCAGGGTATTGCTTGCGCAGGCTGCGGAGCATGTTCAGGACGCCCTTCACCGCGCCGGTCGGCAGGCCTTTGGAAGTGGTGAGCGGCGGCATCGCGTGAAACGCGCGGTAGAGGTATGAAGAGCCGTCCACCAGGACGAGAGGGGCTTTGCTCATGAGTACGATCAACCTTTTCGGCGGGTCCGGCGCTAGAATAGCGGAACCGTTGACGACAAAGGGACAAGGTTATCATGCGCACACCCAATCGCCTGTTGTTGGCCGGCCTGTTTGCAATCACTCCGTTGGCGGCCATCGCCGCGGAGGGCGCACCCTCGGCCGATCCAGAAGTCACCATCCGCACGGAAGGCGATAAAGTCATCCAGGAATACCGGCAAAATGGCTTTCTGTACGCCATCAAGGTCACTCCCAAGGGTGCCCCGCCTTACTTCCTGGTGCGCGCCGACGGAACTGATGCAAACTTTATCCGCTCGGATCAGCCGGATATGCTGATTCCGTCATGGAAGATCTTCGAATGGAAATAACCCTTTAACCTTGATCGGCGCTGGCTCAATCGCGGCGCCCGTACTGGCAGTTCTCACCATGTCTGTGTTTACCCCCCTGGCTCGACCTGAGCTGGAAACCTTTCTCGCCCCTTACGGGCTCGGTCGCTTGCTCGATTTCCAGGGAATTGCCGCCGGTAGCGAAAACACCAATTTCTTTATCAGCCTGGAGAAGGGCGAGTACGTCCTGACCCTGGTGGAACGTGGACCGGTCCAGGAAATGCCGTTCTTTATCGATCTGCTGGACGTGCTCCATGGCGCCGATCTGCCGGTGCCCTATGCGCTGCGCACCACCGATGGCCAGGCCTTACGCGAACTGGCCGGCAAGCCGGCGCTGCTGCAACCGCGCCTGGCTGGTAAGCACATCAAGCAGGCCAATGCCCAGCATTGCGCGCAGGTGGGCGAACTGCTCGGTCACTTGCACCTGGCAACCCGCGACCAGCCCATCGAACGCAAAACCGATCGCGGCCTGGATTGGATGCTCGAAGAGGGTGCTCAGCTCATGTCGCACCTGAACGCCGAGCCACAGGCGCTGCTGCAGGCGGCGCTGGACGAGATCAGCCGACGCAAGGCGCAGATCCTGGCCTTGCCACGGGCGAATATCCACGCCGACCTGTTCCGCGACAACGCGATGTTCGAAGGCACGCACCTGACCGGCCTGATCGACTTCTACAACGCCTGCTCCGGGCCAATGCTGTACGACGTTGCCATTGCCTTGAATGATTGGTGCTCGGATGACGCCGGCCAGATCGACGGCCAACGGGCGCGGGCGCTGCTGGCAGCCTATGCCAGCCTGCGACCATTTACCGCGGCGGAGGCCGAGTTGTGGCCGACCCTGCTGCGGGTGGCCTGCGTGCGATTCTGGCTGTCACGGCTGATTGCCGCCGAGTCCTTTGCCGGACAGGACGTACTGATTCACGACCCGATGGAGTTCCAATTGCGCCTGGCACAGCGGCAGAAGATCAGCACACCGTTGCCGCTGGCAATGTAACAAACGGTTTTCCAGGTGCTGGGACTATTCTGTGGTTTCAGCCCAGGGCGGCGATGCGGTGTCCTGACAAGCCCTCCCGCCACGGAAAATGCCTACAGGGACTCCAGGCAGCCTGCCAGGTCGTCGCCGAGCTTCTCCAGCACCTGCTCATAACCATGGGCAGCCGCTGGCGTATAGCCGCCCAGCGCATCCAGTTCCGCCAGCTTCACCGGCAGGCCGGATATCAGCGTCTCGGCCAGCCGTGGACGCAACGGCGGCTCGCTGAACACACACGTCTTGCCGACTTCCTGCAGCCGCGTGCGCATCGCCGCGACATGCTGGGCACCCGGTTGCACTTCGGCAGCCACGCTGAACACGCCGGTATGTTTGAGCCCGTAGGCATCTTCGAAGTAATCGAAAGCCTCGTGGAAAACGAAGTACGGCTTGTTGGCAACGCCAGCCAGGCGCGCTTTCAGACGGGCATCCAACGCATCCAGACGACTGTCGAAAGCTTCGACATTGTGCTGATAACGCTGGGCATTGGCCGGATCGGCCTCGCTCAGGTCACTGGCCATACGCGCGGCAATCACCCGCGCATTGATGGTCGACAGCCACAAGTGCGCATCCACCGAGCCCGGACGGTGGTCATGGTCGTGCTCATTCGCGCCTTCGGCATGGGAGTGGCCGCTCTCGGCGAAGCGGCGCAACTTCATGCCGGGCAAATCCTGCACCGCCACGCTCGGCAGTCCGCGCCCCTGGAGCACTCGTGGCAGGAAGCTTTCCATGTCCGGACCGATCCAGTAGAGCAGAGCCACCGATTGCACCTTGCGCACATCGGAAGGCCGCAGCGCATAGTTATGCGGCGAAGCACCCGGCGGTAACAACACCTCGGGCGTGTCCACGCCATCCTGCACCGCTGCGGCAATCAGTTGCAGCGGCTTGATACTGGTCAGGACGCTGACCTGGGCCTGGACAGGGCCGATCATCAACAAACCGGTGCTTAAAACGATAAAAAAGCTAAAAAGACGGGACACGATGGGCACTCAAGGCGACAGGAACAGGTAACATAATAACGTCTCTCACCACAATCGTCGCTCACATGCCTAAAACCCCTCTCGCCAGCCGTCCCCACGATCACTCTCACTGCGTGCACAGCGCGCTGTCCGAGGCCGATACCCTGTGCGCACGGCAAGGCCTGCGCCTGACTGCCCTGCGACGACGGGTGCTGGAACTGGTCTGGCAGAGCCACAAACCGCTGGGCGCCTACGACATCCTCGCTGTGCTCAGCGAGCAAGACGGCCGCCGCGCCGCGCCGCCGACAGTCTACCGAGCGCTGGACTTCTTGCTCGACAACGGCCTGGTCCACCGCATCGCCTCGCTCAACGCCTTTATCGGTTGCAATAACCCGGAACACACCCACCAGGGTCAGTTTCTGATTTGCCGTAGTTGTCACGCGGCCATCGAGCTCGAACAGAAGACCATCAGCGACGCGATTATCCAGGGCGCCAGGGATGTCGGCTTCATCGTCGAAGCCCAGACCGTGGAAGTGGTCGGGCTCTGCTCGGGCTGCCAGGGGGCTTAATGAGCACTGCGCTGATTCGCCTTGAACAGGTGGGCGTGACCTTTGCCGGGCAGAACGTGCTCGACAACATTCACCTGAGCGTCGAGCCCCGGCAGATCGTCACCCTGATCGGCCCCAACGGCGCGGGCAAGACCACGTTGGTGCGCGCCGTGCTCGGCTTGCTCAAGCCCGAGCGCGGTAGTGTCTGGCGCAAGCCGAAGCTGCGGGTCGGCTATATGCCGCAGAAGCTATATGTCGATCCGACCTTGCCGCTGTCGGTGCTACGCTTCCTGCGACTGGTGCCGGGTGTCGACCGAGCCCAGGCGATTGCCGCCCTGGACGAAGTCGGCGCCGATCAGGTGATCGACAGCCCGGTGCAAAGCATCTCCGGCGGTGAAATGCAGCGCGTGCTCCTGGCTCGAGCGCTGTTGCGCCAACCTGAGCTGCTGGTGCTCGACGAACCGGTCCAGGGTGTCGACGTCGCCGGCCAGGCCGAGCTCTACGGCCTGATCACCCGGTTGCGCGACCGTCACGGCTGCGGCGTGCTGATGGTCTCCCACGATCTACACCTGGTGATGAGCACCACCGACCAGGTAGTCTGTCTCAATCGCCATGTCTGCTGCTCCGGGCACCCCGAGCAGGTCAGCGGCGACCCGGCCTTCGTCGAGTTGTTCGGCAAGAACGCACGGAGCCTGGCGATCTATCACCATCACCACGACCACGCCCATGACCTGCATGGCGCGGTGGTCAGCGAAGAGGCCCCGGCGGCTCACGTTCACGGAGAGAGCTGCAAGCATGGCTGATTTTTTACTCTACGCCTTGCTCGCCGGCCTGGCTCTGGCTCTGGTAGCCGGCCCTTTGGGCTCGTTCGTGGTCTGGCGGCGCATGGCCTATTTCGGCGACACCTTGTCCCACGCCGCCTTGCTCGGCGTGGCCCTGGGATTTTTGCTGGATGTCAGTCCGACCCTGGCGGTGACTGTCGGCTGCCTGCTGCTGGCGGTGCTGCTGGTGACCCTGCAACAGCGCCAACCACTGGCTTCCGACACGCTGCTGGGGATTCTCGCCCCTAGCACCCTGTCCCTTGGCCTGGTGGTCCTGAGCTTCATGCACGAGGTGCGAATCGATCTGATGGCCTACCTGTTCGGCGACCTGCTGGCGATCAGCAGTACCGACCTGACTTGGATCCTCGGCGGCAGCGTGGCGGTGCTGGTGCTGCTGGTCAGCCTCTGGCGACCGCTGCTGGCGATCACCGTGCACGAGGAGCTGGCAACGGTCGAAGGCCTGCCGGTCGCGACCTTGCGCCTGGCGCTGATGCTGCTGATCGCGGTGGTGATCGCGGTGGCGATGAAGATCGTCGGCGTGTTGCTGATCACTTCACTGCTGATCGTTCCGGCGGCGGCGGCCCAGCGCCATGCCCGCTCGCCGGAACAGATGGCCCTCGGTGCCAGCCTCCTGGGGATGTTCGCGGTATGCGGCGGGCTGGCGCTTTCCTGGTTCAAGGACACCCCCGCCGGCCCGTCGATCGTGGTCAGCGCCGCCGGTCTATTTCTGCTGAGTTTTGTCCTGCCACGCAGAGGGGTGTAGACTTGCTCGTTTTTTGCGCAATTAGAGAGTCGCAGGAATGAAGCTTTCCGCCTTCCGTTATCTGCTCCTTGTCGCAGTTTGCCTGCTGTTGGGTGCGTGCCAAAGTAACCCGCCGGCCGATACCGTCGTGCTCGATGTCCGGGCCTCGGCGATTGCCGCGCTGGAGCAGAACATCAACAGCAACGAACTGGCCACCGCCGAAGATCAGTTGGTCGCCCTGCAAGTGTCGTCCGCAGACGACCCGCAGCTCGTGCCCTACCAGCGGCAACTGGCCGAAGCCTATCTGCAACGCAGCCAAATCGTGCTTCAGAAGGGTGACGTCAACGCCGCAGCCACCGCACTGAGCCGTGCCCGAGCCCTGATGCCCAAGGCCCCGGCCTTGACGGGTGGGGTCGACGGCGCCATTGCCCAGGCCCGCAAGGCCGAGCTGGAGAAGGTCGAGGCTGCCCTCAAGGCCGCCGAAGCCAAGCCGGCTGCCCGGCTGATCGATCCCAGCGCCGAAAGCAGCACCATCGCCCTGAATATCCACGACATCGCGCACCTGCGCAAACAGATGGATGCGCTGGCGGCGGACGTGGTGAATTACCAGTGTACGGTCACCTTCCAAGTCCCGCGCACCCTGGACTACCCATGGCTAGCGACCCTGTTGGAGAAACGAGTGAAGAAGCTCGACCCAGACTTCGCCTTGCAGATGAACAAGCAGATCGACCGGCAGGTGCGCGCCCAGGTGGTCTTGAGTCCGCGCAAGCCTTGAAACCGCTAACGCCGGCTTGCCGGCGATAGTGATCGATGCCACCAAAGCGCTCAAGCCGGCACCACCTTGGCCCTTTCCTCGCGCTCCCAGATCCGATGCCGGGCCAGCGCCGTCACAAACGCCTTCAGCGTCTTGGCGTCGCTGCCGACGATCAACCCCGCATCCGCCTGCACATGCAGCACCTCCAACAATTGTTTCGCCTCACCGTGCAAGACAATCGCCTTCAGGTGCTTGTAGGCCTCCAGCACATAGTGCAAAGCCACCCCGTTGCCCGCGAGCGCCTTGACCGAAGCCGCGCCACCCGGCACATAAACCCCATCGAAGGCCACTGACGGTAGGCCTTCCATCGAACCGTCCACTGCCAGGCTCTTGCCATCGGCAGTGGTCACCGGGGCCGACGTCGGTCCAAGCAGCCGGGCATGGGCGCCTTCTGCCGCCAGCAGCTTCTTCAACGCCGAGATCGCCGCACCATCGACGCCGTTGGCCGCCAGAATCGCCACTTTGCGCGTCTTGATGTTCCCCGACAGCAGGTTCGCCTGACTCAACGCCGGCGACCGCTCCAGACTGGTCTTGCGCGGAGTCACACTGCCGGCTTTCGGCGCCGGCAAGCCGAGGTTGGCAGCGACACGTCCGGCCAATTCCAAATCAATATTGGCCAGGATCTCGTTGACCTGACGTGCGCGAATAGCCTCCCGCTCGACCTTGCCCAGCTCAAAGCTGTAGGCGGCAATGATGTGTTCCTGCTCATGATGGCTCATGCTGTTGAAGAACAATCGCGCCTGGGAAAAGTGGTCGCCGAAGGACTCGCTGCGCTGACGGATCTTGGCCGCATCGATACGCTCCGGGTAACTCTCGAAACCGCCGTCGCGGGCAGCGGGCGGGGTTTCCTTCGGCCAACCGCCATCGATCGAGTTGGGCTCATAGGAGGCCCGTCCTTTGTCGATCACCGTTCGATGCAGGGCATCGCGCTGGCTACTAGGGAAGGGCGCCACGGGCCGATTGATCGGAATCTCGTGGAAGTTCGGGCCACCTAATCGACTGATCTGTGTATCGGTATAGGAAAACAACCGACCTTGCAGCAGCGGGTCGTTGGAGAAGTCGATCCCCGGCACGATATGCCCTGGACAGAATGCGACCTGCTCGGTCTCGGCGAAGAAATTGTCCGGGTTGCGGTTGAGCACCATTTTGCCCAGGGGCGTGATGGGCACCAGCTCCTCGGGGACCAGCTTGGTCGGGTCGAGGATATCGAAGTCGAACGCGTGCTCGTCCTCTTCGGCAATGATCTGCACGCCGAACTCCCACTCAGGGTAGTCGCCACTCTCAATCGATTCCCAGAGATCGCGGCGATGGAAATCGGTGTCCTTGCCCGCCAGCTTTTGCGCTTCGTCCCACACCAGAGAACAGGTGCCGACAGTCGGGCGCCAATGGAATTTGACGAAACTCGAGCGGCCCTCGGCGTTGATCAGGCGAAAGGTGTGCACGCCAAAACCTTGCATGGTCCGCAGGCTTTTCGGGATCGCTCGGTCGGACATGGCCCAGATCACCATGTGGGCCGACTCCGGCACCAACGAGACAAAATCCCAAAAGGTGTCGTGGGCGGAGCCGCCCGTGGGTATTTCATTGTGAGGTTCGGGTTTGACCGCGTGGACGAAGTCAGGAAACTTGATCGCATCTTGGATGAAGAACACTGGCATGTTGTTGCCAACCAGGTCGAAGTTGCCCTCATCGGTGAAGAATTTCACCGCAAAACCCCGCACGTCCCGCACCGTATCGCCGGAACCCCGTGGGCCCTGGACCGTGGAGAAACGCACGAAGACCGGCGTCTTGGCCTCAGGGTCCTGGAGGAAACCGGCCTTGGTCAGCGCCCCATGGTTCTCATAGACCTGAAAGTAACCATGGGCAGCCGTACCTCGGGCGTGAACGATCCGCTCCGGAATCCGCTCATGGTCAAAATGCGTGATTTTTTCACGCATGATGAAGTCTTCCAACAGCGACGGCCCGCGAGCACCGGCCTTTAACGTGTTCTGATTATCGGCGACCTTCACCCCCTGGTTGGTGCGCAACGCCTGCCCGGTGGCATCCGAGCGGAAGGGTTCCAGGCTGTCGAGCTTGCCGTTGGTGTTGCTGCGATCCAGAGTATCGGTTCCCGCCAGCTGACTCTTGGTGGTCGCGTGTCGGGTAGCAGAAGTTTTCTTGGTACTCATCAGACTGACTCCTCGTTTGCAGTCGCCCGGCGATGCCGGACAATGGGGCAGGATTCGAGTTGCCTTACGAGTGACTGTCGCTAATTTGCGTCGTTCCTTTTTTCCGACCATTGATCGCGTTATTGCCAAAATGGCAGATTGAATGCGAAATAAATGCTAATCGCCTCTATACGGACAGGCTAAAATACCCGCCCGGCTAACCGCTGACCTATTTCCATTGCGCCCCACAAGGTTCGCTACGTGATCGAGTTTCATAACGTCCATAAAACCTACCGGGTCGCCGGTAAGGATATTCCCGCCCTGCATCCGACGAGCCTGCGTGTCGAGGATGGCCAGGTGTTCGGCCTGATCGGTCATTCCGGCGCGGGCAAAAGTACTCTGCTGCGCCTGATCAATCGCCTGGAGGCCCCCAGCGGCGGTACGATCACGGTGGACGGTGAAGAAGTCACCGCCCTCGACGCCAGCGGCCTGCGGCGCTTTCGCCAACAGGTCGGAATGATCTTCCAGCACTTTAATCTGCTGGCCTCCAAGACCGTCGCCGACAACGTTGCGCTGCCGCTGACCCTGGCCGGCGAGCTGTCCCGCCGGGACATCGACCAGCGCGTCGCCGAGTTGCTGCGGCGCGTCGGCCTGTCCGATCATGCGAAGAAATATCCAGCCCAGTTATCCGGCGGCCAGAAGCAGCGCGTCGGCATTGCCCGCGCCTTGGCGACCAAGCCCAAGATCCTGCTGTGCGACGAAGCCACCAGCGCCCTCGACCCGCAGACCACTGCGTCGGTCCTGCAACTGCTGGCCGAGATCAACCGCGAGCTGAAACTGACCATCGTCCTGATCACCCATGAGATGGATGTGATCCGTCGGGTCTGCGACGTGGTCGGCGTGATGGATGCCGGCGTGATCGTCGAGCAGGGGCCGGTGGCGCAGGTCTTCCTGCACCCCAAGCACCCGACTACCCGGCGTTTCGTGCAAGAGGACGAACAGATCGACGAAAGCGAACAACGTGACGATTTCGCCCATGTGCCGGGTCGTATCGTGCGCCTGACCTTCCAGGGCGAGGCCACCTACGCACCCTTGCTGGGCACCATCGCCCGTGAAACCGGCGTGGACTACAGCATCCTCGCCGGGCGCATCGACCGCATCAAGGACACCCCTTATGGGCAACTGACGCTCGCCATCACCGGCGGCGACATAGACGCAGCATTCGCCCGCTTCATCGCGGCGGACGTCCATATGGAGGTACTGCGCTGATGGACCTGTTTCTGAGCTTTTTCGCCAATATCGACTGGATGGATATCTGGGAAGCCACCGGCGACACCCTGCTGATGCTCGGCGGTTCGCTGCTGTTCACCGTGCTGCTCGGCCTGCCGCTGGGGGTGCTGCTGTTTCTTTGCAGCCCGCGCCAGCTACTGGAGCACAAAGCGACCTATTCGGCCCTGGCGTTCGTGGTGAACGTGGTGCGTTCGCTGCCATTCATCATCCTGCTGATCGTGCTGATCCCCACCACCGTGTTCCTCACCGGCACCTCGCTGGGCGTGGCCGGCGCCATCCCACCCCTGGTGATCGGTGCTGCGCCGTTTTTCGCGCGGCTGGTGGAAACCGCGCTGCGGGAAGTCGATCGCGGCATTATCGAAGCGACCCAGGCCATGGGAGCGACCACCCGCCAGATCGTCTTCAATGCCCTGCTGCCGGAAGCTCGCCCAGGCATCCTGGCAGCAATCACCGTGACCACCATTACCCTGGTGGGCTACACCGCCATGGCCGGTGTGGTGGGTGCCGGCGGCCTCGGCGACCTGGCAATCCGTTATGGTTATCAGCGCTTCCAGAACGATGTCATGTTGGTGACCGTGGTCATGCTGGTGGTATTGGTCCAACTGCTGCAAAGCCTCGGCGACAAGTTGGTGGCACGTTTTTCGCGTAAATAGCTGGCGTAAACAAAAAACAGGGGCCGGCTGGTGACGCCGAAATTGACTCGCGGAACTAGTGGCCTGTGTGGTTAGTTCTATTAGTCAATTTCGGCGCCATAAATCCCTGGCTTGCGTTGCTGTTCCTCGCCATAGCCCGGCTATGACTCGTCACAGCGCCTTAGCCATGAACTTATGGCATCCGAACTTGAGCTAACGAACTCACCGTACAAGCCACTAGCCACACAGGCCATTAGCTCTAGACTAGAAGCTCATGTCCTCTTTCTGGGTATCCGCCATGGCACTCTCTCCTTTTCATCTGGCAATCCCTGTCCATGACCTGGCAGCGGCCCGACACTTCTACGGCGAGGTATTCGGCTGCCCGCAAGGACGTAGCAGCGATCATTGGGTGGATTTCGATTTCTTCGGCCATCAATTGGTCATCCACCATCAGGCCAAGAGCGCCGCCCAGGAACAAGCCTTGAGTAATCCGGTGGACGGCCATGACGTGCCGGTGCCGCATTTCGGCGTGGTACTGGAATGGCAGGCATGGGAAGCCCTGGCCGAACGCCTGAAAGCCAGGGACACGCGCTTCGTGATCGAGCCTTATGTGCGCTTCAAGGGGCAGGTGGGGGAACAGGCGACCATGTTCCTGTTCGATCCTTGCGGCAATGCGTTGGAGTTCAAGGCGTTCAAGGATATCGGGCAGATGTTCGCCAAATGATCATCTGAGACCGCCAGGGCCTCTTCGCGGGCAAGGTCATGAAGAGGCCGCAACAGACATCACAGTTACTGGCGCTTGAGCAGATCCGGCAACTGCGCCACCAACTTCTGGTTGTTCAAGGGCGCCCGAATAAACCCACGCTGGCTGCCGTCGGGTCCGACAATCGCCAGGTTGGCGCTGTGGTCGACGGTGTAGTTCGGCTTGCTGGTATCGGCCGGGATAAACGGAATGCTCACCGCATTCGCCAGCTTCTGCAGGTCCTCGATGGAAGACGCGGTCAACCCTGTGAACTGGGGATCGAAGTAGCCCAGGTACTGCTTGAGCTGCTTGGGATTGTCCCGATTGGGGTCGACGCTGACCAGGACGATCCGCAACTTGCCAACGATATCCTTGGGCAATTCGCTCTTGATCTGACGCAATTGCGCCAGAGTAGTCGGACAGATATCCGGGCAGAAGGTATAGCCGAAGAACAGCATCGTCCACTTGTCCTTCAACTGGTTGACCTGCACCGGCTGGCCGTCCTGATCGGTCATTTGCACATCAGGAAGGGAACGGCTCTGCGGTAACAGGATAATTCCCGCATCGATCAGCGCCGTGGGATCGCCCTGGCCCTTGCCGCTCATGACCTTGTTGACCGTCAACCCCAAGACCAGGGCCACCAGCGCGACGAGAATAAAGACGGTTTTCTGAGTTCGAGTCATAGATTCAACAATAAGTAGTGATCGACAAGCAGCGCGATAAACAGCAGGAACAAGTAGTAAATAGAATACTTGAAGGTGTTGATCGCCGCATGCGGCTGGACGCCACGGTACAGCACCCACGCCCATTGCAGGAAGCGTGCGCCGAGGCCCAGGGCACACAGCAGGTAGAGCATGCCGCTCATGTGGATCACATACGGCAACAGGCTGACCGCCAGCAAGGCAAAGGTGTACAGCAGGATATGT
This sequence comes from Pseudomonas agarici, assembly GCF_900109755.1. Taxonomy (GTDB): domain Bacteria; phylum Pseudomonadota; class Gammaproteobacteria; order Pseudomonadales; family Pseudomonadaceae; genus Aquipseudomonas; species Aquipseudomonas agarici. The sequence continues at coordinate 238,030 of NZ_FOAR01000004.1, read as the reverse complement.
ACCTTGGTGTACTGCTCGCCATGGGTCACCGGTAGCATCGGGATATCGGCCTTGGCGTATTCGTCCTTGCGATGGATCGCCAGGGCCCAGAAATGCGGCGGGGTCCAGGCAAAGATGATCAGCACCAGCAACAGCGGTTCGGCGCTGACATGCCCGGTCGCCGCCACCCAGCCCAGCAGCGGTGGAGCCGCCCCGGCCAGGCCGCCGATGACGATATTCTGTGGCGTGGCGCGCTTGAGGAAGCCGGTGTAGATCACCGCATAGCCAAGCAGCGAAGCCAACGTCAGCCAGGCCGTCAGCGGGTTGGTAAACGCCAGCAACACCGCCTGCCCGAGCACCGCCAGTAGCAGGGCAAAGCTCAGCGCCGCCAGCGGCGATACCCGTCCTTCGGCTATCGGCCGCTTGTGGGTCCGCGCCATGACCGCATCGATGCGCCGATCCACCACATGATTGACCACCGCCGCACCGCCCGCACAAAGGCCGATACCCAGGTTACCGAACACCAGCACTGTCCACGGCACGCCGGCACGGGTCGCGAGAAACATGCCGACCAGCGAAGTGATCAGCATCAATATCACCACCTTGGGCTTGGTCAGCTCCAGGTAGTCGCGCCAGATCGCCTGGCGGTGACGTTCAACGACTACAGTCGCCATGGCATTTCTCCTTTTATTGTTATCGGGCCGTGGACGGATTTGCGCGGGCTGAGTCGCCAGCGTACCGGCGTCCGTTGCCGGACCCGGACCAGGGCGGTCCGCGCATGATAGTTGATCAGCACCAAGGTCAGCAGCAGGGCTGCGCCGCCGGCGTTATGGGCCACGGCCACGGGCAGCGGCAAATGGAAGTAGACGTTACTCAGGCCAAGGCTGATCTGCGCCACCAGGGCAATCAATAGCAGCCCGGCCAGACGACTCATGCCAACCACCCGCAGTTGCCAGGCCAGCCCCAACAGGACCAGCGTCACCAGTAGGGCGCCGACACGATGAGTCAAGTGAATCGCTGTGCGGGCATCGCTGTCCAGTTGGCCGCCGAGGTAATTCGGACCGATATGCTGGGTCAGGTGGAAACCGTTGGCAAAGTCGGCTGATGGCCACCATTGACCGTGACACGTGGGTAGATCGATGCAGGCGACGGCGGCATAGTTGGAACTGACCCAGCCGCCCAGGGCGATCTGCAAGATCACCAGCAGCAGCCCGGCGCTCGCCCAGCGCTGCAACCGTCGCGGTACGGCCAACGCCGGCAGCACGCCGGACAGGCGCAAGGCCAGCAGAAACAACAGGCTCAAGGTGGCAAAACCACCCAGTAGATGCCCGGTCACCACCTGTGGCCAGAGCTTGAGGGTGACCGTCCACATGCCGAACGCAGCCTGGGCGAATACCACTGCCAGGAGCAGTAACGGCAACTTCAGCGGCTGCCCCTCGCGCCGCCGCTCCATCCAGGAGCGGCTCGCTAGTAGCACAATCAACAACCCCAGGGTGCCGGCAAAATAGCGGTGGATCATCTCGTTCCAACCCTTGTGGGCCTCGACCGGTGTATCGGGGAAGTGCAGCTCGGCATGGGCCAGTTGGGCTTCACTCTTGGGCACACTGATAAAGCCGTAGCAACCCGGCCAGTCCGGACAGCCGAGACCGGCATGGGTCAGGCGGGTATAGGCCCCAAGCAGCACGACGATCAGTGCCAGCAGGGTGGCGAACACAGCGAGGCGAAATCCAGGTTTGGCCATGACGATGCCCTTATCCGATATTCGACAGTTTCAGCAGTTGGCGCAGGTCGTTGAGCAAGTCCTTGCCCTTGACCTGGGCGTCGTAGCGCAGCACCAGGTTGCCGTGCGGATCGATGATCCACAGCTGCGGCGCACCGTTGCCCCGAGCTTCCCGGGTGTAGGCGGGAAGGTTCAGCGGGTAACGTTGCAGTTGCGGGTATTCGCGTTGCAGCTTGACGCCGTACTCGCGGTCCAGTGGTTGCGCAGTCGCCAGGGCATGGCTGGCCCGGGAAGCGTCACGGCCCAGGCCGATCTGGATCTGCCGCGCCAGATAGACCAATTGTTGGCAATCCATCGAGCACTCCTGGGGGGCCGTCACCAGCATTTGCCAGCGTTGTTCGTCGGCCTGTACGCCGAGGTCGGCACGGCCCTGGCCATTGCCAATCAGTTCGCCGTGATAACTGCGGCTTTGCGGCACCCAGAACTGCAGCTTGTACATGCCGGTGGCAAGGATCATCGGGCCAACGACCATCAGTACGATCAGGATCAGTTGCCAGCGCCCGCGAGCGCGTCCTCCCGGCCGTCGGGCTTCAACTGTGTTGAGTCGATTCAAGGCCGCTCCCATGGTGTTTCTCCCTAGCGTTATGCCATCCGAGGTAGAGGTAAAGGACCAACAGCGCCAAGGCCATGGCGAACCATTGCACGGCGTAGGCGAGGTGTTTTTCCGGGCCCATGCCTTCGGCCACCACTGGCCATCCGGTTTCATAGGCGCCAGGACCGGGCTCCTGGCGCAGCTCGTAGGCGAAGCCTTCACGGCCCAGTTCCGTCCACAGTTTGCCGGGCTCAATCGTTGTCACCACGCGCGGCCAGAGTGCGTTCAGCGGGTCGGCATGGAGCTGGAAGGTGCTGCCCGGAGCGACATAGACCCAGGCGTCGATATTCAGCGCTTGCCCAGGCGTGCCGAAGACCGGCGGCGTGCGCCGTTCCGGCCAGGGCAACCAGCCGCGATTGACCAGCAACCAGAGCCCGCTGGCTAAATCGTGAAAGGGTTGGATCAGCTCGACGCCCACCTGACCATTACGCACGCGGTTATCCAGCAGGTAGCTGTGTTCGGCATCGAACTGGCCACGTAGCTGTACGCGGCGAAAAGCCGGGTCGGCACTGCCTTTGAGTTGCTCGCCGCTCAGCGGCTCGGCCGTGCGGCGCTGGGCATAGCTGTCCAGCAACACGCGCTTTTGTTCGCCCCGCGCCAACTGCCAGAAACCCAGCAGTACCAGCAACGGCAACACCACCAGCACCACCAGCGTCGGTGCCACGCCGGGGTGAAAGCGCCTCATGACGGCACTCCATTGGCAGCAACTCGACTCGCTATACTCAAATACACGCGTATCTCCCCCGGAGTCTCACCATGCTCAAAGCGGCGATTGTCCTGATGCTGATAGCCACGCTTATCAGCCTGTTCAGCGGCCTGGTTTTTCTGGTCAAGGACGAGGGACCGTCTCGCCGCCTGCTCACCGCGCTGACGGTCCGCGTCGGTCTGGCCGTCGCCACCCTGGCATTGATCAGCTGGGGCTTCTACAGCGGCCAGTTGGTGTCCAGTGCCCCCTGGTAGGCAGGCGCAGCTACAGCACGTAGACGAAAACGAACAGGCCGATCCAAACCACATCCACGAAGTGCCAGTACCAGCCCGCCGCTTCGAAGCCGAACTGATGGTCGGCGTTGAAGTGCCCACGCATGACCCGCACCAGCATCACGAACAGGATCAGCGTACCGATGGTCACGTGGGCGCCGTGGAACCCCGTGAGCATGAAGAACGTCGCGCCATAGACGCCCGAACCCAAGGTCAGGCCCAGTTCGTGATAGGCGTGGAGGTATTCTTCGGCCTGGAACCCGAGGAAAGCCAGGCCCAGCAGTACCGTCAGCGCCAGCCAGATCTTCAGCGCCCCGCGATGACCTTTCTTCAACGCATGGTGGGCAATGGTGACCGTCACACTGGAACTGACCAGCAGGATGGTGTTAAGCAGCGGCAGACCCCACGGACTGATGGTAGCCTTGGGCGGTGGGAAGAGTTTCGGGTCCGGGTTGTGCAGCAGCGGCCAGACGTTTTGGAAATCCGGCCAAAGCATGTGCGCCAGGCCCTTGGCACCGCCTTCACCGGCCAGCCACGGCACAGACAGGTGCCGCACATAAAACAGCGCACCGAAGAACGCGATGAAGAACATCACCTCGGAAAAGATGAACCAGCTCATGCCCCAGCGAAACGAACGATCCATTTGGGCACTGTAGAGGCCGGAGCGGCTTTCCTTGATCACCGTGCCGAACCAACCGAACAGCATATAGGCCAACAGCAGTCCGCCGACAAAGAAGATCAGCGGGCCATGGGATTCCGGGCGCGCCGCCTTAAGGTCATTGAACCAGGTACCCAGGCCGTAGACGGTGGTCAACATGCCCAGTGTGGCAATGATCGGCCATTTGCTCTGGGCAGGAACGTAGTAATGCTCGTGAGTCGGCGTTGCCATTTTATTGTTCTCCTTATCGGGCACACTGGATGGCCTACCCGCCCGAGCGGGCCATGGGTGGGTTGCGAGCAGTGATATCGAACAGCGTGTAGGCCAGTGTCAGGTGCTTCACGTCCTTGGGCATGTCACGGTCAACGATGAAACGTACCGGCATCTCGATTCGCTGCCCCGGTTGCAGTGTTTGTTGGGTAAAGCAGAAGCACTCGGTCTTGTGGAAGTACATCGCCGCATTGCTGGGCGAAATACTCGGGATCGCCTGAGCCTTCATCACCTGATCGGTCGGGTTGTAGGCAACGAAGATCATTTCGTTGACCGCACCGGGATTGACGCTGATCTGGTCGGCCTTGGGATAGAACTCCCAGACCATGTCCACGGCGTTGGTCGAGAGGAACTGCACACCGACCCGGCGTGACGCATCCACCACCTGCTCGCCCTCGTACTGGCCGGCGGTCTTGCCGTTGATGCCGAAGGCCTTGCACATCACGTCATAGATCGGCACCAGGGCGAAGCCGAAGGCGAACATCGCCACCACCACCAGCAACAGGCGCGTGACCAGACGCTTGAGTGCGATCGAGTCGTTCATCGGACAGCCCTCCGCGTCATTTCACTTCCGGTGGCGTGGTGAATGTGTGGTACGGCGCCGGCGACGGGATATTCCACTCCAGTCCTTCGGCCCCATCCCATGGCTTGGCCGGGGCCACCGGGCCACCACGAATGCACTTGATCACGATGAACAGGAACAGCAACTGGGTGGCCCCGAACATGAAGCCGCCAATCGAGGAGACCATGTTGAAATCGGCGAACTGCAGGTTGTAGTCCGGAATCCGCCGCGGCATGCCCGCCAGTCCCACGAAGTGCATCGGGAAGAATGTCAGGTTCATGCCGACGAACGACAACCAGAAGTGCAGCTTGCCCAGGGTTTCGTCGTACATGTGGCCGGTCCATTTCGGCAACCAATAGTAGGTCGATGCAAAGATCCCGAAAATCGCCCCCGGTACCAGCACGTAGTGGAAGTGCGCCACCACGAAATAGGTGTCCTGGTATTGGAAGTCCGCCGGGGCAATCGCCAGCATCAGGCCGGAAAAGCCACCGATGGAAAACAGGATGACGAACGCCACGGCGAACAACATCGGCGTCTCGAAGGTCAGCGAACCTTGCCACATGGTACTGACCCAGTTGAACACCTTGACCCCGGTCGGCACCGCGATCAGCAACGTGGCGTACATGAAGAACAGCTCGCCCACCAGCGGAATGCCGACCACGAACATATGGTGCGCCCAGACGATGAATGACAGGAACGCGATACTCGCCGTGGCGTAGACCATTGAGGTGTAACCGAACAGCGGCTTGCGCGAGAAGGTCGGGATGATCGAACTGACGGCCCCGAAGGCCGGCAAAATCATGATGTACACCTCGGGGTGGCCGAAGAACCAGAACACGTGCTGGAACAACACCGGATCACCACCGCCGGCGGCGCTGAAGAAGCTCGTGCCGAAGTGGATGTCCATCAGCATCATGGTCACGCAACCGGCCAGCACCGGCATCACCGCGATCAGCAAGAAGGCCGTGATCAACCAGGTCCAGACGAATAGCGGCATCTTCATCAGCGTCATGCCCGGTGCACGCAGGTTGAGGATGGTGGAGACCACATTGATCGCGCCCATGATCGAACTGATGCCCATCAGGTGGATGGCAAAGATGAAATAAGTCACGCTTTCCGGTGCATAAGTGGTCGAAAGCGGGGCATAGAAGGTCCATCCGAAGTTCGGTCCGCCACCGGCGGTGAACAGGGTAGACACCAGCAACAGGAATGCCGCGGGCAACAACCAGAAACTGAAATTGTTCATCCGTGGCAGGGCCATATCCGGCGCCCCGATCATCAGCGGGATCATCCAGTTGGCCAGGCCGACGAAGGCCGGCATCACCGCGCCGAAGACCATCACCAACCCGTGCATGGTGGTCATCTGGTTGAAGAACGCCGGCTGCACGATCTGCAATCCGGGTTGGAACAGTTCGGCACGGATCACCATGGCGAACGATCCGCCCAGCAGGAACATGGCGAAGCTGAACCACAGGTACAGCGTGCCGATATCCTTGTGGTTGGTGGTCAGCACCCAGCGCATCAGGCCCTTGGCGGGACCATGGGCGTGGTCAACGGCATGACCATGGTCATCGATCACAGCACTCATGTCCTGTCTCCTGCAAACGGTTGAACCGGGTGACCTGGGCATGATCCAGGCCAGTTCAGGGAGCACGCAGCCGATTTGCTCATTTGCTTTGCTCCTGCTTCAGAGCCAGCACGTCTTTGGGCGTGACCATGTCGCCTTTGTTGTTACCCCAGGCATTACGCTCGTAAGTGACAACTGCGGCGATATCGACTTCGGAAAGTTGTTTGCCGAAGGCCGCCATGGCGGTGCCCGGTTTGCCGAAGAAGACCCGGTGCAGGTGGTCTTCCTTCGATCCGGTGGTGATCGGCGAGCCCTTGAGGGCCGGAAACATCGGCGGCAAGCCCTGGCCTTCGGCCTGGTGACAAGCCGCGCAGGTGGTGTGATAGACCTTGTCGCCACGGGCCACCAGTTCGTCGAGCGTCCATTCCTTGGTGGTCAGCTCGCTGAGCTTGGCCGCTTCGGCCTTGCGCTCGCCCAGCCAGGTGGCGTAGTCGGCCTGGGACTTCACCTCGACCACGATCGGCATGAAACCGTGATCCTTGCCGCACAGTTCAGCGCACTGCCCACGGTAGATGCCCGGCTTGTCGACTTTGGTCCAGGCCTCGTTGACAAACCCAGGAATCGCATCGCGCTTGACCGCGAAGGCCGGCACCCACCAGGAGTGGATCACATCGGCGGCGGTCACCAGAAAGCGCACCTTGACACCTGCCGGCAGCACCAGCGGCTGGTCGACTTCGAGCAGATAGTGCTCGCCCTTGGTGGTTTGGTTGTGAATCTGTTCGGTGGGGGTGGCGAGGTTGCTGAAGAACTCGACATCCTGGCCCAGGTACTTATAGTGCCACTTCCACTGATAGCCGGTGATCTGGATGTCCACATCCGATTCACTGGCGTCGTACATCTTGATCAACGTGGCGGTCGCCGGGATCGCCATGGCCACCAGAATCAGGAAAGGTACGATGGTCCAGAGAATTTCCACCGTGGTGCTTTCATGAAATTTGGCGGCAACCTGTCCGGTGGAACGGCGGTGAAGAATCATCGACCAGAACATCGCGCCAAAGACGATGACACCAATCACTACACAGATCCAGAAGATGGTCATGTGCAGATCGAAGACCGCGTGGCTTACTTCGGTTGCCCCTTGAGTCATATTCGTGGTCCAGGCGGCTTGCGCCTGGCTGAATATCGACCACAACAGCAGGCCCATCCAGACCTGTGGACGTCGCATCATTGCGGGTTCCCCTTATCATTCTTGTTATCCCGCCGGCTTTCACCTGAGGCAGAGGGAAATGGTCGGACTACGCAAGCGGACCATTCGGTCTTGCCGGAACATGCAGCCGGACATCATCAGCTAGCTCTTCACAAAACCGAGTATAGACAGCGACTGCGACCACGCAACGCGATAAGGAAAATGAACCGATAATTTGGCCAGAGGCCACGGATGACGTGGGATAGCGCGACGTGATAGCAAATCGTTATAACGCAGACATATAACTATGAAATAATTATGACAAATATGTCTTAGCAACTTTTATAACCCAGCTACCTTATTGGCCTCACTTTTCCCTTTGTTTTCCATCCTGGAGCCTTCATGAACACCGCCGCATTGCGCGAGCAGATACAGCGTGCACATCAACACGAGGCCGCTACCGGTCAATTGACGCGACAACTGGAAGTGCAGTTGCCGCACCTTCATCCCGCCATTCAACTACCGCAAATCGATGCCAAAGGAGTCATGACCCGGTTCGTCACTACCTATATCGATCTGGTCCCGGACCTGCTGGACGCCGCCAATGAAGTCGCCCGTGAAGCGGGCATCGAGTCGCAGATCACCCCGGTGCTGAAAATCGCCGAGCAGTTTTTCCTGCAACCGCCGACCCTCCTCGACGGCCATATCGGTCTCGCCAGCCTGCTGGATGAAGCGTATCTGGCGCATCGTTTGGTGGAAGAGGTCAACGATCTCTATATCGTACATTTCGGCCAGGCGCTGATCCCGTTGGACACCACCGTGGCCAACCTGATCGCCCACCAACTGATCGGCGAAGACTTCGCCAACCAACTGGATGGGGCGGTGCACCATGCTGTCGATGAAATGCTCGACGAAGAAAGCTTCGCCCTTGAATCAGTGGAAGCCTACCGTGACCGCCTCAACGATCCAAATACCGAAGCCGCGTGGAAGCGCCAGCCCTGCCTGTCCCGCCAACTGGGGGTAGAACTGGAACTGAAACACCCCACGCCCTGACCGTACCTGTGCGCGTCAAGAGGTCGAGCCTACACCTACCGTGGTGCGCAGGCGTCCTTCCAGACGCCGCTTCAGCCCGCGGGATTCGATGACCAGCCGCGAGCCCTTGGCCACGTTGGCGCGCGCCCATTCTTCGAGTAGCTCCAGGCAGGAATGGTCGATATACGTCAGGTTGTTCAGCGGCACATGCACCGTGCTGCCCCACGGTATCGTCGACAGTACCTGGGTCAGCGCCGGGACCTTGAGAAAGGTCGCCGCTCCCGTCAGCCGCAGCTCCTTTTGTCCTTCGCCCGGTAAATCCACCAGGCTGACCTTCAGCCGCGAGGCTTTCCACGCCAGTTTCGCCAGGGTCAGACCGAAGCCAATCAGCACGCCGCTCAGCAGGTCGGTCAAGATGATCGACAGCGCCGTGACCGCGTAGGTCAGCATCGGCATCCGGCCATACCGCGACAGTCCCCGAAAAACCTTGAGGTCCACCAGTTTCAGCCCGGTGTAGACCAATACCCCCGCCAGGCTCGCCACCGGGATGCTTTGCAGCACGCTGGACAGCAACAGCACGAAGGCCAACAGCCAGACACCGTGAAATACCGCCGACAGCCGAGTCCGTGCGCCGGCCTGGACATTGGCCGAACTGCGCACGATCACCCCGGTCATGGGCAGTGCCCCAAGCAGGCCACAAAGCATGTTGCCAATTCCCTGCGCCGACAGCTCACGGTCGAAATCCGAGCGCTGGCCGTCGTGCATGCGATCCACCGCTGCCGCCGAGAGCAGGGTTTCGGCGCTGGCGATAAAGGCCACGGCAAAGGCCGCGATCAGCAGCGCCGGATCCGCCAGGTTGAGCAGGTCCGCCGGACGCAGCCAATCGATGGCCTGCGCCAGATTATCGGGCACCTCCACCCGCTTGACCGGCAAGGCCAGCAGCAGGCTCGCCAGTGTCGCCAGGCCCACACCGAGCAAAGCGCCCGGCACAAAGCGCAGAGCATGGGGCTTGAACTTCTCCCACAACCCCATCACCAGGATTGTCAGCACCCCCAGTAAACCGGCCTGCCAGCCAATGCCGCCGCTAACCACCGGCAAGGCTTTGCCCAGGACTTCGGGAAAGCCCAACAGATTGTCCAGGCCCGAGGGCTGGGGCGAGCCGTCGAACATCACATGGATTTGCGAGAGCACGATCAACACGCCGATCCCGGCGAGCATCCCGTACACCACCGCCGGGGCAGTGACCCGGAACCAGCAGCCCAGGCGCATGCGCCCGGCGATCAATTGCAGGAGCCCGGCCAGCAGCAGGATCGGCCCCAACATAGCGATCCCGTGTTGGCGCACCAACTCGAACACCAGCACCGCCAGCCCGGCGGCAGGACCGCTGACCTGCAACGGCGAACCCGCTATCCAGCCGACCACCAGGCCACCGACAATCCCGGTGATCAACCCCTTGGCCGGCGGCATGCCGGAAGCAATGGCGATTCCCATGCACAACGGCAGGGCCACCAGGAACACCACCATGGAAGCCAATAGCTCCCTGGGTAAAACAGCTTTCAGTTGTGCTGCACGCATGATAAATCTCCCGAGGATTTCTTCAGGCATGGCAAAGCCAGACGGCTCGACGGCAGTCGTGGCAAAACCTTATCGATTGAGAAAAGCTTCAGGCTTTAGAAACGGGCCTTGGGCGTCGCGCTCGGGATTGGAAGAATACCGTCCAGAGGCAGAAAACTGCCTCGATCCGCGTCATAGGCTTTGATTTCGCTGGTTTCGATGTTGTAGATCCAACCATGGATGAACAACTGCCCGTTGGCCATGCGCGAGGCCACCGACGGATGGGTACGCAAATGCTGCAACTGGGCGATCACGTTCTCCTGGGTCAGCGCCTGCATGCTTTCGCTTTCATTGGCGCAGTCGCAGTTTTCCTGGACCATGGTTTTCGCCACTTCGGCATGGCGCAACCAGGCTTTTACCGTGGGCATCTTTTCCAGGCTTGCGGGAGTCAGTACCCCGCGCATCGCACCGCAGTCCGAATGTCCACAGACGATGATGTGCTGCACGCCAAGGGCCAACACGGCGTATTCGATGGCGGTTGAGACGCCACCGTTCATCTGCCCGTAAGGTGGCACCACGTTACCGACGTTGCGGGTGACGAACAGGTCGCCGGGGGAGCTTTGGGTGATGAGTTCGGGAACGATGCGCGAATCGGCGCAGGTAATGAACATGGCTCGCGGCTGCTGCGCCGTGGCGAGCTTCTTGAAGAGTTCTTGCTGCTGCGGAAAGACTTCATGATGAAAATGCAGAAAGCCATCGACGATATGCTGCAATGCTGCATCGGCGCTTTCGGTCTCGGGGAGCACTGAAGCCGACGCAGCCAAAGGCTGTTTATCCCTGTCACTCATGATTCATCCTTTTTTCTGACGGATTGAAGGAGATTTTCTTGATTTGGCTTGCTCAGAGCCAGCGTTCTTCGGGTCAGCACGCCCGATTCCTTGAACACTGCCTGTCATTTATAGGAAACAGGCGCAACCAGCATAGCCGTAAAAACTTAATTCAAACTGAATCAGAGGCTCTAAAACGGGCTTTTCCGTTCTCCATCACGCTATTTTTACGCTGCGCGAAAAGCACCATCTACCCCCTCAACGGACAAAAAAACCACCGGTGCGGCCGAATCCGGCGCATTGATCGGAGCCCCGACGCCAGCACGAAGAAGCTCACACAGAAGTCGCCAAAAAAATGCCACCAAACACTGGACAGACATACACCCTGTCAAGTTTGACAGTAGACACATTCAAGAGAGCCCCCATAGAGTAGGCACCGAAAGTTATAGCGGTCTCCTAAATGAGCCCTTAATCAGGCTCAGTACGAAATGTCTTCGAGCGGCGGCCTGACCCAGCGAAAGCAGGCGGGAAAGCGTAATTGACGGGTTATCAATGAGCATGGCGAGCCAGTTTTCACCACCGCGTGGGTGAGCGCAGACACCTTTCGCACGGCGGCTGAGGAAAAACCGCAAAAAGGCGTTTTTCTGGCGCCCATGAGCCATCACCATGACGATGATCCGTTGCTCGAACTCGCCACGGTCTTTTCGAAGATAAAACAGGACATCGGCAACTGATTCAGGGCCCATGGTTCATCATGCACCTGCACCCTGACGAGAAGAAGGCAGTGCATCGTCACCGGGCATAGTGTTAACAGGAAGGTTAAAATTATGTCTAACTACACCGCATTATGCGTTTTTGCCGTTGCGCTCTCCATTATTGTTCAGGAGACGACTTTAGCGGCACAGGCCGAGCCGGGAACAGGCACCGCCCCCACCGACAAGTCGGAACAGGATCCAAGGCAGGGCTGGTCCGAAGACAGCGCCTGCGATACCGGGGCAATACTCAGATTTACCGTCCAGAGGGCAACGGAGCAGCGCGAAGACGACGATACCGCGCTGAAGGTGGCTGATGGTGACAGGGTCAGGGAGAGTGTCAGGCCAACCAATCTAGCCAATTGGGACCATCGGGCCAACACGCATGTATGCCCGCAGGATGCCACCGTACAAGGCGCAGTAACGAAAAGCGACTCGGAAGTCAGAAACGCCGCCCCCCGGCATACCCTGCAGACCTGTTGCAGATTCTAGGCTCAGTATGAAATGTATCTGCGCTCGCCCATGCCGCGTTGAAAGCAGCCCCGCCATGCTCATTGACCCCCGTCAACGGCGCTGGCTCGCCTGCTTTCGCCTGGCCTGGCCTTCGCTCGAAAGCATTTCGTACAGATTCCACGCGCCATGATCAAGGCCGATAACGAGAGGCTGGCGAGCGGCGCTCGCACCACCACCAGCCCACCCACCCGCCACCGACGATGGGCAAAACGGGCTCAAGTCGACGAAGGTGCAATGATCCTGGCTTCATCGAGCGTGCGTCCGAGAAAGGCCTCGATGGATGTCAGGATGGGTTGGGAGGCACCCGGCGCGAAGACCAGCTCACGCAGGCGCCTACCTTCCACGGGGTCGAAGAGTCCCTTGTCTTCGAAGCGGCTGAATACCGCCTTGGCCAGCATCTGCCCCCAAGGATAGATGAAGTAGGCGACATCCGTTTCCGTAACCAGATGCTTGAAGCTGTAGACCTGCCGCTCATTGCCCGGTGCCGGCAGCGACAAAATCTCGTCTCGTACACGTGCGGCGCGCGCCAGGACGCTTTGCCCTTGTGCGGAGTTCTGGTGCAGCTCCAGCGCGAGCGAGGCCAGTATTAAGGTACTGGCAGACGTCAAGCTGTTCTGGGTCGTAAGCGCAATCATCAACTGGTCGGCCTGATCAACCGAAAGCGCTGCCCCAGTCTCATGGTGCCGGCTGATCTCGACCAGATAGGTGCGCGAATAACACCAGCACTCCAGCAACGCCGAGAAGAACTCGCCGACATCCCTGGCGGACTCGATTGCGGACAGGCGCCAGCAATTCGAGCGATCCAACAACTGATGCAGGCAATGTCCGAATTCGTGGAACAGTGTCCGTATCTGTCCGTGCTTGAGCAGCAGCGGCCTGTCAGCGGCGGTCGCTGGCAGGTAACACGACAGCACCGCAATCGGTGCCGTCAGGGTACGGCCCTCGACCGATAACAACCGATGGCGTAGCGCGAACATCGCCCCCCCCCTGGTGGTCTTCTCTTCGCGGGCGAACAGATCGAGGAACAGGTAGCCTATCGTCTGCCCCTGCTCACGGACCTCGAACGGTCGAACGCTGGCGTGCCAGGTATCCAACTCGTCGCGGGCGATGAATTCAACCCCGAAAAGGCGACCGGGTAACGCTAGCAGGCTTTTCAGAACCTGCTCAAGCTCGAAGTAGGCACGACATTCATCTTCGCTGATCGCTCCTTTGTGCAAGCGCAACCGCTGGGCATAAAAGGATCGGTCCCAGGGTTTCAGTTCCACCAGCCCGTCCTGGGCGGCAAACTGCTTCAATTCCTCCACTTCGCTGAGCCAGCCCGGTTTTTCCTCGCTCACCTGCTGGCGCAAAAAGCGCTCGACCTGCTCAGGAGAACTCAACGAAAAGCTCTGCAGTCGCAGCGCCGCGCTATTGGCAAAACCCAGCAGGCCGGCCTTTTGAAAACGCAACTGCAGCAACTCATCGAGCACGGCACTATTGTCATAGTCTGTTTCGGGATCGCTGGCACGGGTCATAACCGCTTCATAGACCTGCTGGCGAAGCTCGCGCCCGCGTGCGTCCACCAGAATCGAGCTGACGGCCTGCGGATCGTCGATGTTCAACCACCAACCGGCAAAGTTCGATTCGTGATACAGCTCCATATGAGTCTTGTCTTCGCTCGACACGCCATCAAGCACACCGTCGTCGCCGAAGTACAGGCTGGCGTCTTCACTGGCAATGTAGATATTAGTGAGGAAGCGCGACTCCAGTGCCTTGATCTGTGCATCAAGCGTTTGCAACTGGGTTTTCTGACCCTCGGCCAAATGCGCGCCCGCCAGGCGGCAATCCAGCAATATCCGCTGGAGAGCGGATACACGCGATGCGTCGAACAGTTTCGCGTGTTCGCAATTTGCCAACTTTTCATAGAGCTGGAAGAGCCGGGGATGCTGACTGACCTCAAGCCGATAAGCGAGATAACGCTGGCGACAACGCTGGAGCGCGCCTCCCCAGTGTGGGTAGGGGCGGGCGGTACTCAAGGCGCTCACGACGCCCATGAACCCCGAGAGCCGGGCCTGTAGAGCGTCGACCGGCACGAAAAAATCGTCCCAGGTCGGGTATTGGCTCTGGCTCGCGACAATCTCGTCAATCGCGCGTCGGCTGTGTTTGATCAGCGCATCGAGCGCCGGCAGCAGGTGCTCGACACGCACTGACGAATAAGCTGGCAGATCGCACGGCTGCGCTTGCAGCAGCGGGTTGAAGGTCCCCACGTTTCACTCCTTGATGGTCGCGGACCGACCACCGGCCCGCTCAAGGCCCCCAGCCTAGGGCAGCGGGCTCTTTCAAGAGTGATGCATGGATAACGCGCCCCGGGGCCTTGGACGACCCGCAAGAGCGCAAGGGCTCGATTACTCGCCCTCAGGCTTCTTTTTCAGCTTGGGATTGGGGAAAAACTGCACGGTCTGGACCTTTTTGTCGACGACTTTCACCGCCGGCGTATTGACCCGCGTGCCCAGCTCCTTGGGCACTGACAAGCCTTGTTCATTCAACGTATCGGCATAACCGCAAGCCACGCATTCACGGTGCGGAACTTCGTCTTCGCTCCACATCATCAGCTTATCCTGCTCGCTGCATGCCGGACAGACCGCGCCAGCGATAAAACGTTTCTTGGTCTTGATCACGGGTACCTCGCTCATGCCGCCGCGTCCGCGCTCAGGCCGCTGTGACGCAAGAGTGCGTCAATCGACGGCTCGCGACCACGGAAGTCGACGAACAGCGCCATCGGCGCCTGAGAGCCACCACGGGCCAGGATAGCGTCGCGGAACGCGCGACCGGTTTCGGCGTTCAATACGCCCTCCTCCTCGAACTTGGAAAAAGCGTCGGCCGACAGCACTTCCGCCCATTTGTAACTGTAGTAGCCCGCCGCGTAACCGCCGGCGAAAATATGCGCAAAGCTGTTGGGCAAGCGGTTGTAGGCCGGTGGACGCATCACCGAAACTTCGTTGCGCACACCTTCGAGGACCTGCGCCACACTGCGACCGTCGCCGTGGGTGGCGTGCAGTTCGAAGTCGAACAGCGCGAACTCCAACTGGCGGACCATCATCAGACCGGACTGGAAGTTCTTTGCCGCGAGCATTTTTTCCAGCAGGTCCTGAGGCAGCGGCTCGCCGCTTTCGTAGTGACCGGAAATCAGCGCCAGGCCTTCCGGCTCCCAGCACCAGTTCTCCATGAACTGGCTCGGCAGTTCCACCGCATCCCAGGCCACCCCGTTGATGCCGGAAACACCGACGTGCTCGACGCGGGTCAGCAGGTGGTGCAGGCCGTGGCCGAACTCGTGGAACAGAGTGGTCACTTCATCGTGGGTCAGCAACGCGGGCTTGCCGCTGTCGGCCGGGGCGAAGTTGCACACCAGGTTGGCCACGGGACTTTGCAGCAGGCCAGCGGCGGTACGCCGACGATCGCGAGCGCCGTCCATCCAGGCGCCGCCACGCTTATTGGCGCGGGCGTAGAGGTCGAAGAAGAATCGTCCGACATGCTGGCCGTCTTCCTTGATCTCGAACAGGCGGACATCCGGGTGCCAGGTATCGAAGCCTTTCTGCTCGGTGATCTCAATACCATACAGACGCTGAACGATGGCAAATAGGCCGCTTAATACCTTGTCGATCGGGAAGTAAGCGCGCAGGGCCTCCTGGGAGACGCTGTAGCGCTGTTCACGCAGCTTCTCGCCGTAGAACCCGCTGTCCCAGCTTTGCAGCTCGGCGCAGCCCTGCTCGGCGGCATAGGCCTTGAGCTGTTGCAGGTCCTGGGCGGCGAACGGCTTGCTACGCTTGCTCAGGTCACGCAGGAAAGTCAGCACCTGGTCACTGGAGCCGGCCATCTTGGTCGCCAGGCTCAACTCGGAGAAGCTGGCGAAACCCAGCAGTTGCGCCAGCTCCCGGCGCAAGTCGAGGATGTCCTGCATCACCGGGCCGTTGTCGTTCTGACCGGCATTGGGGCCCTGGTCCGACGCTCGAGTGCAGTAGGCGGCGTACACTTCCTCGCGCAGGGCGCGGTCCTCGGCGTAAGTCATTACCGCGTAGTAGCTGGGGAACTCCAGGGTGATCAGCCAGCCATCGAGGCCCTTGGCCTGGGCGGCGGCGGCCATCTGTGCCTTGGCCGACGCGCTCAGCCCGGCGAGACCGGCCTCGTCGCTAATGTGTTTGCTCCACGCCTGGGTCGCGTCGAGCAGCTGGTTGGAAAAGCGGCTACCCAGCTCGGACAGCTTGCTCTGCACTTGGGCATAACGCTTCTGCTCGGCCTCGGGCAGGTCGATACCCGACAGTCGAAAGTCGCGCAGGGCATGTTCGAGAACAGTCTTCTGCGCCACGTCAAAACCGGCGGCCTCAGGACTCTTGGTCAGGGCTTCGAAGGCCTGAAACAGTGCGCGATTCTGGCCTAGCTCGGTGGAGTAGGCGCTCAGGGCCGGCAGGCAGGCCTCGTAAGCTTCGCGCAGTTCGGCGCTGTTGCACACGGCGTTGAGGTGGCTGACCGGACTCCACGCGGCACCCAGGCGGTCATTGAGCTCGTCCATGGCCAGGACCAGGCCGGCCCAGCTCGGATTTTTCCCCTGGCTTTGCAGGATGACTTCGATGGCGGCACGGTTGTCGGCGAGGATTTGCTCGATGGCCGGTTGTACGTGCTCGGCACGGATCGCCGAGAACGGCGGCAGGTCATAGGGTTGCAGAAGAGGGTTGTTCACGCTCACGGTGGGTACCTTGGCTGGAGAAACAGTAAGAACAAAGATGGGGCCATCTTAATTACAATCAATGCCCACCGCAGCTATCGGCAACAGAGAGAGAGCCTATCGTGACCCTTCGCACCTATCAGAATCACACACCGACCCTTGGCAGCGGGGCTTTTGTCGATGCCTCGGCGGTGGTCATCGGCGATGTCGAAATCGGCGCCGACAGCTCGGTATGGCCACTGACGGTGATCCGTGGCGACATGCACCGTATCCGTATCGGCGCCCGTACCAGCGTGCAGGATGGCTGCGTACTGCACATTACCCATGCCGGGCCTTTCAACCCAGAGGGCTTCCCGCTGCTGATCGGTGACGACGTGACCATCGCCCACAAGGTCATGTTGCACGGTTGCAGCGTTGGCAGCCGGATCCTGATCGGCATGGGCAGTATCGTCATGGATGGGGCGGTGATCGAAGACGAGGTGATCGTCGGCGCCGGTAGCCTGGTGCCGCCGGGTAAGCGCCTGACCGGCGGTTTTCTCTATGTCGGCAGCCCGGTCAAGCAAGTGCGCGCGCTGACGGACAAGGAGAAGGCCTTTTTTACCTACAGTGCCTCGAACTACGTGAAACTCAAGGATCAGCATATCGCCGAAGGTTACCACCGGGCCGACTGATCGTTATTTATACAGATTGGGGTATTTCATGCATTACCGGACCATTTTGTTCGACCTCGACGGCACCCTGACCGACCCGCGCGAGGGCATCACCCGCTCGATCCAGTACGCCCTCGGCAAACTCGGCATCGACGAACCGGACCTGAGCAAGCTCGAACACTTCATCGGCCCACCGCTGTTGCAGGCGTTCATGCAGTTCTACAGTTTCGACGAGGCCAAGGCCTGGGAGGCGGTGAATTTCTACCGTGAGCGCTTCAAGGTCACCGGGCTGTATGAAAATCGCCTGTTCGAGGGGGTCACACCTTTGCTGGAAACCCTCAGTGGACAAGACCGCACCTTGTATATCGCCACCTCCAAGCCTTGGCTATTCGCCCGTGAGATTGCCCGCCACTTCGATTTTGCCAAGTACTTCAAGGTGATCTACGGCAGCGAACTCGACGGCACCCGGACCGACAAGGTCGAACTGATTGCCCACCTGATCGCCGAGCAAGGGCTGGAGCCGGGCGATACGCTGATGATCGGCGACCGCAAGCACGACCTGATTGGCGCCCGGCGCAACGGGCTGGATGCGGCGGCGGTGGGTTACGGCTTCGGCAGCTTCGAGGAGCTCAATGGCGAACAACCGGCGTATCACTTCCAGACATTGGCTGAGTTGCATCGGGCGTTCATGTAAGGCGCCGTCCCCTGTGGCGAGCGGGCGGGCCACAGCGGCCAGTCAGCCCGGCATCAGTTGACGCAACGCTGCCTTGCGCTCGTCAACCGGTAAGCCCCCGAGCTTCTCCACCGCGGTAAAAAATGCCGGCCAATCACTGTTGACTTGCCTGAACAACGCGGTAAAAGCCGGCACCCATTGGTCATAGAGGCCAAAGGGCAGCAGCTTGGCGTTGTTCAGTGGCGAGTTGATCCAGGCGTCATATCGCTTGTCTCCAGCCCACTGCGTCGCCTGTACCCGACGGTACTCCAGGCGTAGGCGCGCGAACTCCGCAGCCTTGCGCTCGCGCATCTGCTCAGCCGGCAGGGGCAGGGCGTAGAGCGCCCGCAAGCGTTCGCGGGTGTGTAGCACCAACTCGATGAGCTGCTCCTTCTGCGCCACCTCGCCGACCTTGGCCGGGGGTAATCCCCGTGCTGCCCGCCATTGGCGTGTGCCTTCCTGCTCGACGAAATTGGCGTAGGACTCGTTGAGCTCGGTGTCGCCCTTTACATAGAAACGCTGGTGCGCCAGTTCATGGAAGATCAGCGCCGCCAGGCGCTCGTCGCCCCAGTTCATCATTGAGTTGAGAATCGGATCATCGAACCAACCCAGCGTCGAGTAGGCTTCGACCCCGCCGATGTACACATCCAGGCCCCGTTGGCGTTGCAGCGCCGCCTCGCCCCGGGCCGCGCCCTGGCTGTAGTAACCGCGATAGGCCACGCAACCGGCAATGGGAAAACACTGCTCGCGTGGGGTCAGAGAGAACTCCGGCGTGGCGAAGACATTCCAGACCACATAGGGCCGCTTGATATCGGCATATAGGCGATAACTGTGGTTATCCGGCAGATGCAGGCGCTGACTGGCGAACGTCCGGGCCTCTTGTGAGCGAATCAGGTGTTCGCGCAGCTCGGGGTCGCGGTTCGGGTCGGCGATCACCTCGGCGACCGATTCTCGGGCGCGCAACAGGCTCAACTGCCCGCTGGCCAATTGGCTGTAATAACTCACACTGCTACAACCGCCGATAAACCAAAGCGACAGGCCAGCGAGCAAGGGACGTAAAATAAGCGTGAGTCGCCTAGGGCCTGGACACAGCCTGAGCACCATGAAAAATCATCCGGTCGGGGTTTGTTGCAAGACTATCGCGTGGAGCGAAAAATAGGCATGAATGATGGTCGAGGATCAGGTGTCCACTGGATGTTGACAGGGCAACCCGAGGCATCGATTGCGGGTACGCCGAATTTCATATCACCGAGCGAAAATCATCATGCGCAAGCTCCTTTCTTCCCTTCTGGTCCTCGCCAGCCTTGGCGGCTGCGCCAACCCATTGCCAGCGGTCAACCCGCAAATGGCCTGGATCGACATGGGCACCCGCACCGGCACGCTGGTCATGGCCGAAAGCCTGGATAACCAGCGTCTGGACGACGGGCGTTTTTTCCAGGTCACCCCAGGCGCCCATGAACTGACCGTGCGTTTCGACTTCGATGTCTATGCCGGGAGCATGGCGATGAACACCGATCCGCTGGAACGCATCTGCTATATCAGCGTACCCTACGACCACTTCGAAGCTGGCCGGCGTTATCACCTGGAGGCCGTCGCCCTGAGCTTCGACGCCAGCGCACGGCTCTACAACGACAAGCGCGAACAGGTCGGCGAAAGCCAGAATGTACGCTGCATCCCGTAGAAGACCTCAGATATCGTTCCTCTGGTAGATGATTGCCTGGGTGCCGTTTTCGCAACGTCCGACAATCATCGCGATATCGTGCTTCTCGGCTTCTTTCTTGGAGACGATCTCCAGAGTATAGGACGGTACGGCCTTGGCCTGGATCTTGACCTCAATCTCTTTCCTCAGCTCCTCGCAATCCTTCGGGGCCGCCAGGGCCGACGCAGCCAGTGCGCAACAGAAAACTCCCAGGGCAATGCGTTTCATGGTCAAGCTCCTTCGCGGCAACGCGTCGCAAGGGCGTACGCACTGGGTTGCCACAACCGATTGGACCACAACCGGGCAAGCCAAGTTCTGACCCTCCCTCACATCACTCATACGGGAGGAAGCCTGCCGAGCCATCACGAACGGCATCGTAAGACCGCCAAAAGCCGCACGGGCCAGCCCGTCAGACCAGGATCATCCGGCCTCAGTCCAGCAAGGTCGCGTCCAGCGTGATCTTCGCGTTCAGAACCTTGGATACCGGGCAACCATCCTTGGCCTTGCTGGTCAGTTCATCGAACTGCCCTTGGCTGGCCCCAGGGATTTTCGCCTTGAGGATCAGGTGTACCGCGGTAATCGCAAAACCACCGTCGACCTGCTCCAGCGTCACTTGCGCGTTGGTGTCGATACGATCCGCCTTGAGCCCGGCTTCACCGAGGATCATCGACAGGGCCATGGAAAAACAACCGGCATGCGCCGCGCCGATCAACTCTTCGGGGTTGGTGCCCCGGCCACCTTCGAAGCGCGCCTTGAAGCCATAAGGTGCCTCGCGCAGCACGCCGGTTTCCGTGGAGATGGAGCCGATGCCGGTTTTCAGGTCGCCTTCCCAATGAGCCGATGCGTTCTTCGTGATACTCATAACTACCTCCTCAAAAGCCAGTGCGAAGGTTCGCGCCGGACAGGGTGATCTGTGTCGTCACTAGGGTTCTGAGGATAGTCGAGCCGGCAAAGTTCAACCTGTAGGAGCCGTCTGCTTTTTTTGCAGGCTAATTTTGCAACCTAAAAGTTTCGGTAGCTCTTGAAACTCGGGTATATGCCCATATTGCCAAGACTATACCGCCAGGTATTTCGCCACGTGCCGGAAACCTGTGCCCCCAAAAGGAGTAGCAGGCTTATGAAGCGACTGTCCGATGTCAAGTTCTCCACCCTCGACCTGGTGCCCGTGCGCCAGGATGGCAGCCCGGAGCAATCTTTGCGCAACTCGCTGGACCTGGCCCGACACGTAGAGAAATTTGGTTACAACCGCTTCTGGGTCGCCGAGCACCACAATATGGACGGCATCGCCAGCTCGGCCACCTCCGTGCTGTTGGGCTACCTGGCCGGTGGCACCTCGACCATCCGCGTCGGCTCCGGTGGTGTCATGCTGCCCAACCATGCGCCACTGGTGATCGCCGAACAGTTCGGCACTCTGGCCAGCCTGTATCCGGGCCGGATCGACTTGGGTCTGGGCCGTGCGCCTGGTTCCGATCAGATGACCGCCCGCGCTCTGCGCCGCGAGCGTTCGGGCAGCGCCGACGACTTCCCGGAGGATGTCGCCGAACTGATGAAATACCTCGGCCCGCGTACCCCGGACCAGCGGGTGATCGCCATGCCGGGCAGCAACACTAACGTGCCGGTCTGGCTGCTCGGGTCGAGTCTGTTCAGTGCACAACTGGCCGGCGAGCGAGGCTTGCCCTACGCTTTCGCCTCACATTTCGCACCGCGCTTCATGCATGAAGCGATTCGGGTGTACCGCAACCACTTCAAGCCGTCCGAGGTACTCGACACGCCTTACGTGATGCTCGGGGTACCGCTGGTGGCCGCCGACACCGACGAGCAGGCCGATTACCTGGCCACCTCGGTCTACCAGCGCATCCTCGCGCTGATGCGAGGCCAAAGCCTGGTACAGCGTCCACCGGTACAGACCATGGACGGCTTATGGCTGCCCCATGAACGCGAAGCGGTAGGGGATTTTCTAGGCCTGGCGATGGTCGGCGGCCCATCGAAGATCCGTGCGAATCTTAACGTGCTGATAGAACAGACACAGGCCGATGAACTGATCTTCACCTGCGACCTGTACGAACACGCTGATCGGCTGCATTCCTACGAGTTGTTGGCACAGGTGATGAAGGGCTGAAAGCTACAAACACTGATCGCGAGCACAGTTGCTCGCGATAAGTGTCCAGTGAACTACAAATCACCGGCATCTCTTCTGTAGACGATTTCCTTGGTTCCACCTTCGCAAGAACCTATCACTTTGCCTGCGCTTTCCCCGGTTCCTTTATCGGCAATGGACAGCGAGTAATGAGGTATTTTCTTGGCATCCAGCTTCGCCTTGATTTCCGATTTCAGCTCGTCACACGACTTGCCCGCCGCAAGAGTGGTACCTGCGATACTCAGCAAGGCTACTGCCAACATCAGCTTTTTCATCACTCACATTCCCTGGTCGAATCAAAAAAAGTGCGTCGGCTTTTGAGCGACGCACATAAGGCCTGATAGAGCCTTCGGTATAACAAGCAATAGGGCTGTCGGCCAGTGCAGAAGTTCAAAAGGCGAGTGGCCGGTACGCTTAGTGGGTTAGCTCAAGCCCGACTGCCTCAAGTCCGTGGCCAAGGCGCTGCGACGAGTCATAGCCGGCTATGACGAGGAACAGCAACGCCGACCGGGGGCTCGTGGCGACGAAATTGAATGACAGAACCCGCCACCAGCATCTGCTCAGCTATTGGCGATCCTGAAACCGACTTTCAACGTCACCTGAAAGTGCGCCGCCTTGTTGTCCTTGATATGGCCACGAGTGTCCAGCACTTCGAACCATTCCAGGTGCTTGATACTCTTGCCAGCCTCAGCCAAGGCGTTATTGATCGCTTCTTCGATGCTGTTGGGCGACGAACCTATCAGTTCGATTTTCTTGTAGGTGTGATGATCACTCATGGCGTTCTCCTACTCTCGGGACTGTCAACACAGCCTAGCAGTGATTTCCCGGATGACCCAAAGCGGGCGGGCGGCAGATTTTCTGCACTTTCACAAACCCGCGCAGTCCCAATTTGCACACGCCACTCATCATCGCAGGAGAGCCAACATGGCCCATTCATCGTTACGTAAAACCTCATTGCAAAGCATGGAAGCTGAGATCGAGAGCCTGCTCAAGTCTCTGGAAAGCCTCAAGGACGATGCGTCGGAAGAGTCGCGCAAAACCCTCAAAGCGCTCAAGAGCAATGCCGAGAGCGCCCTCAAGCACTCTCGCCATCTGCTCGGCGAGGCGTATGAGGAGGTCAAGACCAAGACCCGTGAAACCGGGATCGCCACCCGCGACTACGCTCAAGAGCACCCGTGGACGACCGCCGGTGTCGCCATCGGAGCCCTCGGCTTGCTGGCCGCCTACCTGCTGTGCAAACGCGGGGATTGAGTCGCCCGAGACTCACACCAGGAGTTCGAGCTCGGTCTTGAGCCATTCTGCCAACTGCCGGGCGCGCCCATCCGCGGCGCGCCCAGGCAACCACAACGCCAGTCGCCCAGGTGTTTCGTTGAAGCCCCAGGGAGCGACCAATCGACCGGCGCGCAAATCGTCCGCCACTAACGGCTGCGGCGCGATCGCCACGCCCAATCCGGCCACCGCCGCCTCAAGCAGGTAGTACAGATGCTCGAAACCCTGCCCATATTTCAGCTCGTTGGCATCGATGCCGTTGCGCCGCGCCCAGCTCGGCCACGCCTGCGGGCGCGAAGTGGTATGCAACAACGGCTCGCCGACCAGGTCCTGGGCCGGCGCCTTGAGCAAGGCTTCATAGCGGGCGAAGTGCGGACTCATCACCGGCCCGATGCGCTCGCCGGCCAACTCATGAACCTGCATATCCACCGGCCACGGCGGCTCGGCGAACAGCAGCAGGGCATCGAGCCCTGGTTTGCGCGGATCGAGATCACCTTCACCCGCCGACAGGTGCAGGCGCAAATCCGGCAAATCGGCATTCAGGCGGCCCAGGCGCGGGATAAACCAGCGGGCCAGCAGGCTGCCGGAACAACCCAGAACAAACGGAGCGGATGCCGAATCCTGAGTCAATTCGGCGCACACCGCCCGCAGGCGCTCGAAGGCCTCGGCGCTAACGTCACGCAGACGGATGCCGGCATCTGTGAGTTTCAGGCCACGTCCATCCTTGACCAGCAGGCTCAGGCCCAGGTGCTCCTCAAGGACTTTCAACTGCCGACTGACCGCACCGTGGGTCACATGTAGCTGTTCGGCGGCCCGACTGACACTATTCAGGCGGGCCGTGGCCTCGAAGGCGCGCAGGGCATTGAGCGGAGGTAGATCGCGGCTCATGATATCTGTGAGTTTTCCTGACAAGTCATAGCAATCTTATCGGTTTTCATCCGCGCCTGTCATGGTTAGAGTGAAGCTATCGCTCATTCAATCACCCACCTGGAGCCTCCCATGACCCCGTCCAACCTGCGCAACGGCCCCGATGCCAACGGCCTGTTCGGCGCATTCGGCGGCAGCTACGTGGCCGAAACCCTGATGCCGCTGATCCTCGACCTGAACCGTGAGTACCAAGTCGCAAAGACCGATCCGGCATTCATCGAGGAACTGGCCTACTTCCAGCGCGACTACGTCGGTCGTCCCAGCCCACTGTATTTTGCCGAACGCCTGACCGAACACTGCGGCGGCGCGAAGATCTACCTCAAGCGCGAAGAGCTGAACCATACCGGCGCCCACAAGATCAACAACTGCATCGGCCAGATCCTGCTGGCGCGGCGCATGGGCAAGAAACGCATCATCGCCGAAACCGGCGCCGGTATGCACGGCGTGGCGACCGCCACCGTGGCGGCGCGCTTTGGCCTGGACTGCGTGATCTACATGGGCACCACCGACATCGAGCGCCAGCAGGCCAACGTGTTTCGCATGAAGTTGCTGGGTGCCGAAGTCATTCCGGTGGTAGCCGGCACCGGCACACTGAAGGATGCGATGAACGAAGCCTTGCGCGACTGGGTGACCAACGTCGACAGCACCTTCTACCTGATCGGCACCGTCGCCGGACCACACCCGTACCCCGCCATGGTCCGCGACTTCCAGGCGGTGATCGGTAAGGAAACCCGCGACCAGCTCCTGGCTCAGGAAGGGCGCCTGCCCGACAGCCTGGTGGCATGCATCGGTGGCGGCTCCAATGCCATGGGCCTGTTCCATCCGTTCCTCGATGACACCAGCGTCGAAATCATCGGTGTCGAAGCCGCCGGCCACGGTATCGAGACCGGCAAGCACGCGGCCAGCCTGAACGGTGGCGTGCCCGGCGTGCTGCACGGCAACCGGACCTTCCTGCTGCAGGACGACGACGGCCAGATCATTGACGCGCACTCGATTTCCGCCGGCCTCGACTACCCCGGCATTGGCCCGGAGCACGCCTGGTTGCACGATATCGGTCGCATTCAGTACACCTCCATCACCGATGATGAAGCACTGGCAGCCTTCCACCAGTGCTGCCGGCTCGAAGGCATCATCCCGGCGCTGGAAAGCGCCCACGCCCTGGCCGAGGTCTTCAAACGCGCACCGACCCTGCCCAAGGATCACCTAATGGTGGTCAACCTGTCCGGTCGCGGCGACAAGGACATGCAAACCGTCATGCACCATATGCAGCAATCCCAGCAGGAGAAACACTGATGAGCCGCCTGCAAACCCGCTTTGCCGAGCTGAAACAACAGAACCGCGCCGCCCTGGTGACTTTCGTCACTGCCGGCGATCCGGGTTATGACACCTCCCTGGCGATCCTCAAGGGCTTGCCCAAGGCCGGTGCAGACGTGATCGAGCTGGGCATGCCCTTCACCGACCCGATGGCAGACGGCCCGGCGATCCAGTTGGCGAATATCCGTGCGCTGGCCGCCAAACAGAATCTGGCGAAAACCCTACAGATGGTTCGTGCGTTCCGCGCCGACAACAACGAGACCCCACTGGTGCTGATGGGCTACTTCAACCCGATCCACCACTATGGCGTGCCGCGTTTTATCGCCGACGCCAAGGCTGCCGGCGTCGACGGCCTGATCGTGGTCGACCTGCCGCCGGAACACAACGGCGAACTGTGCGACCCGGCCCAGGCCGCTGGCCTGGACTTTATCCGCCTGACCACCCCGACCACCGACGATGTCCGTTTGCCCACCGTGCTCAACGGCAGCTCGGGCTTCGTCTACTACGTGTCGGTGGCGGGCGTGACCGGTGCCGGCTCGGCAACCCTGGCACATGTCGAAGAGGCAGTGACTCGCCTGCGTCGCCATACCGACCTGCCGATCAGCATCGGCTTCGGCATCCGTACACCGGAGCAGGCTGCGTCCATCGCCCGGCTCGCGGACGGTGTGGTGGTCGGCTCGGCGCTGATCGACCATATTGCCAATGCCACCAGCGACGCACAGGCCGTCGATGGCGTGCTGAGCTTATGCGCGGCGCTGGCGGAAGGGGTACGCACGGCGCGTAACTGATCCACCCAGTCACCGGCAACACCCGAAGGGCTTCAGCGCTACAGCGCTGAAGCCCTTTTTTATGGGTACAAAGGCCCTTTACCTACTCGAAGCTCGGAAGCGACCTATGGCTCGGTGAGCGTTTACTGAAAGTATCGACGGCCAGCAATAGCTGAGTATTTCACTCTATCTGTCGCGCAGACCTCCCCCCATAATCGAGTGGGCTATTACTGACGCCCATTATCAGCCAGCCGTCTGCCCTCGAAATCGGACTGAATGATATGCCTATTAATCTTACAAACCATCGTCTGTCAGTGTCGCTGGATGATAAAATCACCAGTAATGATAAAAAAATTAAAACCCTCAACACGCAAATTAAAGCAGTAAATAACTCTTTAGGAGACATAAGTAAGGAATTAAGGCTGGAAAAATTCAAAATCGCCTACCTTACCCAGTTACGCGAGAACCTTGATACAGTAAAAAATAAAAATCCCGCCAAGCAAACTGTCTACCTCCATAGCTCCAGGGGGAAAGGCGACCACTTCAGCCATCATAAAGGCCTGGCGGTCCGTCTGCATCTTGGTGACAAGGGTTACGCGCAAGCAGTCGACAACCTTAAAGATAGCGGCATCACCCTTAACAGCGGCGCGGGTAAAAAAATAGCAGTGGCCGATATGCGTCACCATATAGATCTTGCACTAAAAATCCATACCAAGGAAATCGCAAGCCTTGAAATAAAGAAAGCCGAATCCACCAAAGAAGAGCAAGCACTTAACGAACAAAAAAAAGCACTCGGAGCACTATCAGAAGAACTGCAGGAACAACGTAACAGACCAGAAGACCTTAAACGCGGCGTGCTGAAACTCTGGGGGAGCAACTGCGGGGCAGCCTATATCAACGGGTTGTGTCGCGCCAAAGTTTCAACCCTCCGTCCAGAAGCGGCCAGCAAAAAACCAGGTCTTGCTGAGGTCACTTGTTTCTATCAAAACAGCGACAATAACAGCCACATCAATAGTTTTTCCCAGAAGGCCATCAAGCAGGTCGAGAAAGTTCTTGAGTTGAACGATGAAATACTCCTCCAGGTCATGGACACCGCCTTAACCGAGCCTTCCGGCACAAAGGCCTATTTTCGTGGTGCTTCTTTACCCGACAATGAAATCCAGAAATACCAGGATGCCTATAATAGTGCGCTGCCCATCGAATCATCATTTTTCATGGCGGTGACGCCTGAGAAAAAAGACGCCCGCCCCTTCGCCGAGGGCAAGTACAGCAGCCACAAGGATCGCCCGGTCATGTTCACAGTCATTGGCAACCCGTTCACAGCCGACAGCGCTTATGAACAGGAAAGCTTGTTCAAGCCCGGTAGCCAATTCAAGGTCATATCAATCGATACCCGAAGCCCGACGGCCAGCATCGTGTTGAGCGAAGCAGACCGAAGAAGCACCAGGGCGATCCTGGTGTAACGCCTGGCCTGTCAGCACAAAGGCGACGGCGCACAGCATTGAGGCCAATCAATTCATGACACAGCGAGCGTTTACTGAAAGCTTTGAGGGATTGAGCTGACTGAGCATCGCCTGCTTGCGTTCACGCCAGCTCGTGGCGTGAACGATGAAAAAAATGGAATAGGGCAAAGGAGTTTTATAGAAGATGGGCCCAATATCGAACGACGGCGGTTCTCCGCGTATTTACACTCTCGATGGATCCGAGTCCTCCCAACACACCGCTCCGATAACGGAGTTGGAACGTGCGGAGGAACTCCGAACATGCCTGGAAAATTTGAAAAAACAGGTCAACTTTGTACAAAACAAACAAGGTGGCGGTTATCTGCGTTTCTCTCCCGAAAGAGGTGCGTATTTCAGCTCAAATTGGAGTTTCCGGGAAGCGATCCACAGGCATGATGGCGGTGCCTCAAAAGCCCCGCAAGACATAAAAGACCTTACCCTCGCCCCCTTTGGCAAAAAAGTAAAATGCACGGTTATTCAAGAGACACTCAAAACGTGCTTGAACGAGAACGAAAAACTGATTGCTCGTCTGACAAATCAGCCTGGCGACACCCGTACAGGCTCGCGGGCCGAACCGAGACCCAATCTCAATGATGGCCAGATAGCAGTTACCCCCTCACGGACAAAGCCGGTGCCCTTGCCGAGGCACATCTTGCCCTTCACTCGAAGCACCTCGGAAACCGCTGCTTTGCCAACTCCCAAAAAACGCGAAGATCTTATCCAGGCACATTTACAGCGAAGCCAGAGCGCACTTACCAACACGACCAAACCAGCCTCAAGACCTCCATTGGAAACAAACCAAAATGGCCAATCAATTAAAGACAGAATAAATTTTTTCAAAATGCTGGAAGGAAAACAATCCGGGCCTCAGCCTAAAATTTGACGCCTGGAGGCTTCGGCGCTACAGCGCTGAAGCCTTTTTCATAGGTATATTAGTTTTTTACCTACACGCGAACCAGAGATAGTAACCGATTGATAGACGATGGGCGTTTATTGGAAGCACACCCTCCTTAAAGGGCCAACCATTTAACGCGCGTACCGACTTTTTATAACGGCGGATCGCGCCAGTACCAATGTACTGGGTCGTTTCAATTTCAAGAATGGGCCCTCATGATGCATCCCTTTGCCCCCTTTTTAAGTTTCCCAAGCATTCTTCCTGACATATTTAGGAGCGAACGGTCGGAAAAAAACTCCAAAGCCAGCCTGCACGTTCAGACTATTAATAACGCCCCCCACAAGACAGAAGTCAACACCAGGGTAGATGTTCCCGAAAGTAGCCACAAAGAAACACCGATCGCAGCCAAAACCAACCCTGTCATAGATTTATTGCGGACTCAGCAGAACAATGCGCAAGAACTCAAAAATAGTTTACTGAATTTAAAAGAAAAAATCGATAGCGTAAAGAACCTGCCCAATAAGGGTACTCTTCGTTACTCCGAAACAAAAGGTCTTTATTTGAGTAATAGCTTCAAAATACTTGAAGCTGTCGGATTACGCGATGCTGGCGCCGCAAAGTTCGAAAAAAAGATTAATGGTCTCGACCTTGAGTTTGGAAAAATAACGGACAAAGACAATATCATCTCTAAAATAGATGAAAAACTGGATACTCAAGATGGCTATATCAAAGCTCTTGAGGACAGAGTCCAACTTCAGGAGGAAAAATTTGCTGCTGCACGGCATCCAATGAGTGGCGAAAATTCAAATGCGCCTCACGAGATGAAAGGGCCTGAAGTTACCATGCAAGAAAAATCACAGAGCGCGCAATATGGTAGTACTGGTGATGAACTGAGCGAATGGCCCCAGAAAAATCCAGGAAAGCAATTTTTGCATTCGGTCATTTCAAAC
Organism: Pseudomonas agarici; assembly: GCF_900109755.1. GTDB lineage: Bacteria > Pseudomonadota > Gammaproteobacteria > Pseudomonadales > Pseudomonadaceae > Aquipseudomonas > Aquipseudomonas agarici. The sequence goes on along the minus strand of NZ_FOAR01000004.1, from coordinate 208,259 downwards.
AATTTGGGAAGCGACCAGGAAGATTTAGTTATCAATGAAAATGAATTGCTCCAATATATTTCAACTTTTTCTGAAAACCCTGAAAACTCATATTCACAATCAAGCTCCGATACGACTAATAACCCCACCGCGCAGGTGAATCCACAATCACCAACAGAGTCGATTAATAAGGCATCCAGCGAGCAAAAAGATAATAAATCCGGAGCGCTGTCTCCTCCCCAAAAACCACCACGAACATTTAAATATGGAGGAGTCCCAAGCGCTTCGAGTCCCCCTTCCCAAACCAAACCGGCGCAGCCAGTGCCTGATCGGCCCAATAGCGATCGAATACCTGGAGACTCTGTAGACAGCGAGTTTGATCAACTGTTTGCTTCAGAGCTGGCACTTGATCAAATGTCCAAAGACGTTATAGAAAAAGAGTTCAATGAAATGTTCACAGGCGAAGAAAAAACACCCATCGGCCAAGAGGTGCCACCGCCATCACTAGTCAAACGTAGCGACTCGGAAGCCGGCACCAGATCCGTGCCAATCCGACCGTCACGGAAAATAGATGCCCAAAAAGGCCTGGAGAGAAGCCAAAGCGACCCCACAAACAACACCACGCAAGCAACGCAGACGAGGGTTGAGCAAATGAGAGCTTTCTGGGAAGCACAGTTCAAGGCAAATTCGACCACCCCATCCGTTAAGCGATAACTCCAGCTTCTCCAAGAAAAACAAGGAAGAGGGCACTATCAATGATAATGCCCTCTTCCCACCTTTTTACTCTTCCTGAATATGAACAGTCCTGAACAGATCCGTCACGCTACATTCAGGCTTTGTCGCGGTTCTCAACCTCGCTCCGTGGTTGCCCTATCTGAGTCAGTAATTTATTGAGTTCATGACTCTGGCTAAGACTTCTGTAGATATTCCGGCCAAACCAGCCCACCACCGCAACAGACAACCCGACAATCAAAGCAACACCCACTGGACCTGCGATCACTGCGGGTAACGCCACCAACGCCAGGGTCGACACGCCCGCCACGGCGGCACCGATTGCGATGTTTTTCACCGTGGGCTTGAATGGGCGCACGATGATCGACTTCAGCATCCCTTTGATACCCATCGGCTTGGGCAGCAGCTCCGTTACCTTCTCTTGTATCGGCTGGGCGGCCTTTTGCAAAACCTGCTCCAACTCGGCAGGTTGCAGTTGCAGATGCTCCGCATGACGATGCGTGCGTATCTTGTCGAGGTCAGCGGCAGATTGTTTGGAGAGAACAGCCAGTTCCCGAGCAAGTTTGAGTTTGCCGTGCAGGCTATCGGAAGGTGTCGCCTGTCGCAGTTTATCCAGCTTTTTTTCGTAACGCTGGAGCACATCTCCGTAGTTGCTTAACACTTTTTGCTTGATGCGACCGGCAAAATCGAGTTGCAGCGCCTGGAAATCCGTCGAAAGTCCCACCACCGCTTTTTCACCGAATCGACTCTTTACCTCATGTATATCGGCCTTATGCTGTGCTTGCGCGACCCGATGCAAATCACTCAAGTTATCATTGATATTAATGATATTGTCCACCGACCTACCGAGGCTTTTTCCCTGAAAATAATCGGGCGGAGAAAAAGACGAGACGGCCTTAGCCATACCCTCGACAAAAGCTTTTTCGTAGCTGAAAACAACGCTTCGGAGCACCTGCTGGAAGTTTTCCTCGGCTTTGCCGTTAATCTGACCGGCAGTCTCCGCCCCTATGCTGTCGGGGTAGATATTCCTGCCTTTCATCTCTTTCGCGTACTCGTCGTGCGCCTTCCTCAAATGCTTTTCGAGCATTGTCTTGGTCCTCACCGCCACCGCTTGTGGTTCATGTTGGCGATGGATACGCTCCAGGTTTTCGAACATTTTTCCTCGAAGCTTTTCCCCGGTCGCTGCCACTTCGTTATTGAAACGACCTAGCCGTTCGCCTGTTTTCACCCGACGAAAAAAGCGCGCAAGCGCATCACCGAAACCACTGTCATTGAGCGACAGGTTGCTGTTCTCCGCCAGCTTCTGCGCCGATAACCGTGCCTGGTCCTGGTCCTTCTCCACGCGACCGTAATGGGCAATCAGCTCATCCAACAAGCCCTCGGGCACAGGTTCGTCACGGCGTAGCGGGTCACTGAAATGCTCAAGGACATCGGTCATGGCCTTGCGCTTCATGTCCACGACAGCCCCCTTGCCCGGGCGATGCAAGTCGGGCTCGGCAGCCTTCCTGATGATCCGCTCATGGGTACCATCGTCGAGCAGGCGATAGCCCGCGCCGGCGAAGTCGAAATGGGTCAGCAACGTATAGAAACTGCCCTTTACCTTGTGCAGCGGCTTGAATGCCTGCAGCATTTGCTGAAATTCTTCTTTGCTGGGAGGTTCACCCTTCCATTCCACGGCCTCTTTTCCCTTTTCGCCCTTCATGACCAGGAATTGGGCGAGGGCCGGGGTCTGGTTGATGTCCTTGCTCAACTTATCAACGTGCCTGCTATTGTTGCTGCTCTGAAAAGAGCCGTCGCTACGGGTTCTCAGGTACGTATTGATCATCTGAATGAAAGCCAGGGGAGCCCCGAACGTTACGTCAAGCCGTGGTGCGGACGGCAACACCTCCTGCAAGCCGGCGGCGGTGCTATCGGCCGTGTCGGTTTCGTTCTCGAAGGGGTTGAGTGCTTGCGAAGAGGTCTCGGCGGCGTCTACGAAGGGATTGATGCCGTCCGGGTATTCGTCGACCTTGCCCGCGAAGGGATTGAGATCTTCCGGATAGGCGCTGCCATTCATAGGCACTTTGTTGAAAGTGTCTGACTTCGGTGACGCGCAAACCTCGATGCCGCTACTGGAGTTGCCAACACGCACAGTCTTCGTTGCCAGCGTAGTATTTCCGGGCTTCTCTACCCAAGCTGAAGGCAACAATATTTCCTTATTGGTAATACGCATGGATCATGGGCTCTCGCTCGAAAAAAATAATTCGAGCGCATCCACATCCTTGCAACTATCACAATTCGCGCATGTAAATCAGAGTAATTCAGGTCTAGCGAAATTGTTTTCCCTGCGAGAGGGCTTAAATAGAGTTTCTTGTTTCCCAGTAAATAATGAACGCATTTAAAATACTCCGCAGGAAAGGCACTACAGCTCATTCGAAATACTATTTACCGGGGCCGATAACTCGTTGTCCTGCAATTTGCCGGCAAGTTCGGCGTCTACAGGAGGTAGCGGAGGTCACCGAAATATCGACAAGTCCAGCGGCCGTACCGCTCCCATCCAGATCGCATGGTCGCTGTGATCTGCCCGGTCATCGCCGGTCAACGGGTGCAGGAACACCACCAGGCCCTTGCGATGAAGCGCCAGCCACGGCAAGACCTCGCCCAGATACTCGGCGTCGAAGGCCAACTGACAGCTCCAGTCCGGATGCGGACCTACCGGGCGCTGGTGCATGCGTCCCATCTGCAACGCAAATGTCGCCGCCGCCCGCTCACACAATTCGCGCGCCTGATCGACCGTCGAGGCATCGAAATAGACATGGGCGTGGTAGCCCTTGATACGTTGCATACCGCCCTCTTTCGTTGATCCTGGGAATGACTCAACGCTACAGCGCAATCGACGGCGATCCCAGCTCCACCAACGATTGCGCGCTGCCGGCCTGCTCGGCCATCAACCAGTCGAAGAAGCGTCGGATCAATGGCCCACGGCGCTTGCGCGGTGGCAGCACCACATAGTAACCGAAGCTCGAAAGCACTGTCTCGTCGAGCGGTCGGCATAACAATCCCTGCTCCAGCAAGTTGTCCACAAGGTGCCGCCAGCCGATGGCCACGCCCCGGCCACCGATTGCCGCCTGGATCAGCAAGGTGTAGTTGTCGAAACGCAATTGCCCCGGCGCCGGCGCCGTGGTGAGGCCCAGCTCGCGAAACACTCCGCTCCAGTCGAACCACTGACTGCTGCTCTCGCCCTTCAGGTGCAACAACGGAAACTCCAGCAGACTCTCGACGGGTAATGGTCGCACGCGCCCGTTGAGCAATTGCGGGCCGCACACCGGGAACACTTCCTCGCTGAACAACCAATGGCTTTCGCCTTGCTTGAAACGCCCCTGGCCAAACAGCACCGCCACGTCGATATCGGTGCGCATCATGTTGTGGCTGCGCTCGCTGGTTACCAGGCTGACATCGACCTGCGGATTGGCCGCGTGGAAGCGGTGTAGGCGCGGCATCAGCCAGTAGGCGGCAAAGGCGAAATCGGTGGCGACCTGTAACACCTCATGCTGACGGTGGGCGGTCACTGCGCTCAGGCCACTGTCGATGCTCAGCAACCCGGCCTGCACCTGCTCGAACAGGATCGAGCCGGCCTCGGTCAGTTCGATGCCACGGTAGATACGGTCGAACAGGCGCGTCACCAGTTGTTGTTCCAAGCGCTTGATCTGCTGACTGATGGCTGGCTGGGTGGTGCCCAGTTCCGCCGCCGCCGCGGTAAAGCTGCGATGACGAGCCGCCGCTTCGAAAACCCGGAGCATGTCCAGGGACTGGTCGCCCAATGCATCAAACATAAGCTGTACTTATCCTAGTCATTGTCTGGCATGGGCTTTACCGCAAATTGCACGGGGCACATGCTGGATCGCAGCACTATCGCATAACAATTGACTATGGAATGCCGCGACATCATGAAGCGCAAGAACATTCTTTTCATCATGGCCGATCAAATGGCCGCGCCCCTGTTGCCGTTCTACGGACCCTCACCGATCAAACTGCCCAATCTCGACCGCCTGGCCGCCGCCGGCGTGGTATTCGATGCCGCCTACTGCAACAGCCCGCTGTGCGCTCCTTCGCGTTTCACCCTGGTCAGCGGCCAGTTGCCGAGCAAGATCGGCGCCTATGACAACGCCGCCGATTTCCCCGCCGACGTGCCGACCTATGCTCACTACTTGCGCCGCCTGGGCTACCGCACCGCATTGTCGGGCAAGATGCATTTCTGCGGGCCGGACCAACTTCACGGTTATGAGGAGCGCCTGACCAGCGACATCTACCCAGCCGACTACGGCTGGGCAGTCAACTGGGACGAGCCAGACGTGCGCCCCACTTGGTATCACAACATGTCCTCGGTGCTACAGGCCGGGCCTTGCGTGCGCACCAATCAATTGGATTTCGACGAGGAGGTGGTGTTCAAGGCCCGGCAGTACTTGTTCGATCATATCCGCGAAGACGGCGACCGACCGTTCTGCCTGACCGTCTCGATGACTCACCCCCACGACCCGTACAGCATTCCCAAGGCGTTCTGGGATCTGTATCACGACGCAGATATTCCACTGCCACGCACTCCGGCCCAGAACAGTCTCGATCCGCATTCCCAACGCCTGCTCAAGGTCTACGATCTGTGGGACAAGCCGCTACCCGTGGACAAGATCCGTGACGCCCGCCGAGCCTATTTCGGTGCCTGTAGTTACATCGACCATAATGTCGGCAAGCTCCTGCAGACGCTGGAAGACACCGGCCTGGCCGCCGACACCGTGATCGTGTTCTCCGGCGACCACGGCGATATGCTCGGCGAACGCGGCCTCTGGTACAAAATGCACTGGTTCGAGATGGCCGCTCGCGTCCCGCTACTGATCAGCGCACCGGGGCAATTCGCCGCCGGACGGGTCAGCGCCGCAGTTTCCACCGCCGACCTGTTGCCGACCCTGGTGGAGCTGGCCGGTGGCACCCTGAATGGCCAATTGCCGCTGGACGGCCGCTCGCTGGTGCCGCATCTGCGAGGCGAGGGTGGACACGATGAAGTGTTCGGCGAGTACATGGCCGAAGGCACCATCAGTCCGCTGATGATGATTCGCCGTGGCGCCTACAAATTCATCTACAGCGAAGACGACCCCTGCCTACTCTTCAATCTCCATAACGATCCTCGCGAAGAGCGAGAGCTCAGTCAGTCAGCGGAGCATCAGGCACTGTTCAACGATTTTCTGGTCGAAGCCCGGGCGAAATGGAATATCCCGGCGATCCACCAGCAAGTGCTCGCCAGTCAGCGCCGCCGGCGTTTCGTCGCCGACGCCCTGACCCTCGGAAAGCTCAAGAGCTGGGACCATCAGCCGATGGTGGACGCCAGTCAGCAATACATGCGCAACCACATCGACCTCGACGATCTGGAGCGCAAGGCTCGTTATCCACAACCCTGCCAAAACCAATAACACATACAAGGGGAAAGCCATGAAGAAGTTATCCACAGCGCTGACCGCCGGGCTGCTGGCCATAAGCAGCCTGGGCGCCTACGCCGAACCGAGTTGCGACACGGTGAAGATGGCCGACCCCGGCTGGAGCGATATCGCCGCGACCAACGCCATTGCCAGCCTGCTGCTCGACGGCCTGGGCTATAAGGCCAAGGTCGACACCCTGGCGGTGCCGATTACCTAGGGCGGCCTCAAGGACGGCCAGGTCGATGTCTTTCTCGGCAACTGGATGCCGGCGCAGCAGGGCTTCTACGACAAGTTCGTCGCCAGCGGCGATGTCACGCAATTGGCGAAGAACCTCGAAGGCACCGAATTCACCCTGGCGGTCCCGGACTATGTTTGGGAAGCGGGTGTGCATGACTTCGCCGATCTGGCCAAGTACGCCGACCAATTCGACAAGAAGCTCTATGGCATCGGCTCCGGCGCGCCGGCCAACGCTTCGCTGGCGGAGATCATCAAGAAGAACGAATTCGACCTGGGCCAGTGGAAACTGGTGGAGTCCAGCGAACAGGCCATGCTCGCCGAGGTGGCCCGATCGGTGAAGAAGCAGAAGTTCGTGGTCTTCCTCGGCTGGACCCCACACCCGATGAACGTGCAGATCAAGCTGCATTACCTCAAGGGCGGCGAGAAATATTTCGGCGACACCGGCAGCGTCTATACCGTGACTCGCAAGGGTTATGCACAGGCCTGTCCGAACGTCGGCAAACTGCTGAACAACCTGAGCTTCACCCAAGACATGGAAAACAGCATCATGGCCGAGGTGGCGACCAAGAAGCTGAGCAACACCGAGGCGGCCAGGGCCTGGATCAAGGCCAATCCGGCGGTACTGGACAGGTGGCTGAAGGACGTCAAGACCGTGGATGGGCAGGATGGCTTGCCAGTGGTGAAGGCGAAGCTCTGAGCCCGCGCCGCTGTGAAATCCGCCACAATCCGTGACGAGGGCTCGGCTTCTCGCGCCTGTCACACTCATACTGCACCCTGACGCCGACTCAACCCACCGAGAGACCCATGGGCTGGACCAATCGCCACAGATTCCTACCATTTCTCAGTTGGCTGCCTCGGCAAACCCGCGCCAGCGTCAGCCGTGACCTGGTGGTGGGACTGAGCGGCGCCATCCTCGCGCTGCCCCAATCGGTCGCCTACGCCCTGATCGCCGGCCTGCCGCCTGAATATGGGCTGTACGCAGCCATTATTCCGGTGTTGATCGCCTGCCTCTGGGGCTCGTCGTGGCACCTGATCTGCGGTCCCACCGCCGCGATCTCCATTGTTCTGTTTGCTAGCGTCAGCCCACTGGCGGTGCCCGCCAGCCAGGACTACATCACTCTGATTCTGCTGCTGACCTTTATCGCCGGCATCTTCCAGTGGCTGCTGGGCATACTGCGTTTCGGCGCTCTGGTGAACTTCGTTTCCCATTCGGTGGTGCTCGGTTTCACCCTCGGCGCCGCCGTGGTCATTGCCCTGGGGCAGTTGCCCAACCTGTTGGGCATCGAGGTGGTAAACCAGGCAACCGCCCTCAACAGTCTGCTGGCGCTGGTACGGCATGCCGATAAGTTGGACCGAGCGTCGATGGCCCTCGGGCTCGGCACGCTGCTGTTGGGCCTGGTGCTCAAGGCGCTGCTGCCGCGCTGGCCGAGCTTGCTGATCACCCTGGTACTCGCCAGCCTATTGGTCTGGCTGTGGCCAGGGATGTTCGGCCATGTGCAATTGGTCAAGGGCTTCACCGGGCACCTGCCGCCATTCAGTCCGTTGCCACTGGACGTCGAGACCGTCCTGCGGCTGGTGCCCAGCGCCGTCGCGGTGGGCATGCTGGGGCTGGTGACCAGCCTGTCGATTGCCCGCTCGCTGTCCGCACGCTCCCAGCAATTGCTCGATGCCAACCAGGAGGTGCGCGCTCAGGGCCTGTCGAATATCGTCGGTAGCCTGTTTTCCGGTTACCTGTCCGCCGGCTCATTCACTCGCGCCGCCCTGAGCTACGAGGCCGGGGCCAGCTCGCCGCTGGCCGGGGTGTTCTCAGCATTATGGGTAGCGTTATTCGCGGTGTGCGGCTCGGCGCTGATCACCCACATTCCGATTCCGGCCATGGCCGGCAGCATTTTGCTGATCAGTTGGGGCCTGGTGGATCACCGGGGTATCCGCGCCTTGTTCCGGGTCAGCCATGCCGAGTTTGCGGTGATGGCCCTGACCTGCATGGCCACCTTGCTCCTGGAGCTGCAGACAGCGATCTATGCCGGGGTCCTGGCGTCGCTGTTCTTCTACCTCAAACGCACCTCACAGCCACGGGTGCAGCATTGGCGCAACGGTGATGAGGATGTGTTGCGGGTCGGCGGATCGATCTTCTTCGGCGCCAGCCATTACTTGCAGGTGCGCCTGCAACGGCTACACGGTCCACGGGTCGTGATCGAGGCGCAGCACATCAACTTCATCGACTATTCCGGGGTAGAGATGCTGCACCAGGAAGCCCGCAGGCTGGCAAGGGACGGGCGCAGCCTGACCTTGAGAAAGGCACGGGCACCCGTGGTCGAGGAACTGGTCAAGCTGGAGGGTGTGGATAAGTGCCCGATCCGCTTTGAGGAGTGAGTCAGGCGGTACTCAGAGCGCCAGCAAGCGCCGCAACTCCGCCAACACCGGTGCGGTATCCGGGCGCACGCCACGCCACAGCAAAAAAGCTTCCGCCGCCTGCTCAGCCAACATGCCCAGCCCATCCATCGCTACCGCCGCGCCGTGTTCGCTGGCCCACCGACAGAACGCGGTCGGCTCCTTGCTGTACATCATGTCGTAGCAGAAGGTCTGGCCCGGCTCGATCAGGCTCGGCGCAATCGGCGGCACCTCGCCCGACAGGCTGGCCGAGGTGGCGTTGATGATCAGGTCCACCGGTTCGCGCAGCCAATCAAAGCCGCTGGCGGACAATGGCCCCAGGTCGGCGAATTCTTCGGCCAGATACTCGGCTTTCTCGACGGTGCGATTGGCGATGATCACCGACGCCGGCCCTTGCGCCAGTAGTGGCTCCAGTGCTCCACGTAAGGCGCCACCGGCCCCCAGTAGCAGGATACGCTTGTCCCGCAGGCTTAAGCCGGCATTGACCGTCAGGTCGCGGACCAGTCCGGCGCCATCGGTGTTATCACCCAACAGGCTGCCATCGGCCAGCTTGCTCAAGGTATTCACCGCGCCGGCCCGCAGCGCCCGTGCCGTCAGGTCGTCGGCCAGGCGAAAGGCTTCTTCCTTGAACGGCACCGTGACATTGGCCCCGCGACCGTCCTGGAAGAACGCCAGGGCGCAGCCGGAAAAATCATCCAGTGGCGCCAGCAGGGTGCTGTAGTCCAGTTGCTGGCCGGTCTGCTCGGCGAACAGACGGTGAATCAACGGCGATTTGCTGTGGCCGATAGGGTTGCCGAAGACGACATAGCGATCCATCAGGCCTGACCCCGCGCCAGCCAGTCGCGGTCCTGCAGGAAGTACTCGGTCAATCGAGCCTCGTCGCTGCCTGGAGTCGCTTTCCAGTCATAGCCCCAGCGCACTTGCGGCGGCAGCGACATCAGGATCGATTCGGTACGCCCGCCCGATTGCAGGCCGAACAGGGTGCCACGGTCATAGACCAGGTTGAACTCCACGTAGCGCCCACGACGGAATTCCTGGAACTCACGCTGTTTTTCGGTCCAGGCCGTCGCCTTGCGCCGCTGGACAATCGGCAGATAGGCATCGATATAGGCATCCCCGATGGCGCGCATGAAGGCGAAGCTGGTGTCGAAGTCCCATTCGTTCAGATCGTCGAAGAACAGACCGCCGATGCCCCGTGGCTCGTTGCGGTGCTTGATATGAAAATAACTGTCGCACCAGGCCTTGTAGCGCGGGTAGACATCCGCCCCGAACGGCGCGCAAGCCTGCTCGGCAACACGGTGCCAATGCACGCAATCTTCCTCGTTGCCGTAGTAGGGGGTCAGGTCGAAGCCGCCACCAAACCACCAGACCGGCTCTTCACCGGCCTTTTCAGCGATAAAGAACCGCACATTGGCATGGGAGGTCGGTATATGAGGGTTATGCGGATGGATCACCAGGGACACCCCCAGCGCCTCGAAACCGCGCCCGGCCAGTTCGGGCCGGTGAGCGCTGGCGGACGACGGCAGACCGCTGCCGAAGACATGGGAGAAGTTCACGCCGCCTTTCTCGATGACCCTGCCGTTTTCGATCACCCGGGTCCGACCACCGCCGCCGGCAGGACGGGTCCAGGCGTCTTCGACGAATCGCGAACCCGCGTCTTCGGTTTCCAACGTAGCGCAGATACGGTCTTGCAGGTCGAGCAGATAGGCTTTAACGGCCTCGGTGCGGGTAGTCATGGCATCACCTTGAATCGGGCAAAGCTACGCGGCACATCGCGTGGCGGGCGGCAAAGGGCAGGTAGCATAACACCGCCCTTGTCACCGTCGCAGTTGACGAAGATCAAACGAAGGAGTCCGATAGGCCCTTCGCGCAGCCTCAAGACGAAAACTGCCCAAGGAGAGTATCGATGGCCAAACGCATCCAGTTCCGTGCCCATGGCGGCCCCGAAGTCCTCGAATATGTCGACTACACCCCCGCCGAGCCGGGACCACAGCAGGTACGAATACAGAACAAGGCCATCGGCCTGAACTTCATCGACACCTACTGGCGCAGCGGTCTGTATGCACCGCCGAGCCTGCCTTCCGGGCTGGGCGGCGAGGGCGCGGGCATCGTCGAGGCAGTGGGCAGCGACGTTACCCAGTTCAAGGTCGGCGACCGCGTGGCCTATGGCACCGGGCCGTTGGGGGCCTACAGCGAGTTTCACCTGTTGCCGGCGGCCCACCTGGTGAAATTGCCGGAGCAGATTAGCTTCGAACAGGCGGCGGCGGTCATGCTCAAGGGCCTGACAGTGCAATACCTGCTGCGCCAGACTCATGAGCTCAAAGCCGGCGAAACCGTGCTGTTCCACGCCGCAGCCGGCGGTGTCGGGGCACTGGCCTGCCAATGGGCCAAGGCCATCGGAGCGAAGCTGATCGGTACTGTGAGCTCGGCGCAGAAGGCAGCCTATGCCAAATCCCTCGGTGCCTGGGAAACCATCGACTACAGCCACGAAGACGTGGCGCAACGAGTGCTGGAGCTGACGGATGGCAAGAAGGTCCCGGTGGTCTATGACGGTGTCGGCAGGGACACCTGGCTGACCTCCCTCGACAGCCTGGCGCCACGGGGCCTGTTGGTGAGTTTCGGCAACGCCTCGGGCGCGGTGGACGGCGTCAACCTGGGAATCCTGGCGGCAAAGGGCTCGCTGTATGTGACCCGACCGACCCTCGGCAGCTACGCCAGCAACCCGCAACAACTGCAGGCCATGGCCGATGAACTGTTCGGGATGATTATCGGTGGTCAGTTGAAAATCGAGATCGGCGCTCATTACGCCTTGGCCGAAGCGGCCAAGGCGCAGACCGAGCTGTCGGCGCGGCGGACTACAGGATCGACGGTGTTGTTGCCTTAGTTTTGCACGAACTTGTGGCGAGTAGGCTTGCACCCTCGCCACAGGGTTCAGCTCAAGCCGGGCGTACCACCTTGCCGGTCGCCAGGTCACGGATCAGGCTCGGGTTCTTGCGCCCACCGAGATTGCCGCCCAGCACCCAGTCGAGCTGACTGCGGAAATACTGCTCCACTCGCAACCGGGTTTTCGCCGCAGGCCGTCCCTGTGGGTTGGCAGAGGTGGAAATCAGCGGTCCCACCAACGAACACAAATCCCGCACCAACGGATGATCGCTTACCCGCAGCGCCACGGTGTCGTGCTGGCCAGTCACCCACTCCGGCAACAGATCCTGGTGCGGCACCAGCCAGGTGTTGGGTCCCGGCCAGGTGCTGGCCATGCGATCGAGCCAGGCTTGCGGAAAGTCCTCGAACAGGAAATCGAACTGGCGGATATTGTCGGCGACCAGGATCAGCCCCTTGTCCACTGAACGATTCTTGATCGCCAGCAGCCGATCCACCGCCTCTTCGTTCCAGGGATCGCAGCCCAGGCCCCAGACCGCTTCGGTTGGATAGGCAATCACCGCTCCCGCGCGAACTTCTCGTGCGGCTTCTTGCACACGCCAACTTTTGACCATCGCTTGTTCTCCGGATTCAACGCCGCTCGCAGTTTACTCAAGTAAGGCTATCTCATGCGAGCTAACCAGCGTCCGCCTTCGTTGGCAATCCGGCCCTCCAGTTCCAGCTCGGTCAGGCTCGCCAGTACTCGCGACAGGTTCCAGCCACAGGCCAGTGCCAACCCTTCGCTGGTGTGCGGAGCCGCGTGCAGCAAGGCCAGCAGCGGGTGATCGGAGGCAGCGGGCGGCTCGCTGGCGGCAACCCGCTGCCAGCCCCGCAGGTTCTGCAGGATATCCTCGACCGTCTCCACCAACACCGCGCCATCGCGAATCAATTGATGACAGCCCCGCGCACCGGGATGGTGAATGGAACCGGGAATTGCATAGACCTCACGCCCCTGTTCTGCGGCGAGCCGGGCGGTGATCAGCGAGCCACTGGCAACACTGGCCTCCACCACCAGTACGCCAAGGGATAAACCGCTGATGATCCGGTTGCGGCGGGGGAAGTTACCGGGATGCGGCGCGGTATCCAACGGGAACTCGGAAATCACCGCGCCGCCCTGGTCGATCATCGCTCGCGCCAGCGCCCTGTGTCGCTGTGGATAAAAATTCTCGAGGCCGGTACCGAGCACGCCGATTGTCAGCCCGCCGATGTCCAACGCGGCTTGATGGGCCGCTCCGTCGATCCCCAGGGCAAGGCCGCTGGTGATGACAAAACCAGCACCGGCCAGGCTTCGGGAGAAGGCCGTGGCGGTATCCATGCCCGGCTTCGAGGCACGTCGGCTACCGACCAGCGCCAACTGCGGCTTGTCCAGAACCGCCGGGTCGCCGGCCACGAACAGCAACGGCGGGGCATCGTCCACTTCGGCCAACAACGCCGGGTAATCGATCTGGTCCCACATCAGTAAATGCTGGTTCGAACGCTCTAGCCAGTCCAATGCAGCGCTGGCGCCATCACGCACGACAGGGCTGCGGCGAGCCTCGGCGCAGCGTGCGGGCAAGCCCAACGAATGCCAGGCAGCGGCGGGCGCACTCAGGGCACCAGAGGCCGAGCCAAAAGCTTCGATCAGCTTGCGAAAGCGCCTGGAACCGATATCCGGAAGGCGATGCAAGCGCAGGCGAGCTTCCAGCTCCGCCGGCGAGGGGAGGGTATTCACAGAGAGCGACATTCAATCATCCTTGATCCAGGGCGGTCGCGATTCGGCAGGAATATCCTGTGGATAACTCTGTGAGTAATCTGTTTAGCTAACTAACGGAACTCGCCCGAAAAGCCATTACGGATTGCGCACCTTGTCCAGCACCGCCAGCGACCGCGTGGCATTGAGTACCAAACCATAGCTGAGCTTTTCATAGGTGCGGAACACCATCAGCAGGCCCGAGCGCTCGTCGGGAATCTTCACCGGCTGGCCGGTGATCCGGTCGCGAACCGTCTCACCGGTCTTGAACACCGCCAGGACGTTGCCTTCCGCCAGCCCGTCACGACGCCCTTTGTCGATCGTGACCACATCCATGACCCCAATCTGTGTAACACCTCGTGGTACATCTATGATCACGCCACTGACCGGCGCTTGGGGAGCACTGGGCATGAAAGTCGAGGTGATCGGTCGCTCTTCGCTGACGAACAGCCGGTCGCCGAGGCGAACTTCCTCGGTGGTCCGGCGCAGCATCAGGGTGCCGACATCGCCCTCGGTCGCCAGCAACTCGCCCGTGCCGACATCCTGGGCGTTGATGCCAAGGAATTCCTTGGTCCGTGGGTCGCTGTAGGCCTTGCCCTCGCGGAACAGTCCGTACACCGAATGCGTCGAATCGAACACGCCGCGGGCATAGACCCGATCGCCCATGCCGCTAAGCACCCGCTCGTTGCTGCCGGCCAGGATATACGGGGCTTGCTTGAAGTCCTCGGGGCTGTCGACGATGCGGTTGCTCAGCAAGAACGCATTGATCTTTTCCAACGGAATGCTGGGGATTGCGTCCGCCACCGGCGAACTGCGCACCTGCGGCACCAGCTTGATAGTACCGCGAGAGGCACCACGCTCGACGACCAGTCGCGGTTGGCCGTCGACAAACTGCAGTGTCAGGATGTCGCCTGGGTAGATCAGGTCCGGATGGGCGATCTGTGGGTTGGCATGCCAGATTTGCGGCCATTTCCAGGGCTCACGGAGAAACTTAGCGGAAATGTCCCAAAGTGTGTCGCCACGCACCACGGTGTAGCGCTGTGGATAACCGTCCTTGAGTTGCACTTGCGCCTGCACGACACCGGTAAAGGCCAACAGCAGGGCGAGTAGTGTTTTCCTCATGCAGTGAATCCCTTTATTATGTACCTTCGCGTGAAACGCCGGAGCTTCGTAGCTCGCTCCCAAGGAGAACGTTTTACAACGGTAGCCGAATCCCGCCGGGACATTTGGGCAGCCGTCTCTGACTTTACCTCACATGTGCAGCAAATACGCCTATGGCCATTTTAAACATCCTCGAATTTCCAGACGCGCGCCTGCGCACCATCGCCAAACCCGTGGCCGTGGTGGACGACAAGGTGCGGCAACTGATCGATGACATGTTTGAAACAATGTATGAAGCCCCCGGCATCGGCCTGGCGGCAACCCAGGTCAACGTGCACCAGCGTATCGTGGTCATGGACCTGAGCGAAGACCGCAGCGAGCCCCGGGTGTTCATCAACCCCGAGTTCGAACCGCTGACCGACGAAACCGGCGAGTATCAGGAAGGCTGCCTGTCGGTGCCGGAGTTCTACGAGAACGTCGAACGCCCGCTCAAGGTCAGGATCAAGGCCCAGGACCGTGACGGTCAGCCTTACGAACTGGTTGCCGATGGCCTGCTGGCGGTGTGCATCCAACACGAATGCGACCACCTCAACGGCAAGTTGTTCGTCGATTACCTGTCCACGCTCAAGCGTGATCGGATCAAGAAGAAGCTGGAAAAGAAACATCGCCAGAACGCCTGATCCCTTCATCCCAAAGGCTTGCCACGGCAAGCCTTTTCTTTTTCAAGCGAGCTTTCATTTATGACTGAGCCATTGCGCATCGTCTTCGCCGGCACTCCCGAGTTCGCCGCCGAACACCTCAAGGCCCTGCTCGGCAGCCCTTACCAGATTGTCGCGGTCTACACCCAGCCGGATCGCCCGGCCGGTCGCGGACAGAAGCTGATGCCCAGCCCAGTCAAGCAGCTTGCCCTGGAACATGGCATTGCCGTCCTGCAACCGCCCACCCTGCGCAACGCCGATGCCCAGGCCGAACTGGCGGCGCTCAAGCCAGACCTGATGGTGGTGGTCGCCTATGGCCTGATCCTGCCGCAGGTGGTCCTGGATATCCCGCGCCTGGGCTGCATCAACAGCCACGCCTCCCTGCTGCCGCGCTGGCGCGGTGCGGCGCCGATCCAGCGCGCGGTGGAAGCCGGCGACAGCGACAGCGGCGTGACGGTGATGCGCATGGAGGCTGGCCTCGACACCGGGCCGATGCTACTCAAGAGCGTCACCCCGATCAGCACAGAGGACACCGGTGGCAGCCTGCACGACCGCCTCGCCGAACTCGGCCCACCGGCGGTCCTGCAAGCCATCGCCGGCCTGGCCGCCGGAACCCTTGGTGGCGAAGGCCAGGACGACAGCCTGGCCACCTACGCCCACAAACTGAACAAGGACGAGGCGCGCATCGATTGGAACCGCCCGGCGGTCGAGCTGGAACGACGGATTCGTGCGTTCAATCCCTGGCCAATCTGCCACAGCAGCCTCAACGGCGAAACGGTGAAAGTCCTCGCCGCCAGCGTGGCCGAAGGCCGAGGCCAGCCGGGCGAAATCCTCGCTGCCAGCAAGGACGGCCTGCTCGTCGCCACCGGCAAAGACGCCCTGTGCCTGACCCGCCTGCAACTACCCGGCGGCAAGGCCCTGAATTTCAGTGACCTGTTCAACAGCCGCCGCGAGAAATTCGCCCTCGGCACGGTGCTCGGCCAATGAACCCGCGTCTGGCCGCCGCCAAGGCTCTGGCCGCCGTGCTCAACGGCAAGGCCTCACTCAACAGTTCGTTGCCGCTGCAACTGGACAAGGTCGAGGTCCGCGACCGTGGCCTGACCCAGGACCTGGCGTTCGGCACCGCCCGCTGGCAGCCACGCCTGTCGGCGCTGGCGCTCAAGCTGCTGCAGAAACCCTTCAAGGCCGCCGACGCCGATGTCGAGGCGCTGCTGCTGGTCGGTCTCTACCAGTTGCTCTATACCCGCATCCCGGCCCACGCCGCCATCGGCGAGACCGTCGGTTGCGCCGAAAAACTGAAAAAGCCCTGGGCCAAGGCCCTGCTCAATGCCGTGCTGCGTCGCGCACAGCGAGAAAGCGAGGCACTACTGGCCGAGCTGGAACACGACCCGGTGGTGCGTACCGCCCACCCGCGCTGGCTACAGAAATCCCTGAAGGCCTTCTGGCCCGAGCAATGGGAAACCCTCTGTGCGGCGAACAACGCCCACCCACCGATGATCCTGCGGGTCAACCGCCGCCACCACAGCCGCGATGCCTACCTCAAGCTGCTGACCGATGCCACGGTTGCCGCCCGGCCTTGCGATTACAGTCGGGACGGCATTGTCCTTGCCCAAGCCTGCGACGTGCGCAACCTGCCGGGCTTTGCCGAAGGCTGGATCAGCGTCCAGGACGAAGCCGCGCAACTGGCCGCCGGGCTGCTGGACCTGGCTCCCGGTCAACGGTTGCTGGACGCTTGTTGTGCCCCTGGCGGCAAAACCTGCCATATCCTCGAAGCCGAGCCGCGACTGGCCAGCGTGGTCGCCCTCGACCTGGAGGCCAAGCGCCTGGTACGGGTACGCGAAAACCTCGAGCGTCTGGGCCTGGACGCCGAGTTGATCGCCGCCGATGGCCGAGACACCGCGACCTGGTGGGACGGCAAGCCGTTCCAGCGAATCCTTCTGGACGCACCGTGTTCGGCCACCGGAGTGATCCGTCGCCATCCGGATATCAAGCTGACCCGCCAACCCGACGACATCGCCGCCCTGGCCACCCTGCAAGGCGAACTGCTGGACGCGATGTGGACCACCCTGGACGTCGGCGGCATTCTGCTCTATGCCACCTGTTCGACCCTGCCGACGGAAAATACCGAGGTGATCGAGGCGTTCCTGGCTCGCACCCCGGGTGCCCGCGAGCTGGATATCGCCGGCCCGTTCGGCATCAAGCAGCCTCACGGTCGCCAACTGCTGGCCCAGGAAGGTGGCCACGACGGTTTCTACTACGCCAAACTGATCAAGATCGCTGCCGTGCGCGGCTAACCGGGTTGAACGGAGTCATCCGATGAAAATCATCAT
This sequence comes from Pseudomonas agarici, assembly GCF_900109755.1. Classification (GTDB taxonomy): domain Bacteria; phylum Pseudomonadota; class Gammaproteobacteria; order Pseudomonadales; family Pseudomonadaceae; genus Aquipseudomonas; species Aquipseudomonas agarici. The sequence goes on along the minus strand of NZ_FOAR01000004.1, from coordinate 190,696 downwards.
TCTCGGCGCGGGACAGGTCGGCGGTACCCTGGCCGAGCATCTGGCCAGCGAAGCCAACGACATCACCGTGGTCGACACCGACGGCGAGCGCCTGCGTGACCTCGGCGACCGCCTGGATATCCGTACCGTGCAGGGTCGGGCCTCGTTCCCGACGATTCTCCGTCAGGCCGGCGCGGATGATGCCGACATGCTGGTGGCGGTGACCAACAGCGACGAAACCAATATGGTCGCCTGCCAGGTCGCTCACACCCTGTTCCACACACCCACCAAAATCGCCAGGGTACGCGAGTCGGCCTACCTGACCCGCGCCGGCCTGTTCGACAACGACGCGATCCCGGTGGACGTCCTGATCAGTCCCGAGCAAGTGGTCACCCATTACATCAAGCGTTTGATCGAGCACCCTGGCGCCTTGCAGGTGATCGACTTCGCCGATGGCAAGGCCCAACTGGTGGCAGTCAAGGCCTATTACGGCGGGCCACTGGTGGGCCAGCAGCTACGCCAGTTGCGTGAGCACATGCCCAATGGTGATACCCGCGTGGCGGCGATCTTTCGCCGCGACCGGCCAATCATGCCTAAGGGCGATACCGTGATCGAGGCCGATGACGAGGTGTTCTTCATCGCGGCCAAGGCACATATCCGCGCAGTGATGAGCGAGATGCGCCGGCTCGACGAAAATTACAAGCGCATCGTCATCGCCGGCGGCGGACAAATCGGCGAGCGTCTGGCCGAAGCCATCGAAAGCCGCTATCAGGTGAAGATCATCGAGATGAACGCGGCACGCTGCCGTCATCTGTCCGATACCCTCGACAGCACCGTGGTCCTGCAAGGCAGCTCCTCGGACCGCGACCTGCTGATGGAAGAGAACATTAACGACGCCGACCTGTTCCTGGCCCTGACCAACGACGACGAGGCCAATATCATGTCCTCGCTGCTGGCCAAGCGGATGGGGGCGAAGAAGGTCATGACCATCATCAACAACCCGGCCTATGTCGACCTGATCCAAGGCGGCGATATCGACATCGCCATCAGCCCCCAGTTGGCGACCATCGGCACTTTGCTCGCCCACGTGCGGCGTGGCGATATCGTCAGCGTGCACTCCTTGCGCCGGGGCGCGGCGGAAGCCATCGAGGCGATTGCCCATGGCGATGCAAAGTCGAGCAAGGTGATCGGCCGGACCATCGAGGAGATTGCACTGCCGCCTGGAACCACCATCGGTGCGATCATCCGCGACGAAGAAGTGCTGATCGCTCATGGCGATACAATGATCCAGACCGGCGACCATGTGATCCTGTTCCTTGTGGATAAAAAATATATCCGCGATGTGGAGAAGCTGTTCCACGTCGGTCTGAGTTTTTTTTAAAGGGAATCCCCGATGCTCGAATCACTGGAAAAAATGCTCGCCAAGGGTGTGGATAACGCCCTGCTGCGCTTCGGCCTGGGCAAGGGTTACCTGGATCTTGGCAACAACGCCGAGGCCGCCGAACACCTGCAACGCTGCGTGACCCTGGACCCCAAGTATTCCGCCGCCTGGAAACTATTGGGCAAGGCCTATCAGGCCGCTGGCGACACCGACGCGGCGAAACAGGCCTGGGAACAGGGACTGGACGCTGCTCGTGCCCATGGCGACAAGCAAGCGGAAAAGGAAATGACGGTGTTTCTGAAGAAACTGGAAAAAGCCGCACTCAAAGATCAATAAAACGCAGGTGCTGCACGTACACACCCTTGCAGGACAGATGGCGCGTGCGTGCCAGGCACTCACCCATGCTGGGGTGCACGATCTTGATACGCAGGTCATGCTTGTGATCGGACATCTATTGCGTCCTTGGCTAACGCCGCTGTGGATAAATCGCTGGCGATTTTATCCACAGCTCGCGCCAACGAGGTGTTTCAGTACCAGCGCTGTTCACCCACCGGGCGCTTCTTGAAGCGCTTCATGCTCCACATGTACTGGCTCGGATAAGCCCGCACATAACGTTCGACCACCTGGCTCATGGCCGCCGCCGAAGTCTCTGTGTCGGCGCTGTACATGGCTTCTGGAGCGGCTTCGAGAATCACCTTGAAGCCCGAACCGTCGGGCAGGCGTAGCGCATGCAGGAACACCCCGACCGCCTTGCCGCCGGCCAGCATGTTGGGCACGAACTTGCTGGTCAAGGCCATGGTGCCCAGGAACGGCACGAAGATCCCAGCGGACTCGGCCGGCTCAGGATCGGCGGGAATGCCCACCGCGCCACCTTTGCGCACTTCCTTGATGACGCTGAGAATGCCTTCCTTGGTCGAGGCCGCCACCCGGTTACCCAGTTGCACCCGCTGTTTGCGCAGCAGTTCATCGACCGCCTTGAGCTTGGGCGGACGGTAGAAAATGATCGGCTTGCACTGGTTGCAGTAGAAGTGATTGAGTACTTCCCAGTTGCCCAGGTGGCTGGTGATACCGACCACGCCCTTGCCCGAGGCCAGGGCGTCCTTGAGCACCTCGAGGCCTTCGACTTCGCGCACCAGGTCGATGGAGCGCTGGGCCGGCCAAATCCACGCGCAGGCGCTCTCGGTCAGGGACTTGCCGATATCCTTGAGGCTCTGCCCGACCAGTTGCTCGCGGGCCAGCGGATCGAGCTCGGGAAAACACTTCGCCAGATTGATCCGCACCACCTCGCGGGAACGGTTGGGCAGCTTCCACATCAGCCAGCCGATGGTCGCGCCGACACGCTGCACGGCACGCCAGGGCAACAGCGCAAACAACCGCAACGCGCCCACCAACATGGCGCCTTTAAACTTTTCCACAGATCACTCCCGATGTGCTCACTCGTCAGCCGGCTATTGTAGCCCCGGCCCGGCCAGCTCGGCATAGCGATGACAATCGGTGGTATGGTCCATGACCATCCCCGACGCCTGCATGAAGGCGTAGCAGATGGTCGGCCCGACAAAGCTGAAACCGAGTTTCTTCAAAGCCTTGCTCATGGCTTGGGCCTCGGGCGTGACGGCCGGAACCTCGCTACGGTCCTTGAAGTGATGAGTCAGCGTCAGGCCGCCGACAAAGGACCAGAGCAGGGCCACCGGGTCCTTCGTCTTCAGCCAGGCCTGGGCGTTGCGCCGGGCGGCATTGAGCTTCAGGCGATTGCGCACGATCCCGGGATCGTGCATCAGGGTCTCGATGTAATCGTCGCTCATTGCCGCGATTTTGCTCATATCGAAACCGAACAGGACCTTGCGATAGTGCTCGCGTTTTCTCAGGATCGTGATCCACGAGAGCCCGGCCTGGAACCCTTCGAGCAGAAGTAACTCGAACAGTCGTTGCTCGTCGCGCAACGGTACGCCCCACTCCTGATCGTGATAGTCCATGTACAAAGGCTCGTCGTTACACCAAAAGCAGCGTGGCATAAGGCTCCCAGGGGGTGGAGGCGCGACCGAATCGGGTATACTCCCGCCTTTTGAATCGCAGCCCAAGTAACAGGTGAATTTCGTGAGCCAGCCTACGCCAGCCGTGCGTACCTTCCAAGACTTGATCCTCGCCCTCCAGCAATACTGGGCTGAGCAAGGTTGTGTGGTACTTCAGCCCTACGATATGGAAGTAGGCGCCGGCACTTTTCATACCGCCACGTTCCTGCGCGCCATCGGCCCGGAAACCTGGAATGCCGCCTACGTACAACCCAGCCGCCGCCCGACTGACGGCCGCTACGGCGAAAACCCGAATCGCCTGCAGCACTACTACCAGTTCCAGGTGGTCCTGAAGCCGAACCCGGAAAACTTCCAGGAACTGTACCTGGGCTCCCTCAAGCACGTCGGCCTCGACCCGTTGGTGCACGACATCCGTTTCGTCGAAGACAACTGGGAATCGCCGACCCTCGGCGCCTGGGGCCTGGGCTGGGAAGTCTGGCTCAACGGCATGGAAGTCACCCAGTTCACCTACTTCCAGCAAGCCGGAGGCATCGAGTGCTACCCGGTGACCGGCGAAATCACCTATGGCCTCGAACGCCTGGCGATGTACCTGCAAGGTGTCGATTCGGTCTACGACCTGGTCTGGGCCGACGGTCCGTTCGGCAAGGTGACCTATGGCGATGTGTTCCACCAGAACGAAGTGGAGCAGTCGACCTACAACTTCGAACACGCCAACGTCGAGAAGCTGTTCGAACTGTTCGATTTCTATGAAAGCGAAGCCAAGCGCCTGATCGAACTGGATCAGCCGCTGCCGTTGCCGAGCTATGAAATGGTCCTCAAGGCTTCGCACACCTTCAACCTGCTGGACGCGCGCCGGGCAATTTCGGTGACCGCACGCCAGCAGTACATCCTGCGGGTGCGCACCCTGGCGCGTGCCGTCGCCCAAGCCTACCTGCTGGCCCGTGCCAAGCTGGGCTTCCCGATGGCGACCGAGGATTTGCGTGATGAAGTGTTGGCTAAGTTGGAGGCGGCACAATGAGTGCGCAAGATTTTCTGGTAGAACTGGGCACTGAAGAACTGCCACCCAAGGCCCTCAATACCCTCGCCGAGGCGTTCCTCGCCGGTATTGAAAAAGGCCTGCAGGCTGCCGGCTTGAGCTTTGCAGCCAAGCAGGTCTACGCCGCGCCACGGCGTCTGGCCGTATTGCTGACCCAATTGCAGACTCAGCAACCGGACCGCAGCATCAATCTCGATGGCCCGCCACGCCAAGCCGCCTTCGATGCCGAAGGCAACCCGACCCAGGCCGCCCTGGGCTTTGCCAAGAAGTGCGGCGTCGAACTGAACGAAATCGACCAGAGCGGACCGAAACTGCGCTACAGCCAGAACATCCCCGGCAAGCCGACCGCCAGCCTGTTACCGACCATCGTCGAAGACTCGCTGAACGACCTGCCGATTCCCAAGCGCATGCGCTGGGCTGCGCGCAAGGAAGAATTCGTGCGTCCCACCCAATGGCTGGTGATGCTGCTCGGTGACCAGGTCATCGACTGCACCATCCTCGCCCAGAAGGCCGGTCGCGATTCCCGTGGTCATCGTTTCCATCATCCGCAAAGCGTGCGTATCGGCTCGCCGGCCAGCTACCTCGACGACCTGCGTGCCGCCTACGTGCTGGCCGATGCCAACGAGCGTCGCGAACTGATCAGCCGGCGTACCACGGAGCTGGCGACCCTGCAAGAAGGCACCGCGATCGTACCGCCGGCCCTGCTGGACGAAGTCACCGCCCTGGTCGAATGGCCGGTGCCACTGGTGTGCGCGTTCGAAGAGCGTTTCCTTGATGTACCACAGGAAGCCCTGATCACCACCATGCAGGACAACCAGAAGTACTTCTGCCTGCTGGATGTCGAAGGCAAGTTGCTGCCGCGTTTCATCACGGTCGCCAACATCGAGAGCAAGGACCCGCGGCAGATCGTCGCCGGCAACGAGAAGGTCGTGCGCCCACGCCTGACCGACGCCGAGTTCTTCTTCAAGCAGGACAAGAAGCACAAGCTTGCCGACTTCAATCTGCGCCTGCAGAACGTGGTGTTTCAAGAAAAACTGGGCAGCGTCTACGACAAGGCCGAACGCATCTCCAAGCTGGCGGCGTTTATCGCTCCACGCATCGCGGGCAACGCTCAGCACGCGGCACGCGCCGGCCTGTTGTCCAAGTGCGACCTGGCGACCGAAATGGTCGGCGAGTTCCCCGAAATGCAAGGTATCGCCGGTTACTACTACGCCCTCAATGACGGCGAGCCAGAAGATGTCGCCCTGGCCCTGAACGAGCAGTACATGCCGCGCGGTGCCGGTGCCGAATTGCCGACAACCCTGACCGGTGCGGCAGTGGCGATTGCCGACAAGCTCGACACGCTGGTGGGCATCTTCGGTATCGGCATGCTGCCGACCGGCAGTAAGGACCCCTATGCTCTGCGTCGTGCCGCCCTGGGCGTACTGCGAATCCTGATCGAGAAGAAACTCGACCTCGACTTGATCGAAACCGTGGCCTTCGCCGTCAGCGCTTTCGGTGCCAAGATCAAGGCCGCCGGCCTGGCCGAGCAGGTGTTGGAGTTTATCTTCGACCGCCTGCGTGCCCGTTATGAAGACGAAGGCGTGGACGTCGCTACTTACCTGTCGGTCCGTGCCCTGAAACCAGGTTCAGCGCTGGATTTCGACCAGCGCGTACAAGCGGTGCAGACATTCCGCCAATTGCCGGAAGCCGCCGCGTTGGCGGCGGTGAACAAGCGGGTATCGAACTTGCTGAGCAAGGCCGAGGGCAGCATCGCCGCTACGGTGGAGGCGAAATACTTCGACAACGCCAACGAATTCTCGCTCTACTCGGCGATCCAGCAAGCGGACCAGGCCGTCCAGCCAATGGCTGCGGCGCGCCAGTACAACGAAGCGCTGGCACGCCTGGCTGCCCTGCGCGAGCCGGTGGATGCGTTCTTCGAAGCGGTGATGGTCAATGCCGAAGACGCCAAGGTGCGAGCCAACCGTTATGCGCTACTGGCACGCCTGCGGGGTCTGTTCCTCGGCGTCGCCGATATTTCGCTGCTGGGCTGAGGGCCGGTTTTGAAGCTGCTGATTCTCGATCGGGACGGCGTGATCAATTACGACTCCGACGCTTACATCAAGTCGCTGGAGGAGTGGATTCCACTTCCCGGCGCCATCGAAGCCATCGCACAGATGAGCCGTGCCGGTTGGACGGTAGCCGTCGCTACCAACCAGTCCGGCATTGCTCGCGGCTACTACGATCTCGCGACCCTGGATGCCATGCACGAGCGCCTGCGTTCGTTAGTGGCGCAACAAGGTGGCGAGCTCGGACTGGTCGTGTATTGCCCCCATGGCCCGGACGAGGGTTGCGATTGTCGCAAGCCCAAGCCGGGCATGCTCAGGACCATCGCCGCGTATTACGGTGTCCAACTGTCTAGGCTATGGTTTGTTGGAGACAGCCTGGGTGACTTGGAAGCCGCCAGCGCCGTCGATTGTCAGCCAGTTTTGGTTAAGACCGGTAAAGGCGAGAAGACATTGGGCAAAACCCTGCCGGTGGGCACTTTGATTTTTGACGATCTGGCGGCGGTGGCCGCTGAACTTATCCACAATTAGCGCTTCTCTGACTTCCTGACCAAGGACTGTTCGGGGGTGCACTTATTAACAGCCGGGCAATGCCCGCAACGGTAAATGCCGCTATGTCGATCCTGCAGGCCATCAGAACCTTTTTCTTTTACCTGCTGCTGGGCACCAGTTCGCTGTTGTGGTGCTCCCTGAGCTTTTTTATTGCCCCGTTCCTGCCGTTCAAGGCCCGTTATCGCTTCATCAATGTCTATTGGTGCCGCTGTGCCTTGTGGCTGACCAAGGTATGCCTGGATATCCGGGTCGAGATCAAAGGTGCGGAGAATGTTCCCGAGCGCCCTTGCGTAATTCTGTCGAACCACCAGAGCACCTGGGAAACGTTCTTTCTGTCGGCCTATTTTTCGCCGCTGAGCCAGGTGCTCAAGCGTGAGTTGCTGTATGTACCGTTCTTCGGCTGGGCCATGGCCATGCTGCGGCCGATCGCCATTGACCGGGACAACCCAAAAGCGGCGCTCAAGCACGTGGCGAAGAAGGGCGATGAGCTGCTCAGGGATAACGTCTGGGTGCTGATCTTCCCGGAGGGCACCCGCGTGCCCTTCGGCACCGTCGGCAAGTTTTCCCGGGGCGGTACAGCGCTGGCCGTAAACGCCGAGCTCCCGGTGCTACCGATTGCTCACAACGCCGGCAAGTTCTGGCCGAAAACCGGCTGGGCCAAAAAAACCGGCACCATCACCGTGGTGATCGGCGCACCGATGTTCGCCGAAGGCACTGGCCCACGAGCCATTGCCGAGTTGAACGAGCGGGTTCAGGCCTGGAACGAAAATGCCCAGCGCGACATGGGTTCACTGCCGTCGCAAACGGTGGCGGAAACGCCGAGTGCCGCCTGATGTTTTGTGGATAACTTGTGCACAAAATTTTTATTTCTTTCGAAAAAATACTCTAAGTATCTGATTTATATACTTATTTTTCTATATTATTTTTTTATGAAAATCGTGCATAAGTTTTTCTTGGCGATAAAAAAACCGGCGCTAATGCCGGTCAGTTTTCCAGCACCTCGAATGAAGTCTCTCCTTCGCCAATCGGGCCTTTATCACAGCGCATGGTCGCCGCGTGTACCTGACCGCGCCCCAAGGCCATACCACCTAAAATGACGAGGATGAGGTTCAAGGTTTTCATACAGCATTTCCTTGAGGGCCGCGGGTGACAGATACACCACTGCCACCCGTCGAACCGCTTAGACCTTATCGATATCCACATCCCTGGTTTCTTTCAGGCAGAACAGCCCCACCACCAGACTGATCCCGGTGACTAGCACCGGGTACCAGAGGCCGTAGAAGATATTGCCGGTATAGACCACCAGGGCAAACGAAACGGTCGGCAGGAATCCACCGAACCAGCCGTTGCCGATATGGTAGGGCAGCGACATGGACGTGTAGCGGATGCGGGTCGGGAACAATTCGACCATCACCGCCGCCAGCGGGCCGTAGGTCATGGTAGCGATCAGGATCAACAGCACGATCAGCAAGACCACCATCGGTTCGTTCACTGAACCCGCGTCGGCCTTGGCCGGGTACCCGGCCTGGCTGATGGCCGCGCGCATGGCTGCTTCGTCGAAGCCGCTGATCTTCTGCTCGCCCACCGAAACCGTCACCGTGGAACCCGGCGCTGCTGTCCGGGAATCGTAAGGCAGGCCCTGTTTAACCAGGAAGGTCTTGACCTGGTCGCAAGGGCTATCGAAACGGGCTTTACCCACAGGGTCGAACTGGAAGGTACAACCAGCCGGATCGGCCAGTACGACGATGGGCGCCTGCCGGCTGGCGGCGTCCACCTGCGGGTTGGCGTAATGACTCAGCGCCTTGAACAGCGGGAAGTAGCAGACCGTCGCCAGCAACAGACCCAGCATGATAATCGGCTTACGACCGATCTTGTCCGAGAGCCAGCCAAACAGCACAAAGAACGGTGCACCGATCACCACGCTGATAATCAGTAGCGTGTTGGCCTGGGCCGGATCCATCTTGAGCATCTGGGTCATGAAGAACATCACGTAGAACTGAGCGGTGTAGAAAGTCACCGCTTGCCCGGCGTTGATGCTGAACAATGCGGTCAGGACGATCTTCAGGTTCGGCCAGGAACCGAAAGACTCGCGGATCGGCGACTGGCTGACCTTGCCCTGTGCCTTCATCTTCACGAAAGCGGGTGATTCGTGCATGCTCAGGCGAATCCAGGTAGAGATCGCCAGCAGGAAGATCGACAGCAGAAACGGCAAGCGCCAGCCCCATACTTCGAACTGATCGCCGCTGATGTAGCGACTGGCCAGGACCACCAGCAACGATAGCAGCAGTCCGAGGGTCGCCGTGGACTGGATCCAACCGGTGTGCAAACCCCGCTTGCCAGCCGGTGCATGTTCGGCCACATAGGTCGCGGCACCACCGTATTCACCGCCCAGCGCCAGCCCCTGGAGCATGCGCAACACCACCAGGATAATCGGCGCGGCGATGCCGATGCTGCTGTAGGTCGGTAGTAGGCCGACGGCAAAAGTCGAAAGGCCCATCAGGACGATGGTCATGAGAAAGGTGTATTTGCGTCCGATCATGTCCCCCAGCCGACCGAACACCAGCGCGCCGAACGGTCGCACCAGGAAGCCTGCGGCAAAGGCCATCAGCGCGAAGATAAACGCAGTGGTGTCGTTGACCCCGGCAAAGAACTGCTTGCTGATCACCGCCGCCAGGGCGCCATAGAGAAAGAAGTCATACCACTCGAAGACGGTCCCGAGGGATGACGCAAAGATGATCTTTCGTTCTTCCTTGCCCGTGCTGGCAGACGCCGGCGTTGACTGTTGCTCGATATAGTCCGACATGCGTGATGTCCTCGGCCTTGTGGGCCCCAGTGATTATTGTTGTTGTTCCACTGTGAATTGCGCCTGACGACCAACGCAATCCTGCTGCCGATCGCTCTGTTCAAGCGCTCGGTAATACACTTTCCGGGGTGCTGCCCAATCCTCCTTGGTCCGTCGCCTGGCGAGTTTGCAAAATCATCCGCGCAGCTTTTTCCGCAATCATCACTGTCGGTGAACAGGTATTGCCGGAGGTGATCTGTGGCATGATCGAGGCGTCCGCCACCCGTAACCCGGGCACGCCGTGGACCCTCAACTGGGCATCGACCACAGCCTGCGCACCGTTGCCCATGCGGCAAGTGCCGACCGGGTGGAAGATGGTGGTGCCGATCTTTGCGGCGGCCTCGTAGAGTTGTTCTTCACTTTGCAGGGACGCACCGGGCAGGTATTCCTCGGGCTTGAACACGCGCAGGGCAGGGGCGTCGACAATGCGCCGGGTCAGGCGAATGGCCTGGGCGGCGACCCTCAGGTCCTCGGGATCGCTGAGGTAATTGGGATCGATCAGCGGTGCATCCTCCGGATTGGCCGAGCGGATATCGATGCGACCCCGACTCAACGGTCGCAAGTTGCACACCGACGCGGTGAATGCAGGAAAGCGATGCAGGGGCTCGCCGAAGCGTTCCAGCGACAGCGGCTGTACGTGATATTGCAGGTTGGCCGAGCGTTGCTCCGGGCTCGATTTCACAAAGGCGCCCAACTGGCTCGGCGCCATCGCCAGCGGACCACTGCGGTCGTAGAGATAGCGCAAGCCCATGCCGGCTTTGCCCCACAGGCTGTTGGCCACCTGGTTGAGCGTGCGGGCATTGCTGAGCTTGTAGATCAGTCGCAGTTGCAGATGGTCCTGCAGGTTGCCACCCACGCCCGGCAGTTCGTGGCGCACGGCAATCCCGAGGCTTTCCAGCAACGGTCGTGGACCGATGCCGGAGCGTTGCAGGATTGCGGGAGAGCCGACCGAGCCGGCGCAGAGGATGATTTCCCGACGGGCAGGGAACCAGCGCTCCTCGCCTTGCCAACGCGCCAGGACTGCCGTGGCCCGACCGTTTTCCAGGCTGACCCGGTTGACCTGCACGCCCGTCAGGATAGTCAGGTTGGGACGCTTGAGCACCGGTCGCAGAAAGGCCTTGGCCGAATTCCAACGCACTCCGGAACGCTGGTTGACCTGAAAGTATCCACAGCCCTGATTATCACCGGCATTGAAATCACTGACGCTGGCAATGCCATTTTCAGCGGCGGCGGCGCGGAAGGCATCGAGGATCGGCCAGGAATAACGCTGCTGCTCCACCCGCCACTCGCCCCGGTCGCCATGGCATGCGTCGGCTCCACCGAAGTGATTTTCGCTGTGTTTGAACAACGGCAACACATCTTTCCAGGCCCAACCCGGATTGCCTTGCTCAGCCCAGCGATCATAGTCGCTAGACTGGCCACGCATGTAAATCATACCGTTGATAGAGGAACTGCCACCGAGTACCTTGCCCCGCGGGTAGCTCAGGCTGCGACCTTGCAGGCCGGCTTGGGGCTCGGTCTTGAAACACCAATCGGTGCGTGGATTACCGATGCAGAACAGATAACCGACCGGAATATGAATCCATGGGTAGCTATCCTGGCCGCCGGCTTCGAGCAACACCACGTTGTTGCGCGGGTCGGCGGACAGTCGGTTGGCTAGCACACAACCCGCGGGGCCAGCACCGACGATCACATAATCGTAAGGCAGATGGGCCGATGACATCAGCAACCTCGCCGTTTTATTGTCCTTGTATCAGCTTATGTTATTGATTAATTTCGAGATGAAAACCTGCGTTTTTGCGCATAGGCTGCGCGTTTTCAAGCAAGGAAAGTGAAACCGACGATTCACAAGGAGCCCTATGTTTGACTGGAACGACTTGCGATTTTTCCTCGAACTACAGCGTAGCGGACGTTTGCTGAGCGCTGCCAAACGGCTGAATACCACCCACAGCACTGTCGCCAGGCACATCGAAACCATCGAGCGGAACCTGGGCACCGCATTGTTTGTCCAGCATGCCCAGGGCTATGAACTGACACCCTCGGGCCAGGCCTTGCTCAAACATGCCGAGGCGATGGAGAACGTCGCGTTGCTGGCTCAGGAAGAAATCACTCAAGCCATTGCGCCCCTGGGCAAGATTCGCCTGGGTGTGACCGAAGGCATCGGCATTATGTTCCTCACCTCGCGCCTGGGCGGCCTGTTCGAGCGCTACCCCGGACTGGAAGTCGAGCTGGTGGCGGTGCCACGCTTCGTCAGCATCCTCAACCGCGAGGCTGAGATCAGCATCCACCTCGACCGCCCCCACGCCGATATGCTGATCACCCGTAAGCTCACTGACTATCGCCTGGCACTTTATGCCAGCCCGGCATACCTGGCTAGGGCACCGCGCCTGATCATCCGCGACGACCTTTCGCGGCACCAGTGGATCGGTTATGTCGATGACCTGCTGTTCAGCCAGGAACTGTTGTTTCTCGACCACTTCTGCCGTTCGCCGAACGTAACCTTGCGCAGCACCAGTGTGATCGCCCAACAGATCGCGGCACGAGCTGGCTTGGGCATCGCGGTGCTACCCAACTACATGGCCAAGGATGATCCGCAACTGGTGCGGATACTGCCCCAAGAGACGATCCAACGCAGCTACTGGATGAGCACTCGCAGGGAACTGCACAAGTCCGTCAGGTTGAGGGTAGTGTGGGATTTTTTGTTGGAGCTATGTGCGAAAGAGCAGGAGATTTTATTGGCAGAGTGATGCTCAGTCGCCCTTGCCGAAGAGCTTTGCATAATTTGACGCTGGCTCACCGCCCGGCGCAGCGCCTGCGCGACCGACTCGGTGTGCAGGCTTTCATGAACGTGATAGCCCACAATCTTTCGCGAAAAAGCATCCGTCACGATGATGACTGTCGGTTGTCTTGTGATACGCCCGCTTGCGAGCTACCAATAAACGTCGTTCACGCAGAATCGCAAACAGGCGATCTCGACCCACTTGTAGCTCATGCTGCGGCTGGCACTGCAGCAAGTAATACAGCTTTCGGGTACCCAGCCGCGGCTGCCGCAGGCGCTTTTGCTGAACGAAATCGGCAACCTTCTCATCCAAAATCAGACGAGCAGCATCGGCGCGATTGCGTTTGTAGTAAGCCTGTCGACTTATCCCCATGAACTGACAAGCCCTGCTGATGCTCAGGTTTTGGATTCGTTTTTTGCGCGAGGACTTGCCGGGACGCTTTTTTACGACAGAGAGACCGTAGTCATGCTTCAAGACGTCCACGGTCGCCTCGAGAAACTGCGCTTTCTGATTGGACAGCGCCAACTGCTCTTCAAGCTCTTTGATGCGTTGCTCTGGCGTTAATGGTCGGTTTTTTTCGGGCATAGACCCCATCCTCCGCGAGCCAATATATGTGCCGGGGCTCCAATCTTGCCGACCGTGCTTGCGTAACCATGTCAAAACGGTCGTTTTGCCTTGAATCCCGTAGCGCTCCTGAGCCTCTTTATAACTCAGCTCACCTTTTTCAACCTGGTCGACGACCGACAATTTAAAAGTCAGCGTGTAGTCTCGCTGACTACGCCTTTTTTGCCGATTCCATTACGCCCTCCTGAAAAACAGATCAGAAGGTATAAACCCTATTCAGGACGGGACACACAGCACAAAAAAAGGCCAATGCAGACAAAGCATTGGCCTTTTTTCGTTTTGCACTCTAACCCAATGTAGGTGGGCAAAGATACCGGTATTTGGCAGAGCAGCAAACCTGGCCTATACGAGACTTCAGTCAAAGTAAAATGTCCGACTCAGCCAAAGTTAGGTGCTATAAACCCGTTCTCGGACAGAGTTAATTACCTAGACTGCCTAGTCATGATAGAGCAGAAAAATGAAGAGGAAAAATAAATTGCCAATTTGGCAATAGTAACGCATCTGCGATCAGGATCAAAGCAGTATCTGGGGCATATTGGCCCGGCCCACTGATACCTTTGTAAGTTCAGAGCTCACGCAATATCCTCGATCTTTTTCCTCAATCGGCCCCACAACGGCTTAAGCTGCTTCCGAATAGATTTGGAGTTCATAATCCTGGCAGCTCTGTAACCATATGAAATAAAGTTTCGTCGACCCAGGTATGAATATCGGCTATGCAGCTTTCTGAGAAAAATTGATCTAGGCAGTTGCCCTCTAGCGATCCTTGCCGTGTTTACTTTCTGCATACTCAGGGTTGCAATCGATAAGCCACGATTTACACGTTCTTGATACCGGGCAAGCGAGGATGATCTTAGATAAATATTTTCACCATCGAAGATAAAACCTAGGTATTGCAGTGCTCGGTCTGATCTGAATCCCTTCGCCGTTTTTTTGAATCGGCAGACCTCCGTTTTTGCTTTTTGTACTTCAAGCTTGATCGCTGCGACCTCGTCATCAACGAACTGGATGGCGTCAGCTTCCTTAGCCAGTGGAACAATTAACAAAATATCATCGCAATATCGAAAATAAGAGCCGCCATGAGTTTCTACGTAGGAATAGAGTTTTTCATCAAAATCCATCATGTAGATATTTGATAACAGAGCGCTAATCGGTGATCCTTGGGGGATTCCTTTCCCAATTGAATTGGTCTCGACGAGGCCAGCGCCACGGATCGATGACCTAAACTGATGGGGCTCGCAGATTCGCTGACGCCCATTTTTTGGGTTGTTTTTGGAGATACCCAGCGCGCTATAGACTTCTTCTCTATCCACGAACGAAAATCTAGTTAACGACTTATAGACAGCAAAATGATCATCAGGAAGACTAGGCCTATCAATTAGCTTCTGCCAGTTTAACTTGAGTTGCGTGTGACTCAAATTATCGAAGAAGCCTTTAATATCAATACCTAATACACAGCATTCAGTCCTTGAAGCGATCTCCGTGAACGCCTCATGGGCAAATTCAATATTACTTTTGCCCAAAGCTCTGAAAGCCAAAACCGACGCAGACCATTCCGACTTACTAAGATAAGTCTCATATAGACCGCCAAGCACTTCGCAATAATATGAGTATATATGGCTATCAAGGTGCGCAGCATATGAAATCTGGCGCCTCTTAGGGTCTTTCTTTACTACCCGTCTTGTCGCTTTATCAAAATGAACTTTTTGAGATTCCGCGACATAACGAATCAGGGGATAGAAGGAGTGCTGTGCGACTGCTCTCTGATCGGAAACGACTTTTAATGCCGCTTCTTCATTCAGAGGACGATCAAAGTGCAAATATCTTCGGGATTTATACCAGTCATTTGACATATTACCTCCCTGTATCGAGCCAACCGACCGAGCATAGGATGGCGGCAATCCTTCAGCCGCTCGGTCGGATAAACCCAAATGTTCTTCACACCATCTAACCGGTTACCCGGCCTCACCGCGATTGCTAGGATCGACATATAATGTCAGCGTCACACTTGGAGTATCTATGAAGATAAGTCTCCGTGGGCTGCTGGCCGCATTGCTGGTAATCGTAGGATGTTATTCCTCCGGAACCGCCTTGGGGCTTGACAGCTTGTGATGCACCTCAGGGCCTATGCCATGAGCGGTTTGAGGCTAACACATAGTAATTCCTGATTGCCATCACACTCATGGCCAAGCAGAGGCTTGGGGCTAAATATTTTCACGTACCATCCGGTCTGAACCTGATTCAGGGCTCAATGGGCAGACGATCAGCTCGAAATTATGCATCCCTATAATTATGGCCGTCCCATAATTCTTCCTAAAAAGCTGGGCATGATTTCCCCTCCGCCAGGTCACAGCGTGCCACATCTCCCGGCTTGATTATCCTCCAAGCGCTATCTACCAGCAGCTTGAGGTATGACCTGATCATTTGCGCGTACTGCCAACGTGCAGCATCTGTCATGAGAGCATCCATCTATCCCTTTGCCGGGCACTCCTCAGCTTTTCAACAGCAGCTCCATTGAGCTCGATGAATCAGCCAATCGGTACCCCATAGCCTTGTAACCCGCTTGGCGCTTGCTCCACATGCGGAGCAAAGTGGGATGTCCGGCATCAATAAAGTCGATGATGCGTACATCTGCCTTACTCGCATGCTCCCGATGCAGGCGGCCCGCATACTGCTGGAGAGTGCCCTTCCAGGAAACCGGCATGGCCAGTACCAAAGTATCCAGTGCCGGGTGGTCGAACCCCTCTCCGACCAGTTTCCCGGTTGCCAGGATCACCCGTGGAGCATCGGGTGGTAGTGCTTCCAGCTCGCTGATTAGCGCGGTACGTTGCTTCTTGGACAACCGCCCATGCAGCGTGAACAGATTCTCGACCCGACCTGCCAACTGCTCCTGAATGGTGCTGAGGTGATCCGTTCGCTCAGTCAGCACCAGGATCTTCCGTCCTTGGTCAAAAGCGTCTCCAACCTCGGCAGCAATCTTGGCTGTTCGCTCCGTGTCGCTGCACACCTGCAAGAAGACATCTTGGATGCTTGTCCCTTCAGGCATGAGTATAGGTCGAGAAAGCCACTGCGGCGTCACGGCCAGATCAGCTGGAGCACTCTCAGGCCTGCTCGCTGTGTGCCTGATTGGCCCGCACTGCATGAAAATGATCGGCTGCTGCCCATCACGACGTATGGGCGTAGCGGTCAGCCCCAACACATACTTGGCCCCAGCGGCCTTGAGGAGAGCCTCGAACGAAAAAGCTGAAACGTGGTGGCATTCATCCACGATGATTTGCCCGTAGTTTTTCACCTGCTCGCTGACTTCGCCCTGCCGCGACAAAGACTGCATCACGGCAACATCGATGATGCCAGTCGGCTTAGCCTTACCACCGCCTATGCTGCCGACAGTCATCTTGTCGACACCTAGAAAAGCCTGCAAACGCTCCGTCCACTGCTGGAGCAACTCTGTCCGATGCACCAACACCAGCGTGTTCACTCCACGTTGAGCAATCAGGGCCGCAGCTGTGACGGTTTTACCAAAAGCGGTTGGTGCACAGAGGACGCCGGTGTCGTGCTCCAGCATGCCTTCGAGAGCAATCTCCTGATCCGGGCGTAACGTGCCCCCAAAGCGGACATCAATGGGCTCTCCTGCGAAGCGCTCATCACATAGCAGCATCTCAATGCCGTTGTCGCGCAACAACATCCACACGTCGTCCAGGCAGCCACGGGGCAAGGCAATATACTGGGAAAAGTTTTCAGCACAGCCGATGATCCGCGCCGTATTCCACACAGACATGCGCATAGCCTGTGCCTTGTAGAACTCAGGGTTCTGAAACGCCGCCACCCGGATGAGCTTGTTGACTAATGGCTGGGGCAGCTCGGACTTGTTGAAATAGATCTGGTTAGCTAGGGTCACGCTCACTGAGGCGGGCAGCGCACACGCCAATTTATTAGTTTTTGCCGGTGCGCGATGCCAGGGTTTCAGCTCGTCGTCATCCATTATTGCGGTGACATCCAACGGATGGCGGCCTCCTGTGGCCCGCTGTGTTGCCGACGCAATGTCCTGCGCGGGCATCAGTTGAATACTATCCAGATACCCCCACTGGTCGGGATAGGGAACCAGCCTCTCGTCGACGAAAACACTGCCTCCATCCGTGCGTGCCCGCTTTTGTAGGGGAAGGGCAATCAAATTACCGAAGCCACCTTTGGGCATGCTGTCCTGATTAGGAAACAGTCGATCATACGACCCCAGCGTCAGTTGCCGGGTACGCTCGCAGGTATGGCTAATGATCGCGGAACCGAGCAGGCGCGCCTCACAAGCGAGGATATTGCGCTCGAAGAAAATCCAGGCATGCGCACCGTTGCCTGAGCGTGATATTTCCGTAGCCACAGGCACGTCCAACTCACGGCATGACTGGGCGAAAGCAGTGACATCCTCACGCCAATCAGCCTCATCAAAATCCACCGCAAGGAAGTAGCAAGTGTCATCTGGAAGTAACGGGTAGACGCCGATGACAATCTCGCCGGCCAGATGTTTATAGAGCACCTGATCTGTCAGCGGCAGGAGCTGGCGGTAAGAACACTCCCCGCACTTGATCCGTGGCTTCTCGCACACGCCAGGTCGCCATTCATTGGCGCAAGCGGGCGAATAGCCCGATTTACCGGCCTTACTTACCCAGCGCACGGGGTAAACATCGACCCTGCCCCGAAACAGTCGCTTAAACAGCGCAAGCTTGGCATCCGTGTCGAGACTGGAGCTTAGCAATGGAAGAGGGCTCGCCGACTCAACCTGCGAGGGCTCGTCATGCAACCGCCAGGCAATGCCATGCGACTCCAACAGCGCGACCAAGCGGGCATTTTCAGCTCGTAATTGCTCAAGCAAATCACGATCATCCATCGTACCAATGCCACCTTCAGTCGTAGGGGAACGACTGCCCCTGCCAATAATTTTAGGCGTTCGGCTGCCTCGCGGCACGCAGCCCACGTCCAAGGGTTCTACCGCTACCACAGCACTACAACTTCATGGTGGATCACCGTTACATTTGTTGCACACTCGCCCATTTTTTCAAAACATCAACTATATAGTCTTGGGACAGCCGCTCTTGCTCCAAGCGCCCTATCCCGTGCTCTCCCGAGCGGAGGCTTTCGAAAAGCTCGATCTCAGCAAAACTCAGACCTAGCTCAGGTAAATTTGCTGGTCGCACCTCATTTACCCCGCGTTCTCTGTAAGCAAGCAGCGTAAATTTATCCATCATCAGTGCTTGAGCATGCGGTTGCATAACTCTGACGTCAGCCAAGAATTTAAGTCCCCAAGTATCTAAATCTCCCCAGTAACCTATACGCTTTTCCTTCAACCAACTCGCCTGAAGCCAGACCGTGTTGCGCCCCCCACCAAATACCGCAACGGTGCCTGGCAGATTCGGCAATCCAAATCCAGGCTGTAGGTTCTCCACAACAAGCACACGCTCACCAGGCAGGGGATGCTCTAGAAGTTGCTCCAGGGGGAGACGCAAGACATCAAATCCTGCTAACTGTCCCCGTACCTGCGGGCACAATGGCCTCACATAGAGCCAATTGGAAGGTATCGGAATGCATGCCAGCCATTGCTCTAGCCCTCCGCAGCTGGAGACTTCCTGCTCATACAGCCCGTCCAGAAGCGCAGTCATCAAGGGCTGGTGAACCTCTAGAAACTTGGTATCCACCCCTTGGAGGGGTAATGCTCTGAAGTATCGTCCTTCACCCATACCCCGCCGGAGCTGAGGAAGAACACGCGCAAGCAATTCGGTGTCGACAACGGACAGCTTTTCCAACTCTAAAATTTGTTTAACCAGTGTCGGGTACAAGCTCTTGTCGAGGGCAAGAAACGGCTCCATCCGCGCAGCCCATCCCGCACTTCGTTCAATGGCCAGCGATCCCAACACCTCAATAAGCGCTTGAATCGACCCGATTTCTAGTCTTTCAGGCACGTCACACGTACCAAGCTGCCGAAATTGCCGTGACGTCCAAATGACTTGGTGTGGGTTTGGCCATTGACGCCAGGCTGCTACATAGTCATGAAAATGACCGATGTCCCTCAGCGCTTGACTACCAGTGGGCAACCCCAGCGACTGCTTAATAGGAAATCGCCGATCACCTGATAAGCGATCTCTGAGCCTGCCCGGGTGATCCCACTCCACTCTTCGCAGCTCCTCAATGACCTCCTGCGGCAGCCGTCCCCACTCCCTCATTAAACCGACTCCATTTCAATGCCCAAGGATTTAGCCGCGCCTTGAAGCACATGATGCTCATGCTGGTTGAGCTGCTTATCAATCTCTTCCCAGGTGACCTCGCACAAGCGGCTCTCATGCTTATCCTGATCTCGCTCCGCAATCAGCAGGGAACGCGCAGACTCCCTCGCAAGGTTGAGGTTCTTGTATGGAGTAATCAGATTGACGTGAATCTTCAGCTCTCGAAAGACTTTGAGCACGCGACGACTAACTGCCTCGGCGGTGTTAGAAAAGGCCTCATCCAAGAAAACGGTGCAGTACAGAGGTCTGTCATATCCATCAGGCGTCAGTACATATGCCAGACTTGCTGCCACTATGGTTCCGGCAAAGGACTCCTTCTCGCCACCTGACTTGCCGCTGGAGGACTCAAGAACGTCTCGCACTTTCTTACTGTCTTTCTCAACCTCCTCAGCGAAGAAGGACAACTGATAACGAGAGTCCAGCAGACGCAGGCTTTCTAAAGTGCCGGATGTAGCTGGGTTAGTCGCCTTCTCTAGCTTTTCAACCAGTTCCTTCAACTCCCGAAAGCGCCAATCATGGTCATCGCTACCCGCCCGAGCTAGCACGCGGATCATCTGGCTGTTAAAGGCTTTTACGTGTTCGAAGATTTCAGAGCGGCTCCCTAAACGAAGGAAAGTCCCATGCTTGAACTCCGTACGTTCCAAAACCTCATTGATCGTCTCGATACGATCCCGAATGTCTTCGCGCTCCGCGTCAATGGCTTGGCTGATGCGAGCTAGAGACTGGGTAGCATTACGATTCAAGCGCTCACGAAAACGATCCACAAGATCCGGTAAGCCCTCAGTCTCAAGATGTACCAAGTGATCTAAATAATCGTCTAGCCCATCAATACCCCCCAGCCAATCATTGGCAATCAGGGGCCATTCAGTCTTGAACCGAGTAACGATAGCGCTGGCTCTGTTTGACGTCTTGCTCTCTCGAACATGGGCTTTCTGTCTGGTCTCATCCAACTCTGAGCGATGACGGGTCTCGATTTCTGAAGCCATCTCAAGATCATCGATATGCATCTGTCCCACACGCGTTGTGAGCGACTCCCTGACCACATCGACTAACCCGGCTTGGGCTGCTTCCGAAGCAAGTTCGATCTGGGTTTTGGCTTGGCGGATATCGCTCTCTTTACCCCCGATCTGCCTGCTGACCTCACCCTGCTGACTACGTATCTCACTATGTTCTGCACTCGCAGCCTCCCAGCGCGCCTTTGCCATTCCCAAATCACTATCAGGCCGTTCTAATGCGTCTAGATCAGAGCGGAGAACATCCATTCGAGCCTGTGCAGACTGCACATCAATAAAGGCCCATGACGTCTTGGCAATCCGCCCCCATGTTTGAGCGGAGCCCTCAAGATTGTCCATCACGGAGCGAGCGACCTGGGTGGCTTTACCCAAGTCACACACCGCCGTATCAAGCGCTGCCTGATCCGCTTTGAGCGCGGCCAACCGATTCTTGTTACTGAACCCCAAACACCAGTGGCGCGGATCATCTACCCGCTGCTGATCCTTCTTCTCGAACCGTCCTTTATCCAGATGCATGAGCCCCTGGATCGTCATCGAGAAGGGGGTTTGATCAAGAGTCTCTGTCGAATCGACACACCCAAGATCAAAGCGCGAAAGGTGCTTTTTTAACCAATCACGGTAGCCGTGCACCCGCCACTCAATCTTCCTCAAGAAACCGTCTGGAATGAACTCGGTACTCTGCTCGTGTGCCCGAACGACCTGCACCCGGACATGTAGACCGGTATGGCGGGCGTTTAACCATTTAGTGACCAATCGATATTGCCCATCAGGCACAAGCAAGGTGTTTCGGAGCCCACCCAAAGCGCGCTCGATGGCCCCACGCCAGAGCTTGTGCTCCTCGCGCACATCGAGCAGCTCGCCAATGAAAACGATCTCTGACCTGTCCAATGACAGGCTCTCAACGATTTGGTCGCGAAGCCTTTGATAATCGGGGGCAATGTTGGAGTCTGGACGCGCTTCGATTTCCTGAATCTGAGAAGCAAGTTGCGTAAACCGGAGTTGATGATCAGAGAGCTCTCTAGCGGCTTCAGCAAAGCGATCTTGTGCCTGTTGTCGCTGCGCAGGCATGTCCAGAAGGATGCTTTGTGCTTTCGCCTGGTTCTGCTTAAACACGTCGGCGCTCAGCATCTCTGGCAGGCTCAGCGCCCGCACATCCATCTGATAGGCACGAGCCGCACCGACAGTCTCCCCATGTGCAGAGGTAGCATCCCTGAACTCCCGCCTCAGCCCCTCTAAGCGCTCTCCCCCCTGGGATTGATAGGCATGGTAAAGGGTCTGAACTCGTCCATTTGCTTGACCCTCAAGATCCTTTAGTCGATCTTCCTCGTCAGTCAGACGCTTCAACTCATCATCAAGCTGTGCAAAACGCAGCCCCCAGAGGCGATGACACTGCTCACCAAAGTACACCGAAAGCCCCGCTGACTCGGCAATCAACCTGTTCAGCTCTTCTTTAGCCTGACTGAGCGCCTGGCTCGTCTCCGGCAGCTCTATCAGAGCATCTCGTTGCCGCCGAGCATCGTCCAGCTCATTGTGAATACTCACCAGGTCATCAAACTCACTCACCGCTTGCCTGGCGTACTCCTTGACCTGACTTGGCTCCAAGACCAAGTCGCGGATTAAGCTGGTGAGATCATCAATTTTCTTCAGACCCAGTGCTCGTGAGAGCAGTGCAGGGGCATTTCGATTCTCCATCCGCAGCAAACGAACATAGGTTTCTTGGTAGTCGGAGAACGAGTCAAAAGCTTCGACCAGAGGATCTTCTTTCAGGTGCTGCTTGAGCAAACGAGCATTGCCCTCACCAAATAAATGCAGCAGCTCCTCAAGTCGAAAATCACGCTTGCCAATCACAAACAGTCGCTTGAGATCGTTCAGCGAGTTGCTCGCCTGCGTAATCCAAAACAACCCTGCGAGAGTGACCTCAGAGCCGTCATCTGCTCGATAGAGCGCCCTAAGCGCTGTAGCTGTGGCACCTGACCGTTTTAGAAGAATCGCTGTTTCAGTTCCATCGTGAGCTTTGCCATAGTTCCCTCTGATGTACGACATCAGTGTGCGATCTGCTCGATCACCTTGGGCCGCCGCAATATTGAAAGAGGCTTTGCTGGAGGGTAACAGCAGCGCCATCAAGCCATCGATCAGCGTTGACTTGCCTGCGCCGTTATCTCCTGTAATCAGGGTGCCGTCAGGATCAATCTTCGCCGTATGTAAGCCGTGGAAAGATCCCCAGTTGAAAACCGACAACTCAGCCAAACGGATCTGCCCAGAACTGAACAACTCATTAGGGCTAACAACAGGAGTCTCAAGCATCCTGCACCTCTCTATCGGAGTTCACCCCAGCATCTACGGCAAGACGCTCATACTCGGCCAACAACCTACCCAAGAAATCGGCGTTTACGACATAGCGAATAACCGACGTAATTTCGAAGCGCTCGTCATCTCCCCGTACGGTAGTGAGCAGACGCTTATCTTTCATAAGCGCCAACGAACCACTCAAAGCTCGACGGTCACTTCGAGTGCTATAGGTAAGCGGAAGAAATGGCGTCATCAACGCCTCGACACGGTCGATGTCGATGATGATCTTTTGTTCACCTGCGGTTTCTCGCTCCTGGTAGTACTTACGCAGAACCAAGAGCAACAGGGTGTCGTAAAGACTTAAGGTGCGCTTATTGATCAGCCGTGATCCCTCATCTGTCTCATCGTCTTGCTCAGAGACTTCCTGCTGCAAAAGAATCGCGATCCCAGTCTTATGATCCAACAGCATGTGCATGAACATGTTGCCGAGATGCGCCGCGATCAGCTCCTCATGACGGCATAATGCCTCGAACGCGATGCGTTTAGTTTCCGCCATTACGACACCTTGGCGAAGCAACAAAACTAAGGCTCGGCGGGCCTCAATAGGCATTCCGTTCGCAGCGGCATCTGGAGACGGCAGCTCTGAACTCTCCGAGTCCGTGGTGGCAATTGCTTCGCACAGAACCTCGTGATCACCTTCCCCGCCGACTATCCGGTACTGGTCAAACAGGGCTGGAGCCTTTGGCGTGGTCTCATTCTCTATACTCATAATGCGAGCTCCTCCAGATCCATAGGAAATTGTTCTGCCGCCATTAACAGCGCAGGGATCGTCGCGCGAATTAAATTACCCATATGGTCTGGCACCAGCAGGCTTTCCGCATCCTCCAAGATGACTGCATCGACTGCCTTGGCAATCCGTACGTGCGCGACAAGCTCCTCTAGACCACCAGTAATGGGGCGGAGTTGAACAATCTTCGCCACAGTCATTGGCCCACATTGGCTAAGGAGAGCCCTAACCTCCTGCGCGACCTCCAGTACTTTGACGGTATTGAGGTGATCGAGCATGCCAACACTGGCAACGTGGCTATTGGTGTTGGCTATCACTTTGCTGGTGTCCAGCCGCTCCTCAGGTAAGCGCAGGTGAATGCTGGAAGGAGAGCGCACACGAAGACTACCTGTTGGTAGCTCAACGGCAACGGACGCACGAAAGCTCAGATCATGCTCTTTGAAATTGACCGCCTGCTTCTCTAGCTGTCGAAGCAGCCGCTCCACCGCTCGACGCTCTTGCTGGGCACCACTTTCAACGAACGCACGTAGGCTCTCTTCTGTACGCCGCCGCACCTGAAAGACCCGTTCGCTTTCCTTTGTCAGCTCGCGTACCAAGTGCCCCAGATAACGCACCTCATCTTGTTTGAGGTATTGAGAAGCGGGTCGAACGAGGATGGAGCGCAATTGCTCACGGAGCTCGATGATCCGGTTCTGATCGCATAACAGTTGAAAGAAGCCATCGAAGGCTTGCCCGGCGTCCGTTTGCAGCAACTGCCCCTCGTGCTCCAACAGTGCCTGCAAAACCTCACCACGCCCGGTCTCTGACTCAATCATCTGGACACGCATCCGCTGATCAAGCTGCCGAATCTCGTCTTCCAAGCGACGGAAGTCTCCAGTCAACACTGAGGCCAAGTGGTAGAGGCCTCGAATCCGTTCACGCTGTTCCGGTGCTGATAGTTCGGGGACGACACCTGCGCGCAGGAGCTCAATCTCGCGATCCAGCTCTTGGCTGCGGGCCGTAAGGAGGGTGATCCGTTCTTCGGGGTTGGGGCTGAGCGCAACCGCCAAGTCTCGAACAGCATCCTGCACGATACGCAGGTGAGTGGCTGTGGCGTTGCTATCGCGCTGCTCAAGGTTCTGGGCAAACCTGAGCGCCTGTTCGAAGGCATCTGTACGAGTCAGTCGGTCATCGTGCTCACGCAGCCAACCGGACTGAATCCAGTGGCGCAAGTGTATACCGGCGTTTTCTTGTAGGCCGTAACTGTCCTGCCAGGCAGGCAACTCAGCCTCAAGGGCAATACGGGCCTTGCCGAAAGACACTTCGCTGTCCTGGGCAAACAAGTCACTGACGAAGGCCAGGATGATAGGTGCATGTTCGGCATGCACTAAACGCCATGCGGCGTGCTCAGTAAACAAGCGCCTGTATCGCGCCTGTTGTTCATGCAAGCTCATCGCCACCTCCCTGTGCACGCGCTCAGATTATGATCACAGAATACGCGCCAATCTCGGGCGATTTCATCTGAATTTTTTCGGAAGCTACTGAAGGTACTGGGCGGTAGGGTGGATACCAGCGTGCAGCAATTGTAAAAACTCCTGTAGGGATTGCTCACCGCCCTCAGGATCGAACGAAGCCACGACATAGAAGCTGCCGCTTTCAGTATGTAGTACCCAGAAGGGCCCTCGCTGCTCCGCATGTTTGACATCAGAGGTTCGAATCCGATGGCCATCAGCAAAACGGCCAAAACAATCGGCCTTTCTATGTCGATGAGTGACTCCCATACAACAGCCCGCCACCAGCACAGCGTCCGTAAGATAGGCCGTGACCGGCTCGTCGAAGCTGTAACTAATGGCGTCCTTTAGCCGGTCGCTAGCGTCTGGGTTCGTCGCGCTCATGGGATGAATCTCTCTTCAAGCGTGAGCACTAAGCTTTCGTCGAAGCCCGTCTCTTCGCCAGGATAGCCTTTTGGATTGCACACGACACGAGTACCGGCCACCTCGTAATCGACTGCCATATGGGAGTGCCCATGCACCCAAAGTGCAACCCGATCTTTGCCCATGAGATCATCCCAGCCATTGGCATATGCAGCGTCCAGGTGACTACCGGCGTGAGGATTTTCCAGCAATGAGCGCAGCGTTGGCGCATGGTGGGTGATGACGACGGTTGGGCCAGCGAAGGGTTTTGCAAGCTCACTCCTCAACCAATCCCTCGTGCGAACTGATTCATCAATTAAGTCAGCGGGCCGAATGCGGCGATAATTATCCGTACGGATCTGGCGGAAATCGTTCATAGAATTCTGAGCACTGAGTGCCGCCAATGGAGCATTACCCGTGGCAGCAAAATCCGTCCACATCGTAGCGCCCAGAAACCTAACGCCTCCTATTTCCACGGTATCTCGATCAAGCACACGAACGTGGTCATCGCTAGCCGCACGCATCTTTTCCAGCGTTCGTTGCAAGTGCCCGCTGTAATACTCATGGTTTCCCAATACGTATAGCACTGGGCAATCGAACATAGCTCTCGCCCAGGCGATCCCACGGGCTTTTACATCGATATCGCCGGCCAAAATCACGACATCCGCGTCGACTGGCGCGGAGGTAAACGGCTCAAACTCAAGATGCAGATCGGACAGCAAATGAATACGCATCGCTATCTCCATAGCCTTAGAGACAAGTTACGACTCGCCAAAAAAATTATTGCGGGCAATCCGGCCAAACTATTGATCACCCGCCGACTGCTCGTAATCGAACAGCGAAGCGATTCGCCGTTGCTCACGAAGATAAGCCAGGATTTGGAAGAAGCAGGACTTGCATAGAACCACACAGTAACGATCGCCGCCGTGCTGTGAGCCGTATTCCCACCGGGCCTGCAAAGTGCCAAATTGCTGGCCGTACCCGGCCAGGCGTGCGTGGCGGCCACACACTTCGCAGTGAATGTCAGGTACGGTTTTTGGCTTGGCTCATTCATTACTATCACTCCTGAATGTCCTAGCAGTACAGGGTCGGCCTGCCCTTTAACCCATCTGGGGTTATCCAAATCCTCCCAGCCTTGGTTTATACGATGCGCATGACCGTCTCCGGTACCACCGATTTGCGCAAACCGGGCCCCATCAAGACGTAGATTGTACGGTGAGTATGAAACAGCCCCCCCTCATCAAACCGGTGCAGCGGTGACGTGCGCACAAAGTCACCCGCGCCCCAGCGCCCGGCGCTGTCGTAAACGACCGTGTGGGCATAGAGCATCACTGGCAATCGATCCGTTGTGGCCAGGGCAATGCAGTGCTTGTCCTCCATCATCAGGTCGAGCCAGATCCAATCGCGTACCAGGCAATAAGCCTGGCGAGGGAAATGCTCTCGCAAATAGATATGAGCTTCGTCCACAGTTAGCGCGCAGCCAGGCATCGGCTCACCTGGGCCCTGCAGCAGATCGAGAACAGACTGCAGATCATTCATGCACACACCCCGAAATCGTCACCAGCAGTTTCATCAGCAGAGTTTTCGCCGCTCTCTGCTTCGCCGCAAAAGCCATCGGCGACGTCCCTAAGATCCAAGATGCCAGAGGGTTGTCGCGCAGCAATCCGCGTAGGTCTTGTCCAGGTGGACGCCCGCATTGAGGCGACATTGACCAGCGCATCCACAGAAAACAGCACGCCTCGCTGGTAACCCGAAGAGGTTTCGTGCGCCCCTCGGGCAAACACACCCGCCGTCTGCAGAGGCTTCATCAACCATAAGGTTTTGCTACCCAGCCGTTCCGCCGTATCACCTGCTACTACGTAGGTGGAGAGGAAGGTAATCAGGTCAGCCAGGGCTACGAACACCCGGTGTTTATCGCACGACTCACGCCGCGCCGGCAGAAAGCCCTGCTCGATCCAAGACTTGATAGTCTCATGTTTCCAGCGGGTGAGTTTGGTCAGCTCGGTGATCGTCAGTTCGACCGATCCCGACCCCGTTTTTACTGCCGCCATAACGGCGTCTTCATCGAAACAGTAGGCTTTTAGCCCATGTACCGCTGGCAGGCGCACAATCGGTTTGAGCGCTCCGGCGAAGATCTTGCGCAGTAGCTCACCGGCCTGTGCATTAGAAAACCGCTTGCCGCTGATTTCGTCGAGCATGATGAGCTTATCGCCATGGCGATGCGGTGCGCCGAAGCTCAACTGGGCCAACAGGGCTTCAGCCTCGGCACTGCGAAAATCACCCTTGGCAAACAGGGGCCGTTGACCGGCAGGGATTGCGGTGAGCAATCCTATCTCTAGCAACCGGTCACGTACGCGCCGACCGATCCCGAGAATCTTCAGCAGATCTTTGGCGGATACGAAGCCGGCAGCGGCTTGCTTATGCGCCGCCACTTCGGCGCGAGCCACCAGGCAGTACTCATTCGCGCCGCCCTGCAGGATCACGCCCTGCAGTTGCCCACTTTTCACAAGGGCTACAATACGATCCGCGGAGCTTCCCAGTTCACGCGCAGCTTCCGCCGCTGTGTAAGTCGATTTCAGGCCCAGCAGGTCGGCCCCCATCTGCTTCATTTTACGGTTGATGGGCGCCTGCGCGTGTTCCAAGAGCACCCGGTAAGCGACCTCACGGATGGGGCGGTAGGCTTCAGCAGCAAAGGTGCGATTGAGCTCGAAGTACCAACGCCCCAAGTTAGCGATAAAGCGGCTGCTTTCCAGGGCGTTCGCTGCGTGAACCCGGTCTAACACGAAGGCGCGAAAGCGCCCCGGCAAATCTTCAGCAAAAGCATAGGCGGCGCGATTGATATCCAACGCCCTAGCCCAATTAATCGGCGCGTTTTTCCGATGAGGTACCACAAGATCAAGGTTGGCCAAGAATAATAGGAATGATTCGATATCGTCAGGTAGACCAGCAAATCCGGTTAACCTGGCGTCGGCGTGCCCATGCAGCAAGTCCGCCACGAATAAGCTGGCTGCATCGGCAGGCAGCACCTCGACATCCGCAAACTCACAACCACAGTAGCAGCTCTGATAACCCCCGCGCCCTGGGGTGATCGGTGCCTCACACTCTGGACACCGTGGGAGGAGTAAGACACGGTGTACCGGGCAGGCCGTCATCAACACGTGATGCCAAGCCTGACGGATGTAACCTTGCTCGCGTAGGCAATGCGGGCATACTGGAACCTGAGCACTGCGCAAAAACCGCGTATTGCTTAATCCGCCCCGGACACTTTTGAAAGCGGCCAAAGCCGCTACTGCCGACTGGTCAAAGCCATAAGCCTCACCCAGCGTCTTAACCTCTGCCTCGCTGTAGCGAGCTTTGAAGCGAATGCCCACCTGCTGAAGTAGTCGTGTCGACGAACCTAGAAAGTTTTCCTCGGCCAGCCGCATCAGGTAGCCATTGAAGCTCTCGTCGGCATGAGGGCTGGGCCTAAAAGACAGTAGGTCGTCGTTCATAGTGTGACCCCCGCTTCCTGCATGACCTGGGTGTAGACCAACGCCATATGCTCAGTCTGAATCATTTGGGTTTGATCGAAGGGGTTAAACGTGATGAGTCGACGCTGGGTAGCCAATCGGTAAGCGGCAGCAAATTCGGGGTAATGCGCCACGCACTTGTGGGCCCCTAGGGCCTGTACCTCTATCAGGATCTTGTTTATCAACCCATAACGGCCAGCAGTGGCAACGTACATGCGACGGGCGAAGTCTCCATCACTGGCAGATGGGATGTGCCAGCCAATGTCGGCAAAGAAGCCTAAGGCCCCCGCCAATGCGCTACGGAAATGCCGGTAGTCCTCGCCTTCCCAGAAGTATGGATAAAACTCCACGGCACCACGTGACCGATCTGCGAGTTGTTCATTGTGTTGGAAAAGGCCCATCAATGTTGGCAAGCCTGCCAACACCATGCTCGCGGTGGTCTGATCGAAAATTCCTTTGAGAAGATCGGCGGCATCGCGCTGCCGTGTCGATGTACCGCGTTCCAGCATGTGTTGAGTCTCATCGAAAATGATCAGCTCAGTCTGATGCTTGTTTGCCGCCCGGATGAAGGCCTGCATCGCCATGACATGATTGCTGTAGAGCTCAGCGCGCATCCCGATCCCCGCCAAGCAGGCATCGACCACTGCGCGGCCTGTGAGATGCTTCGGCGTCATGACGAAAACGACCTTTCTCGACTTCGTATCAGTACCCGAAAGCTGCAGTCCGTCAGCAAAGCGCGAGATCAATTTGGACTTACCAACTCGGGTCGGGCCAATGATTGGCAGGATTTGCGGATCTCCCTGACGGGCACGCTCCAGCGCATGCTGAAGAGCCGTGCGAACGGACACGAATCGCTCATGATTGATCAACTGGCCCGCGATGCTACTCATGGCTCAAATCCTCGCGCGGGGCGGGCTCAAAATAATCGTCGTCGGTCGACGTGAGCACCGTGGGCACGGGCACCACTGGGAGCGCCTTCTGCAGCTGCTCTTCGACCTGAGCATAGTGTTTTTCGCGCTCATGATCGCGAGCTGCCTTGTTGTTGTCCTTGACTCTAGCCTTGCCCTTCTTGCGACTGTCCGCAGACCATTTCTGAAGGAGTTGCGCATACACACGCTGATAGTCATGTGCTTGCATGCCATCAATAGGACGTCCATAGGTCTTGCGGAGGATCTTGATTACCTCAAAGGAAACTGCCGGGACGCCGAGCATTTTGCAGTCGAGCTTGATCAACTCATCAGTACGCGGATTTACCGCATAGATGGCCGTGCAATCGCCAGGGTTGAAGAGGATGGTGACTTCAGTCAGCGCGTACTGCTTGGCCAAGGCAGCGAAGGCATAGCTGTGGTATTGGAAGTTTTCGAAGTCGATACCGTAGTGCTGCACTCTACGTACATCCCGGTTCTTCTGCAGGATCAAACGTTCAACCCGCTCCAGCGAAGGCGGCGGCGGTGGCATGAATCGCCTTAGCTCTTCATCCATTGCCTGCTTGATGCTCATAGGCCGCTGGTATCGGAAGCCCAGCTTTTCCCTAGGTTGGTGGATGTACACGTCCCCAATGAATTTCATCAGTGCGCGATAGATGTCCTCAACGGAGTAGCAGGCTTCACGACTGGCGCGCTCGTGGCGGTCACTCACACCGGCCTGGGAGCTGTATTTGGCACCCGGTAGACGTTTGAAGACATATTCATCCAAAGCCTTGAAGAGCGATTCAACATGGGGCTTGTCGTCACCGCGATAGGCACGCGCATAGTGAATGTCGATCCCTAGGTCACGGACGATTTCGAGCGAAACTCCGGCTGCGTTTTCCGACGCGTTATCGAGTAATACTTTGCCGAGTCCACAGGGTGCAGGCCAATCTGTGGTCAGATCGAATCGCTCTTTGAAGGCTGCATCTTTGGGCGAGAAGAAAAACTCGAAGAGCTTGAGCAACGTGTACTCGCTGGGGGCACCGCCAGTCACGTAGATGGCTACCGGAAATCCGGTGCGAGTACATACCATCGCGTACAGCGTGATCTGGGTGTAGTGCCGCCCGAACTGATCCGAGGCGTATAGATCGATCGTTTTGGCATCGACTTGCATCAGCTCGAAAGCGTATTCGACATGGAAGGAATTCACCGCCTGGCGTGACAAAAGGCGATAGGTACGCGGATCCATCCGACCACTGAGTACCACGTCACGTGGCATGTCCTGGATCATGCGGGAGATGGTCTTGGCGCTGAGCGTAAGGGGGCGCCCTTGGGCGTCGTGTTCGTCTTTCAGCGCATCGTTAATGATCACCGTCATGGCGGCGACGTTGAGCTTGTCGTCCTTGGCAAAGGTTTCAAGGAGGATCTTTTCAGCCAGAGCCTTGGGCCGGCTTTTGTCCGACCAACCACGACCGCCCCGCCCGCTGAAGTGAGGGATCAACCCTTCAAGGCCGGACTTGGCATATTGACGTTGATAGGCCTTGATCGATTTCGCGGACGGCACGGACTTGCCGTGCTGCTCACCAAGGCGGGTCACCGACTGCTGTTTCTGATCCTCATCAGACCTTAGGTACTGGTCGGACTCCACCAAACTGACTAAGGCCTTGCGATACAGCGCTTCGGCATACTCCGAAGGAGTCCAATTCTTCTTAGCCCGCTCCACGGAATGTCCCGAGATTCTGATAGAACCTGAAGACATCTGATTATAGAAATCCTGGAAATCGAGCGTTCGTTCAACGCCGCCCTTTCCCTGCAATACGATGTCACGCAGATCAACCCGCATTGATTTGATCAGGAAAGGATCGCCCGAGACCTGAACCACTGCGCCCTCATGGATAGGATTACGCATAGCTCAGCACCTGGAGCATCGACAGCTCGCCATGAGCCGGCATGACGTGAAAGTCCATCGAGAGGATCGAGCTGGAGGACAGGTCGACTTTGAGAACACCATTGAGGAGGGCGGCAATCAGGTAGTGATTCATAGGCTCTAAAGACTTGAGCACTTGGCGGACATGTCCCTGCTTGATCGACAACGCGTCCACGGCTTCGGCCAGGTTGGCTAAGTAGGTACTCGCCTGACGATGAAACTGGTGAAGCACCTCAATGTTCTTTAACAACAGATCACCGAACTCCTCTCGTGTGAGCACCACGAAGCGCATACCCTGGGATCGGCAGAAGGTATCAATCGCATTGAATAGCGCCTCATGGCGCTGACAAAAACGCTGGGGCTTTACCTCGTAGATATACCGAATACCACCCACCCGGTTACTGAGGTCGTAGGTGTAGTAACGACTATTGGCAGCTTTCGAGTCCGGTAGGGCCGCGTAAATCTCGCCACTGCCTAAATCGAATGTTTGCCCCTGGGCAGTGAGATCGTGACTTCGTGGATCGAGATCCAGCAGCTTTGCAATCGCCAGCTCGCCGGCAGATTCGAGTCGAATTTCCATGCCTGTTTTGACGGACTGCATGACGTAAGCCTTCCGCCCTCGATTCGTTCGCCGGGAAACGTCACGTGTTGCGGGAGGGCTGTTTGAGTCTCGTTTCATTTGGTACGGTTCATCAAATTGGTTCTGTACGTATAATCCTGACCCATCTCGACGTCAACCATTTGTTGAAGCACACCAAAAGCGTTAGCCTTAAACATTCTTAACTTCCAGGCTATCGAATGGCTCGAAAAGCGCTCCATCATTGGTACGGCCTATACCAAGCCTTGCACCCCAAAATCGATAGCTTTGAAGGTGAGGGCGGCGTCTATCGGTTCCTGCGGCATGAGGCCGAAGACTCGGGTTACGACGAAAAAGTACTGAAGCGCATGCTGAAGGCGGGGACGTTTTTGGATCGCTTGGCTGGCGCCGGGTTAGCCCTTGACGACGTCAAGTGTGGCTATGCGCACGTGGAGTTGCTGGAACGTCTACACCAGTTTTCTCCTGCGGAAGCTCAGCACCTCCTCACTGACGTTCTGTCTAACAGCATCACGCTCAAAAACCTTCGCCTGGTGGTTGAGGAAAATGCAGCCAAGGGTGGTCAGGCGCAGCTCGCCGCAAAATCAAAAGCACGTTCCTATGTAGCTCAGCACCAACGAGCCACTGTCGAACTCGTGCCACGCATGGGTACAGCCTTCTTCGGTAGCCCAAGTGGCGAATTCGTATTGGTCAAAAGCTTCCTGTCACTTCGTCAATTCATTCTGATCAACGACAAAACCTCACCGGTCGCCATCATTCCCCGCGTGGGGGATTCTTCCATCAAGGAATGGCATGCTGCTGAAGAGATTCTGAAAACTGCGATGGCGGTTAAGAACAGGCTTTCCCGGGTCTGGATCATCCTGCCCTATGACTCCCCCATTGCAGCGTATCTATTTGCGTACGCATACAGAGAGCGAGCCATAAATTCCTGGCTCTTCATTGCCACAATCAGTAAAGACGGCACTGACCTGCAGCGTTACAACGATTCAGCCACGCTTCTAGGGCTGGACTTGAGGGGAGCCGGGGGAGGCGATTGGGCCGGACACTCATTAGTGGATGGCCGGATGATATACGGCGATCTGCCGCTACTTAGAGGAACAGGTATTGATTAGCAGGTGTCCATTATCATCTAAATGCATGGCTATGATTTACTCTCTGCTTAGCACGGCATCCTTGAAGGCCATCAAATCGTGAAAGTCAGATGGCGATCCTTCCCTAGTCCGGTTTAGATAATGCCCTTTGATTCCGAGGGCTATTGGCCCGTCTCGATCACAGCGCTGGGAATCCCCGATCATCCAGACCTTGCAGGCGTCTACAGCTAAATCAGTCAGCACTGCATCGTAGATACGTCGATCTGGCTTAAGCGTCCCTATCTCATAGCTGAAGCCGTAGCCCTCCAAGTCAGGAAAGATGCGCTCAACAGCCGTTCCATAAGGTTGGGCCAGATTTGAACAAATCGCCACCTTCATTCCCTGTGCCCGCAAAGCCCCAATGCAGGAGAGGGCGTCTGCGAAGGGTTGGATGTCAGCCAGCTCAGCATCAAGCTCGGATTGGATACGCGCAAGCTCAGTCGGTGGCACATCAATGCCGAAGTGATCGGCAGCTTGCGCAAGGCTCCAAGGATGGCTCATGAGCGCCGATGCATCATCCGGCCTCGGACGCCGACCTTGCGCGATACCGAGCTTGAGAAGCTGACGAAATGGATGGCGCGCGTTCTCGATCCGTATGACGGTACCGAACGCATCAAAGATGACAGCTTGGACATGGCTCACACGCATACTCCCTCCAGACCATCGAACGTCACAGAATTTATCCCTAGTGAAAGCCAGCCTTTTGCTGTGCAGAAGCTACTTTTCTCCAAGGCAAAGCTAATCAGGCCTATAATGCAGGGCT
This sequence comes from Pseudomonas agarici, assembly GCF_900109755.1. Classification (GTDB taxonomy): domain Bacteria; phylum Pseudomonadota; class Gammaproteobacteria; order Pseudomonadales; family Pseudomonadaceae; genus Aquipseudomonas; species Aquipseudomonas agarici. The sequence continues at coordinate 156,348 of NZ_FOAR01000004.1, read as the reverse complement.
AGTATGAGGTCAACCTATGGCAAGCGCCGATCAGCTCAAAGCCCTGCTCAAATCCCACATCACTGGTGATGACAGCCACTTCTTCTCCGTTGCGATGCAGGTGGCAGCGCACGAGGCAAAGCTTGGCCACGGAAAACTGGCAGAGGAGCTCAAAGCTCTGATCGATGCAGCGAAGGCTCGGCCCTCTTCAAAAGTACCAAACAAGACGATCCCTATCAGCCAACCACGTGGTGAGTTGGTCGGACTTCTCCAAGCCTCTTATCCACAAGCTCGACTTTCCGACATGATCCTGGATGACCAGGTTGCTATGCGTTTGCATCGGATCATCAAAGAACAGCAGAACCATACGAAGATCCGTGCCCACGGGCTTTCACCTCGCCGGAAACTGTTATTGGTCGGGCCACCAGGCACTGGCAAGACACTGACCGCCTCTGCATTGGCAGGTGAGTTGGGTGTCCCGCTGTTTGTTGTGCGACTTGATGCCTTGATCACCAAATTCATGGGGGAGACCGCCGCCAAACTGCGCCAGGTCTTTGATGCCATAACGGAAGTACGCGGTGTCTATTTTTTCGACGAGTTCGATGCCATAGGTTCGCAACGTGGCCAAGCTAATGACGTCGGAGAGATACGCCGCGTGTTGAATAGCTTTTTGCAAATGCTGGAGCAGGATCAGTCCCACAGCCTGATAATCGCGGCTACAAACCACCCCGAAATTTTGGACTACGCCCTGTTCCGACGGTTTGACGATATGATCCAGTACGGACTTCCTGAAGCCGCTCAGATCATCGCGGTGCTAAAGAATCGTTTATCCACCTTTAAACCGAAACGCTTGGCTTGGTCGAAGCTCGCCGATAAGGCAATAGGTCTGAGCTATGCAGACGTCGCACGGGCGGCAGACGACACCCTCAAAGATGCAATTATTCATGACCGGGTATCAATTACGGATGCTGATATTTTTAAGATGTTGGAAGAGCGGAAGCTGATCAGTAAGAAAATACTAATCGACAAATAATTCAAAGAGCAGTATCGCGATGACGGATCAACGCAGAGAAAACCTCCCGCACTTGTTTCCCCAGAATACTTCATCCCCAGAGCCGTTCACTTCCCATCGGGTTCCAGTAAGGCCCCCACCGCTCCCTGTTCGTGACCGTGCCCTGCACGGCAATGCTTTGCGCGAACAACTCCAGCAGATCCGCCCTATTGCGGAACAGGCGAAAGAAGAACAAGCGGCACTTGGCATCCTAGACGGTGTAGGCCTTCGCGTTCAGTTTGAAAGCTTTGATGATGTCAAACTGGCCTTTGAAAGTTTGGCAAATAAACCTAAGGGGATCGAGCTTCTCAATTATAAGGAAGAGGGAGAAAGAGGCTTTGCGACTGTTTTCGTCCCGGATGGCAAGCTCGATTATTTTGAACGGGTCATCGTCGAGTACCTTGATGATCGTAAAGGTTCTACAGGGCGAAGCCTTGACCACAAAGCCCTAATCAACACGATTCAATCCATCCATGTGGCTCAACTAGAGGCGCTATGGACGGATGCTCCGGCATTTTTTCCTACAGACGAAAACGAGATTATATGGTGGGAGGCTTGGTTACCCGTCAGGGATAATCGCAACCTGGTGGTTGCAAGCTTCATGCAGGCCGCTCAGCTACTCGGTATTCGAGTACTGGAGGGAAGGCTTATTTTCCCAGAACGAACGGTGCTGACAATCCAATGCAGCAAAGCACAGCTACAACAGTCAGTTCTGACTCTTAACAGCATCGCTGAATTACGCAGGGCAAAGGAAACGGCAGATTTTTTTGATTCGTTTACACCTGCAGAGCAGCACGAATGGGCTGCTGAACTTCTGGGTAGAACAACCTTCACCTCTTCAGAGCATACTCCGCACATCTGCATTCTTGATACGGGCGTGAACCACGGCCACCCACTTTTAACTCCAGCACTTGTGGAACCAGACCTTCACACTATCGAGCCGGATTGGGGTGTAGATGATCGTCATGGCCATGGCACCAGCATGGCTGGATTAGCCCTTTATGGCGATTTAACCCATACATTAAGATCAGCGGAACCTCTGATCATTGAGCATCGTCTTGAGTCTGTGAAGCTGCTACCAAGCGACGGAGCAAATGCTGGAGATGAGAAGAATTTTGGCTTCAATACAGTCGAAGCAGTAGCTCGCCCCGAGATAACGGCACCTCTAAGAGCACGACTGTTCAGCATGGCAGTCACTACCGTAGATGGCCGAGATCGGGGCCGCCCCTCATCCTGGTCATCCGCCCTTGACCGTCTTGCCTTTGATGCAGATGGCCAGGGAGCAAGCCCACGGCTATTTGTTATTTCTGCAGGTAACATTCGAGAGAGCAGTGAATGGGTGGACTATCCAAGTAGCAATACATTGATGGGTATTTGCGACCCTGCACAGGCTTGGAATTCATTAACTGTCGGAGCATTTACCGATCTAGTCGAGCTCGCACCTGGCTTGAGAGCTGTGGCCGCACAGGGAGGCCTGAGCCCATTCAGTACAACGTCGCAGAACTGGATCAGCCATTATCCCCTGAAACCAGATGTGCTCTTCGAGGGAGGTAATCTTATCCATGATGAGCTGCTGGGCCCTGCCACTGCAGGGGAGCTATCACTGCTGACCACTCATAATCGCCCAGTCGACCGCCATCTGACATTGGCCACTGCCACCAGCGCCGCGACCTCGCTTTGCTCCCGGATGGCAGCTCAGCTAATGGCCGCATACCCAGCGCGCTGGCCTGAAACCATCCGGGCATTGATCGTTCATTCTGCTGGATGGACTGATGCGATGAAGCAGATGTTTCTTCCGCAAAATCGTAATCCAACAAAACAGGACTACGAACGTCTGGTTAGGCATTGTGGCTTTGGCGTACCCAGCCTGGATCGAGCTAAATGGAGCGCGTCTAACTCGCTGACGCTGATTGTCGAGGACACCCTCCAACCCTTTAAAAAGTTGAGAGGGAAAGACCCCTCTCCACGGGAAATGCACCTGCACGAGCTACCCTGGCCCAAGGACGAACTTGAAGCATTGGGGGCAACCGACGTTGAAATGACCGTTACCTTGTCCTACTTCATCGAACCTAATCCATCCGCCCGTGGAAGATCTCGCTATCGATATGAATCCCACGGTCTTCGCTTTGACGTAAAACGTCCAACGGAAGATGTGCCCCGGTTCAGAGCCAGGGTAAATGCCGCTGCGCTCGATGATGAAAACGGAGTACCCAACCAAGACAATGATCCAGCATGGACTCTAGGCAAACAGAAACGCCATCGTGGTTCACTTCATCAGGACACTTGGAATGGCACTGCAGCTGAGCTGGCAAGCCGTGGCTATCTTGCCGTGTACCCATCATTGGGATGGTGGAAGACCAGAGGAGCCTTGGAGCGGTATGACAGCCCGGCACGGTATGCGCTGATTATTTCTATTAAAGTACCGGAGGTTGATACTGATATTTATAGTGTAATCGCCGAGAAGATCGCTCCCGAAAATGTCATTCTGGTGTGACGATATGATCCGCGAAAGCTCTTGAAATGAGCCTTTTGCCTCGTTGGACGAACTTTGTGCTTGCCCCAGCTCTGTGGGCCGAAATTTGAGTCATGGTAAATTACGACAGCGTGGGTGCCATAGGTGCCCTTGCGCTCAAACAGCGGCCAACCTCGTTTACTCAAGCAAAAAATCCCTCGTGGATGCGCTCTAAACTGTCGAGCACAGCGGCATAGCCGGGCGTCGTCGCCACCGCCTCCCACGCCGTCATGCCATCCAAGAAGCTGTGAACGGTGCTGAGCCAGAGACACGCCTTGTCGGGGTGGCCAAACACTTGCTCCGACCGGAGGAGGATCATGCTCACTCGGTATAGCCGATCCCCTTCCGCGCGGGAAAGCTGTTCCCGTTTGACGCGTCGGCGGTACAACGTCCGAGACGTGAGCACGCCGACCGCGACGGCGCTGACACCGTGTTGCGCCAGATGCTCAAGGGCTACGAGCGGCACCCCTTCTCGAATAAACGTATCCAACGGTTCACCCTGCGGCGCTCCCATTATCTCCAAGACTTGTGCTTGCAATTGCGGGTTCATGACGCTCTCCGGACGCAACCACGAGCAAGTATAGGCCAATACCCGTGCTCGCCTCGCGGGACTCGATCCGCCGCGTCGGCTTGCGCGTAATGGTGATTATGGTCAATCGCCCCCCACAGTTATCCACAGCCTAATGACACTAAAGGGGCAAGTCCATGGTTGCGCTATACCAGCAGGGTAGGGCGTGGCTGGGGGCGACTCGCTGCCAAGCCGGGAGGGCCGCTGAATGAAAAAAAAGCCATTGCGCAGGAAACGCTGGCCACGCTGGTCGAGCTTGGCGCCGTGCGGGAGTTTCGCGTGCTGCGCGACGGCGAGGTCTGGCGCCTGGAGTTGCGCCTCGGCAGCAAGTGGCTGCCGATCCGCTCGCGGCGCGAGCCGGTGCGGGTGTGGCGCTCACTGACCGCCGTGGGACGGTTCTGCGAAGGAGTAGGCATCAAGGTGATAACGGTCGAACTCTAATGAAAGGCGCATTAACCAGGTATCTGACCTGTAACCGTCGCGTCTTGCAGTGCCGCCGCATAGCGATCCAATAGCGCCACCTGGTTGCGGGCTTTGAGGGCATGCAGTCGTTGTTTCAAGCGTTCACCATCGGGATGCGCACAGGCAATCAAGCGCCCCACACGGCCCATTGCACGGCGAACCAAAGGCTCCAGCTATGTCCACGTCCTACCCTGCGTCGCCTGATCCTCCAACTGTTTTACCGCTGCCCGTATCGCTTTACGTTCGGCCTTGGGTATGCCCGGAATCTGGTTAAAGATGGTTAGTCCCGTCACGGTCAAAGGCACGAACTCATCTATGACCTTCATCTTTAAGGTTTGACCGCGCCTGCGGACATGCAACTTGGAGCGTTTCTGATAGCAACCTTTCTCAGCAAGCATGCCAGTCACCGCTGAGACCAGCTTCGTTAGCATTACTGAATTCAGCGGCGTCAGGGACGAGATCGTAATGTCATCGGCAAATCGCGAGTAATTCAGCCCCTGCGCTTCCAGTCTGGCTACCAGCATGGGTTCCACATCCCAGAACACTAAGTTGGCTAAATATCCACTGCTACTGGCCCCCTGTGGCACAACACCATTACGGGTGGTCAGCAGGGCCAATAGCTTCGAAACCTCCTCAGAAAAACCAAAGAGCCTCTCAAATATCTGCTGAACATGCTGCACCTTGATCGAAGGAAAAAAGTCCTTGATGTCCTGTAGCAGCACAAATTTAGCGTTGCCATGGACTTTGGCATTGGAATAAATACTTCGGCGGTTCACAGGGTCTTTGATCCCGCCATGGAGATATGCCGGGAAGCGAACACGCGCTAGTAAACGATCTACTATTTTCCGTTGGATACTTTTCAGCGGCTGGAAAGCATCGTAGGTGTCACGGGGGGTGCCGTCTTTCTTCTCTTGCGGTACATAGCGGTACAGATTGGAGCTGCACATGGCTAAGCTTTCGAGGAGTTCGACGGATTCGCCAAGGGTCAATGACAGCGCCTTCAGGCTGTAGATCGGTTTGAAGGGATAAAGCGGAGCATCCATTTCCTGTCCCCAAAATGAAATGAGGCCGATCACTGGATCGGCCTCATTAGAATTCGAATGATGTGGTTTGTTGCGTCATGAGATTACCTCAAAAATTGTCTCTGCATTTTCGCAGATCCAATCCCAAGCAATCACAGCCTTTTCCAAAATCCAGATGTAGTATGGAATACGTTTGGCCACTTTGGCTGCCTCGACAGACAAAGTCTTTAAACGATTTCCCCACTTGCGATCTTTCTGCTGAAGGGCTGCTTCTACTTTAACGCGGGCATCTTCAGTGTTGTGCATGTGCTGATCGATACGAATACCGACAGCTTTCTTTACTTTCTTCATGGTTACAGTTCCTTACGGTGGATTACTCCGCCGCCAGGTATTCCGGGCCGAATGGAACTTTGAAGATGCCGCTACAAACTACAGTTCTGCTTATCAAATCCTTGATAAGCCGTCCGCCGCGTTTCTGTCGATTAACCGATGGGACGTCGCTGACAGCCTCGTGACGTTTGCCACGAAACCCTCAGCGCTGAGCACATCGGGGTGACGACAGGTGTGGGGCGAAGGTAGCTCTGGAGAACACCAAAGCCGGTCAGTTTCCCGACCACCAACTGCAAGCCCGATTGATAACCATGTTTAAAGAGCACCTGGGCGGTAACACCCAGCACCAATAGTTTTACCTGAGGTAAGGAGTAGAATTCAACTGGGAAATGTCACCGGCCATTTCAGCTATCCGGTGACATGTTCTCGATCAGATATCGATGGAAGGTAGGGACTTCACGATTTTCATCGTTTCCAAACTAACGGTGATCATGCGAAGGAACAACTCCAACGGATATTTTGGGTTGTTCATGGTTTCGATGGCCCAAGCGTTGGCGTCGTTGACAATGCCGCTGGCCTTGTCGGTTTTGACGCACTGGCGCTCGACGACCCAATCCAACGCGGGCTTGCCGTTGACCACATATTCGTAGGCTTCTAACGGGATACCGGTGACGGTGATCTTGGCGTTGTAATGCAGAGTCGTCAGGTCTTTATCTTTGCCCTTCTTGCCATACTTCATCTTCTCGACACGGTAGTCGCTTGACTGAGCCGGATTGCCTTCGATCTTAGCCTGGTATGGCTCGACAGTTTCATAGTTGATGTGCAGCTCAGCCAGAGCGCGGCCTGCTTTGGAGAAAGACCAAAAGCCCGTGGTAGTTTTTACGCATGGGATGCGTGGTAACTCCTTAGTCAGGTTATCCGCGTATCGTTCAAGGTAGTCCGGTGAGTGCAGGAGACCATATACGTAGTAGAACACGTCTTCTTTAGTAATCTGCTCGCTAGGGTATGCTGCTTGGAAGTGAGCGAATCCCTCATCTGTCAGGGCATCGCGGCGCTTTCTATCAGTAGTTGCGGGAGGTAGTGCCTCAAATAGATCAGCATTCTTCGGCACATCGGCATCATATTCATCAGCCGCGTCTTCATAAAGGTATAGCGGGAAGCATTGACCAGTCTGCATCAAGTGTAGATCTGGTAAATGGTTTGTAATCAGAGCGGAAAAGTCCTTCTGGGCACCGACAGCATTTATGCATATTGCCCGATTCTCTGTCGTAGCATTCGGAAAAATACGTGGCATGTGATTTACATATGCATTCAAATTCCGATGGTAGTATACCCACTGCTTTGTATAAGGACGGTACATGCTAGGAACAAGATTTTGAACATCAAACTTAAAGCGCCGAGATTTCGACAAATCCTGCTTTAAGCTGCGATTCCAGCTGATTTTCGTCGGATCGGTGCTAATAAACCCATCAACCTTGGTTTCTCGTAATTTTTTGTCCAACCCATGGTGGGTTTGATTAAATCGATCTACTTCATTATTGTAGAAGCCAATCATACGACTCATATTTTCGATTACGCCATTCTCGGCAGAGTTGTAACACCAAGCATCACGATTGGTTTCCAACCCTCTTGAATAGGTAGAAAATAGCTTGTTTGTTATGGCAACATCTTTACTACCCAGAACAATATAATCACTAAAACGATCATCTCGTTGATTGAGCCAATCACCATGTTCATCTGGTCTAATGGTCTGCCAGCCGTCCGCAGCAGCGATACCTGCGATACTGGTAAACTCAGCAATTTTAGCCAATTTTTCCCCGCGCTTGAGGTAATCACCTACGTTGTGGAAATAAATTTTCCCCACATCTGTGGCCTCCGGGTTTTTGACGAGCAGAGTGATCGCAATTGGAGTAAGACTTCCCCCCCTGCCTCCATGTGCAGCAAACAACGGATGCCCTTCTCTGCGGCATCTTTCACCAGATGTCCTGCCATTTCCGCGCAAATGAAAAACATAGATACTGGAAAACTCATCAGCTAGGCATTGACGTAATCCGTCGAAGGTTCCCCCTTCCAAGAAGTTAGCATTTGTGACGAATCCAATCACCCCGCTGCTACCAATACGGTCGGATGCCCAACGGATGGCTCGAATATAGCTGTCGTAAAGCCCGTTCTTGTTGGTGGCCGTTGAGCGTTCAGCATACGTGGAGCGTATACGACCATCGAGAAATGGGTATTCAACATTCTGGTTGTTATCGTTAGCGCTTGCCTGCCCGGCAGAGTAAGGAGGGTTGCCAACAATGACGCGAATATCTAGATTTTTCTGGCGAGTGCGCCGGGCACTGTTATCCACCAGTAGCTCATTTATTAAATCTTCCTTCTCGTACATCTGAAAAGTATCGGTTAGGCAGATGCCCTCAAAGGGCACGTAATCACCCCCCACTAAGCTGTGATATACAGCCTCGATATTAATCGCAGCAATATAGTAGGCCAGCAATACGAGTTAATTTGCATGGATCTCATTTTTATACTTGTACGGCAATTGCTCGGGAGTAATCAGGCCGCTTTGTAAGAGACGAGTTATAAACGTACCTGTACCGGTGAAGGGATCAACGATGTGAACCCCTTCACTACCGAGTGTTTGGCCAAACTCGCGTTGCAGGATGTTATTAACGCTGTGGATAATGAAGTCCACTACCTCGACCGGTGTGTAAACAATCCCCAAGCGATCAGTCATACGAGGGAAAGCATTGCTAAAGAACTTGTCGTACAGCTCGACCACGATTTTCTGTTTGCCTACCGCGTTGTCAATGCCTTCGGCGCGCTGACGGACGCTTTCATAAAACCTCTCCAGCGTATCGGCTTCCTTGTCCAGGCGATGCTCATCCAGTGCGTCAAGCACGCCTTGCATAGCCTGTGACATGGGGTTGTGCTGCGCGAAGCTGTAGCTTTCGAACAAGGCGTCAAACACTGGTTTGGTGATCAGGTGCTGGGCCAGCATTTCGATAATTTCGCCATCGGTGATGCTGTCGTTCAGGTCGTCACGAAGCTCTGCAGCGAAGGCTTCGAAGGCAGTCTTCTCTGAAGTGTATTCGGGGTTTTCCAGGATGCCTTGGATACGGTCGATATGGGTGCGGGCGATTTTGGCGATGTCATTTGCCCAGTCTTCCCAGTGGTGGCGGTTACCACATTTCTGCACGATCTTGGCGTAGATGGCGCGCTCAATCTCGCCTACTTCGTAGGTCAGGTCTGCTTGCTGGGTCATCTGGCCTTCGGCATCGTACTTGCCACGGTTTTCGCCAATGCCGTACTGACCTTTCCCTGCCTCCTTGTTTTTAGTGCCTGAGCTGCTTTTCTGCTTTTTCTCCACCTTATCGGTGATGGCGATGACTTCCATCTTGCGTGGGTCGTGGCCGATCAGGTCGAGCTTGTTGACCATGGCATCGAAGGTATCATCATGGGAACGCAGAGCTTGCAGAACCTGCCAGACCACCTTGTAGGTCTGATTGTCGTTAAGGGCTTCGTGCGGCTCCATTCCGGCAGGGATGACCACGGCAACACCACGTAGCCACGCTTCTTGCCAGGGGAATTGCGCATCACTCGGCCCACAGACTGCACCACGTCGACTTGAGAGTTGCGAGGGGTCAGAAATAGCACGGCGTCCAAGGCTGGCACGTCCACACCCTCGGACAGGCAGCGCACGTTGCTGAGGATGCGGCAGGTGTTTTCTGGGGCGTCTTCCTTCAGCCAGGCCAGCTTTTCTTCTTTCTGGCTGGCATTCATGCCGCCATCGACGTGATCGGCTACGCAGGTGATACGCTCCGCTGCCTCAATTTCTTCGGACTCCTGGTAAGCCTCCACCACGGACTGGAACATGCCCGCGATATTCTTGGAGCTGACCTTATGTTTGCCTCCCTTGTAGTCAGGCGAAATCACTTGGCAGAAGGCTACGGCTCGCTTCATCGGCTGATTGTCACCGACCAGATCGTCAGTTAGGCCTTGCTTGGCCAGAGCTTTCCAACAGCCGACGATTTTTGCGGCATCATCGACCTTGAGCTGGTTATCTTCATCTTTTAGCAGCTCCTGGAGTCGTCGGCTGATGGCGCTCTCTTCAACGGTGAGCACCAGCACTTTGTAATCGACCAGCAGCCCACGCTTCACCGCCTCGGAGAAGTTGATGACGAACAGCTCTTTGCCATAGAGCAATTCATCATCCATCGAGCACAACGTTACATCCCCGGATTCGGCTTTCACCTTGGCGCTATCGCCATAGATGCGCGGGGTGGCAGTCATGTACAGGCGCTTGGCTGCGCGAATGTAGTCAGCGTCGTGGATTCTGACGAAGCTGCTTTCATCGTCCTCTCCGAAAGTTGCCCCAGTGGTGCGGTGCGCTTCGTCGCAGATGACCAGATCGAAATCGGCCAGGCTGTGCTCAAGCTGGGCACGGCTGATCACATCAATCGAGTGGTAGGTGGAGAACACTACGCTCATATGCTGATCATCATGACGCTTGGCCATTTCCGAAGCCAGCCGCTGAGGTTCGGTTGTGGCGGGGTAACGAAGCTCGTGGGTGAAGGTCTGCACCACGTCATCTTCTTGCTTACGTTTCTTGCCTACGTCGCTGTCTGAACACACTGCGAAGCTATGCAGTGGAATTTCGCTCTCTTGTGTCCATTCGGTCAGGGTCTGCGACAACAGTGACAGGCTGGGCACCAGGAACAGAACGCGCTTGCCTTTGCCTGTCAGCTTTTCAGCAATTTTCAGACTGGTGAATGTTTTCCCCGTCCCACAGGCCATGATCAGCTTGCCGCGATCCACTGTTTTCAGACCTGCCTCAGTGGCATTGAGTGCTGTCTGTTGGTGATCCATCAGCAGCTTCTTGGCTTTGAAAACGGCTGCCTGTTTCGGATGGTACTTGGCCCAGTCGATCTGGCTTTCTTCCAAGGCTTGCAAGTCGATTTTACTGACAGGTGGATGCTGATCCTGCAAAGCATCATTGGCGTGTTCAGTCCAGTTGTTGGTTGTGGTCACAATGATGCGATGGGAAAAAGGTTTTTTTCCGGAAGCTGTAAAAAAGCTATCGATGTCTTTCTTCTGTACGCGGTAGTCCTCAGCGTACAGCTTGCATTGGATAGCGTGGTATTCACCGGTGCCTTGGGTTTTGGCAACTAGGTCGATGCCGGTATCGCGTCCGTCTTGCCCTTGTTCTTTGGCCCAATATGAGTAAGTCCACACCTGCTCGTAGAGGTCACGGTAGGTGGCCTCATTACGCAGGTAGGTGCAGATCAACTCCTCAAAATAAGTCCCTTTCTCACGCTCACTGGCGGAGGCGGTACGGTAGGTATTGAGCAGAGCTGCAAGTGCGGACATTGGAAATTCCTTTAATACGGCAGGCGCGTTACGAGCGCCAAATCGCAGCAGTCTATCAATAGGAGCACCTGTGAGCAGCCAAAAGAAAACCCCGGAAGATCTTGGATCTACCGGGGTTTTTTCCTATATCAGGTCGAGCCAATAATTTTGGCTGAACCGTGTAACTTTGACCGAAGTGGAAAATAACTTTTCCCACCTACACCCAATCAAAAATCCAGGTTCGACACCGCCAACGCATTGCTCTCGATAAAGTCTCGGCGTGGCTCAACCGCGTCGCCCATCAAGGTGTTGAAGATCTGGTCGGCGCCGATGGCGTCTTCGATTGTCACTTTCAACATGCGACGGACCGCCGGGTCCATGGTGGTTTCCCAGAGCTGGTCAGGGTTCATTTCACCCAGTCCCTTATAGCGCTGGATCGTGTGGCGCTTGGTGCTTTCGGCCATCAACCAGTCCAGGGCTTCCTTGAACTCGGTCACGGCTTTCTTGCGTTCACCACGTTGAATGTAGGCACCTTCGTCGAGCAAGCTGCTCAATTGCGCGCCCAGGGTCACTACGGTCTTGTAGTCGTTGCTGCCAAAGAAGTCGCGGTTGAAGGTGATGTAGTTCGACAGGCCGTGGGAGATCAGTTCGACTTCCGGCAGCCAGACGTTACGCTCACGATCTTCCCGCAGGCTGGCCTTGTAGACCAGGCCGGACTTCTCGTTCAGGCGCAGGCGGACCTCATATTTGGTCAGCCATTCCTGCATCGCCGCATGATCACCCAATTGCTCCAGGCTCACAGCCGGCAGATAGATGAAGTGCTCGGTCAGCTCCTGTGGATACAGGCGTGACAGGCGCTTGAGGGTCTTCATCACCATGCGGAAGTCGTTCACCAGACGCTCCAGCGCCTCACCGGAAATCCCCGGTGCGTCTTCGTTCAGGTGCAGGCTCGCATCTTCCAGGGCCGACTGCGTCATGTACTCTTCCATGGCGTCATCGTCCTTGATGTACTGCTCCTGCTTGCCTTTCTTCACCTTGTACAGCGGTGGCTGGGCGATGTAGATGTAGCCGCGCTCAATCAACTCCGGCAATTGGCGGAAGAAGAAGGTCAGCAGCAGGGTACGGATGTGCGAACCGTCGACGTCAGCATCGGTCATGATGATGATGTTGTGATAACGCAGCTTGTCGATATTGTACTCATCGCGACCGATGCCGCAGCCCAGTGCGGTGATCAGTGTGCCGACTTCCTGGGAAGAGATCATCTTGTCGAAACGGGCTTTCTCAACGTTGAGGATCTTACCCTTCAACGGCAGGATCGCCTGGGTGCGACGGTTGCGACCCTGCTTGGCGGAACCGCCAGCAGAGTCACCTTCCACCAGGTACAGTTCGGACAGGGCAGGGTCTTTTTCCTGGCAATCCGCCAGTTTGCCCGGCAAGCCGGCGATATCCAGCGCACCTTTGCGCCGAGTCATCTCACGCGCTTTACGCGCCGCTTCACGGGCACGCGCGGCATCGATCATCTTGCCGACCACCAGCTTGGCTTCGTTCGGGTTCTCCAGTAGAAAATCGGAGAAATACTTGCCCATTTCCTGCTCGACTGCGGTCTTCACTTCGGAAGAAACCAACTTGTCCTTGGTCTGGGAACTGAATTTCGGGTCCGGTACTTTCACCGAAATGATTGCAGTCAGGCCTTCACGGGCATCATCACCGGTGGTGGCGACCTTGTGCTTCTTCGCCAAGCCTTCCTGTTCGATGTAGTTGTTCAGGTTACGGGTCAGCGCAGAACGGAAACCCACCAGGTGAGTACCGCCGTCGCGCTGCGGGATGTTGTTGGTGAAGCACAACAGGTTTTCGTTGAAACTGTCGTTCCACTGCAAGGCAATCTCTACGCCGATGCCGTCTTCACGTTGGATGTTGAAATGGAACACCTGGTTGACCGCCGTCTTGTTGGTGTTCAGGTATTCAACGAACGCACGTAGACCGCCTTCATACTTGAACAACTCTTCCTTGCCACTGCGTTCGTCCTTGAGGACGATGCCGACGCCGGAGTTGAGGAAAGACAGTTCGCGAATCCGCTTGGCCAGGATGTCCCAACTAAAATGGATATTCTTGAAGGTTTCTCCGGAAGCCTTGAAGTGAATCTGGGTGCCGGTAGTTTCGCTCTCGCCGACGATTCTCATCGGTTCCTGAGGTACGCCATGAACGTAAGTCTGTTCCCAGATTTTTCCGCTGCGACGCACGGTCAGTACCAACAGTTCGGACAGTGCGTTTACCACCGACACACCTACGCCATGTAGGCCACCGGATACTTTATAGGAGTTATCGTCGAACTTACCGCCAGCGTGCAGTACGGTCATGATGACCTCCGCTGCGGATACGCCTTCTTCCTTGTGTACATCGACCGGAATGCCGCGACCATTGTCGCGCACGGTGATGGACTCATCCGGGTGGATGATAATGCTGATGTCGTCGCAATGACCGGCCAGAGCCTCGTCGATGGAGTTATCGACCACCTCGAACACCATGTGGTGCAGACCGCTGCCATCATCGGTGTCGCCAATGTACATACCGGGACGTTTGCGCACGGCATCCAAACCTTTCAGCACTTTGATGCTGGTCGAGTCGTACGTATTTTCTTCGCTCATGCCTTCACTCCCGATGGTCGTGGGTCTGGGTGATACAGCCTTGTTCCACGTGGAACAAAGCGACTGGCGTTTCCGTCTGCCAGCCCTCCCTCAATAATTCATGATCTACACAGGTGATAAATACCTGGCAGCGTAAGTCTTCAAGCAAGCGACACAGCGCACGGCGGTGCTGCTCGTCCAGTTCGGACGGCAAGTCATCCACCAGATAAATACATTGGCCGCGCCGGGCCTGACTGACCAGATGCCCCTGAGCGATACGCAATGCACAGACCACTAATTTCTGCTGACCCCGCGACAAGATATCCGCGGCATTATGTGCGCCCAATCGGAGGCGCAAATCAGCTCGTTGTGGTCCAGCCTGGGTATGCCCCATTTGCTGGTCTCGATGTAGGGAAGAGGCGAGCACGGCACTCAGCTCTTTGTCCTTGTCCCACCCACGGTAATAGCTAAGCGTTAAGCCTTCGAGTTCGACTAGTTCACTTAAGGTCTGCTCAAAGACTGGTTTCAAGGCTTTGATATAAGCGCGGCGGTATTCATCGATTTCGGCGCTGGCCAGGCACAACTCTCGGTCCCAGGCTGCTTGCGAAGCGGCGTCAAGTGTACCATGCCGCAGCCACGAGTTCCGCTGCCGCAGGGCCTTCTGCAGGCGCTGCCAGGTCGACATGAAACGTGGTTCCACGTGGAACACTCCCCAGTCGAGAAACTGCCGACGAATTTTAGGCGCGCCTTCCAGCAGGCGAAAACTATCCGGGTTGATCAACTGCAGCGGCAGGATCTCCGCCAGTTGTGCAGCGCTCTTGGCATTCTGGCCATCGATGCGAATCTGGAATTCACCCTGGCGATCGCGGGATATTCCCAATGCGCTATGGCCACCCTCGGCCAATTCGACCTGGCCAAATACTGTGCAGGCGAGTTGCTCGTATTGGATCACCGGCAACAGGCGAGTACTGCGGAATGAGCGGGCCAGCCCCAACAAATGGATAGCTTCCAGCACACTGGTTTTTCCGCTGCCATTGGCACCGTACAGGATATTGATACGTGCAGAGGGAGAGAACGTCACCGGGTGCAGGTTGCGCACCGCGGTGACCGAAACACGGCTGAGGGACATCTAGCGTGAGGCGCTGAACATGGACAGGCGAGGCACTGTTACAGACGCATCGGCATGACGACGTAGGCCGAGTCGTCGTTGTCTGACTCTTGTACCAGCGCACTGCTGTTGGAGTCGGACAGGATCAGGCGAACCTGCTCGGTGGTCATCACACCCAGCACGTCAAGCAGGTAGCTCACATTGAAGCCGATCTCCAGGGAGCCACCGTCGTAGTCGACTGCTACTTCCTCTTCCGCTTCCTCCTGCTCAGGGTTGTTAGCCTGGATCTTCAACTGACCGCTGGCCAGTTGCAGACGGATACCGCGGTACTTCTCGTTAGACAGGATCGCAGTACGGCTGAAGGCTTCGCGCAACGCCTGACGATCGCCCAGTACCAGCTTATCACCGCCTTTGGGCAGGACACGCTCGTAGTCCGGAAACTTGCCATCGACCAGCTTCGAGGTGAAAGTGAACTCACCCGTAGTGGCACGGATGTGGTGTTGCCCCAGCACGATGCTGACGTTGCCTTCCGGTTCGGTCAGCAAGCGGGCCAGTTCGAGAATGCCTTTGCGCGGCACGATCACCTGATGACGGTCGGGTTGACCGATGTCGGCTTGCATCGAGCACATCGCCAGGCGATGGCCGTCGGTGGCCACGGCACGGATCACCCCAGCGGAGACTTCGAGCAGCATGCCGTTGAGGTAGTAGCGAACGTCCTGCTGGGCCATCGCAAAACTGGTGCGCTCGATCAGACGCCGCAACTTGCTTTGATCCAGGCTGCAGGTCAACGAACCGGGGCCTTCCTCCACAGTCGGGAAGTCATTGGCCGGCAAGGTTGACAGCGTGAAGCGACTGCGGCCGGCCTTCACCACCAGCTTCTGCTCGTCGAGCTTGATATCGATCAGGGCATCGTTCGGCAGGCTTTTACAAATATCCATCAGCTTACGCGCCGGCACGGTGATTTCTCCCGACTCGGCGGGCTCCTCGAGCTGGACGCGACCGACCAGCTCGACTTCCAAGTCGGTACCGGTCAGCGACAGTTGCTGGCCTTCGACAACCAGCAGCACATTGGAGAGCACCGGCAAGGTCTGGCGGCGCTCAACGACGCCTGCGACCAGTTGCAGGGGTTTCAACAGGGCTTCGCGTTGAATGGTGAAATGCATGGTCTAGTCCCTTGCCTTAGTAAGCTGCGCTGCGGTTCTCAAGTGGTCAGTGTGCGCAGCAGGTTCTTGTAGTCCTCGCGAATGTCCGCGTCGGATTCCTTAAGCTCGTTGATCTTGCGGCATGCGTGCAAGACCGTAGTATGGTCGCGTCCGCCAAAGACATCACCAATTTCAGGCAAGCTGTGGTTGGTCAGTTCCTTGGAGAGGGCCATCGCGACTTGACGCGGACGTGCCACCGAACGCGAACGGCGCTTGGACAGCAGGTCGGAGATCTTGATCTTGTAGTACTCGGCCACGGTGCGTTGGATGTTATCCACAGACACCAGCTTGTCCTGCAACGCCAACAGGTCCTTCAGCGATTCGCGAATCAGCTCGATGGTGATGTCACGGCCCATGAAGTGCGAGTGAGCGATCACCCGTTTCAGGGCACCCTCAAGCTCACGGACGTTGGAACGAATACGCTGAGCGATGAAGAACGCCGCATCGTGAGGTAACTCGACCTTAGCCTGGTCGGCCTTCTTCATCAGGATCGCCACCCGGGTTTCCAGCTCCGGCGGTTCGACCGCTACTGTCAGGCCCCAGCCGAAGCGCGATTTCAGGCGTTCTTCCAGACCTTCGATTTCCTTGGGATAACGGTCACTGGTGAGAATCACCTGTTGACCGCCCTCGAGCAAGGCATTGAAGGTGTGGAAAAACTCCTCCTGGGAGCGTTCCTTGCGAGCGAAAAATTGAATGTCATCGATCAGCAGAGCATCCACCGACCGGTAGAAGCGCTTGAATTCGTTGATGGCATTGAGCTGCAGCGCCTTGACCATGTCTGCGACGAAGCGCTCCGAGTGCAGGTAAACCACCTTGGCGTTCGGATTCTTCTTTAATAGATGGTTACCCACGGCGTGCATCAAGTGGGTCTTACCCAGGCCGACGCCGCCATACAGGAACAGCGGGTTGTAACCGTGTTTGGGATTGTCCGCTACCTGCCAGGCTGCTGCACGGGCCAACTGGTTAGACTTACCCTCGACAAAATTCTCGAAGGTGAAGGTGCGGTTCAAGTAGCTGGTGTGCTTGAGTGCCCCCTCGACCTGGACGGTCCGTTGCTCCGAACGCACAGGAGCCTGCTGCGAGCTGGCACCGGCCATCGGATCAAAACTATCGCGGGAGGGCTCTTCGTTGACCTCGACCACCTGCTTCTGGGTCGAAGCAACTTGTGTTGGCGCGGCTACGGGTGTCGGTGCCGCAACGGCACTGGCCGCCATGGCCTGAGAGGCCGCGGCGGCCAGCGGCGCATTCGGGGCGGCACGCGGAGCGGAGCTGCGCCTGCTGCCTATCAATAAGGAAAGGGCAGGCGCCAGGCCATTGCCGTGCTCGCCCAACAGTTCAAGCAAACGTCCCAGGTACTTTTCATTTACCCAATCGAGCACAAAACGGTTCGGTGCATAGACACGCAACTCGTCGCCCTCGGCTTCGACCTGTAGTGGGCGGATCCAGGTGTTGAATTGCTGGGCAGGCAGCTCATCACGCAGAAGTTCCACGCACTGCTGCCAAAGTTCCACTGACACGGATATCCCCTAAGTTGAAAGCCGGTGAGGCAAAAACAAGCAGCCATTGTACCGGCAGGCACAGCACTTATCCACATGTCGATTGCAGGGAGACCCCAAAGAATCAAGGTCTTATCTGTGAACAAAGCGACAAATGGTATGTGCATAAGCTCTGTGGATAACTACCCTTGAGGTCGTTGCACAAGTAGGATCGAAAGTCTGTGGGTAACTCGCTTGTGGATAACATGGCGTTCCACACACAGCTTTTCCGACAGCACAGCACAGGCTCGACACCGTTTCCCCACCGTGTTGTCATTCTCTGTACAGCAGGTATCTAGAGCCCTCCAGGTACTTATCCACAGATACTGACCTCTTAAGCTTCTATAAGCTTTACAGAAAAGCTTTAAATAATTCCCTTCTTTATTTCTATAGCTAGCTCCGGAGCTGATCAAGCGCAGAGGCCAATACCTATGAAGAAGTAAAAGCTGGTTGGAAATTGACCTAGAGGCTTGCTTTCTCTAGAATCCCCGGTCTCTTAAAACGGGGGCCATTCCGGCCCGTTGTGACGAACCAGGTAGCAACGCCATGAAACGTACTTTCCAACCCAGCACTATCAAACGCGCTCGCACCCACGGTTTCCGTGCTCGCATGGCAACCAAGAACGGTCGCGCCGTCCTGTCGCGTCGTCGCGCCAAAGGCCGCGCTCGTCTGGCAGTTTGATAATCCGGCACGGGTGGTGAGTCAGGACTTCAGTCGGGAAAAGCGTCTGCTTACGCCACGACATTTCAAGTCAGTCTTTGACTCCCCTACCGGCAAGGTTCCGGGGAAAAACCTCCTGCTCCTTGCGCGCAACAATGACCTTGATCATCCCCGTTTGGGGCTGGTTATTGGTAAAAAGAGCGTGAAGCTCTCCGTTGAGCGTAATCGCCTCAAACGTCTGCTGCGCGAATCGTTCCGTCTGCACCAGGATTCACTGATTGGCTGGGACATTGTTATCGTCGCGCGCAAAGGTTTGGGAGACGTAGAAAACCTCGAATTGATTCAGCATGTCGGCAAACTGTGGAAGCGCCTGGCTCGTAACGCGTCGGCGACCGCGGTAAAAACCGAGCCTGCAGGGGTAGACAGCCCAAATGCGTAAACTGGCGCTCGTTCCTATCCAGTTTTACCGCTATGCCATCAGTCCACTGATGGCCAGCCACTGTCGTTTCTACCCCAGTTGTTCCTGCTACGCGTACGAAGCCATCGAAACTCATGGACTCCTGCGCGGTGGCTGGCTGACCTTTCGTCGTTTAGGTCGCTGTCATCCGTGGAATGCCGGTGGTTATGACCCGGTTCCACCTATTCCTACCTCCCGTTCTTCTTCGATGGCCGAGTAATCATGGATATCAAACGCACGATCCTGATCGTCGCCCTGGCAATCGTGTCCTATGTCATGGTTCTCAAATGGAACCAGGACTACGGTCAGGCTGCCCTGCCGACTCAGAATGTTGCCAGCACCACCGTTTCTGGCTTGCCGGATACGGCAACCGTCGGCAATGCCGCCGCCAGTGATGACATTCCACGAGCTGCCAATGACACCAGTGTTGCTGTTGAAGCACCGGTGGCCGCCAGCAAAGACCTCATCCATATCAAGACGGATGTGCTCGACCTGGCTATCGATCCAAAAGGTGGGGATGTTGCGCAACTGAAGTTGCCGCTTTATCCACGTCGCCAGGATCATCCGGAAATCCCGTTCCAGCTCTTCGATAACGGTGGAGAGCGCACTTATCTGGCACAAAGTGGCCTGATCGGTACCAACGGTCCGGACTCCAGCTCCAGTGGCCGCCCGTTGTACTCTTCCGAACAGAAGAGTTATCAACTGGCTGACGGTCAGGACAAATTGGTCGTCGACCTTAAGTTCAGCGAAAACGGGGTCAACTACATCAAGCGTTTCAGTCTGAAGCGCGGCCTGTATGACGTGACCGTTTCCTACCTGATCGACAACGAAAGCGCACAGCCTTGGTCAGGTGCGATGTTCGCCCAGTTGAAACGTGACGCCAGTGCGGATCCTTCTTCCAGCACCGCTACCGGTACTGCGACTTACCTGGGCGCCGCCCTGTGGACAAGTTCCGAGCCGTACAAGAAAGTGTCGATGAAAGATATCGACAAGGGTTCACTGAAAGAAACCGTTCAAGGTGGCTGGGTTGCCTGGTTGCAACACTATTTTGTGACCGCCTGGGTTCCCGCCAAGGGCGACAGCAATGTCGTGACCACCCGCAAGGACAGCCTGGGTAACTATATTATTGGCTACACCGGTCCTTCGCTGACTGTCGCTCCAGGTCAGAAAGTCGAAACCAGCGCGATCCTCTATGCAGGTCCCAAGAGCCAGGCCGTATTGAAGGAGTTGTCCCCAGGTCTGGAACTGACGGTCGACTACGGCATCCTGTGGTTCATTGCCCAGCCGATCTTCTGGTTGCTGCAACATATCCACAGCCTGCTTGGCAATTGGGGCTTCTCGATCATCGTCCTGACCATGCTGATCAAAGGGCTTTTCTTCCCCTTGTCGGCTGCCAGCTACAAGTCGATGGCTCGTATGCGCGCCGTTGCCCCAAAACTGGCGGCGCTGAAAGAACAACATGGCGACGATCGGCAGAAAATGTCGCAGGCCATGATGGAGCTGTACAAAAAAGAGAAGATCAATCCACTGGGCGGTTGCTTGCCGATCCTCGTGCAGATGCCAGTTTTCCTCTCGTTGTATTGGGTGCTTCTGGAAAGCGTGGAGATGCGCCAGGCGCCGTTCATCCTGTGGATTACTGACCTGTCGATCAAGGATCCGTTCTTCATCCTGCCGATCATCATGGGTGCAACCATGTTCATCCAGCAGCGTTTGAACCCGACTCCGCCGGATCCGATGCAGGCCAAGGTGATGAAGCTGATGCCGATCATCTTCACCTTCTTCTTCCTGTGGTTCCCTGCCGGTCTGGTGCTGTATTGGGTGGTGAACAACTGCCTGTCGATCGCTCAACAGTGGTACATCACACGTAAGATCGAAGCCGCTACCCAGAAAGCCGCCGCGTAACTTACTCTGTGGATAACCACTCAAGACGCCCCCTAGTGGGGCGTTTTGCTATCTGCCACTTTTTGAGGCCCACTCCATGAACGTCCCTCGGGAAACCATCGTCGCCGTTGCCACCGCCCAGGGGCGCGGTGGTGTCGGCATCGTCCGTATTTCCGGGCCTTTGGCGCGGAGTGCGGCGCTGGCCATCAGCGGTCGCGAACTGAAACCGCGTTTTGCTCACTACGGTCCATTGCGCGGGGACGCCGGCGAGGCGCTCGATGAAGGCCTCGCGTTGTATTTTCCGGGACCGAATTCGTTCACCGGCGAAGATGTCCTGGAATTACAGGGTCACGGCGGTCCGATTGTCCTCGACATGCTGTTACAGCGCTGTCTGCAACTGGGCTGCCGGCTGGCGCGCCCCGGAGAATTCAGCGAACGAGCCTTCCTCAATGACAAACTCGACCTGGCCCAGGCCGAAGCGATTGCCGACCTGATCGAAGCCAGTTCGGCTCAGGCTGCGCGCAATGCCCTACGTTCACTGCAGGGCGCGTTCTCTCAGCGTGTGCATAACCTCACCGAACAATTGATCAACCTGCGGATCTATGTGGAAGCGGCCATCGATTTTCCCGAGGAGGAGATCGACTTCCTCGCTGACGGCCATGTGTTGGCGATGCTTGATGCGGTGCGTGACGAGTTATCCACAGTAATACGCGAGGCCGGGCAAGGTGCGCTGTTGCGCGATGGCATGACCGTAGTGATCGCCGGTCGGCCGAATGCCGGCAAATCGAGCTTGCTCAATGCCCTGGCCGGCCGCGAGGCGGCGATTGTCACTGAGATCGCCGGGACGACCCGGGATGTCCTTCGTGAACATATCCACATCGATGGCATGCCGCTGCACGTGGTCGACACGGCCGGGTTGCGCGATACCGACGACCAGGTAGAAAAGATCGGCGTGGAGCGAGCCCTCAAGGCCATCAGCGAGGCCGACCGGGTGCTGTTGGTGGTGGACGCCAGCGCGCCTGAGGCTGTGGATCCTTTTGCATTGTGGCCGGAGTTTCTCGAACAACGGCCGGATCCGGCGAAAGTGACGCTGATCCGCAATAAGGCTGACCTTACGGGGGAAAATATTGCCCTGGAAACCAGCGCAGACGGTCATGTCACCCTTAGCCTGAGCGCCAAGACCGGTGGCGACGGCCTGGAGCTGCTGCGCGACCACCTCAAGGCCTGCATGGGTTATGAACAGACAGCGGAAAGCAGCTTCAGCGCTCGCCGCCGGCATCTGGAGGCGCTGCGTTACGCCAGTTCAGCCCTTGAACACGGTCATGCGCAGTTGACCTTGGCCGGTGCCGGGGAGCTGTTGGCCGAAGATTTGCGTCAGGCACAGCAATTTCTCGGGGAAATCACCGGCGCATTCAGTTCCGATGACCTGTTGGGGAGAATTTTTTCGAGTTTTTGTATCGGCAAATGACTGGGCGGATTCGGTCTGGTTATCCACAGTTCCCGTGAACGCATCAGGAACATGGCAGGTCAGAGAGGGTATTGTTCAACCTTACCTACTGACGTCACGGGAAAATGATGAGTTCGTTAGCTATTGATTCAACCTTCTTCGAGCTTCTGACTGGCAGTTATCAACGGCTTGTCGGTCAGTCACTGGTGCCTCAGGGCAGTGATGCGGCCTGGCTGTATGAGCAGGCGCCCTTTTGCGTGCTCTCCCACAACACCGATGCCGATCCACGTTTCATCTATGCCAATCGAGCTGCACAGCAATGCTTCGACTATGACTGGGCTCAATTCACGTTGTTGCCGTCGCGGCTATCGGCCGAGGCGCCGAACCGTGCGGAACGCCAGTCGTTGCTGGATCGTGTCCACCATCAGGGTTATGCCAGCGGCTACACCGGGATTCGTATTTCCAGGACGGGCAGGCGTTTCTGGATCCGCAACGGCCTTGTCTGGCAATTACAGGATGGCGAAGGCGTGATTCACGGCCAGGCCGCCGTATTTCACAGTTGGGACGACATCTGATTTCACTTGCTATCTCACAGGGATGCCGGGCCTGATCCGGCATTTCCTCTTCTTCTGCCGCACAGATCCTTCCATTTCCCTGACGAATTCCGGCTCGCGGAAGGTTTCTGCGTGCCTGTGATTCGCCAGGAAAGCGTTTTTCTGTGGATTAAGCCCTGTGAATAACCGACCTTCAGCTCAGTTGATAACCGGGCCTGAAAACTGAGGATGAACCCGCTTGTGGATAAACAGCACTTTAATCCACAGGCTTATACTGGTTATCCCAAGCCCTCCATGGCACATGACCACAGACTTATGAATCTCTGTACACACCATAAAACAAGGCTTGTAGAGCTTTATCCACAGAATAGCCGCGCACTAAGAATAAACATAAAAACAAAGCTTTAATAAATTTCTTTATTTTAATTTCTATTACCCATGATTATCCACAGCTGGTTAAATTTTGTGCAAAGGGTTCTTTAGGAAAGGCAAATTCCCTATACTTGTTCATTCAGCCCGAATTTTTATTTACCTACCTGGCAGCAGGCACGAGGTGCGTGGTGGATTTCCCTTCCCGTTTTGAGGTGATCGTCATCGGCGGCGGTCATGCCGGTACCGAGGCAGCACTAGCATCAGCACGCATGGGCGCAAGAACCCTGTTGCTGACGCATAACGTGGAAACCCTCGGTGCAATGAGTTGCAACCCTGCCATTGGTGGTATTGGTAAAAGCCATTTGGTCAAGGAAATCGATGCCCTTGGTGGCGCGATGGCCATCGCCACCGATAAAGGTGGCATCCAGTTTCGTGTCCTCAACAGCCGTAAAGGCCCGGCTGTGCGCGCAACTCGGGCACAGGCCGACCGCCTGCTGTACAAGGCCGCTGTTCGTGAAATCCTGGAACACCAGCCGAACCTGTGGATATTTCAGCAGGCCGCCGACGATCTGATTGTCGAGCAGGATCAGGTCAGGGGGGTTGTGACCCAGATGGGTCTGCGTTTCTTCGCCGAATCCGTGGTGTTGACCACCGGCACCTTCCTCGGTGGACTTATCCACATCGGGATGCAGAACTATTCGGGTGGCCGCGCCGGCGATCCGCCGTCGATTGCCCTGGCCCATCGCTTGCGGGAACTGCCGTTGCGGGTCGGTCGCCTGAAAACCGGCACCCCGCCACGGATCGATGGTCGTTCCGTGGATTTCTCGGTGATGAGCGAACAACCCGGTGACATGCCGATTCCAGTGATGTCGTTCATGGGCTCGAAAGAGCAGCATCCACGTCAGGTCAGTTGCTGGATTACCCACACCAACGCCCGCACCCACGAGATCATTGCCGCCAACCTCGATCGTTCGCCGATGTATTCCGGGGTGATCGAAGGCATCGGTCCGCGCTACTGCCCGTCGATCGAAGACAAGATCCACCGCTTTGCCGACAAGCAAAGCCATCAGGTCTTTATCGAACCGGAGGGCCTGACCACCCACGAGTTGTACCCGAACGGGATATCCACCTCCCTGCCATTCGACGTGCAGTTGCAGATCGTCCAGTCGATCCGCGGCATGGAAAACGCCCACATCGTTCGTCCGGGCTACGCCATCGAGTACGACTACTTCGACCCGCGTGACCTGAAGTACAGCTTGGAAACCAAGGTGATCGGCGGTCTGTTCTTTGCCGGACAGATCAACGGCACCACCGGTTACGAAGAGGCCGGCGCCCAGGGTTTGCTGGCTGGCGCCAACGCTGCGCTGCGGGCCCAGGGCAAGGACAGCTGGTGCCCGCGTCGGGACGAGGCCTACATCGGGGTACTGGTCGATGATCTGATCACCCTCGGTACCCAGGAACCGTACCGGATGTTCACCTCCCGCGCCGAATACCGGCTGATCCTGCGTGAAGACAACGCCGACCTGCGGCTGACCGAAAAAGGTCGCGAGCTGGGTCTGGTGGATGATGCGCGCTGGGCGGCTTTTTGCACAAAACGCGAAAGCATCGAGCTGGAAGAACAGCGCCTGAAAAGCACTTGGGTGCGCCCGGGCACTGAGCAGGGCGATGCAATCGCCGAGAAATTCGGTACGCCGCTGACCCACGAATACAATTTGCTCAATCTGCTGAGCCGTCCGGAAATCGACTACGCGGGCCTGGTCGAAGTGACCGGGCAGGGCGCGGAAGATCCACAGGTCGCCGAGCAGGTTGAGATCAAGACCAAGTACGCCGGCTACATCGACCGCCAGCAGGATGAAATCGCCCGGCTACGGGCCAGCGAAGACACCCAGCTGCCTGTGGATATCGATTATTCGAACATCTCTGGCCTGTCGAAAGAGATCCAGGGCAAGCTCGGCGCAATCCGGCCCGAGACCTTGGGCCAGGCTTCGAGGATTCCTGGCGTCACGCCAGCGGCGATTTCCCTGCTGATGATTCACTTAAAAAAACGCGGTGCGGGCCGTCAGTTGGAGCAAAGCGCTTGAACTCACAGGTCACCTCGCAACACGCCGAAGAGTTATCCACAGGTGCTGGTCAGCTTGGCGTCCACCTGACCGCCGCTCAGCATGAGCAGTTGCTCGGTTATCTGGCTCTGTTGATCAAATGGAACAAGGCCTACAATCTGACCGCTGTGCGCGACCCGGACGAAATGGTTTCACGGCACCTGCTCGACAGCCTGAGCGTGATGTCCTTCGTCGACTCGGGGCGCTGGCTCGATGTCGGCAGCGGCGGCGGGATGCCGGGTGTGCCGCTGGCGATCCTGTTTCCGGAGTCGCAAGTGAGCTGCCTGGACAGCAACGGCAAGAAGACCCGCTTCCTGACCCAGGTCAAACTCGAACTCAAACTGGATAACCTGCAAGTTATCCACAGTCGCGTCGAAGCCTTCCAGCCGCAGCAGCCATTCAACGGGATTATTTCCCGGGCGTTCAGCAGCATGGAGAACTTCAGCAACTGGACTCGCCATCTCGGCGACACTGATACACGCTGGCTGGCAATGAAGGGCGTCCATCCGGCGGACGAGCTGGTAGCATTACCGGCAGACTTCCAGCTCGATAGCGAACACGCTTTGGCCGTACCCGGTTGCCAAGGTCAACGTCATCTGCTGATACTGCGCCGCAGGGCATGATTGGGAACACAAGCAAGAATGGCTAAGGTATTCGCGATAGCGAACCAGAAAGGTGGTGTGGGCAAGACCACCACCTGCATCAACCTCGCTGCATCCCTGGTCGCCACCAAGCGTCGGGTGCTGTTGATCGATCTCGATCCACAGGGCAACGCCACCATGGGTAGCGGTGTGGATAAACACGGTCTGGAAAACTCCATCTACGATGTGCTGATCGGTGAATGCGATCTGGCGCAGGCCATGCATTTCTCCGAACACGGCGGTTATCAACTGCTGCCAGCCAACCGTGACCTGACAGCGGCCGAGGTGGTGCTGCTGGAAATGCAGATGAAGGAAAGCCGGCTGCGCAGCGCCCTGGCGCCGATCCGCGAGAACTACGACTTCATCCTGATTGACTGCCCGCCGTCGCTGTCGATGCTGACCCTCAACGCTTTGGTGGCCGCTGATGGGGTGATTATTCCCATGCAGTGTGAATATTTTGCCCTCGAAGGGCTCAGCGACCTTGTGGATAACATCAAGCGCATCGCTGAACTGCTCAACCCGGAGCTGAAGGTTGAGGGGCTGCTGCGGACCATGTACGACCCTCGTCTGAGTTTGATGAACGATGTTTCCGCACAGCTCCAGGAACATTTCGGTGATCAACTGTACGACACCGTGATTCCGCGCAACATCCGTCTGGCCGAAGCCCCGAGCTACGGTATGCCGGCTCTGGCATACGACAAACAATCCCGTGGTGCCGTGGCTTACCTGGCTCTGGCGAGCGAGATGATTCGTCGGCAACGTAAAAATTCACGCGCCGCCGCTCCGGCAACTTAAGGAAATCCCATGGCCGTCAAGAAACGAGGTCTAGGACGTGGGCTGGATGCATTGCTCAGCGGTCCGACTGTCAGCTCGCTGGAAGAGCAAGCTGTCCAGGCCGACGAACGCGAACTGCAACACCTGCCGCTGGACTTGATTCAGCGCGGCAAATACCAGCCGCGCCGCGACATGGACCCGCAGGCGCTGGAAGAGCTGGCGAACTCGATCAAGGCCCAGGGCGTGATGCAACCGATCGTGGTCCGTCCGATCGGCAACGGGCGTTTCGAAATCATCGCCGGCGAACGTCGCTGGCGCGCCAGCCAGCAGGCCGGGCAGGAAACCATTCCGGCCATGGTTCGCGATGTAACGGATGAAACCGCCATTGCCATGGCGCTGATCGAGAACATCCAGCGTGAAGACCTCAACCCGATCGAGGAAGCCGTGGCCCTGCAGCGACTGCAGCAGGAATTCCAACTGACCCAGCAACAGGTCGCCGAGGCGGTGGGCAAGTCCCGCGTGACCGTAGCCAACCTGCTGCGCTTGATCGCATTGCCGGAAGTCATCAAGACCATGTTGTCCCACGGCGATCTGGAAATGGGTCATGCTCGTGCCTTGCTTGGTTTGCCGGATGAGCGGCAGGTCGAAGGGGCGCGACATGTTGTCGCACGTGGCCTTACCGTGCGCCAGACCGAAGCACTGGTTCGTCAGTGGCTGAGTGGCAAACCAGCCCCGGTCGAACCGCCTAAGGCGGACCCGGACATCAGTCGTCTCGAACAGCGCCTCGCCGAGCGGCTGGGGTCTGCGGTGCAGATTCGTCACGGGCAGAAAGGAAAAGGCCAGTTGGTGATTCGCTATAACTCCTTGGATGAACTACAAGGGGTACTTGCCCATATTCGTTGAAACATTTCCTCATGTAGCGCGCAGGCGGAAATCACTACCCGGCAGTTGAATAGGGGCCGAACCGCCCCTATACTCTGCGCGCATTTTGTCGGCACAATTTATGCCAAGTTATTGATTTCCGGCAGCCGACCTTTGAGGAGCGTGAGTGGTGGAAATCCGCAGGCCAAACAGGTTGCCGTTCCATCGCTTGGCGGTATTCCCGGTTTTATTGGCTCAATGGGTCATATTGCTGGTGGCCGCGTTGGTGCTTTGGCAATGGTACGGTGGCGTTGCCGGATACTCGGGACTCTGTGGAGGCCTGATAGCCTCGCTACCCAACATGTATTTTGCTCACAGGGCCTTTCGGTTTTCCGGCGCCCGAGCAGCCCAGTCCATCGTCCGGTCTTTTTATGCCGGCGAGGCGGGCAAGTTGATTTTGACGGCAGTGCTGTTTGCACTGACGTTCGCAGGAGTGAAGCCACTGGCGCCGATAGCAGTCTTCGGTGTCTTCGTGCTGACCCAGTCGGTCAGTTGGTTGGCTCCCCTGCTAATGAAAACAAGACTTTCGAGACCTTAGGGCGTTTGAGGCAACCATGGCAGCAGAATCCGCTTCGGGCTATATCCAGCACCACTTGCAGAACCTGACCTTCGGTCAGCTACCTAACGGCGGCTGGGGCTTTGCCCATTCCGCAGCAGAAGCCAAGGCAATGGGCTTCTGGGCATTCCACCTGGACACCTTGGGTTGGTCTGTCGCATTGGGTCTGATCTTCGTCCTGATTTTCCGCATGGCGGCAAAGAAGGCAACTTCCGGTCAGCCAGGCGCTTTGCAGAACTTCGTTGAGGTATTGGTCGAATTCGTCGACGGCAGCGTGAAAGACAGTTTCCACGGTCGCAGCCCGGTGATTGCGCCGCTGGCACTGACCATCTTCGTCTGGGTGTTCCTGATGAACGCCGTTGACCTGGTACCGGTCGACTGGATTCCTCAGTTGGCGATCCTGATTTCCGGCGATCATCACATTCCATTCCGTGCGGTTTCCACCACGGACCCTAACGCTACCCTGGGCATGGCCCTGTCGGTGTTCGCGTTGATCATTTTCTACAGCATCAAGGTCAAGGGCATCGGCGGCTTCATCGGCGAACTGACCCTGCATCCGTTCGGCAGCAAGAACATCTTCGTTCAAGCGTTGTTGATCCCGGTGAACTTCCTGCTGGAGTTCGTGACCCTGGTCGCCAAGCCGATCTCCCTGGCCCTGCGACTGTTCGGCAACATGTACGCCGGTGAGCTGGTATTCATCCTGATTGCAGTGATGTTCGGCAGTGGTCTGCTCTGGCTGAGCGGCCTGGGTGTCGTACTGCAGTGGGCGTGGGCCGTTTTCCACATTCTGATCATCACCCTGCAGGCGTTCATCTTCATGATGCTGACTATCGTCTACCTGTCGATGGCGCACGAAGAAAACCATTAAGACCAGTCTCGACTGGTCTGGTGTCCTTCCCGATAAAACGGGAAGGTGGCCTTCCAAGGCTCTGAAACGATTTGTTTTACCGCTTTAAAATCTAAAAAACCTAAACCATACGACGTAAAAGTCGGGAGGAAAGATGGAAACTGTAGTTGGTCTAACCGCTATCGCTGTTGCACTGTTGATCGGCCTGGGCGCACTGGGTACCGCCATTGGCTTTGGCCTGCTGGGCGGCAAATTCCTGGAAGGCGCGGCGCGTCAGCCAGAAATGGTACCAATGCTGCAAGTCAAGATGTTCATCGTGGCCGGCCTGCTCGACGCCGTCACCATGATCGGCGTTGGTATCGCTCTGTTCTTCACCTTCGCGAACCCCTTCGTTGGTCAACTCGCTGGCTGATCACTCGAGTTTTCGAGTTGATTGGTGTGATGGACAACGAACGAGCGAGGTGTTGGCGTGAACATTAATGCAACCCTGATTGGCCAGTCCGTTGCGTTCTTCATTTTTGTACTGTTTTGCATGAAGTTCGTGTGGCCTCCGGTCATCGCGGCTTTGCACGAACGTCAGAAGAAGATCGCGGATGGATTGGACGCTGCCAGCCGTGCAGCTCGCGACCTGGAGTTGGCCCAAGAGAAAGCGGGTCATCAACTGCGCGAAGCAAAAGCACAGGCAGCCGAGATCATTGAGCAAGCGAAGAAACGCGGTAACCAGATCGTCGAAGAGGCTGTTGATAAAGCCCGCGTCGAAGCTGAACGCGTGAAGGCTTCGGCTCATGCCGAGATCGAGCAGGAACTGAACAGCGTCAAAGACGTGCTGCGCGCCCAACTGGGTAGCCTGGCCGTTGGCGGTGCCGAGAAGATCCTGGGTGCCACAATCGATCAAAACGCGCACGCGGAGCTGGTTAACAAACTGGCTGCTGAAATTTAAGCGAGGGCGATCATGGCAGAACTGACCACGTTGGCCCGACCTTACGCTAAGGCGGCCTTCGAGCACGCTCAGGCCCACCAGCAACTGGCCCATTGGTCAGCCATGCTCGGCCTGGCCGCTAAGGTGTCGCAAGACGACACCATGCGGCGCGTGCTCAAGGCCCCGCGACTGACGAGCGCAGACAAGGCCACCACGTTTATTGACGTGTGTGGCGACAAGTTCGATGCCAAGGCACAGAATTTCATCCATGTCGTTGCCGAAAACGACCGTCTCCCGCTGTTGCCGGAGATTGCCGCTCTGTTCGACCTGTACAAGGCCGAGCAAGAGAAATCGGTAGACGTGGAAGTCACCAGTGCTTTTGCATTGAACCAAGAACAGCAAGACAAACTCGCCAAGGTTCTCAGTGCACGACTCGACCGGGAAGTGCGCCTGCAAGTTGCGGAAGACTCATCCCTTATCGGGGGTGTTGTCATTCGCGCCGGCGACCTGGTTATCGATGGCTCAGTTCGCGGCAAACTCGCGAAATTGGCCGAAGCATTGAAATCTTGAGTTTGAAGGGGCAGCAGAGCAATGCAGCAACTCAATCCTTCCGAAATAAGTGAAATTATCAAGGGCCGCATCGACAAACTCGATGTGACCTCCCAAGCCCGTAACGAAGGCACTGTCGTCAGCGTATCTGACGGTATCGTGCGGATTCACGGTCTAGCCGACGTCATGTACGGCGAGATGATCGAGTTTCCGGGCGGCGTCTACGGTATGGCCCTCAACCTTGAGCAAGACTCCGTAGGTGCCGTGGTATTAGGCGCGTACACCAGTCTGGCTGAAGGCATGAGTGCCAAGTGTACCGGCCGCATTCTCGAAGTTCCGGTGGGTAAGGAACTGCTGGGTCGCGTTGTCGACGCACTGGGTAACCCGGTTGACGGCAAAGGTCCGCTGAACAACACCGAGACCGACGCGGTCGAGAAAGTGGCTCCAGGCGTGATCTGGCGTAAGTCGGTAGACCAGCCTGTACAGACCGGCTACAAGGCTGTCGATGCGATGATCCCGGTGGGCCGTGGCCAGCGTGAGCTGATCATCGGTGACCGTCAGATCGGTAAGACCGCTTTGGCGATCGACGCGATCATCAACCAGAAAGACAGCGGCATCTTCTGCGTTTACGTAGCGATCGGTCAGAAGCAATCGACCATCGCCAACGTGGTTCGCAAGCTGGAAGAAAACGGCGCCCTGGCCAACACCATCATCGTGGCCGCCAGTGCTTCCGAATCTCCCGCGCTGCAGTTCCTGGCACCGTACTCCGGTTGCACCATGGGCGAGTTCTTCCGCGACCGCGGTGAAGACGCGCTGATCGTTTATGACGATCTGTCCAAGCAAGCAGTGGCCTACCGCCAGATTTCCCTGCTGCTGCGCCGTCCACCAGGCCGTGAAGCCTACCCAGGCGACGTGTTCTATCTCCACTCCCGTCTGCTGGAGCGTGCATCCCGCGTCTCGGAAGAGTACGTCGAGAAGTTCACCAATGGCGCGGTGACTGGCAAAACCGGTTCCCTGACCGCTCTGCCGATCATCGAAACCCAGGCTGGCGACGTTTCCGCGTTCGTTCCGACCAACGTGATTTCCATCACCGACGGTCAGATCTTCCTGGAATCGGCCATGTTCAACTCCGGGATCCGTCCTGCTGTGAACGCCGGTGTTTCGGTATCCCGTGTAGGGGGCGCCGCCCAGACCAAGATCATCAAGAAGCTGTCCGGTGGTATCCGTACCGCCCTGGCCCAGTACCGTGAACTGGCGGCATTCGCCCAGTTCGCTTCTGACCTGGACGAAGCGACCCGCAAGCAACTTGAGCATGGTCAGCGCGTTACCGAGCTGATGAAGCAGAAGCAATACGCACCAATGTCGATCGCTGACATGGCGCTGTCGCTGTATGCCGCTGAGCGTGGGTTCCTGACTGACATCGAAATCGCCAAGGTCGGCAGCTTTGAACAAGCGCTGATTGCTTACTTCAACCGCGATCACGCCGATTTGATGGCCAAGATCAACGTGAAGGGTGACTTCAATGACGAAATCGACGCTGGCATGAAAGCCGGTATCGAGAAGTTCAAGGCCACCCAAACCTGGTAAGCCGCAGCGGGAGCCGCAAGGCTCCCGCTTGCTAACCTGATAGGTGTTACATGGCAGGCGCAAAAGAGATTCGCAGTAAGATTGCGAGCATCAAAAGCACGCAAAAAATTACCAGCGCCATGGAAAAAGTGGCGGTCAGCAAAATGCGCAAGGCACAAATGCGCATGGCGGCTAGCCGTCCTTATGCGGAGCGTATCCGCCAGGTAATTGGGCATCTGGCCAACGCCAACCCGGAATACCGCCACCCGTTCATGATCGACCGCGAAATCAAGCGTGTCGGTTACGTCGTGGTAAGCAGTGACCGTGGTTTGTGCGGTGGCTTGAACACCAACCTGTTCAAGGCCCTGGTCAAGGACATGGCGGTAAACCGCGAAAACGGCGTCGAGATTGATCTGTGTGTGGTGGGTAGCAAGGGGGCGGCGTTTTTCCGCAACTTCGGCGGTAACGTCGTTGCCGCTATCAGCCACCTGGGTGAAGAGCCGTCGATCAATGACCTGATCGGCAGCGTCAAGGTGATGCTGGATGCCTACTTGGATGGCCGTATTGATCGTCTGTCCGTGGTGTCCAACAAGTTCATCAACACCATGACCCAGCAGCCTACCGTGGAGCAGTTGATTCCACTGGTGGCAACCCCGGATCAAGAACTCAAGCACCACTGGGACTATCTCTACGAACCGGACGCCAAAGAGCTGCTTGACAGCCTGATGGTGCGCTACGTGGAGTCGCAGGTGTACCAGGCGGTGGTCGAGAACAACGCGGCCGAACAAGCTGCGCGGATGATCGCGATGAAGAACGCTACCGACAACGCCGGTGATTTGATCAGCGATTTGCAACTGATCTACAACAAGGCGCGTCAGGCTGCGATCACCCAAGAGATCTCGGAAATCGTCGGCGGCGCTGCCGCGGTTTAACGGTTCAAATATTCAGAGGATCCAGCTATGAGTAGCGGACGTATCGTTCAAATCATCGGCGCCGTTATCGACGTGGAATTCCCACGCGACAGCGTACCGAGCATCTACAACGCGCTGAAAGTACAAGGCGCGGAAACTACCCTGGAAGTCCAACAGCAGTTGGGCGACGGCGTGGTGCGTACCATTGCGATGGGTTCCACCGAAGGCTTGAAGCGCGGTCTGGGCGTTGTCGACACCAAGGCCGCCATCTCCGTACCGGTCGGTAAAGCGACCCTGGGCCGGATCATGGACGTCCTCGGCAACCCGATCGACGAAGCCGGTCCGATCGACACCGACGAGCGTTGGGGTATCCACCGTGCGGCGCCGTCGTTCGCCGAGCAGGCGGGCGGCAACGACCTGCTGGAAACCGGCATCAAGGTTATCGATCTGGTCTGCCCGTTCGCCAAGGGCGGTAAAGTCGGTCTGTTCGGTGGTGCCGGTGTCGGCAAGACCGTTAACATGATGGAACTGATCCGTAACATCGCCATCGAGCACAGCGGTTATTCGGTGTTCGCCGGTGTGGGTGAGCGTACTCGTGAGGGTAACGACTTCTACCACGAGATGAAGGACTCCAACGTTCTGGACAAAGTGGCACTGGTCTACGGCCAGATGAACGAGCCGCCGGGAAACCGTCTGCGCGTCGCCCTGACCGGCCTGACCATGGCCGAGAAGTTCCGTGACGAAGGTAACGACGTTCTGCTGTTCGTCGACAACATCTACCGTTACACCCTGGCCGGTACCGAAGTATCCGCACTGCTGGGCCGTATGCCGTCGGCGGTAGGTTACCAGCCGACCCTGGCTGAAGAGATGGGCGTGCTGCAAGAGCGCATCACTTCGACCAAGGAAGGTTCGATCACCTCGATCCAGGCGGTATACGTACCGGCGGATGACTTGACCGACCCGTCGCCAGCGACCACCTTCGCCCACTTGGACGCCACCGTCGTATTGTCCCGTGACATCGCCTCCCTGGGTATCTACCCGGCGGTCGATCCACTGGACTCGACTTCGCGCCAGCTGGACCCGAACGTGATCGGCCAGGACCACTACGACACTGCTCGCGGCGTCCAGTACGTACTGCAGCGTTACAAGGAACTGAAGGACATCATCGCGATCCTGGGTATGGACGAGCTGTCGGAAACCGACAAGCAGTTGGTATCCCGCGCTCGTAAGATCCAGCGTTTCCTGTCGCAGCCGTTCTTCGTGGCTGAAGTCTTCACCGGTGCCTCGGGTAAATACGTTTCCCTGAAGGACACCATTGCTGGCTTCAAAGGCATCCTCAACGGTGACTACGACCACCTGCCAGAACAAGCGTTCTACATGGTTGGCGGCATCGAAGAAGCGATCGAGAAAGCCAAGAAACTGTAATCCCGGCGCCCGGCAACGGGCGCTAATTTAGGTTGAGGCAATCAGATGGCTATGACAGTCCATTGCGATATCGTCAGTGCGGAAGGAGAAATCTTCTCTGGCCTGGTCGAGATGGTGATTGCACACGGTGCGCTCGGTGACCTGGGTATTGCCCTGGGCCACGCGCCGCTGATCACCCATCTCAAGCCGGGCCCGATCCGCTTGATCAAGCAGGGCGGGGAAGCTGAGGTGTTCTACATCTCCGGTGGGTTCCTCGAGGTTCAGCCGAACATGGTCAAGGTTCTTGCCGACACCGTGCAACGTGCTGCCGACCTGGACGAAGCCTCCGCTCAGGAAGCCGTCAAGGCTGCCGAGAAGGCCCTGAATGAAAAAGGCGCGGACTTCGACTACGGTTCCGCCGCTGCACGTCTGGCCGAGGCCGCAGCCCAGCTGCGCACCGTCCAGCAGATCCGCAAGAAGTTTGGTGGTTAAGCCGCCGCTTGTTTGTGTGATTGATTAAAAAGGGTAGCCTCGGCTACCCTTTTTTCTTTTCCGATGTTCATCACCTGGTCGCAGCCGCTGACCACCTAGGATTGGTAGCCAGTCATGTCTCTCGAAATCGTTATCCTCGCCGCAGGTCAAGGCACCCGCATGCGTTCGGCATTACCGAAGGTTCTTCACCCCGTAGCTGGCCATTCGATGCTGGGGCATGTTATCCACAGCGCCCGGCAACTGAATCCACAACGCATTCACGTGGTCATCGGCCATGGCGCTGACCAGGTGCGCGAACGGCTGGCGGCCGATGACCTGAACTTCGTGTTGCAGGACAAGCAACTGGGAACCGGCCACGCGGTGGCCCAGGCTGTGCCCTTTATCACCGGAGACACGGTGTTGGTGCTCTACGGCGACGTCCCGTTGATCGAAGTGGACACCCTGCAACGCCTGCTGCAGCACGCCACGCCTGACCAAGTGGCGCTGTTGACTGTCGAACTGGCGGACCCCACCGGTTATGGCCGTATCGTGCGCAACGCCCAGGGCAAGGCCTGTGCGATCGTCGAGCAGAAGGATACCAATGAGGCGCAGCGGGCGATCACCGAAGGCAATACCGGCATCCTCGCGTTACCGTCCCAACGTCTCGGCGGCTGGATGAGCCGCCTGTCGAACCACAACGCTCAGGGTGAGTACTACCTGACCGACGTGATCGCGATGGCGGTCGGCGATGGTCTGGTAGTGGAAACCGAGCAACCTTACGACGCCATGGAAGTGCAGGGCGCCAACGACCGTAAACAACTGGCCGAGCTCGAGCGTCACTACCAGAAACGCGCGGCGTTGCGTCTGATGGCTCAGGGCGTGACCCTGCGTGACCCGGCGCGCTTCGATGTGCGCGGCGAAGTCAGCGTGGGTCGCGATATCCTGATCGACATCAACGTGATCCTCGAAGGTCGCGTGGTAATCGAGGACGATGTGGTGATCGGTCCCAACTGTGTGATCAAGGACACCACGCTGCGCAGAGGCGTGACGGTCAAAGCCAACAGCCACCTCGACGGTGCGATTTTGGGCGAAGGCAGCGATGCCGGTCCGTTTGCCCGCCTGCGCCCTGGCAGTGTGCTCGGAGCCCGAGCCCATGTGGGTAACTTCGTCGAGTTGAAGAACGCGCACCTGGCCGACGATGCCAAGGCGGGTCACCTCACCTACCTGGGCGATGCGCGGATTGGCGCACGGACCAATATCGGCGCTGGCACCATCACCTGCAACTATGACGGGGCCAACAAGCACCAGACGGTGTTGGGTGAAGACGTCTTTATCGGCTCCAACAACTCCCTGGTAGCGCCTGTGGATATCTCCAACGGCGCCAGCACGGCGGCGGGCTCGACCATCAATCAGAGCGTTGGTGAAGGGCAACTGGCCGTGGCCCGTGCGCGTCAGCGCAATATCGACGGCTGGCAACGGCCAGTGAAGATCAACAAAAGCTGAGTTATCCACAGCTTTTTTGGCAAAGCTTCGCTTGACGAAGTTTCGATTTCAGGTTTTGATTGCATTTATTATCTTTCGAATCGAAACTTAAGCCGTCATGTCGAAACGCAACACCCCTCAACGTCGCCACGGCATCCTCGCCTTGCTCAATGAGCAAGGCGAAGTGAGCGTGGACGAACTGGCCAGGCGCTTCGAAACTTCCGAGGTTACGGTGCGCAAGGATCTGGCTGCCCTCGAAAGCAATGGTTTGCTACTGCGCCGCTATGGCGGTGCGATCAGTATGCCCCATGAACTGGTCGGCGATCCCGGCCAGTCGGTTTCGAAGCACAAGCAAGCGATTGCTCGGGCCGCAGTCGGGTGCCTACGCGAACACGCACGGATCATCATCGACAGCGGCAGCACCACCGCCGCGATGATTCCTGAACTGGGCCGGCAGCCCGGCCTGGTGGTGATGACCAATTCCCTGCATGTTGCCCGCGCCTTGAGCGAGCTGGAACACGAGCCCGTGTTGTTGATGACCGGCGGCACCTGGGACCCGCATTCCGAGTCGTTCCAGGGCCAGGTCGCCGAACAGGTGCTGCGTTCCTACGACTTTGACCAGCTATTTATCGGTGCTGACGGCATCGATCTGCAACGCGGTACCACCACCTTCAACGAGTTGCTCGGCTTGAGCCGGGTCATGGCTCAGGTTGCTCGAGAAGTGGTGGTGATGGTCGAGGCTGACAAGATCGGCCGGCGCATACCCAACCTGGAACTGCCCTGGAGCAGCGTCCATACCCTTATTACTGATGAACGCTTGCCGCTGGAGGCACGCGAACAGATTCAGGCCCGCGGGATACATTTGATTTGCGCGGCTGTCAGCTAGGAGAGAGAGCATGTGTGGAATTGTCGGTGCGGTTGCTGAACGTAATATCACGGCCATCCTGGTCGAAGGCCTGAAGCGTCTGGAATACCGTGGCTATGACAGCGCCGGTGTCGCCGTCTTCACCCATAACGGCAAACTGGAGCGTGCCCGGCGTACCGGCAAGGTCAGTGAGCTGGACCAGGCCTTGGCCGGTCAACCGCTGGCCGGTCGCCTAGGGATCGCTCACACTCGCTGGGCCACCCATGGCGCCCCGTGCGAGCGTAACGCCCACCCGCATTTCTCCGGCTCGGATCTTGCCGTGGTACACAACGGCATCATCGAAAACCACGAAGCCCTGCGTGAACAACTCAAAGGCCTGGGCTACGTCTTCACCTCGGACACCGACACCGAAGTGATCGCCCACCTGCTCAGCCACAAACTCAAAGACCTCGGCGACCTGACCACGGCACTGAAGGCCACGGTCAAGGAACTGCACGGAGCCTATGGCTTGGCGGTGATCAATGCGCAGCAGCCTGATCGCCTGCTGGCTGCGCGTAGCGGCAGCCCATTGGTGATCGGCCTCGGCCTGGGGGAAAACTTTCTCGCCTCCGACCAACTCGCCCTGCGCCAGGTAACCGACCGCTTCATGTATTTGGAAGAAGGCGATATCGCCGAGATCCGCCGCGACAGCGTGCAGATCTGGGATATCGATGGACAGGCCGTCGAGCGCGAGGCAGTGCAGTATCGCGACGGCGCCGAAGCTGCAGACAAGGGCGCGTTCCGCCACTTCATGCTCAAGGAAATCCACGAACAGCCGGCTGTGGTGCAACGTACTCTGGAAGGGCGCCTGAGCCAGAACCAGGTGCTGGTCCAGGCCTTCGGCCCCCAGGCCGCCGAACTGTTCGCCAAGGTACGCAACGTGCAGATCGTCGCCTGTGGCACCAGCTACCACGCCGGCATGGTTGCCCGTTACTGGTTGGAAGGCCTGGCGGGTATTCCGTGCCAGGTCGAAGTTGCCAGCGAATTCCGCTATCGCAAGGTGGTGGTGCAGCCGGATACGCTGTTTGTCTCCGTTTCCCAGTCCGGCGAGACCGCCGATACCTTGGCGGCCTTGCGCAATGCGAAAGAGCTGGGTTTCCTCGCCAGCTTGGCGATCTGTAATGTCAGCATCAGCTCGCTGGTACGCGAGTCGGACCTGACCCTGCTCACCCAGGCTGGCCGCGAGATTGGCGTGGCCTCGACCAAGGCCTTCACCACCCAACTGGTCGGCTTGCTGCTGCTGACCCTGGCGCTAGGCCAGGTACGCGGCACCCTGGCACCGGGTGTCGAAGCGGAATTGGTGGAAGAACTGCGGCGCCTGCCGACCCGCCTGGGCGAAACCCTGGCGATGGATGCCAAGATCGAGAAAATCGCCGAACTGTTCGCCGACAAGCACCACACCCTGTTCCTCGGTCGTGGCGCGCAATACCCGGTGGCGATGGAGGGCTCGCTCAAGCTCAAGGAGATTTCCTATATCCATGCCGAAGCCTACCCGGCGGGTGAACTCAAGCACGGTCCACTGGCGCTGGTCGACAACGACATGCCGATCGTCACCGTGGCGCCGAACAACGAGTTGTTGGAAAAACTCAAATCCAACTTACAGGAAGTTCGCGCCCGCGGTGGCGAGTTGATCGTCTTCGCCGACGAGAAGGCCGGGATGAGCAATGGCGAGGGGACACACGTCATCACCTTGCCGCATATCCATGACACCCTGGCACCAATCCTCTACACCCTTCCGCTGCAATTGCTGTCGTATTACGTGGCAGTACTCAAGGGCACCGATGTCGACCAGCCGCGCAACCTGGCGAAATCGGTGACGGTGGAGTGATGGTGGTTTAAGTTGATGGTGTTGAGCTATGAAATAAAGTCTGTCGGGAATAAATGGAGTCTGTCGCAGGCTGCTGATTGCTTTGATCCGCGCCTGTTACAGACTTGAGGTATTCCAGTGATGGCCACGTGGGTGAACGACCGCACGCTTTGGGCCTTTTCAAAGCTGAGGAGCTTGAAAGGTTGGGCCGCCTAATAGCTAGTGGAGATGGCGGGACTGAGATGGACATGGCTTCACCCAAGGGATCTGCCACCGGTCATTCAACCGCCCCAGTCGCTAGACTATTAGTCGTCGGGCTCTGCGTAGGCTTCAGCCAGAAGGGCCTGGGCGTGACCTTCCAGGAAGTCGAAAACCTCCTCTTGGATATACCCGTTGTATTGCTTGCGCCGGCCCTTTGATACGACCCCATTCTGGTCTAAGCACTGCATTATCAGCTTGCTCAAGAGGCTGCCGCGCACGTCGTAGTTGTCATTAACCACCTTGAGCAACGTGTCGTATCGTTGCAGATACTCGGTTTCTTCCCTCAGTTCGATTTCCAATGCCCGCTTGGCCATTTCCAGCGTGAAGGCCACACATTCAGTCGCATCCCAGTAGCGATAGAGGCTAGGGTCGCCGGTGAAGTTAAGCGACATGTTGTCGGCATCGATCCAACGAACGTCCCAGAATTGCCGGGCGGGTTTCGAGAAGCTCTGCAAAGCTTCAAGGTAGCGTTGCTCCTCTCGCTTCATGGCAACGGAGACAGGGAGTAACAAACCGTTCTCCAGCGCACCGCTGCAGCACAATGCCTGGTGTATTAAGAAGCGCGACAGTCGGCCATTCCCATCCATGACGGGATGCAAGAACACGAATCCGAATGAGGCAATGCCGGCGGCCACCAGCGGGTCAAGCTCCAACGGTGCACGGTTTGCGAAGGCCATGAGTTCGAACATCAGATCCCGGCAAAGGTCTGGTGGTGGTGGGATATAGGTGACCCCTGCCGCTCCTCGAAAGGAGTTGGTCAGGTGGTTTTGTTTATGCCGGAAGGCCACCGCCCATTCAAGCGGTTGGGAAATTACATTGTTTTGCAGAGAGACCAAGTAGTCTTCAGTAAGCAGCTGGCGGTCATGTGCCTGGCGCAGCAACTGAACGAAACGCTCTGACTTCTGCTGGCTTGGTGCTTCCTTTTCAATCGCAAATGAGGAATCTGTCTCGCTCAGGTACGCCCAGTTGATGGCGCGATCCATCATTTCCTTAGGCAAGGAAGCAATGAACTCTTTCGAACGCCCTAG
Source organism: Pseudomonas agarici (assembly GCF_900109755.1). GTDB lineage: Bacteria > Pseudomonadota > Gammaproteobacteria > Pseudomonadales > Pseudomonadaceae > Aquipseudomonas > Aquipseudomonas agarici. Next base: position 116,098 of record NZ_FOAR01000004.1, on the reverse strand, counting down.
AATGTCGTATTCAAGCAGGGCTTGGATCTCGGGCGTGCGCTCTACCGTCGCGCAATATTGGAGTGTCCCCAGCCCATTGAAGTCCACGCGCCATCGGTTGTTTCGCACCGATGGGCCAGTGATGTACCGCTCTGGATCAAAAAGGAGGACGCCGGGGCCCCGAGGCTTGTCCGTGTAGTCCAGTAAAGCGCCGGAGTAGACTTCCCAGAGGAAGCAGACTTTGCGCAGATAGCCACTGCTGGGGGATTGGGTTATGGCCTCGACAAGGAGTTGACCTTCAATGCGAGGCAGAGCCTGCGCCAAAATAGAGAGATTGACGCCCTCATGTTTGAGCGCAAAGATGATGTGGGCGAGAAAATCCCCAGCCTCCGGTGCAACCGCTTGCGGCACTGCAAGCGCGCCGTTGATCCGCTCAATGCGGGTGACGGGTTGAACGAGTGCGGGCTTCTTTACCCCGATAGCCTTCAGCCCCATCGCATTGATCAAATGGGCGTAACCCACTAGATTTCCCATTTTTTCCCCTATCATTGGCTAGATTTTTTTAACCGAGCCAAGATTTTCTTAAAATACGCGCCGAACACTCAGAAAATATTAACCGAAAATGGGCGCGTAACCGCTATTTTTGGGCTTTCTGATTTTCGGCGCGCTGGGAATCTGTGTGTAGTGGTCATCGTGTGTTGTTCTGTTGGCTGTATTACGGCCAGTTTCTCTTTTTTGAAACACTGATGGCACTTTCACGCTTTATGCATGTCTGACCCGGTTCTGACAGGTGCAGCAATCCCGATTGGCTTTAAGCCGGACTTTAGCAAAGGCGATTGCTGTAGTTTTGGTGCTACGAAATTTCAGGGCTTTTAGCAGTGCTCTCGGAGCGCGAAACGCAGGATTGACGCTGCGTCGGAAAATAGTATTGCTCGGCGTAAGTTCTAAGCAGCTCCATGCTGCGTTTCTGCTCAGTCGCCAAGGCATCCTGGTTTCTCGACGCTTTCGTGATATTGGATGGCATTGTGTTACCGCCATCGCTGGGCGTCACTTGGCAATCGAGCCAGCTTATAAAGGGAGGTTGGTCGTGAGTAATGGACTCTATCCATGTACAGCTGCAGATCCCATGGGTACAGGTTCCCAGCAAGGATTGTTGGGCGAAGGGTCATTACCATGGCCAAGTGTTGTTGCCGCTAGGGCCTTCCCCTCATCCTTGGACATCGCAGGCACTTATGCCACTGACGATCTGAGTGCTGCGGAATTTCTCATCAAAGAGCTCAGCTCTCCAGAAGCTGAGCTGACTCCTGAAGAAACCGAAGACTACTGTACGACGCTGATTTCCCTGCTTGGTAAGCTAAAAAAAGCCCCCAACGTCGCAGCAAAACAGTTTTTGGAACTCAAGGAGAAGGCGGAAAAAATTCCGGTCGTGGGCCCTCTGCTATTTTCTACGGCTAACCTGCCAGGCACGCTCGCGAGTGTGGGAGGTATTCTCCATGCAGGTTCGAAAGCAACCAAGGTTGAAAACCTACTTGATCTTAGTAAGTCGACAAATACGCAGCTTAAAAAATGGGCGGCCTCCCGTGGAAAGTCAGGAAGTGTCTCTGCTCATCGCGCTTTTCGTGGCAGGATCAAGCTTATTCGAGTAGGCGGTAACTTATACTTTGAAATACCCGCGACGGCCAAAGCCAGTATCTATCGGGTGGGCGGTAAAGTCGCAGGCAATGCGATTCATATCCCAGCATACAACGCAGCCAAAACGTTAAGGTCGACTGCGCATGTCGACGGCGGATTGTATGGTCAGCGGGGGGTTGGGAAGGTACTTGTCGGTAACGCCGCCGGCCCGCTTCTGGCGTTCGGTCCACAACTGGCTATGGATATGCACAGCTCCACAAGTGGTAGGGATTTTTTAGAGAAAACCGCTTATAGCCAGCCCACCAACGCTCTGGTTTTTGCAAGTGGAGTAGTGATTGGTGCGACCGTAAGTGCGCCTGCGGTAGTAATAATCGCGATTGGATTAGGTGTGGGTCTCACAATACAGATTGTTATGAGCGACGAAGTAACCGGGTGGGGTACCTCTTTCGGTAATTTGCTGACGGGAAAAGGCTAATAATGTTCAATGTCGAACCGCATCGATACTTAGCCAGCATATGGGGAGCTTGGTTTTTGTTCACCATGCTGGCTGTGTTTTCGGCGGGTGTAGTACCGAGTGTGTTAACGATTCCCGCCGCGGCATTTGTGATTTGGGTAACTTTCTGGTGCGTTGATTGCGCGTACCGGACTGAAAGGTTTAGTAAATATGCCAGCCTTCGGCTGTTTACGAATTTGAGTGTTGCGCCTGGGTTCGCGTTTTTAATGGCGTTGGTCGCGACTTACAAGCAGTTTAAGTTGGGGCTTGGCATGTCGATACTGATCAGCTGTATGCCGCTAGCTGTCTGCATGATTGTTTATTTTTTATTATGTGTATGGCGAAACCCTAGAAGCTCTCTGGTCGTACGTTCGCAGCGCGTCGAAGTCGTGGAGCCTAATCAGGAGAATCGTTGGGCACTTGGCGCTGTTGGGGGCGGCTTGGGAATACTGATTTACCCAGTTTTTCACGCTTATAGATCGCCAGCGCTACTGCTTGTCTTTTTATTTATAGTTATTGCTCTTTTTATGTTTTTTTACCATCGCACCAGTATTTCTTCCCTACGTACTCTGAAGGATCAAGAGGCGCGGGAACATCAAGAATACACATTCATGAATGTGGAAGAGCTTCGTTCAAGGCGTGCGACGTCTTGGATTGGCCGCATTTTCGCTACCAAGGTAGACCGATGAGTTTTGCCAGTAGCCAGTTTTCAAGGAGTGCACAATGTTGACGGACCTTCTTTCTATGCTGAGCCCGCAGAATAAAAGGCTTTTCAAGCTGAATACATTTGCGTCCGGCGGCGAGGAGGACATGCTGCTGGAGCATTTTTCTGGTTCAGAAGGCCTCTCCCGACTTTTCGAGCTAGATTTGGCGATGCTCAGCCAGCGTTCCGATGTGAAGCTAAAGTCACTCATTGGCCGCCCCGCGACCGTGGAAATCGAACTTGCCGATGGTTCTAAACGCTATATCAACGGCTACGTGAACCGCTTCAGTACCCAAGGTAGCGATGGAGGGCTTTCTCGCTACAGTGCGGTACTTGGGCCGTGGTTATGGATGCTGACCTGTCGATTTGACACGCGAATATTTCAAGATAAAACAGTTCAAGATGTAGTAGCTGAGGTATTTGGCAGCTACGGAGCATTTCCGAAATTTGAATTTCGCTTGAGCAAGCCATTAAGAAATCATAGTTATGTCACCCAGTACCGCGAAAGTGACTTTAACTTTGTGCAGAGACTGCTTGAAAACGAGGGTTTGTTTTACTATTTCGAACACACTGCCGACTCGCACGTGATGATTGTGGTTGATGACTCAAGCACATTAGTGCCTTTGGCGGAGCAGCCTCAAATTCGTTTTCATACTGCCTCAGTGACCGAGACAGCTGACTCGATTACCCAGTGGAGTGCGACCCGCCAACTGCAGTCTGGCAAAGTTTCCGTGCGTACCTTTGATTACCGCCAGCCAAATAATGCACTGCCAGTCACCATGCAGAGTATGAATCAGCAGGGAAACATCGACAGTTTTGAGATATACGATTTTCCAGGGCAGTATACTCACGGAAACTATGAGGATGGTGAGGCAATGGTCCGTAACCGGATTGAGGCCTTGGAGTTATTGGGTAAAACATTTTATGGTGATAGCAACTGTCGCGTAATGAAACCTGGCTATACTTTCGAGCTGACCCAGCACTACGAACACGATGCTGGAACAGCTGAAAACCGGCAGTTCTTAATTATATCGGTTGATCATGTAGGCAGTAACAACTACTTGACTGGTGATCAGGCTGGTTACTTCAACAAATTTGTATGTGTTCGCAAAAAAATTGCTTATCGACCTCAGTTAGCAACTCGCAAACCTTCAATCAACGGCCCACAAACCGCCATCATCGTTGGCCCCCCCGGAGAAGAAATCTATACCGATGAAATGGGCCGCGTGAAAGTGCAGTTTCACTGGGATCGCACCGGCCAGTTCGACGACAAAAGCTCTTGCTGGGTCCGCGTCGCCCAGTCCGGTGCAAGTGGCGGCTTCGGCAGTATTCAGATACCCCGTGTCGGCGACGAAGTCGTAGTGGTATTCCTCGACGGCAACCCTGACCGTCCGCTGATCATGGGCAGCCTCTACAACAGCCAGAATACCCCGCCATGGTCGCTTCCGGCGAACAAGACTCAGAGTGGTTTCTTGACCAGGTCGATGAAGGGCGACGGCGGTACGGCGAATTTCTTCCGCTTCGAAGATAAGGCCGGCGCTGAGCAACTCATCATGCATGCCGAGCGCAACATGGACACCGAGATCGAGCTCGACGAGACCCATAAAGTCGGCAACAACCGCATGATGACCGTCGATGGCACGCAAACCGAGATCATCAGGAAAGACACCGTGATGAATGTTCAGGAAGGCTCTCTGACGATTCAGGTGGATAACCAGTTCATCCAGGTCAACGCCAAGCAACACATCATTCTCCAAGTGGGGGAAAGCAGCATCACCCTCACGCCGGATGGCATTGAGATCAAGGGCAACGCTATTACCACAGTGAGCACAGGCACCACTCAAATCACCGGTGCGCCGGTCAGAGTCAATGACTGAGGTAGCGGGCAGATGACCAGAACCAGTATTTACGATCGTATTTCAGAGAAGCGCCTGGCGCGGGAAGAGGCTGAGCGCCTTGCACTCGAGCAGGCCGCAGTTGCGCCTGAACCCGAGCCAGAACCGGCACCTGTCATCGCGCTGCAAAACACGCCAAGCAGCTTTACCTTCGGCGGCTTCAATCTGGCGTTCCCTTCGGGCTTCGACTTCCGCGACATCCAGACCACCATCGAGCATGAAGGCGAACCGATCATTCTGACCATCAAGCGTCGGGATGTTCGACAGGGGCTGGCGCTGCCGGAGTTATTCGAAGAGTCAGTACAAACGTTTCGCAAGCTTTATCCGGACATGCGGGTCATCCGCCAGCGTGACTACCTTGTGGCTGGCAGCGCAGCGAAGTCGCTGGATTTCCATTTCAAAATCGGCCATGGCGAACGGCACGGACGCTTGGTAGGGGCCGTAGTCCCTGTTGATGGGAGCGAAGACCTGCAATGGCTGAGCATCTCGTGCGTGATTGATCCCACCAAACCCAGCCTGAGCCATTGGCTGATCGATTTCGACAGCATGCTCGATGGCGTCGCAGCCCGCTGAGCGATCATCTATTCATTGATTTAAGGAATTCATCTCCAATGGACTACGAGTTGCAGGAAGGAAGTATCGCGCTGCCGGAAGGGTTTCAAGACCGGACCGTAAACATGTTTGTGCTAGGTGCGAGCATTCCTGCGCCATTGAGCATCACCATTTCCCGAGACACGCTGTTGCCGGGCGAGGTCCTCAAAACCTACGTTGAACGCCAGATCAAAATGCTCGCTTCAAAGCTGCGCGGCTACACGCTGCTTGGCAAGAAAGCAGTCTCGTTGTCGTCCGCTGCGCCTATAGATGGCGTGCAGATTGATGCTTACTACATGACCGACGGCCGTCCTTTCTATCAGCGTCAGGCTGCGTTTTTGATCGAGTCAGGGCGGGCGCTCATTTTCTCGACCACTGCTCAAGCCGACTTCAGCAGCGAACAAAATCAGAATTGGATGGATCTGCTTGCCAGCTTCCAGCCTCGCCAATCCGGTGGCACCAAGACTGACTCCAGCGGACAGGAGTAACACTCATGTTCGAAGCCGCAAGGTTTGGTGACGAGATAGCGCACACGAGTGCACTGGGCGGGTTCCTGATCGGCGCCGCGCTGGGTATTGCCCTTGTCGCAGCAGTTGCCATCGCAACGTTCACGTGCGGCTTTGGCGTAGCTTTATTGGCAGGTCTTGCGGCAGGCGTCGGGGGTAGCCTGCTCGTTGCGGCAGGAGAGGCGATAGGGAGTAGTTTCTCTTCTCCCTCCGGCACCATCGTCACTGCCTCGCCAAATGTTTTCGTCAACAGCCGAAAGGCCGCTCATGTTGAGCAGAGCATCGGTGCGTGCGACAAGCACCCTGGCCCGGTAAAGGTTGCGGAAGGTTCCACCAACGTTTTCATCAACGGCACCGCCGCCGCGCGCAAGGGCGACAAACTCACTTGTGGCGCAACCATTTCCAGTGGCTCTGGCAACGTTTTCATTGCCGGCGGGACGCATCGCTATCTTCCGGTAGATGACGAGATTCCGGGGTGGTTGCGCACCACCGTCGACATCCTCATGGCCGTGGCCGGTGCTGCCGGTGGTATTGCCCAACTGATCAAGGCTGGGACTCAGGCTGGCATGAAAGCCATCATGCCCTGCGTCATGAAATTCACTTCCGGGTTCGTCGCGGGTGAAGTGGCCAGCCGCTACGTCGTTGGGCCTGCGATTGATCGAGCGGTTGGTGGTCTTGCGGGCAATCCCGTGGACACCACCACGGGGCGTAAAGTCATCCCGGACGAAACCGATTTCAGCCTCTCCGGCCTGATGCCGATTGACTGGTCGCGCTTTTACGCCAGCGACCTGACCGTCGATAGTGTGCTGGGTCAGGGTTGGGTACTGCCTTGGGAACAAAGCCTGCGCCGCAGCGGCAAGTTTGTTTACCTCACTGACAATCAGGGTCGCACCATCCCGTTTGTGGACGTGCAACCGGGCGAGCGTATTTATAACCCCCATGAGCAGGTGTATCTGGTTTGCACGGAAGGCGGCCACTACCTCCTGCAAACGCTGGACAACATCTTCTTCTACTTCGGCGAAGTGCCGGACGATAACGCCAATGTCCCGCTGCAACGCATTGAAAACGCCCTCGGGCACTATCTGCATTTCACCCGCACCGTCGAAGGCACCCTGACCGATATCAGTGCCACGGGCGGCGTGCGCGTGCATCTGCATTACGAGCATCCGCTGGGTCGCCTGACTGACGTCCGACGGGTAGTGGACAACGAAGCCGTTGAAACCCTAGTCCAGTACCGCTACGACGATAACGGCCAACTGATCGAAGTGATTAACCGCAACGGCGACTCTATGCGCCGTTTCAGCTACGCCGAAGGCATGATGGCCAGCCACAGCAATGCGCTGGGCTTGAGCTGTCATTACCGCTGGGAAACCCTCGACGGTCAGCCCCGTGTGGTCGAACACTGGACCAGCGACGGCGAGCATTACCATTTCCGCTATGACCTGAAAGCCCGCACCACCTGGACCACGGACGTGCTGGGCCGCGAGCTGGAGATCCACTACAACGAAGATCATCGCGTGACCTCAAGCCGAGACTTCGGCAGTGAGCATTACGTCATCGATCTCGACGACAACGGCAACATGACCGGCATCACGCTGCCGGACGGCAACACGCTGACGCTGAAATACGATGAATACGCACGCCTGATCGAAGAGACCGATCCGCTCGGCCGCAAGATCAGCTACAAGCATCATCACCTCACCACGCTGGTGACACAGGTAACCTATCCCGACGGCAGCGTCTGGAAGGTTCAGTACGACGACAAGGGCAATCTGCTCGCCGAAATCGATGCCCTCGGCCACAAGACCGAGTACCTCAACAGCGACGACGGCCTGCCCCACACCATCATCGACGCGACGCAAAAGTCGAAATACCTATGGTGGAACACCCTCGCCCAGGTCGAGCGCTTTCAGGACTGCTCGGGCAAAAGCACGTATTACCGCTACGACGAGCGCCACCATCTGGTGGCCGTCACCGATGCCCTGAATCAAACCACGAGGCTTGAACGCAAACCCGACGGCGAAGTGCTGCGCATCGACCATCCGGACGGCACGGCGGAGAGCTTTACCTACAACGCTCTCGGCCAGGTGCTGACGCATACCGACGGCAAAGGCCAGACCACGCGTCTGTTGAGAACCGCGAGAGGCTTGCCCGCCAGCCGTCAGGATGCGAAAGGGCAGCGGATCAGCTACGAATACGACAAGGCCATTCGCCTGACCGCGCTGGTCAACGAAAACAACGCTGCCTACCGATTCAGCTACGACGCTTCCGATCGATTGATCGAAGAAAAACGCATCGACAACCTGACCCGACGTTTCGCCTACAACCTCGGCGGGCATCTGACTCAGGTTGAGGAAACCGGCTACGGCGAACGGGCCGAACGGCCACAGCGCACGACGGAATTTGAACGCGACACCATCGGCCGTCTGCTGGCCAAGGTCAACAGCGACGCCCGTCAGGATTACGCTTATGACGAGGCTGATCGGCTGCTCAGCATCGAGCGTTTGCCGAGCTCAATCGGCAAGACTCTTGGCATCAGCGAAGAAACACTCAACTTCGAATACGACCTCCTGGGCCGCCTGATCAAAGAGACGACGGCCCAGGGCGCCCTGGCCTACGAATACGATCCGCTCAGCAACCTGGCCACACTGACGCTGCCTACAGGCCAGCACCTGAATCACCTGTATTACGGGAGCGGCCACCTGCACCAACTGAACCTCGACGGCCAGTTGATCAGTGACATGGAACGCGACGACCTGCACCGCGAGGTCTATCGCACCCAGGGCAAGCTCACCAGTTGTTTTGGCTACGACGCCATGGGCCGTAAGGCGTGGCAGTTCGCCTCCAATCTGCCCGCCGACAAGCTTTCACAGGTGCACAACACCGGCATCAACACCAGTCTGTTGGTCGAGCACGCCTACAACCCGATCCACCGCCGTTATCAATACGACCCGGCCGGCGAACTGACCCGCACCCTCGACAAACTGCGCGGCGAAATCAAATACGAATACGAAGCCAACGGCCAGCTCCACAGCCGCGACACCGGCCAACTCGTCGACAGCGAAGAGTTCCGCTACGACGCCGCGGCCAACCGCCTGAACTTCAGCACCAGCCAGTTCGACCACGTCAAAGACAATCGCATCAAGCAATGGCGCGATCAGGAATACAGCTATGACCCGTGGGGCAATCTGGTTGAAAAGCGTATCGGCCTGACCACGTTGCAGACCTTCAGCTACGACTGCGAAAACCGCCTCGTCAAAGCTGAAACGATGGTTAACAGCAGGCTAGAAAGCACTGGCACGTATCGCTACGACAGCCTTGGCCGACGGGTTGGTAAGACCTCAACCGTTAACGGTCAGGCCCAGCACAAAAACTTCCTCTGGCAAGGCCTGCGGATGCTGCGCGAACAGACGCCGGGGCAGAGCAGCTTGTACATTTATGAGCCCGGTAGCTACGCACCGTTGGCCCGCGTTGATCAAAGCGAAGGGGAACAGCAGAAGCTTTACTACTTCCATACTGACCAGATTGGTACGCCGTTGGAAATGACCGACGTCGAGGGCCAGATCGTCTGGCAAGCGACGTACAAGGCGTGGGGTTCCATCGAAACGCTGGCGGTGAACGAGGTTGAGCAGAACCTGCGGTTCCAGGGGCAGTATTTCGACGACGAAACGGGGCTGCACTACAATACGTTCAGGTATTACGATCCGCAGGTTGGGCGGTTTATTACGCAGGATCCGATTGGGTTGGCGGGTGGGGATAATCTTTATAGGTATGCACCAAGCTCCATTGGGTGGATTGATCCCTTAGGACTCTCTTGTGGCTCTGACGCTAAGGTGCTGCGGGGGAATCTGGGTCAAAGCCCTGTCGGAGGTGGGCAGTACGATGCTCATCACATTATTATGTCTAACTCGAAAGATCCGAGAATGATAGCTCTTCGTGACAAGATGAAAGAGCTTGACATCGATATTAATGACAAGCGTAACGGGATCTGGTTGCCTAATACTGAAGCGGCGAGAGTCCCTGGCACGACTGCCACCCCCCATAAGGGAGCAGGCGTTCATAGTAATGTGTATAAGCAACATGTGTTTGATACGTTGTCGGAGCAAAACACAAGAAGTGATTTCTTGAGTAGTTTGGGGGATATCAAGAAATCTTTGGCTGAAGGCATTAATTTTAAGGTGTTGTGATTATGGTTTGTTCTGATCTAAAAGATCTAAAAGATCTGAAAAATGAACTGCTACAAAAAATTCAAGATGAAGATTTTCTAATTGGTTTTATGGATGAACTTCAGCCCGATCAAGTATTATGGGCGAGCGGGCCTTCATTTACTATTGTGCCGCTTGAGCTTGAAATGTCAGGGGTTAAGCCCGCTAAGACTTCAAGTAATGAGCCGAAAAATAAAAAAAATGCCACTAAGAATTACCTGTTAGATAGTAGGGTGTTAAAAATTGAGGTCTATAATGCGAATGCTACTTTGCATGAGGTTGAACTGTTTAGATTTTCTGACGACAGAGTTTATTCGCTTCGTAAAAACAAATATGGTGAAATAACTTGGCTAAAAGCTATTGAGCTGGTCGGGGGTGAGGTGTTACGGGGTTGTCGCGTTGATGCTGATATGGAATATTGGGCGTATAGATACAGTTGGAGTACCAATAAAGTGCGTGAAATTGTTACGTTGGCAAGTAACAGCTTGGCAGGCGTGATAATAAAGGCTGAGTATGATTTCGATGGGGCAGTAGATAGGCTTTTTTTTACGGCGGAAGGGAAGGACGTCGATATATACCCTTAAAGATGCTGTCGGGTTGACTTTAATATTAATGGTCGTATCAAATTAAGCTGCGCGAGTTTTATTGTAGCTTTATAAGTCGAGGTGTGCTGATGATTGCAGGGTTTTCTGTTGTTACTGATACCGCGACTATCGCAGTTTTTGATCTGCAAGCAATCAAGCATAGGATTTCCGACACTTCAGACTGGTGGAGTATTGTAGAAGATGAAATTTACGAAGTGAATGAGGGGAATATTGCTTTCTTCGGGTTGGGGGAGGATGGAAAGTTTAATATCAGGATATCCGACAGCTTGAATGGGGAAGATGGCCTGCTAAATATTTATTTTCCGTCAGGCCAAGTTTTTATCGGCGCCGGTGAGGATACGACCGGAGGAGATTTACAGCCTGATGGCTCAGATGCAATTCAAGGAGCAATGCTGGATTTTGAGCCAGGAACTTATCAGGTTAAGTACAAGAAAACCAACGATGCGGTAGAGTTCTCGTTTGAGAGGTCTGATACTAGGAAGAATTCTCTAACAGAGGCAATAAAGTTATAATTTAGGTGTGCTAGCAAGTTTTTCCCTCTAATAGGTTTAACAAAAGTAGCTCTTTAAAAATAAGCTTGCAGGTTGCTGCCAACCTTGTCTCAGCTACCTGCCATTTTATATCTAGAGCAGGTTTCCCTAGTCGCCATTCCAGGAGGTTAAGGTAATCTGACTTAGCACTACCTTCTATAGAACTGGACAACATCTTCTTCTACTTCGGCGACGAGCACTGGACCAGCGACGGCGAGCATTACCATTTCCGTTACGACCTGAAGGCCCGCACCACCTGGACCACGGACGTGCTGGGCCGCGAGCTGGAGGTCCATTACAACGAAGATCATCGCGTGACCTCAAGCCGCGATTTTGGCGGTGAGCATTACGTCATCGATCTCGACGACAACGGCAACATGACCGGCATCACGCTGCCGGACGGCAACAGGCTGACGCTGAAATACGACGAATACGCACGCCTGATCGAAGAGACTGACCCACTCGGGCGCAAGATCAGCTACAAGCATCATCACCTCACCACGCTGGTGACACAGGTGACCTATCCCGACGGCAGCGTCTGGAAGGTTCAGTACGACGACAAGGGCAACCTCATCGCCGAAATCGATGCCCTCGGCCAAAAAACCGAATACCTCAACAGCGACGACGGCCTGCCCCACACCATCATCGATGCCGACTACAAGTCCAAGTACCTGTGGTGGAACACCCTGGCTCAGGTCGAGCGCTTTCAGGACTGCTCGGGCAAAAGCACGTATTACCGCTACGACGAGCGCCACCATCTGGTGGCCGTCACCGATGCCCTGAATCA
>NZ_FOAR01000004.1:38258-103277 GCF_900109755.1 Pseudomonas agarici | reverse complement strand
TTGGTCGAGCACGCCTACAACCCGATCCACCGCCGTTATCAATACGACCCGGCCGGCGAACTGACCCGCACCCTCGACAAACTGCGCGGCGAAATTAAATACGAATACGAAGCCAACGGCCAGTTGCACAGCCGCGACACCGGCCAACTGGTCGACAGCGAAGAGTTCCGCTACGACGCTGCGGCCAACCGCCTGAACTTCAGCACCAGTCAGTTCGACCACGTCAAAGACAACCGCATCAAACAGTGGCGCGATCAGGAATACAGCTACGATGCGTGGGGCAATCTGGTCGAAAAGCGCATCGGCCTGACCACGCTGCAGACCTTCAGCTACGACTGCGAAAACCGCCTCGTCAAAGCGGAGACGCTGGTTAACAGCAAGCTTGGAAGTGTCGGCACGTATCGCTACGACAGCTTGGGTCGACGGGTCGGCAAGACCTCAACAGTCGACGGCAACACCCAGCACAAAAACTTCCTCTGGCAGGGCCTGAGGATGCTCCGCGAGGAAAGCCCACAACAAAGCAGCCTGTACATCTACGAACCCGGCAGCTATGCGCCGTTAGCCCGCGTTGATCACAGCGAAGGCCAGGAGCAAAAGCTCTACTACTTCCACACCGACCAGATTGGTACGCCGTTGGAAATGACCGACGTCGAGGGCCAGATCGTCTGGCAGGCGACGTACAAGGCGTGGGGATCCATCGAAACGCTGGCGGTGAATGAGGTTGAGCAGAACCTGCGGTTCCAGGGGCAGTATTTCGACGAGGAAACGGGGCTGCACTACAATACTTTCCGGTACTACGATCCGCAGGTTGGGCGGTTTATTACGCAGGATCCGATTGGATTGGCGGGCGGGGATAATCTTTATAGATATGCTCCTAGTGCTGTCGGTTGGGTCGACCCACTAGGCCTCTGTTCAAAGGCTTTAAGCAGTAATATGACAAAAGCCGGAACCCCTCGTCCCGCAAATTCAGCCGCTCACCATATAGTCGGGGATACATCTAAACTCGCAAACCCTGCAAGGAAGGTACTAGCGAAGCATGATATCAATGTGGATGATGCAGTTAACGGGGTTTTCTTACCCAATCGAAATAATATTGATCCTGCTCTTCCCGGTATATTGCACAACGGTAAGCATCCAAACTCATACTTTGAAAGTGTGAACGAGCTGATAGTAAACGCCGACAAGGCTGGTGGGAAACCGATGGTATTGAAAACTATTGATAAAGTTCGGAGTACATTGCTGGCCAGTCTTCGTGACGCCCAATGGTCCGGGCTATTTGGGTGAGATATGAAAATCTATACTATAACTCAAGATGACAAATACAAAACTTTGGTTGATGGCGAGCAAGTTGAAAGCTTGCAGGAATTTGCCACGGAACTTGCTTTTAGAGAAGCTAGCTTAGATCCTGAAAGCGAATTGTATTCTGTTGTATACAATTCTGATGATAAAAAAAAGAAAGCCTCGTCAGATTTTTATACGTATTTTAGGCCCGTTCTGATTTTGTCGAAGAGGGCTTATGATGAACTGATTTTTTTACAGGACCTTCCGTGCTTGAGAATATCTAGCCCTCGTACTGATGATGTTGCAATTTTCGTGTCAACAGTTTTGAAAAATGCTTTTGACTACGAAAAATCTGATTACGATAAGGGGCCAAACGGATACGTTGTTTACAAACCGGTTCTGAAACTCTCTGCAGATTGCACTGAAGCTATATTTCGTATCGCTGAAAGCCCGCAGAGCTTGTTTGTTAATCAGTTGTTTAAAGATTCTGTTGAATCCAAAGGACTCAAAGGACTCAAGTTTCGGGAGGTGGAGTGTGGTATTTAAGGATGTTGGAGGCGCTTAAGATTTTTCGCATCAGCCAATCCTTAATACTGGCAGCATTAACGTAAGCCAGCGTTCTTTAATAATTTAGAGGGTGCGGTGGTTGCCAATTTTTGGCTCAACCACCTTGCCATTTTGTCTTTGCTCGGTATGCGAGCAATTTATAGCCGCGGAGCTTAACGAACCGCGCCCAGGCCTGCGACTACGATCCGCTCAGCAACCTGACCACGCTGACGCTGCCTACAGGCCAGCACCTCAATCACCTGTATTACTGCAGCGGTCACCTGCACCAGTTGAACCTCGACGGGCAGTTAATCAGCGACATGGAACGCGACGACCTGCACCGCGAGGTCTATCGCACCCAGGGCAAGCTCACCAGTTGTTTTGGTTACGACGCCATGGACCGCAAGACGTGGCAGTTCGCCTCCAACCTGCAGATGGACAAACTCTCCGGAGTGCACAACCCCGGCATCAACACCAGCCTGCTGGTGGAACACGCCTACAACCCGATCCATCGCCGCTACCAATACGACCCGGCCGGCGAACTGACCCGCACCCTCGACAAACTGCGCGGCGAAATCAAATATGAATATGAAGCCAACGGCCAACTGCACAGCCGCGACACCGGCCAACTCGTCGACAGCGAAGAATTTCGCTACGACGCCGCAGCCAACCGTTTGAACTTCAACACCAGCCAGTTCGACCACGTCAAAGACAACCGCATCAAGCAATGGCGCGATCAGGAATACAGCTACGACCCATGGGGCAACCTGATCGAGAAACGCATCGGCCTGACCACCCTGCAGACCTTCAGTTACGACTGCGAAAACCGCCTGGTCAAAGCCGAGACGCTGGTTAACAGCAAGCTTGAAAGTATCGGCACGTATCGCTACGACGGCCTTGGTCGACGGATCGGCAAGACCTCAATAAAAGACGGCAAAACCGAGCACAAGAATTTCCTCTGGCAAGGCCTGAGGATGCTGCGCGAGGAAAGCCCGCAACAAAGCAGCCTGTACATCTACGAGCCGGGCAGCTATGCGCCGTTGGCCCGCGTTGATCAAAGCGAAGGGGAAGAGCAGAAGCTTTACTACTTCCATATTGACCAGATTGGTACGCCGTTGGAAATGACCGATGTCGAGGGCCAGATCGTCTGGCAGGCGACGTACAAGGCGTGGGGTTCCATCGAAACGCTGGCGGTGAACGAGGTTGAGCAGAACCTGAGGTTTCAGGGGCAGTACTTCGACGACGAAACGGGGCTGCACTACAATACTTTTCGGTATTACGATCCGCAGGTTGGGCGGTTTATTACGCAGGATCCGATAAGTATTCTCGGCGGTGCCAACCTGTACCAATATGCCGTAAATCCTTTGGGGTGGCTCGATCCACTAGGGTGGGCCGGTAATCCTGCGAACGCTACCCACATTACCTACGAGGGGATAAAAAATGGTAAGCCTTACATCGGCTATGCGAGCAAGCCAGGTTTAGGACATGCTGCTCAAGATGTATTGGAATATATATATTCCAGCACTGCACATTTTGATTATGACCCGGTTCCAATCTTCGTTGGGGATGGGCAGTCTGGAAAAGATACTGCTCGTGGCCTAGAACAACGGATATTTGAAGATAAGAATGGCTTGGAAGGCACTTCGAATAAGCAGAACCCAGTAGGCAAGAACAATCCCAATAGAGATAGATACCTTGCCGCGGCTGATGAGAATAGAGCAGGTGGGGCTAAATCTAGTGGTACCAAAGGAGTAGCATGTTGAAAAGTTTAAAGTGGGAAGAGAACCAGGTTCTCAGTGTTAAGGTCGGCGACAATTTGTTCACGCTTGCGCAGATGAGAATAAATTATCTGATGGAGTTCTTTGATGTGTTCAGAAGTAATGAAAATTGGGGCGAGGTAGATTTAAACAAAGAGAAAATAATTTTTTGTATTTTTGTATCTACAAAAAACCTCAAAGGTATATTTTCGGGGCAGATGTCTAGTGATGTTGTAGTTAACAGTCGTCCAATAAGAAGGCGGATGTTGTCTCCGGTTTTTGGTGCGTCCGGCAATAATGGAGCCAACTTGATTGACCTTGCTGATGGATATACTAATATTGGTGCTGAGACGGTGCAGTCCTCGCTAACAATAGATAAGGATTTACAGTTAATTTATGACTATGAGTCATGTGGGATGGCTGGAAGCCCTGAAAGAGTTTTAAACAGATTAAAGGTTTATTATGAAACTGGTGTTAACTGGGATGAGACCAAGGTGTTTCTGTTTTCTGATATCAAACCGCCGCAACCGTCACGTTGAGCATTTCAAGGAGATTTCCCATGGACGCTATAGACGCAGCTGCTTTACATCGACAGCTAGATCTGCTGGATGGGGACGAGGAGGTCCTGAAGAGGATTAGGCCGGTAATATCGGAGTTGGTACGAAATCTTGAAGCTTTGCCATGCTCAAGCTTCGGCAAAGGCGCACTCCCCATGTTTAAACGCTGCATAGTCAGGCTAAACTCTTTCGAGGAAGACATTGAAACAGTGGAGCGGGAGTCATTGTTGGATGTTATTTATCGACTGGGCGAATTGGTAGGTTTGACTCGAGAAAGTGAGTTTGCTGAGGAGTGGCGTGGTGATTGGTAGTCGGGTGAGTTGTGTATTTTTGATTAAATAGCTAAGCTGGGGATGCGGCGGAAAACTTGGACTACCTGGAGGTAGTTCATGTATTCATACGAAGACCGCATCCGAGCGGTCGAACTCTACATAAAAGTGGGTAAACGCATCGGGGTGACGATTCGTCAGCTGGGCTACCCGACGAAGAACTCTTTAAAGAGCTGGCATGCAGAGTATGAGCGATGCCTCGACCTGGCGCGTGGCTACAAGACCTCGAAGTCGAAGTACTCATTGGCCCAAAGGGAAAAGGCTGTCGAGTACTATCTCGAACACGGTCGCAGCATCGCCGCTACCGTCACGGCGCTGGGCTACCCGGCACGGGATTCGTTGCGTGCCTGGATTTACGAATTGCACCCCGAGTTGCATACGCGTGTCGTTGGCCGATCTGACGGGTTGGCCCGCCCGCCAGCGATGAAGCATGCAGCGGTCATCGCGCTGTGCACGCGAAAAGAAAGTGCGAAAGCCCTGGCTGAAAAACTAGGCGTATGTAGGCCGACCTTGTACAACTGGAAAAACCAGCTACTCGGCCCAGAGGTATCTGCATCCATGAAACGCCGACTAGACGCCCCATCGTCATCGGAGCGAGAAGAGTTGGAACGACAACTCGAATCTCTCAGGCTCGACGTGCGCCGTCTGCAGCTTGAACACGACCTGTTGATGAAGGCGAATGAACTCATAAAAAAAGATACGGGCATCCACCAGCAGATACTGACCAACCGGGAGAAGACATTGCTGGCTGATGCCCTGAGGCAGACATACTCCTTGTCAGAGTTGCTTGAAGCGCTGGGCTTGGCCCGAAGTTCCTATTTCTACCATCGAGCCCGAATGCAGGTGGCGGAAAAATACACCGAAGTGCGTCGTGCCATGGCAGACATCTTCGAGCGCAATCATCGCTGCTATGGCTACCGACGGATGAGGGCTTCGCTGAGCCGGCAGCGCGTGCGTTTGTCAGAGAAGGTGGTGCAGCGTTTGATGAAGCAGGAGTGCCTGGTCGTCGCCAAGCCAAAACGGCGTCGATACGGTTCCTACCTCGGGGAGATCAGTCCCGCGCCGGAAGATCTCGTCAACCGGGACTTCACAGCTGTTGCTCCGAATGAGAAATGGCTGACTGACATCTCGGAGTTCCAGATCCCGGCCGGCAAGGTGTACCTGTCTCCAGTCATCGACTGCTTCGATGGGAAGGTTATCAGTTGGTCGATCGGCACGCGTCCCGACGCCGAGCTCGTGAACACGATGCTGGATGCCGCTGTCGAAACGGTGGCCGGCATCGATAAACGGCCTGTGGTTCACTCCGATCGTGGCGCGCACTACCGCTGGCCCGGCTGGTTATCTCGCATCGCTGATGCGAAGCTGATTCGGTCGATGTCGCGCAAGGGCTGCTCACCTGATAACGCGGCTTGTGAAGGCTTCTTCGGCCGGCTGAAAACGGAGCTGTTCTATCCTCGCAACTGGCAGTCAACGAGCATCGAGCAGTTCATTCAAGCCCTTGACTCATACATCCGCTGGTACAACGAGAAACGCATTAAGATTTCCCTCGGCGCTCTCAGTCCCGTTGAGTATCATGAGAGCCTGGGCTTCGCGGCATAACTAGTCCAAGTTTTTGTCTGCATCCCCGATGGGTCAATTCTGCATCAGCGATAACAGCCGTACCTTTTTCGCTGAATTCAACCGCGAGGCCGCAGGTCTCGTGCTCGATCAAGGCTATAGCCACATTGACGCCTCCCGCTCGCTGGGCGTTGTCGAGTCTGCGCTGCGTCGCTGGGTCCATCAGCTTCAGCAGGAACGTAATGGCGTAACCCCTCAGAGCAAAGCCCTGACGCCCGAGCAGCAGAAAATCCGGGAGCTGGAAACCCGGATTGCCCAAAAATCCAGGATCCGCCCGGCTCATTGGTACATGTACGTATAAGTAAAAATCAAAAGTATCTTTAAATAATACCCCATTAATCTGCGGCGCTTTCCCCTGTAGAGTTCTGAACTGTCGGCGGCTCAAATACGATCCCGACGATAAAAATCGATACGATTTCGTGAGGAAAATGCATGCTCGATAAAAAGTGCGTCATTATCATCGACGAAACGTTGCCACTTGGGGTCATCGCTAATACTGCCGCAGTTATCGCTGCCAGCTTTGGAAAGCTTTACCCGCAGATGGTGGGCGGAAGCCTTATTGACTGGCAGGGACATGTACACGGTGGCATCACTACGATCGCATTGCCGATCCTAAAAGGCTCGCCAGAGCTACTCAAGGAAATGCGGGAACAGCTGCGCGAGTTAGAGCCGGAGCTAATGGTCGTTGATCTCATCAGTGCAACTCGTACAACTCGCTCTTACGAGGAGTATGCCGAAGTCCTAGCACATGGGCCAGATGACGCAATTCAGTACCAAGGACTTGGGATCATCGGTAACAAGAAGTTGGTAACAAAACTTACTGGCAACCTGGGCCTTCTACGCTGAGCTAAATGCTCTACGTCATCAGCCTACTATCTGCAACGGAGATGCAATATGAATGAGAACCATAATGATATAGTGGCCCATCCGCGTTACTTAATTCCGGAGAGCACCTATGCGCATGATCATCCGGAAGTGATTTTCTGGACCAAGTACTTCATGACAGAAGCAGAAAAGCGCAATGTGTTTACCAATATTCAAGCGATATTGAATGTCCATCGCTCGCTTATGGCGGCAGAGACAATGGCTGCCGCTTGGTACGATTTCACTCGATATGTGCCGACCTTTATCACTAAAGCGGTGGCGCAGACTGACGACCCTGAGCGGCAGCATCATCTGATCCAGATCGCCTATGATGAGCTGGGTGGTAATGACAAGAACTATATTCATTCGAAGTTGTTCTTGGAAGCCTTAGATAAGGCAGGCATAAGGCTCGCGTCAAGTTCGTCTCCATCTTCGATCAAGGAGATTCTCAAGGTATTGGACGAGACGCTGGTTGGCACAAAGAGCCAGTACGGAATTGTCGGTCTTCTGCTGAGTTTTGAGATCTTCGCAGAAGAGAATATTGAGGCTTTGTTTCAGAGCCTTTGCTATGACGAGGCGAGCGAGTTAGCGTTGGCCGCTACGCCGTTTTTCAAGATACACCGTGCCGATGAGGCGGAGCACATCCGTCACTCTATTGCGAACTTCCTGCGCTTTTGCAAGACCGAAAGAGCTCGCGAAGAGTTTCGCGTGTCTTTCGACCAAGGCATCGATTTCTGGCATCGTTTCTGGGATCAGTGCGCGTGCTTGGTAAATCTCGAAGCGAATTCGCGTTCCTGCGCCTGACCTCGTCCCTACACCCGCTGTAATGCATCAATCAACCGGATACTTAATCCGGTTGATTGACCGCTCTCACGCCGGAGATCTCCAATATGAAGACCGTCGTTTTCATCGAAACAAACTTCAGCGGATTGGATGCTATTCGCTACTGCAACGAGGCGGGCTACCGCTCTGTATTAGTGACGGATAGTGTCGAGCGCTTTCGGAAGTGGTTCCCTGCGTCTGTTCTATACAAGCTTGATTTGGCGGATGCGATAGTCTCAGTAGACGACTCCAACGACTTCGAACAAGTACGCGCTGCTATTGAGAAACAGATAGGCCAAATTGATGCTTTGTTGACCTTTGCAGAGATACGTACTGCAGTCACAGCCAAGTTGTGCGCACATCTTGGTCTTCGCGGGGCCGATCCAGAAGCTATTGCTATAGCGCAGGACAAGCACCGATTTCGCCAAGTTCTGCAAGAGAGAGGTGTGGATAGCGTCAAGGCAGTGCGTATCGAAACAGTCGAAGAGTTACGCTTGCTTGGTGAGTCCATGACATTTCCCTGCTTCCTAAAGCCGGTACAAGGGCACTCCAGCATTGGCGCGATATTATGCGCCAGTAAGTCCGATATTGAGTCAGTAGTCGCTCGACTTAGCACGATTTCCGAAGACTGGATTTCCACGGCCTTTGTTGGCGAGGAGTTTCTTTCTGGTGACTTGGTGACTTGGTGAGTGTGGAGATGCTTACGACGTCAGCGGGCGAGCATCAATTAGTTGGCATATCTGACCGTGATGTCGTGCACGGCAGCGTTGAGATAGGTGCATCCTTCCCTTTACTTAACGAAAATTTGCGCGAGATTCAATCTAAAGCGTGCTCGGCGCTGGACGCAATCGGTTATAACTTCGGGCCGAGTCACATCGAGATTATAGTCACCGCCGACGGCCCCCATTTGGTCGAAGTGAACACTCGAGTCGGCGGCAGCGGACACTCCATCATGCTGGACTTAGCCAGCGGCCACTCAATCGTTGGCGACTGCATCGAACTCTGTTTAGGTAGTCTGATATCTCAGCGCCCACTTTATGAGCCGCACCAAGGCGCGGCTTGGAAATGCCTAGTCAGTGAATTAGAGGGTGTGATAGCTAGCCTGCCTTCGGTTGAGTCGATAAAACACAATTTCCCATCTGTACGCGAGGTCTGGCTGCACCATGAGGTGGGTGACAGCATCGACGGTACGCATTCCAACTACAGCTGGATCTTGCAGGTCATGTGCGTCGGCCGTGATCAGCAAGAGGCCAAGAGCAACGCGGCCCAAGTGATCGACTTCGCCTCTCAGCGCACCGCCATAAAACAGCAGGAAACGGCATGATCGGGCTCAATCGGGGGCGCCTCAATCTGCTACTAGGCAGCGCGGCGTTTACATTGTCTTCGGCTGGTTCGGTACTGTTGCACATCGTCTTAGCGCTGGCCGTCTATAAACAGACTGGTTCAGCCCTGTTGACCTCGCTATTCGTGTCGCTGCAATGGCTGCCTGCCTTCCTGGTAGTGCTCTTCCGGAGTGATTGGGAGCACGGGCTTGATCCACGGGTACGCTGGTATCTCCTCGATCTGCTATCAGCCGCGCTGACACTCCCAATATTTTTCATCGCTGATGGGCAAAACTATTTGGCTATTGTGTTGGTTCTGCTGATCCGTGGCGTGGTAGACCAAATTAACCGCATCAACAAAACTATCGCAACGCGAGTTTTTTTTCCTAAAGAAAAGGCAACTCACTATGCGTCCTTTCTGCAGTCCAGCTATCATGTAGGCATCGGTCTAGCGGCAATGGCGGGAGTTTTTTTCGCTAGCTATATCGACCTCAAAATAGTTGTGCTGATCGATGCGTTTACTTTCGTGCTTTCCGCCGGGCTTATATGGCTAACTCGCTCAATATCCGAACTAGTCAGGGCAGATGCTGTTTCTAATAGTTCTTTGGCCGCTCGTTTTCGGGAGTATCGTCAAGCTCTGTCCAATGATCCTTGTCTACTCCTTTGCGCTGCATTGATGCCTTTGACAGCAACTTTCTTCCAGGGTACCTACAGCGTACTGCAGCCGATTTTCCCTGTGTCTCGTTTTGGATTTGATGTATCAGCAGTATCCGTATCGTACGTGCTGGCAAGCATCGGCATTGTAATCGGCTCGTGGTCATTCAGTCTATTTTGTAAAAGGTTCAGGCTCTTTGAGTGCTCTTTTTACAACTCTAGGATGTTGGCAGTAGGCTGCTCAGCGCTCGCTGCTGCGTTATACATCGGCGTTGTTAGCGCACCTACTCCGTTACTTAGCGCAGTATGCTTTTCGTTGATGATCGTGGTCTTCGAATTTCTCTGGATGATGGGCTATGCCGGTACCGTAGCCTTCGCCCCTGCCAGCCGACTGGGTTCTGTCTTCGGCATCTCATTCGCTTTAGGTTGCTTGTTTGCCAGTCTCCTTTCGACGCTGCTTGGCTTGGTATTGGATTTCTTCGGTAATAATTATTTTTACCTCATCGCGTTGCTGATGTTCGCTTATTTATCGTGTGTCGTACTTTTACTGCGACCAGAACAGAGTGTTGCAGCTGTTCCTGTCCAGGACTAATACAGAATGTTCTAACCGAACAACCAAGAAGGAACGTCAAAAATGGGTAACTGGATTACGTCTGAGTTGTGCGAGCTGAATGAGGAGAACATGAACCTTCTTCTCGATTTTAAGATCCCAGGAATCATTGTCAAAGAATTTCTACCCGTTGAATTGTGCAAGGAAGTCGCGAGGAGTCTTGTGGCCTTAAGTTTTGACACCTACGACCACCTTAAAGAGATTCCCGTTAATCACATTGGGCTTTGCCATAACCAGTGGGCGAACGATCAGAAAGACGTCTATTTTGGAAAAAAGCAACAAGCCCAATTGGTGATCGACAACATCTACGAGAAACTGAGCATTGATCCGGTCAAGATGGTCACCGAGACGCTCACTCAAAGAAGTGGCCGCCCGGCTGCGATATTCGAAGAGCCCGGTTTCGGTCGCTACTTTGCTGGTGCTTTCCGTAGCTTTCGCGGGCACGGGAAACTTCACGTCGATCATGCCCCTACTCACATACTAAAGCCTTGGGCGGTGACTGAGATTAGCCGGCAGATGACCTGGAATCTCTATTATTCGCAGTTGGACAGCGGAGGCGAGCTCGTCATTTACGACACCATTCATACGTCTCAGAACGAGCCGATGAAGGTTGCTGGGGACTACTACTTTCCTTACGAGGTGCTGGAGGGCAAGGACCGCATAAGCCTTATACCTACAGTGGGCGACCTGATTATTTTCAACACCCAGAACTTCCACGAAATCCTAGGCAACAGCAGTGGTGGTCATCGTGTCTCACAGACATCCTTCATCGGCATAAAGGCAGATGGTTCATTGGGGTTGTGGTCGTGAAGGCTTCTTACGGTTCGAGTAATGGAGGCAAGAAAATGAGATTATTCAGGCGTATGGCCCTCGGTATAGCAGGATTGCTTTCACTGCCAGCGCTAGCCGCGCAGACGCTGGTTTACTGTTCTGAGGGCAGTCCAGAGGCACTAAACCCGCAGCGCACTCTGTCTGGTACAGCGCGCAACGCGACTGCTACCACTATCTACGATCGTCTCGTCGATTTCGAATCTGGCACTACCAATGTCGTCCCCTCGCTAGCGGAAAGCTGGACCATTTCCGAGGATCGCAAGGTCTATGAATTCACCCTGCGCCGCGGGGTTAAGTTTCAGAAGACGGATTATTTCACGCCGACGCGGGAGCTGACGGCAGACGACGTGCTTTTCTCGATCAACCGCCAATTCGACTCCAGCCATCCCTACCACCGCGTTGGCGGCGGAAGTTATCAGTACTTTCAGGGCATGGGTATGGATAAGTTGATTGCTCGGGTTGAAAAGCTTGACGAGCATCGTCTACGAATTGTTCTTAACCAGCCGGAGGCGCCTTTCCTGGCAGACATGGCTATGCCATTCATGTCGATTCTCTCTGCTGAGTACGGTGAGCAGTTAATGGCGCACGGTACACCTGATAAGATAGACCAGTTGCCGATCGGCACAGGTCCTTATCTTTATCGTAGTTACCAGAAGGACAGTGTCCTGCGTTTCGCCTCGCACCCTGGCTATTGGGGAGTGCCAGCTAAGATCGAAAATCTGGTGTTTGCGATCACTCCCGATCCTAGTGTTCGTCTTCAGAAGATGAAGACTGGTGACTGTCAAATCGCTGTTTCGCCGGCACCGGCCGACCTTGACGCAATACGCAAGGACAAACGCCTAGTTCTCGATGAGGCTGAGGGAATGAATGTCGGCTACCTGGCGATGAATGTAGAAAAGGCGCCGTTTAACGATGTAAAGGTGAGGCGTGCAATTGCCCATGCGCTGAATAAACAGAACTACATCAATGCTGTTTATCAAGGGACCGGTGAAGTTGCTATTAATCCCTATCCGTCCAGCCTATGGTCATATACCCGCAACGTCTCCACTTATAATTATGATTCCGCTTTGGCGCGTAAGCTATTGGCCGAAGCTGGCTATCCCGATGGGTTCAAGACCACGCTATGGACCTTGCCCGTTAGCCGTCCTTACAATCCTAATGGGCGCAAAATGGGAGAGATGATGCAGGCAGACCTAGCCCGTGTGGGTATCCGGGTGGAGCTTGCGACCTTCGATTGGGGTACCTATCTGGACAAGGTGAAACGCGGTGAGCACCAGATGGTCCAGTTAGGCTGGTCCGGAGATAATGGCGATCCCGACAACTTCCTCTATACCCTGTTAAGTTGTGATTCGGTCACCCGCGGTTCAAACAACTCGCGCTACTGCTCAGCAGAGTTTGATCGGTTGATCAGCCAGGCACGTGTCGAGTCGGACCAAGTGTTGCGCGCTAGCCTCTATCAGCGGGCGTTAGGACTATTGAGCCAGGACGTACCGGTAATCCCTATCGCACACTCGAAGGTGTACAGGGTGCTAAGTCCGAAGCTGGCAGGATATAAGATGAATCCATTTGACATGGATTACTTCTCCCTGCTGTCGTTGCGTGATCAATGAGGTGGTGGATGGCTCGTGCCCAAGGGCTATTCGGAGTGTTACCCACTCTATTCGGCATCAGCCTAATCGCTTTCTTCGTGATCCGCTTTGCGCCCGGTGATCCGGTCCTACTGATGATTGGCGAACGCGGCGCAGACCAAGCTCAGTACAGACAGATGGTCGAGCGCCTCGGACTCGATGAGGCGCTGCCGCTGCAGTATTTGCACTTCATGGGGAACGCGTTGCTTGGCGACTTGGGCACATCCGTGGTCAGCGGTCGCACGGTGCTTTCCGAAATCTTATCGAGGTGGCCAGCGACTATGGAACTGGGTTTCGCAGCGATAGCGGTTGCTCTCATAGTCGGTGTGCCAGCGGGAGTACTCGCCGCTGTCAAGCACGACACTTGGTTTGATCGATTGGTAACAATGGTTTCTCTGGTCGGCTATTCGATGCCGATTTTCTGGCTGGGCTTGGTGCTCATCCTATTGGTTTCAGTCTTGCTAGGCTGGACCCCTGTATCCGGTCGTCTTGGAATCGAGTATGAGGTTCCCGTTAGGAGCGGCTTCCTGTTAATCGACACTGTATTCCCCGATGTTTTTCGGGCCTATGGCCTGGCTGCGTTCTTCAGCGCGTTGCATCACCTCATTTTGCCGTCTTTAACCATGGCGGCGGTACCGTTGGCGGTGTTCGCTAGGATCACTCGCAGCAGCATGCTTTACGTTCTCGGCGAAGACTATATCCGAACCGCGCGCGCCAAGGGATTGGCCGAGCGGCAGGTTATCTGGAAGCATGCGTTGAAGAATGCTTTGCTGCCGATCATCACAGTAGGCGGTCTGTTCTTCGTCAGTGCTGCCATAGCGGGCGCCATTCTTACCGAGTCTATCTTCGGGTGGCCAGGTATCGGCAACTACGTTGTCAGTAGCGTTAACGCCCGTGATTATCCAGTAATCCAAGGCTGCATCCTGTTAATAGGGGTGTTAGTGATCGTGACAAACCGGGCAGTTGACCGGCTCTATCGCATGGCCAATCCGAAAATGAGGAGCTGAGATGCGCAATGTCTTGCCATTGTTTCCCTTTTCTCTAAATAGTTCTGGATCCCTTGGTCTGCTGACGATCTTAATGATTATTGCGTTCTGCCTGTTCGGTCCGGTTCTGTTTGGGCTAGAACCCTATGAGATGAGCGACGACCTACTTTCAGCCCCGAACTGGCTGGGCGGCAATGGCGGCGTTCTAGGTACCGACGACCTGGGGCGCGATCAGCTTGCACGGCTGGTCTATGGTGCGCGCAGTTCGTTGGCTATCGGCGTAGTGGTGGTATTTATTTCCTGCACTGTCGGTGCGCTGCTTGGTCTCTACGCCGCCTGCTTTGGCGGTGCGGTTGATCGGGCTATTACGCGCCTCGTCGATGTGATTATGTCGTTGCCTAGCATCTTGCTAGCAATCGTAATAGTTGCGGTACTTGGACCTGGGCTAGTTAATGCGATGTTCGCCGTGGCCCTTGTCTCCATGCCTCGTTTCGTAAGGATCGTTCGTGCGGTAGCGCTTGCGGAAATGCAGAAGCAGTACATCTCGGCCGCACGAACTTGTGGCGCATCGACGCAACGAATTATCTGGAGTGAGGTGTTGCCCAACTGTTGGGGGGCGATAATCGTCCAGGCCTCACTGGGGTTCAGCGACGCGATCTTGGAGATTGCCGCCCTCGGTTTCCTGGGGCTTGGTGCACAGCCGCCCACCGCAGAGTGGGGCGCAATGTTGGCCGACTCGTGCGCCTTCATTGCTTCCGAACCTCAACTAATGTTATTCCCTGGGCTGTGTATCTTCCTGACTGTGATCAGTTTCAACCTGCTTGGCGATGCATTGCAGGATCTCCTTGATCCTCGGTTGGGGGGCAGACGATGATCGTTTCGGTGGAGAAGCTTTGCATTCGCCTGCCACTGGCAGGTCAGATGCGCAACGTGGTTCGCGATCTCAGTTTCACCGTCGCCGCAGGCGAGACCCTGGGCATTGTAGGTGAGTCCGGATGCGGCAAAAGCCTGACCAATCTCGCACTAATGGGACTATTGCCGGCAGGGGCTGAAGTATCGGCCGAGCGCCTCGATTTGTGCGGCCGAAATCTACTCGCACTGTCAGGAGCTGGCGACTGGAGGAAAGTACGCGGACGTTGCGCGGCGATGATCTTCCAGAATCCGATGGGTTCTTTGAACCCGGTAATGACGATAGGCACGCAGTTGGCGGAGGCCTTGTGGCTGGCCGATCAGGAAGCTTCTCGGGCTACAGTTCGCGAGACGTTGCTGGCGCTTCTTGACCAAGTCGGCATTCTGCGTCCAGCGGCGCGCGCCGAGGCCTATCCGCACGAGCTCTCTGGCGGGATGGCACAGCGGGTGATGATCGCTATGGCGCTAGCGCTAAAGCCAGCGCTCCTAATTGCCGACGAACCGACTACCGCGCTTGACTCCACTACCCAGTGGCAGATCATGGATCTGCTCTTGCGTCTTCGGGATGAAAAAGGCATGGCCATGATGCTGGTATCCCATGATATTGGTTTGGTTAGTGCCTATGCCGATCACGTCCAGGTCATGTACGCCGGTGAACTGGTCGAACATGGCCCTGCGAACGAGTTGCTGGAGCAACCTAGGCATCCCTACACTCGGGGCCTGATTTCGTCTCAGCCTGGCTACGTGGGCAGAGCGCGCAAAACTCTCCTTCCTGCGATTGGTGGGCAAGTTCCTTCTCTTGACAGCGAAACAATCGGTTGCCGTTTTGCCAGTCGCTGCTCATCGGTTAGAGAGCAATGCGGTGCGGAACAAACGCTTCGTCGTCCCCACGGTACTACGAACGTTATGGTCCGTTGCAATCAATGAGGAGAAGCAAAGTGCCTAACCGAAATGTCTTGTTGTTCGAGGGGGTAACTAAAACTTTCGAAACTGCTTCCGCCGCAGAGGCGGTAAAAGCCGTGAGCGAAGTTTCGTTGCAAGTGAGGCGTGGTGAGACGCTGGCGATCGTCGGCGAGTCCGGCAGCGGAAAATCCACCCTAGTACGTCTGCTGATGAAACTCGAATCGCCCAGCTCTGGACGGATTTGTTTGGATCAAGGAGGCGTGGCCTGTGACATCGCTGAAATCGCCACGGGTGATTTCTATCGTAGGGTACAGATGGTATTTCAGGACCCATACGGTTCGCTGAACGGGCGCGGGCGTGTATGGGAGATAGTCAGCGCCGGAGTGGCTAACTTGGGTTTGAAACGTACGCGCGCTGACCTCCGCGAAGCCGCGGAGGAGGCTTTGGCGTCGGTGGGGCTGCCTGCAGCATATCTGAACGCCTATCCAGACCATTTGAGCGGTGGTCAACGGCAGCGGGTCTCCATAGCCAGGGCGCTAGCGGCGAGGCCCGAGATTTTAGTGCTGGACGAGCCGCTTTCCGCGTTGGACGTCTCGATACAAGCGCAGATCGTCAACCTGCTATTGGAATTGCAGGAACGTATGAGGTTGACTTATTTGTTCATTTCACACGATCTTGCCGTCGTCCGACACATCGCTGACACAGTCGCGGTTATGCGTTCTGGCCAGTTGGTTGAGGTTGGACCAGTCGAAGATGTTATTGATCGCCCCACACACACTTACACCCAAGCGCTGGTAGGGGCCTCATTCGTTGTCCGATCAGTACGTTCTGAACCTGAAGAGCAGGAGCTTTTCCGTACGTAGAAGCTTCGTCTCTGCAGATTAGAGGTATCGCATGAGCAAGACTCTGACACCTCCACTCGGGTATATGACGTTACAAGTACGCTTCAACGGAGTGTGCGACCCACAAAGAACTCTGCTGGAGAATATCGAGGCTATGGGGCTTCAGATCCGGAGCGCTTGCTGGCGCGGACGCTGTGGATCTTGCAAGGTACGGCTCGAGGTAGGTGGATTGCATCCGGAGCGGCATATTCTTGAGAACGGCTACGTCTTGTCCTGCTGCTCCCTTCTTACCAGCGACGCTTCCGTCGTGGTTGACTAACCTGTAAGGACTCTCAATGATCAATTTTCACAGTATTCTCGGACGTCGCTCCCAGCCGCTGATCGGCGGCGAGATAGACCGCGACGAGTTGCGAAGTATTCTGTCTTGCGCATTAACCGCGCCAGATCACAAACGGCTCAGACCTTGGCGTTATATTGTATGTCATCCTGAGCACAAGGAGGTCTTGACTTGGTTGATCGTCTCCAGCCTGCCGGAAACCTCCGCGGACCTGCGAGAGAACCAGGTCGAGCAGGTTCGGCGCAAGCTCGGCTTTGCTCCGCATATTGTAATCTGCTTGCTAGAAATTAATCGCTCTTGCACGGTGCCGGAGGTAGAGCAAGTGCTATCCGCAGGCGCGGCGATTCAGAACATGATCATCGCGGCCGAAGGGCAAGGCCACAAATGCTACTGGAAGACAGGAGAGTGGGCCTATAACATGAGATTACACGAAAAACTTTCCCTCAACCCCGATACCATAATTACTGCATTCCTGGGCTTCGGTAAGAATGCCGAAACTGCCCATACGCCTAGGTCGATGGCGCGTGCGGCATACGCCGACCATTTCATCTCGGTTGAAGAGTTGGTCACCCCGGCTTATTTAGCTGAGGCTGTCGAACTTGGGTTTCCTCGATTCTGACCACGCTACGGAGAACATAAAATGGAGTTTGCGCTAATTTTAACGATGAGCATGTTTTCGCTGAGTATGTCCATCTCCCCTGGCCCGGTGAATATGGTGATAATCGCCTCCGGGGCGAACCACGGCTTCTGGAGGACTTTTCCGTTCGTCTCTGGGGCGACAATCGGCTTTACGTTGCTGCTGATTTTCGTAGGGTTTTGGTTCCTCAGAGTGATTGAGAGCTACCCGGTGTTTTTTGAGTACTTAGGCGTGGCCGGGTCAGTCTTCATTATCTACGTAGGCTACAAGATTGCATCGTCGCGTCCTGAGTTGGTGGTGGAGAAGGGCGATGTCCCTAGTTTCATGCAGGGCTTCCTGCTCCAATGGCTCAACCCTAAAGCATGGGTCGCCTGCGCTTCCGGCGCAGCACTTTTCTCGAGCCCTCATACGCACACCACGCTGATAACCTTTATGGCGATTTATTTTGTAGTCTGCTACATATCGCTGGCCGCTTGGGCGGTGCTGGGAGATCGGGTTTCAGTTCTGCTAAACGGTACCATGCGCATTCGTATATTCAACTTGGCGATGGGCGGTATGTTAATTGCTACCGCTTTTTACATGTTCTACCTGCAGTTCTTCGCCTCTACTCCAGCGAACGGGAGCTGAACGAGTCGTATATGTCATTAATGAGCGTATATGCGATGCTGCTAGTTGTAATGTTTGGCGGCCATACAGCATAGACTTTCAGGGGGTCCAGTATCCACTCTGGAAGTACCACAACGACCTCATTTCGTTGAATGCCTTCGCAGCTTAGAAAATTCGGCGGAGCAGCGAGCCCGACCTTGAGTTGGGCAAATCGGTAGGAGGCTTCCACGCTGTCCACGCGAAGATGAGGCGTATACTTTATTTGTGCTACCTCTTCGCTCCCCACATGCCGGAACAACCTTGTGTTTGGTCGCATAGTAAGGCCAATCCATTTCATCGATTCGAGATCGCGAGGGTGTTTAACTGGCTCGCTTTCGGCTAAAAAACTTTTGGCTGCAATTACTTGGCGGGGCAATGCAAACAGGTGGCGCGCTTTCAATGAGCTATCAGGTAGCTCGCCGATGCGGAAGGCAACGTCGATGCTCTCAGCAATTATGTCGTGGCGACTGTCGTTGCAGGAAATGCTAAGACAGACATCAGGGTACTTTTCAATGAAATTTACTATGTGTCTAGTAAACTCACTGTTTATGAAAACGGCGGGGATAGAAATACGTAGATTATTTTTGGTTGAAATGGAGCGTTGTTTGAAGTCGATTACACCTTTTTCGTAAAGCTCTAGCATGGATTTTGCTGTTTCTAGAAGCTTAGTTCCGTCGTGAGTAAGCGAAAGCTTACGAGTATTACGGTAAAGCAGTGCGCTGCCTAAGTTTTTTTCTAATTTGGAGAGATGTAGGCTCGCCGTCGCTGTTGCAAGTCCCAGTGCTTCAGCACCGCCGGATATTGATCCTACCTCTACAATTTTCGCGAACACGATCAAATAGCGTATATCTTCAATCATCTATATTCAACTCAGCAACGAGGCATCCAGGGTAAGGCTACGAGTCCTTTCGATCAGTAACGTAGCATTCCTGATAGGCTCAGGAAATGCTTTCGTCAAAAAAGTCGTTTTTTGACAAGCTTAGGTCTTATATATCTAGGAAAGCCGAGCTATATCAGTATGTTACAATAGCTTGTGCGTTCTAGAGTTTTTAGCATGCCTGCATGCTAGCCCCAATTTGTCCTTAACGCCTTAGAAAAAGATAAAGCATAAGTTGAAAAAGTATAAATTTTTTGTGGCTGAACTATGAATTTGAAGCATATTCAGGCTATCAATATCGGCTTTTTGCCGGATATCAATCTGTGGCATTTTGTTGAACACAGGTTTGTACACATTGATGTCGTAAAGGAAAATTGCCGTCCTGGGGTTTATTGGAAAATAAATCTAAAGGCTGGAGTTACGCATGCCCAGCACTCATCTACCCTTTATGTTCTTCTGGAAATAGTTTAAATATATTACTTGAGCATCGCCAATATAAATTATCGTTAGTTCTGTTTTTTAGTAATGTCAACCCGAGGTCGGCTAAGAGTTGTGCATTTTTCAATGCCTCCATTATCTGAATTTTTTGAATTTCAGACATAATTGGGATGGCCACGACACTTTCTTTAATCCTCGCTCGATCCTCTTCCGAAAGGCTTTCACTAGTATTGATCGCGATTTATAACATCATGTTAGCCCATTCCTGATCTGTTGATTCTTGGTCAAGCCTAGTGGCCAGCGTTCTGGATCTCTGAAACACAATACCCTGTATCACCAGGATTGTTTATTCTAGGGAAAACTGATCGAAAGACTTGGTGTCTTTCAGCTTTTTTAATTCCGGTAAAAATAAGTTCTCTAACTCGCTAATCCTTTCTTCTATTTTCTTGTCGCCGTAAAAATAGCTTTTCGACGCTTGGTCTCTAATGGAAGCGGCTGGGACGACTTTTCCATCTGTTAATCGTAGCAGAGGAATAAATTTTTTGTCGTTAGAGAAAAACCTAAAATAATATTGTGGTACGAAATACTGGCTCTTTTTATCCTCCACATCTGTCCCCTTGTCCACCACAAGAAAAGCAAGGCTTTCACAGGCGAAGGTTTCGAGCAGGGCGAATTAATCGCCGCATCCCCGGTGGGTCAGTTTTGCATCGGTACTGACACTTCATTAACATAGGCTCGGCTCAGTCATTGCACGCACAGAGGCATTTGGGCCGAATGGCAGCCCGCTCGCCATAGCCCGGCTAGACGGGTCACAGCGCCTTGGCCATGGACGTGTGACATCCGAGCTTGAGCTAACGAACTCACCGTACAGGCCGCTAGAACCCATCAAGATGGCGATAAGCTGCCCATCGAGCTGTTGAGCAGTACGGTCGGCTCGATGGCTCGATGGCTCGATGGCTCGGGTGCTCAGCGTGCCGCTGACGGTGGATATCGAAGGAGGCTATTCGCACGACCTCAGGCAAGTCGCCAAAGTCATCGCCACCGTCGTCGACGCCGGCGCGGTCGGGATCAATATCGAGGATGGAATCGCGACGCCAGAGCGGCTTATCCACAAGATCGACACGGCCCGAAAAGTCGCGAACGGGGGGCAACTTGTTCGTCAACGTGAGCTGCGACGTTTACCTTAAGAGGTGCGCATGGGTGTGCGGCGCTTGAGCGTGGGTTCGGCCATCGCTGAGTTCTTGTATGGTGCCATGGGGGGGGATTCGTGGCTTCCTGGAAAGCGGTCAGCTCGACACTCACGATTTGAAAGCGCACACCTACGGCGAACTCAACGCGCTAATGGCCGGCCAACCCGAGTGATGCTGGCGCCGCATCCCCTGGCAGTATCACCGGTGCTCGACAGTCTTCATGTCGAGGTGAAGCCAGGGATTGGCGGGCAGCTATTCATGGCTTTGAACTGCACCGCCGATGGGTAACGACCCACAGAACTTGGGCCGATACTCTGATTCTCTTGCGGTCAACCCGCAACGCTGCCCCGCACCCGCCTACTGGCCGGCGTGCCGACCACCGTCGACGTGCAGGACTTCTCCCGTGATGAACTCCGCGGAGTCCAGGAATACGATGGCATTGGCCACTTCGTCCGTCTCGCCCATACGGCCCAATGGATGGAAGCTGGCAAACAAATCGTGATGTTCCTCGGAATGCATTGGCGTCTTAATCATACCCGGCGCAACGGCGTTCACCCGGACGCCATGTTTGGCATATTCGATCGCCAATACGCGAGTGGCTGCATTCAGGCCGCCTTTGGTCAACGCCGCCAGCGCCGTGTAGCCACCGCTGCTGCCATTTCCAATGCTGCCTGTAACAGTCACTACATGGCCGCTCGCCTGCTTTTCCATTTCGGCAAGGGCCAATTGGGTAATGTGATAAAAGCCCGCCATATTGACGTTCATCACGGCGTCGTAATCCTCGAGGGTGTTCTCGGTGAAAGGCTTGCCGATAAAAATGCCGGCGTTGTTGACCAGTGTGTCCACACGGCCGAAGCGTTCGACGGTTTCGGACATAATGCGCTTCGCGGTGGCGGGGTCGCCGATATCGCCAGCAATGGTCACGATATTCGGATCATCTGACGGCTTGATCGTGCGCGAGGTCGCAACGACGCGATAGTCAAGTGTGCGAAATGCCTTAACGATTGCGGCGCCTATGCCTTGTGACGCGCCGGTGACGATGACGACCTTTTGTTCACTGCTCATGTTTTAGCTCTCCGGGTGGGTGGACCGACCTACTGGCATTGGAGGAGCATCGCGGCTGTTGCTCGCTATCAGGCTTCATCCAGGATCGATCGCTTGCTGGGTTGGGAGTGATACTAGGGTCATTTACGATTCTTAAAAATCCGCTATTCTTTATCAATGACTGATAAAAAACGCACAGAAGTAGATTGGCAGGATGTCAGGGTCTTCCTCGCGCTAGGTCGGCACGGCAGCCTATCGGCGGCCGCTCGGGCACTTTCGGTCAATCACGCAACCGTTGCGCGTCGCATCCAATCTCTGGAAGCAACGCTGGGCGAAAAGCTGGTCGAGCGCCGATCCGACGGTTATGTCCTGACGCCTTCGGGGGTTCGCACAATGGATGCCGCCAGCCATATGGAGGCGGCCGCCCAGACACTGGGTCGTGGAGGTAGCGACGATCCGCTCACAGGCCTGGTTCGCGTAAACGCCCCGCCGGGCCTGAGCCAGGGGTTCCTGATTGAGCATCTGTCCAAACTGCCGGTGATGTACCCCGGCCTTGATATCGACCTGGCAGCCGGCCTGCGTTCAATCAGCCTTGAACGGCATCAAGCGGATATCGCCGTGCGAGTGGGTCGTCCGCTGGACGGTCACTTTATTGCCAAGCCGTTGGGGCATCTGGCCTTCGGTTATTACGGTACCGATGAGGTGTGCCTGGCCGTCGAAAGCGGGCGCGCGCCCAGCTTTATCAGTTTCGATGAAGAAAATTCGGACATTCGGGAAGCTCGCTGGCTTGCGCAACATTTCCCTTCTGCACGTATCACCTTTCGGACCAACAACCACCTCGCTCAGGCCAAGGCAGCGAGTTCCGGTGCGGGGCTGGCGCTTGTGCCGCACTATCTGGGGCGTCAGGAGCCCAACCTGCGAATCTGTCGACTGGACAGCGTGCCGCCTGAGCTGGATATCTGGCTCCTAATGCGTCCACAGGACCGAAAAGATCCGCCCATCCGAACGGTTGCGGATTACCTGCAATCCATCTTTGAACGCGAGCGCGCGCTGTTTGCCGATTAGCCGACAGGGACACGCGAAACGGTCTTTGGCCGTTTTCGAGGCTCGCCCGTATTCCAAGAGGAGTGTCGGCTTTGGACCCTGGGAGCCGGCAGTGTCGGTCGGGCTCGGGAGTGCCCGAAGAACCTGGGCGCCCAAAGCCGTTAAAGAACGAAGTATTCAGCGACGCCCCGCAGGGGTGAGATTTGCCCCGAGGTAGGCTATCAGGGCATTGACCTTGGGCAACGCCTCGCGACTCTTGAGCCATACCAGATTCATGGGCAGACCTTCGGTGGAAAGGTGGGGAAGAACCTCCATCAGGCTGCCGCTTTTCAAATGTGTCTGAACCAACCATGTAGGCAGTTGGGCGATGCCCAGACCGGCCAGGACAGCCATCACTTCTCCTTCTCCATCCGCTACTGCAATGTGCGGATGCATAATCCTGCGCTCCATATCACCCGGTTGACGGCCTTTGAAATACCAGGGAATCGCCATTCCGTCGTTCTGGCCATAGCCGACACAGAGGTGGCCGTCCAGATCCGATTCCGACTGGGGCCACCCGTAACGGCGGAGGTAATCGGGCGAGGCGCAAAAAATAAGTTTCTGCGTGCCGAAAAATTGGTGTCCGAGAGACGTTGGCCATGCATCCGAACCGCCAATCCTGACAACGATGTCAATGCCCTCGTGTACCGGGTCGACGTAACGATCCGAAAATGACACATGCGGCGATAGGCGTGGGTGTTGCTTCACGAAATCTAGAACTAGCGGCAGTACGTGCAACCGCCCATAGGACGCAGGCAAATCAATGCGTACCTTGCCTTGGGGCTCGGTCTGAGTCGAGGTCAGGGCAATTTCGACTTCTTCCAGATCCGAAAGCACCGTCGTGCAGGTACGGTAGAACGTATCTCCCGCTTCGGTGAGTGACAGGCGGCGCGTGGTGCGCTGGAACAAACGGATGCCTAACCGTCTCTCCAGGCGTGCGATGCTCTTGCTGACGGCGGAGGTGCTCAGGTTCAGGCGTCCGGCTGCCGCGGTAAAGCTGCCCAGGTCGGCAACGATCACGAAAACATCGATGCCTTTAAGGCGTTCAGAGGAAAACATGGCTGCCCCGATTGATGAATTCAATTCCACTCAGTTGATAAAAACCAGCCAAGATCAAACACAGTTTCTCCAATAGGCTATGTGAAAACCTATGTGGAGTTAAGTGTCATGCATTCGTCGTCAGTGGCAGACGCCACGCTGTCCCCCGCTGAAACGTCACGTTCAGGGCTTCAGATCCTGATCATGGCGGTCGCGGGCTTCATTATTGTCACTACCGAATTCGTGATTGTCGGCCTGTTGCCGGCGCTGTCTCGAGGCCTGAACATCTCTATCGCCTTGGCTGGCCAGGTCGTTACCTTGTTCGCCTTTACGGTGATGCTGTTCGGGCCGGTGCTCACCGCTAAGCTGGCTCATGTGGAGCGTAAGAAACTCTTCACCTTGATACTCATGGTGTTCGCCGCTTCCAATGTTTTGGCGGCGGTCTCCCCTAATATCTGGGTGCTGGCATTGGCTCGCTTTATTCCTGCCCTGGCGTTGCCGGTATTTTGGGGGACTGCCAGTGAGACCGCTGGGCAACTTGCCGGGCCCGGTCAATCGGGTAAGGCTGTTGGCCAAGTGTACCTGGGCATTACAGCGGCGCTGGTCTTCGGCGTGCCGTTGGGTACCCTGGCCGCAGACTTCGTCGGCTGGCGTGGAAGCTTCTGGATCCTGGCGGTGGTCGCCCTGTTCATCGGTGTACTGATGCATCTGCTGATGCCTAAGCTTCCGGTCTCCGGCAGCTCGCACCCCGACCAGAAGCAGACAGCGATTTTACGCCAACCGCGCTTCCTGGCCCATTTGCTGTTGTCGATCCTGACCTTCACCGCGTTGTTCACCGCCTACACCTACCTGGCCGATATCCTTGAGCGACTGGGTAACATTCCTGCTGGCCAAGTTGGCTGGTGGCTGATGGGTTTCGGCGCAATCGGCATGCTCGGTAACCATCTGGGTGGCAGCATGGTAGACCGTAAGCCGTTGGCCGCCATGGTGCTTTTTCTGGTGCTGGCGGGTGCCGGCATGCTTGCCGCGATACCGCTTGCCCCTCATCACATCTGGCTGGTGGTCGCACTGGTAGTGTGGGGTATCGGCTATACCGCTCTCTTCGTTGTGTGCCAAGTGCGGGTCATGCAGGCAGGTGCACAAGCTCAAGCCCTGGCTGCCACCATGAATGTTTCTGCGGCCAACGCAGGCATCGGCTTGGGCGCGACCCTCGGCGGTATCGGTATCAGCCACTACGGTCTGGGTTCGATCGGCGTCATCGCTACCCTGATCGCCGCCCTGGCGGTCGCCGTCGCGTTGATGATGATGCGTCGCCGGTAATCATCCCGACTCCAGCTTGTGGATGTCCAGTTGCACCCCTGGCGCCGAGTGACGGGGAATGGGTGGGCCAAGATCTGAGAAAAGTTGTTTGTTATGGTTGTGCTGAATACTCGATCCGAAGGATCTGTCTGAATGTCTTTCAGTCCAACAGGGAAACCCCGCACCCGCGGTAGTCTCGATCCCCGACCTTGAGTAGCACGCTCGCTTCGAATTCCTGGCCACTCATATCGTCGATACAGGTTTTGCGGTCGATCAGCACCTGGATTTCGGTACCGTCAGCGGCGTTACCGAAGAAGCCCTCAGGGGTTACTTCGGTCTTCGCAACATCGGTTTTCTGCTCGCCGTAGTACATTTCCAAATGCAGCGCTGGAGTTTTGCCTCGACCGACCTCCACCGACCAACCCGGTTCATTACCCACGGCGCGAAAGCTGACATTGCGTTTTTTGGCTTTAACCCAGGGTGAGTTCGGGGAGTCGAACGTATGATCGGACAGGGTGCTTTTTGGCGGCACGTCCTTGGAAGTTGTTGACTGATCGCATCCGGCAAGCGAAAACAGCAATACAACGCAGAGAAACTGGGTAGAAGTCATGAAGGCAATTTCTGTGCTTGAAAGCCCACGAGGTTAGCGCAGTCGCCTGGATCAGACGGAAAACGAAGGTTTCAAAGTGTAAAAAACGCAATCCTCATGAATAAAAGTTCGCGGCCAGGTGGCCTGCTACCTCAGATTTCTGGCGTGCGTGCCCTGTACGGTCAATACTGTTCGATGGCTTATTATCGCCTCCGGGCATTCGTTGTTTGATCCACGACATGAGGGAGATTCAATGTCAGTTGCGACTATCGATGGGCAATCGGTTCATTACCTGGACCAGGGCGCGGGCGACGTGGTTGTCCTCGGCTCCAGCTACCTGTGGGACAGCGCCATGTGGGCACCCCAGGTCGCCGTTTTGGCCCAGCACTACCGAGTGATCGTGCCGGAGCTCTGGGGTCATGGGCAATCCGGATCACTGCCAGAAAATACCCACAGCCTGGATGATCTGGCCAACCAGACCCTGGCCCTGCTCGATCATCTGGATATCCAGCGTTTCAGCGTGGTCGGCTTGTCAGTCGGTGGTATGTGGGGTGCGCGTCTGGCGCTGGCTGCGCCACAGCGTATTCGCGGGCTCGTGCTGATGGACACCTATGCCGGTGCCGAACCGGAAGGCACCCGGCAGTATTACTTCTCCATGCTGAAGATGATCGAGGACACCGGCAGTATTCCACCACCGTTGCTCGACGCCATCGTGCCGATTTTCTTCAAGGCCGGCATCGACCCTGAAACGCCGTACTACCAGAGCTTCCGCGCTTCGCTGACGACCTATTCCAGCGAGCGCCTGCGCAACAGCATCGTGCCCCTGGGTCGCCTGATCTTTGGTCGGGACGATCGTCTGGCGGCGCTCGCGGCCCTTGATGCCGAGCGCACACTGGTGATGTGTGGCGAGCAGGACAAACCACGCCCGCCGAGTGAAGCGCGGGAGATGGCCGAACTAATCGGTTGCCCGTATATCGGCATTCCCGAGGCCGGCCATATCTCCAGCATCGAGAACCCGGCATTCGTTAACCAGGCACTGTTGGCATTTCTGGCAAAATTGCCCAGGTAATTAACTTGGCTTTTTGGGGCGCTGATAGACGAAAAAAAGTGACCGATGGTACATCTGTTGTTTTCATTGAAGGTGGAAGATGATGCCATGGGTGTGAACCATCCTGGTTCGCCTACTGCCCCGTGGAGTCACTCATGCCCCAGACTGCCATCAAGCTCTACAACTTTTCCCGTTCCGGTCATGCTCATCGTGTCGAATTGATGCTGTCGCTGCTTGGTCTTCCGGTCGAACTGATCCATGTGGATCTTCCCAGTGGCGCTCACAAGAAATCGGATTACCTGGCACTGAACGCTTTTGGCCAAGTGCCGCTGATCGACGACCAGGGTGTGATCCTGGCCGACTCCAATGCGATCCTGGTGTACCTGGCACACAAATACGGCGACGGTCGTTGGTTGCCAACCGATCCGGTGGGCGCCGCCCGCGTTCAGCGCTGGTTGTCGGTGGCGGCGGGGGAGATTGCCTTCGGTCCGGCGCGAGCAAGATTGATCACGGTGTTTGGCGCCCCTTTTGACGCCGAGGACGCTATCAGCCGTTCCCACGCATTGCTCCAGGTGCTTGAGCAGGAGTTGAGCCATACGCCGTATCTGGTGGGCAGCGAGCCGACCATTGCCGATGTCGCTGGCTATAGCTACGTGGCCCATGCGCCGGAAGGTAACGTATCGCTGGCCGACTACCCGAATGTGCGGGTCTGGTTGGCGCGTATCGAAGCCCTGCCAGGCTTTGTGCCGATGCCGCGGACCGCTGTCGGTTTGCAGAGCGCCGGAGGCGGTGAGGCCCGCAGCGGCACGAAGTCGCCATGATTGCTCTTTTGGGCAGTTGAATAGTGCCATCCATGACAAGGGCTGACATTAGCGTCTGGATAAAACTGCAGGCCCATAGCCATGAATCCAGCTACTACGTGCCTGGATTCATGGGCAGGACGGTTAAGAGAGTATCTTATTGGTATCGTTGCTCAATGCAGGATCTTCGAGATAGGTCGTCGAGGGATAATGTGAGTCGGTATGGAAATCGATGCGCGGACCCCGAACCGTAATCAGTCTGGCGTCGACTGTTATGCAGAGCGTCTGGCCGCTCTTGAAGGTCAGGCGATGAACTTTTTCATCGTCTTGCTGGTGAATCTCATGACTGATCAAATCCAGCAGGTTGTTCAATGCCAACCGCGCTCCGGGTTGATTGATGGTCAGGCAACTCATGCTGCTGGAATGACCGACAGGCCTTGGAGGCCGTTGGAAATAACGATATTGACTCAGGTTTCGACTCATGGCGGCTCCGTCGCTCGGAGTGCGTGTCGAGTGTTGGCGATATTATGGGTCACCGGCACGCACGGAGTGTATCAAGTGTTTTGGCCGTTTGGCCTATAGTTATGGATTTTCGAGTTTATAGGCTCGACTACATGAATATTTCAACAAGCAACAGAAGTGTTCGACTTCTATTGCCAGGCTTCAGGCACTATCTTCAACTTTTTCAATGACCTCGCGTTTAATAGGATGGGATTTCGGAAAAGGTGCCATATAAATATTCAAGTGGCAGGATGTTAGTCACTGGTGAATCGCCAATCAAGCCGCGTAGCTATTGAATTTTGTTACATTGGTGTCGTTTTTGATAGTAGCAGTTTATCTGGATATGTCGGTCTGTAGGAGTGGTTTTAAATATATGTAAGAACAATCTTTTTTCGATTTTCACATATTATGACAACACTACTCGGAGCTATAGGTGTCCTGGGTTCTATTGTGCGCTTTATGGCGCTTCATGGCCGGCAATCACTTGCGCGAGGAGCCGACATCCAGGTGTACAGGCCTATGGAGGCTATCGGTATGCCCGGAGCAATGCCGGAGTTTTTCGGTGGCGTGAATAAAAAGTGCGTTGTGAACAAAAAATTCACTCTTTCTGTTATATCGTAACCAAATGCTTCAAGGTGTCCGACGATGCGCACCGTCATGGTGGCTCGACGAGAATCTCGGCACGCCAGTGATTTTGACGATGGATGACCTCGATGGTGGCATCGGGTTTTGGAGTAGACATGCGAGTGGATCTTGAAGCGCCGAAGGCCGATCTGGAAAGCCTGCCGCGCTTCCAACGTGCGGGTTATCAGGCTCGCCGGCTACGGTGGCTGGGAATCGGCCTGACCGGCCTGGCGGTCAGTGGCCTGGTGGTGGGGTTCTT
Organism: Pseudomonas agarici; assembly: GCF_900109755.1. GTDB lineage: Bacteria > Pseudomonadota > Gammaproteobacteria > Pseudomonadales > Pseudomonadaceae > Aquipseudomonas > Aquipseudomonas agarici. The sequence goes on along the minus strand of NZ_FOAR01000004.1, from coordinate 74,410 downwards.
TGTCGGGCTCTTTGCGCCGACTTCGATCTGGTCGATGTTGCTGAACAATAACGTCGCTGCGCTGCTGGTGGTGGTCGCGGCGTTGCAATCGGCCGCCGGGGTGGCACGCTGGCGCGAGCAGGCGAGGTCGCCGATCGCGGTCGAAACCGGCGAGGTTTTCGCACCACCGCCACTTGAACTGCCGGGAGCCTATGAACGGCTGGTCGCTCGCTGCAACAGCGTCTGGCGCAACGCCCTGGTCCAGATCGGCCCCGACACGCTATGGCTGGCCGGCTGGTCGTTGCTGGCACTGTGGAGTATCGAGCAGGCTTGGAGTCTGGCGCCGGTCGGGACAGACCTGGGCCTGAGCGGCTCCGTCGCGGCGGCGCTGGGCCTGCTGTTGGCGTTCGTCCTGCTGGTGTTGGAGCGTCAGCTTGCCCAGGCCCATGATGCCGAATGGCCGGAGGCGCAGGCCCTGGCCCAAGTGCTCAGGGTCGCGATCACAGTGCTGGCGTTCAGCGCCCTGTGCCTGTTATTCAGCGGTCCGCAGGCTTTGTGGCCGGCCCGCCTGGCCGCGCTGATCGGCCTGTTGCCGGCCGCTGTGGCGGCGGAGCTGCTGCTACGGGCGCTGCTGTCGCTGTTCAGCCCTCGCCGTGAACGCCTTGAGCCCCGGCTGATCGCCACCAGCTTTATTGCCGGATTGCTGCGTTGGCCGCCGCGGCCGTTGATGGCGCTGCAAGATGAACTGCACAACCGCTTCGGCATTGACCTGCGCCAGATCTGGGCCTTCAGCTTTATGCGCCGGGCGTTTATCCCGGTGCTGGCGGTGGTCATGGCGGTCGGTTGGTTGCTGAGCGGGATCAGCGAAGTACCGCTTCAGGGCCGCGGTATCTATGAACGGTTCGGCAAACCCGTGGAGGTTTTCGGCCCTGGGCTGCATATCGGTCTGCCCTGGCCGTTGGGTCGCGTGCTGGCGGTGGAAAACGGCGTGGTCCACGAACTGGCGACCAGCGTCGACGCCGCCTCAGCCGAACTCGAATCCGCCGAAGGCCCGCCACCTGCCAGCGCCAATCGGTTGTGGGATGCCAGTCATGTGAACGAAAAGTCCCAGGTGATCGCCAGCAGCAGCGGCGACAAGCAGGGCTTTCAGATCGTCAACATGGATGTGCGATTTGTCTATCGTATCGGCCTGAGCGATCAGGCGGCACTGGCAGCCACCTATAACAGCGCCGATGTCCCGACGCTGATTCGCAGCACTGCCAGCCGGGTGCTTGTGCATGATTTCGCCTCGCGCACCCTCGACGGCCTGTTGGGCGAACAACGCGGCGCGCTGGCTGACGATATCGGTCGTGCGGTGCAGGCCGACCTGCAGCAACTCGACAGCGGCGTGGAGATCCTCGCCACGGTGGTGGAGGCGATTCACCCGCCGGCCGGTGCGGCTAATGCCTATCACGCGGTGCAGGCCGCACAGATCAGCGCTCAGGCCCTGATCTCGCGTGAGCGCGGTGCCGCCAGCGAACAAGCTAACCAGGCGCAATTGCAGGCCAGCATTCTCCGTGACCAGGCTGAGGCGACGGCGCGTGAAGTGCAGGCCGACGCTCGGGCGGCGGACCTGCGTTTCACCGCCGAACAGAAAGCTTATGCCCAGGCCGGACGGGCTTTCGTGCTGGAGCAGTACCTGGCACGACTGAGCCAGGGGCTGGGCAAGGCCAGGTTGCTTATTCTCGATCATCGTCTGGGGGGCCACAGTGCGCCCACCATTGATCTGCGTTCATTCACGCTGCCGGTCGATCCTTCGTCGCCGCCGCGTAAAGCCGTTCAGCAAGGAGTCACCCCTTGAGTCTGTCTCATTCACACGACCATCACGATCATGCCGGTCATGGTCATCATCACGGCCACCATCATCATGCTGGCGAAGGCGCCAGCGCCGGACCTTTTCCGTGGCGACGCATGGGCTGGGTGCTGTTGCTGATTCTGTTCGCGGTCGCTGCGGCGAGCCTGGTGCAGGTGCGTTCCGGCGAGGCCACGGTGATCACCCGCTTCGGCAACCCATCGCGGGTGTTGCTGGAGCCGGGCCTCGGTTGGCGCTGGCCGGCACCGTTCGAAGCGGCGATTCCGGTCGATCTGCGCCTGCGCACCACCTCCAGCGGCTTGCAGGATGTCGGTACCCGCGATGGCCTGCGCATCATCATCCAGGCCTACGTGGCGTGGCAGGTCCAGGGCGACCCGCAGAATGTCGAGCGCTTCATGCGTGCGGTGCGCAATCAGCCGGACGAAGCGGCACGGCAGATTCGCACCTTCGTCGGCTCGGCCCTGGAAACCACCGCCGCCAGCTTCGACCTGTCGAGCCTGGTCAACACCGATGCCAGCCAAGTACGGATCGCCGATTTCGAAGCGCATTTGCGCCAGCAGATCGACCAGCAATTGCTTTCGACCTATGGCGTGCGAGTTTTGCAGGTCGGCGTCGAGCGCCTGACTTTACCGTCGGTCACGCTCTCGGCCACTGTCGACCGGATGCGTGCCGAACGTGAAACCATCGCCACCGAACGCACGGCAATCGGCAAACGCGAAGCCGCGCAGATCCGTTCCGCCGCCGAACGCGACGCGCGCATTCTGCAAGCCGATGCCACGGTCAAGGCGGCGGATATCGAAGCGCAGTCGCGGGTCGAGGCGGCCCAGATCTACGGGCGGGCCTACGCCGGTTCGCCACAGTTGTACAACTTGCTGCGTTCACTGGACACCCTTGGCACCATCGTCACCCCCGGCAGCCGGTTGATCCTACGCACCGACGCGGCGCCGTTCCGGATTTTGGTGGACGGTCCGCCCGGCGCTGATGGCAAGAGTGGATCGCAGCCATGAACGAGCGTCCTGAACAGGAAACGGGTCTGCACAGCCCGTGGATTCAGGCTGGGCGCCTGGCGTTTCTCGGCCTGTATGGGGTGACGCTGCTGGCGGCGTTGGCCTGGGTCTTTTCCAATGTCCGGCAGATCGACCCACAGGACCGTGCGGTGGTTCTGCGTCTCGGCGCACTGGAACGGGTCCAGGATGCCGGGCTGTTGTTGGCCTGGCCGCAGCCGTTCGAGCAGGTGGTGATTCTGCCAGCGGCGGATCGGGTGATCGAGCGTCGAGTGCAAGGCCTGTTGCGCTCCGATGCAGCCCTGAAGGCTGATCGCCAGGCGGCCCTGACGACACCGGTCAACGACACGCTGGCCGGCTCCGGTTACCTGTTGACCGGCGATGCGGGAGTGGTGCAACTGGATGTGCGGGTGTTCTACAAGGTCACCGACCCCTACGCCTTTGTGCTCCAGGCCGAGCATGTGCTACCGGCCCTCGACCGGATTGTCACCCGCAGCGCTGTGGCGCTGACGGCGGCGCGTGACCTGGACACCATCCTGGTGGCTCGGCCCGAACTGCTCGGCAGCGACGGCCAGGCCGCCGAACGTCGTGAGCGCTTGCGGGGCGATCTGTTACAGGGGGTCAACCGGCGTCTGGCCGAGCTAGCGACCACCGGGCAGGGGATTGGCGTCGAAGTGGCGCGGGTCGACGTGCAGTCGAGCCTGCCAGGCCCGGCTGTGAATGCCTTCAACGCGGTGCTGACTGCGAGTCAGCAGGCGGACAAGGCCGTTGCCAATGCCCATAACGAAGCGGCCAAGCTCAGCCAGTCGGCGACCCAGGACGCTGATCGTCTGGTCCGGGTCGCCGAGGCTCAGGCCAGCGAGCGCCTGGCCAAGGCTCAGGCCGATACGGCGACGGTGATGAGTCTGGCCAAGGCGCAGCAGGACGGCAGCGATCCGGGCCTGTTGCTGCGTCTGTACCGCGAGCGTTTGCCGAAGATTCTCGGTCAAGCCGGGTCGGTGACCACGGTCGATCCTCGAGACGATGCCCGCCTGATCATCCAGGGAGCTGAACAATGAGTAGTCACCTCGCACTACCTGCACCAAGCCTGTTGAGCGGCGCCGAACAACGCAGCGCGGCGCGCCAGTTGGTGCTGGCGATGCTTGCCCTTGGTCTGCTCGGCCTGGGCCTGGTGTGGCGCTGGCTGGCGCCCGAACAGACCGGTGTCAGCCAGTTACTGCTGGGTTTCGCCTCGATTCTGGTGGCCGTGCCGGTGATGCGCTCGGCGTGGTACAGCCTGCGCTATCCGAGCTTGCACGGGATCACCGACCAGTTGATCGCTCTGGCGATGCTCGGTGCCTGGGCCACCGGCGACCTGCTGACCGCCGCCTTGCTGCCGATCATTATGATCTTCGGTCATGTGCTTGAAGAGCGTAGCGTGATCGGCTCTCAGGAAGCCATAGGCGCCCTTGGCCGCCTGACCCGCAGTCATGCTCGCTGTGTACAGGCCGATGGCAGCGTGCTGGAAGTGGATAACGCCACGCTCAAGGCTGGCGACCAGGTCGAGGTACGCGCCGGCGACCGGGTGCCAGCCGATGGCGTGGTGCTGTCGGGCCAGGCGAGCCTGGACACCGCACCAATCACTGGCGAGTCGGTGCCGCTGGAAGCTTGCGCCGGGGTGCTGGTGTTCGGTGGGGCGATTAATCTCGATGGCTTGCTGCGTATCGAAGTGACCCGGACCGGCGATGAGTCGACCCTGGGTAAGGTCATTGCATTGATGCAGAGCGCCGAACGGGCGAAACCGCCAATCACCCGTCTTCTGGAGCGTTATGCCGGCAGCTATATGGTGTTGGTGCTGATGATTGCGGCGGTCACTTGGTTTGTCACTCACAATGCCCAAGCGATGCTCGCGGTACTGGTGGCGGCCTGTCCTTGTGCGTTGGTGTTGTCGGCGCCGGCAACGGCGGTTGCCGGGATCGCAGTGGCGGCGCGGCACGGTATCCTGATTCGCAGTTCGGCGTTTCTCGAAGAACTGGCGGACTTGACCTCGCTGGTGGTAGACAAGACCGGCACCTTGACCCATGGCACCCTGCGCCTGCACTCGTTGCAAACCGAGGTTGTCGATCAGGCGCCCTTGCTGAGTCTGGCCGCCAGCCTTGGTTCGGCCAGCAGCCATCCCGTCAGTCGGGCGCTGGCCGGATTGGTGGTGCCGACGCAGTGGATTGAATTGAGCGAGGTCCATGAGCGCCAGGGACTGGGTGTCGTGGCGCGTACAGCTCAGGGCCAGGCGGCGCTGGGCCGGCCCGAGCTGTTTAAGCAACTGGCAATTGCCACACCGGCGGTGCCCGAGCACGACGGGCCGATTGCCGGATTGGCGCTCAATGGCGAGTTTCTCGCCTGGTTGTTGTTGGCCGACAGCGTCAAGCCTGAAGCCCGCCAGGCGTTGGCCGAGTTGCGCGAGTTGGGGTTGGGTCGGCAACTGCTGTTGACGGGTGATCGTCAGAGCGTAGCGGACAGCTTGGCGCGGGAAGTCGGAATCAGCGATATCGAGGCCCAGGCCTTGCCCGAGGACAAGCTCACCCGCGTGCTCGGTGAGATCGGTAGCGGCTTCCGACCGATGGTCGTGGGAGATGGTATCAACGACTCGCTGGCGCTCAAGGCCGGGGTGGTGGGTGTGGCAATGGGCGCGGGTGGGGCGGATATCGCCCTGGCTTCGGCGGACGTGGTGTTGATCGGCAGCGACCTGCGTCGCCTGGGGACCTGTGTACGCCTGAGCCGCCAGTGCCGACGAACCCTGCAAGCCAATGTGGTGATCGGCCTGGGCTGGACCCTGGCCATTGTCGCGGCGGCGGCTTTCGGCTGGCTGGGGGCGGCGGGCGCGATGATTGCGGCGTTGCTGCACAACCTCAGTACCTTGCTGGTGCTGGGCAATGCCGGACGCCTGCTGCGATTCCAAGAACCGTTGCCCAAGTTACCCGAATGACTGGCCGCAAGCTCGATGGGGCGCAATGGTAGGCGCCGGTTTATGCGGGGGCTTGCCCATGAAGCTTTGGTGGTATCAAGGCTGCTTTCGTGGGTAAGCTCGCTGCGTTTATCGGGTTTTGCGAGATTTCAAGGTCTCTATTTTTTCGAATATTTTTGTCGAGGGTTGTAACGACAGAAAGCGACCGTTCTCCAATGTCGGATTAACCCCATAATTCGGGACTATTATCTCGATAGGCTGACAGTTCCCGTGGATGCGCTACCCTTTAATCAGACGTCTGAAACAAGAGGGACCATTCATGCTCGCGCAACTTCCACCGGCCTTACAGAATCTTCAGCTACCGCTACGTCTAAGACTCTGGGACGGCCATGAATTCAATCTTGGGCCGACGCCCCGGGTCACCATCATCGTCAACGACCCGCAGTTGGTCGCGCAATTCACTCATCCCACGCTGGATTTGCTGGGCACTGCGTTTGTCGAGGGCAAGCTGGAGCTCGAAGGCTCGGTCAGTGAAGTGGTGCGAGTCTGTGACGAGTTGAGCCAGGCTTTGCTGGAAGATGAAGGGGACAACCTTCCGGTGCGCCAGGCCCACGATAAGGCAACCGACGCGGCTTCCATTTCCTATCACTATGACCTTTCCAATGAGTTCTACCAGCTCTGGTTGGACCGTGACATGGTCTACTCCTGCGCCTACTTCGAAACCGAAGATGCCAGCCTCGAAGAGGCCCAACAGGCCAAGTTCCGCCACTTGTGTCGCAAGTTGCGCCTGCAACCGGGCGAATACCTGCTGGATGTCGGTTGCGGTTGGGGTGGCCTGGCGCGTTTCGCGGCCCGAGAGTTCGGAGTGAAAGTGTTCGGTATTACGCTAAGCAAGGAACAGTTGGCCCTGGCGAAGGCGCGGGTCATCGCCGAAGGCCTACAGGATAAGGTCGAACTGCAACTGCTCGATTATCGCGATCTGCCTCAGGATGGACGTTTCGACAAGGTGGTCAGTGTCGGCATGTTCGAACATGTCGGCCACGCCAACCTCAAGCAATACAGCGATATCCTGTTCGGTGCGGTACGCGAGGGCGGCCTGGTGATGAACCATGGCATCACTGCCAAGCACACCGACGGGCGTCCGGTCGGGCGCGGGGCTGGGGATTTTATCGATCGTTACGTGTTCCCCAACGGTGAGCTGCCGCACCTGTCGATGATTTCGGCATACATCAGCGAGGCCGGGCTGGAAGTGGTCGACGTGGAAAGCCTGCGGCTGCATTACGCCAAAACCCTGAACTTCTGGAGCCAGCGCCTGGAAAACAACCTTGAAGCCGCCGCCCGGCAAGTTCCAAAAAAAGCCCTGCGAATCTGGCGGTTGTATCTGGCCGGTTGCGCCTATGCCTTCGAGAAAGGCTGGATCAATCTACACCAGATCCTCGCGGTAAAACCCTTCGCCGACGGTAGCCATGACCTGCCATGGACCCGCGAGGACTTGTACCGCTAGGCTCTGTATAAATGTATTTGCGCTCGCTCATGCGGTGTTGAAAGCCGGCTCGCCATGCTCATTGACCACTCGTCAACTGCGCTTGCTCGCCTGCTTTCGCCTTGCCTGGCCTTCCCTCGAAAATATTTCGTACAAACCCTAGAGAATCGGCGAGATCAGTCGGGCGACCCGCATGCCGAGTTGTTGCAGACGGTGGGTTTCCCGACTTTCGTCGCGGCTGATCTCCTTGGCCAGGTCAAAGTCCTTCAAGAGCATGTTCTGAACCTCGTCGGCGAAGGCTTTGTCGACCGTTAGCAGCATCACTTCGAAATTCAGCCGGAACGAGCGGTTATCCAGATTCGCGCTGCCGATGGCGCTGATTTCGTTGTCTACCAACACCACCTTCTGATGCAGGAAGCCTGGGCCATAACGGAACACCCGAACCCCGGCCCGCACCGCCTCGAAGGCATAGAGGCTGGAGGCGGCGTAGACGATCCGGTGATCTGGCCGTGAGGGCAGCAGCAGGCGCACGTCCACTCCTCGCAGCACGGCCAGGCGCAGGGCGGCGAACACCGCTTCGTCGGGAATGAAGTAGGGGCTGGTGATCCAGACTCGCTCGCGAGCGGCGTGGATTGCCTCGGCAAAGAATAGTGAACAGGTCTCGAAGGGATCGGCGGGGCCACTGGCAAGCAGTTGGCAGAGCACGCCGTCATCGGGATAGTCGTCTGGCAGGATCAACGGCGGCAACTGTCGCGAGGCCCAGAACCAGTCCTCGGCGAACGACTCCTGCAGGCAGGCCACCACCGGGCCGCTGACCTGCACATGGGTGTCACGCCAGGGCGACAGTGCGGGCCTTGAGCCGAGGTATTCGTCACCGACGTTATGTCCGCCGACAAATCCGGTCAAACCGTCGACCACCACGACCTTGCGGTGATTGCGAAAATTCACCTGGAAGCGGTTGAGCCAGCCGCTACGAGTGGCGAAGGCTTTCACCCGCACACCGCCCCCGCGCAGGGTATCGGCGTAGCCGTGGGGCAGGGCATGGCTGCCGATACCGTCATACAGCAGATAGACCTCGACCCCTTCGGCGGCTTTTTTCAATAGCAGGCTTTGCAGGCGGCGCCCGAGCTGGTCGTCGTGGACGATGAAGAACTGCGCCAGGACGACATGACGAGCCTGGTCGATGGCTTGGAAAATTGCCTCGAAGGTGGCTTCGCCATTGATCAGCAAGCGTACCTGGTTATTCGCCAGGCACGGCATGCGGCCGAGCTTGGGCATTGCCCGCAGCGCGGCATAGGCCTGGGAGTTACTCGCCGCCATGGCTTCCTCGACCCATGGGCGCCAGTTCAGGTCGGCGATGGCCTTGCGCATTTCCACGTTGGCTTGGCGCCTGGCTTTGATATAGGCGTCGAAGGTGCTGCGGCCAAAGACCAGGTAGGGGATCAACGTCAGATAGGGAATAAAAATCAGCGACAGCGCCCAGGCAATCGAGCCCTGTGCGGTGCGCACCGTCAGCACGGCATGGATCGCCGCGACGGTGCCGAGTGAATGAATCAGCGCAATCAGATAGCCGAAAACATGGGGGCCAAAATAATCCATAAGGTCCTGATCCTGATTTCTCGATAACTAACAGACCACGTTCCGTCACGGTTGTCGCTATTTAATTCACCACGCAACCCAAGCATCATTCCAGCGTCTAAGCAGGACAATTCTTTAGGAGCAATACGATGAACCTTCGTCTGCTGGGTCTGACCATCGCCGGTGCTTTCGTGATTCCCGTGGCCCAGGCGCAAGTGCTACAACCCGGTTTGTGGGAGTTGACTTCAAGCAACGTGCAGGTCGAAAACCAATCGCTGGATGTCGGCATGCTGTTGGGCATGCTCAAGCAAAACACCACCCCTGAGCAGCAAGCGGCCCTGGAAAAACAGGGGATCAATCTCGGTGGGCAAGGTGTACGGATGTGCCTGACGCGACAGCAGGTGGCTTCCGAGTCGATTCCGTTGACCGATCCGCAGTCCGGTTGCAGCCAGCAGATTACTGAGCGCAATGGCCCGAACTGGAAGTTCAGGTTCAGTTGTCCGAAGGCTCAGGGAGTGGGCACGGCGCACTTTGTCAGTGATCGCGAGTTCACTACTCAGGTGCGCGGCACCTTCAATGTCACGGGTATTCAGCAGAACGGCAACATGGACACCAAGGCTGTCTGGCTAGGGCAGGATTGTGGAGTGGTCAAGCCGCGCTCCTGAATGGCCCCGTTCCCTGGCGAATTCACGATAGAAATCGAACGCCAAGGAGCATCCGTTTCGCACTCGACCTGCATCCGTGCTGGGGTGCAGAAGCGAAATCATCGAGATAGGCAGCCCGCGCTCACCGAGTAGTCATTGGCTCAGCGCCGCGTGCAGGGTGTTCATGTTGTATTCGAACAGCCCGATGAAGGTGCTCGCCGGACCCTCGGCCGCAAGGGCGTCGGAATACAAGGTGCCGCCGATTCGCGCGGCGCTCTCGTCAGCGATCTGTTTGAGCAGGCGGGCGTCTTTGATGTTCTCTATAAACACGGCCTTGACCCTGTCCTGGCGAATCTGCCGGATCAGGTTGGCGACTTCGGCGGCGGACGGCTCTCGTTCGGTGGACAGGCCCTGGGGGGCGAGAAACTGGATACCGTAGGCCTGGCCCAGATAACCGAAGGCATCATGGGAGGTGACGATACGACGATTGCCGGCTGGCAGGTTGCCGAGTTTGATCTTGGCTTCGGCCAGCAGGCGATGGATCTCTTTCAGGTAGGCCTGGCTGTTGCGGGTATAGTCGTCCTTGTTGGTCGGGTCGACCTGGATCAGTGCCTTGGTGATGTTATTCACATACAGCTCGGCATTCGCCAGGTTGTGCCAGGCGTGTGGATCGGCAAGGGTCTTGCCGTCTTCTTGCAGCGTGTGGGAAATCACTCCCTTGCTGGCGGTGACCACGGTGGCCTTGGTCTCGGTGCTGGTCACCAGGCGATCGAGCCAGGGTTCGAAACCCAGGCCGTTCTTGACGATCAACTTGGCCTTAAGCAACGCCTTGGCGTCATCCGGAGTCGGCTCATAGGTGTGGGCATCGGTGTCCGGGCCGACCATGCCGGTAACCTCGATACGGTCACCGCCGATCTGCTGGGTGATGTCTCGCAGGATGCTGAAGCTGGCGACCACTGCAAGTTTGTCCGCCGCCTGGCTGCTGGACGGATTCAATGACAAAACCAATATGGAGCTGAACAGCACGAAGAGTGCGCGCATCGGATGACACCTCATTGGGACGGCAGGGGCGGTCGGCGCAGCAGACCGTGCACCGGACCGAAAACCACGGACAGCAGATAGAAGCCGCCTGCCACCAGCACGATGGCCGGACCGCTGGGCAGCGAATAGTAGAACGACAGCAATAATCCGAAGGCTACCGAGACGCAGCCGATTAGCGCGGCGAGCGCCATCAGCACCGGCAGGCGCCGACTCCAGAAGCGCGAGGCGATGGCCGGCAGCATCATCAGGCTGACCACCATCAGAGCGCCGATGGCCTGGAAGCCGATCACCAGGTTGAGCACCACCAGCGTCAGGAACAAGCCGTGGGCCAGTGGGCCGAGACGGCTGACGGTCTGCAGGAACAACGGGTCGAGGGTGTCCAGCAGCAGCGGACGATAGATCGCCGCGAACAGCAGCACGCTGCTGCCGCAGACCCAGAGCATACCGGTCAGGGTTGGGCCGTCCACCGCCAGCGCCGAGCCGAACAGTAGGTGCAGCAGGTCCAGGCGCTTACCGGCGATGCCCAGGATCAGCACGCCGCTGGCCAGGGAGATCGGATAGATCGCCGCGAGGCTGGCGTCTTCCCGCAGACCGGTGCGGCGGGTGATCCAGGCTGACAGGCCGGCCATGCCCAGGCCCGCACCGAGCCCACCGAGAGCCAGGGCCGGTAGGCTCAGACCGGCGATCCAGAAACCCAGTGCAGCGCCCGGCAGGATGCCGTGGGCCACCGCGTCACCGATCAGGCTCATACGCCGCAGGATCAGGAACACCCCCAGTGGCGCGGTGCTGCAGGCCAGCACCAGGCCGCCGAGCAGGGCCCGGCGCATAAAGACGAAATCCTGGAACGGCTGCCAGAAATGGTGGACGACCATCAGCATTAGGCCACCTGCGTGATCGATTGTTGCACGATCAGTTCAGTGCTGGGCGCCAGCACGCAACCGCTGCTCTTGATTCGCAAGGCGCTGGGAATATGTTGGCGCACAGCGGCCAAGTCATGGCAGGCCAGCATCAGCGTGCGGCCCTGGGCATGCCAGGCGTGAATATGCCTCCACAACAACGCCTGACCTTCCTCGTCGAGGGCGGCATGGGGCTCGTCGAGCAGGAGGATCGGCGCTTCGGCCAGGCTCAGGCGGGCGAGTAGGGCGCGCTGCAACTGACCGCCGGACAAGGCCATTAACGAGCGTTGTTCCAATCCACCCAGGTGCCAGTCGTCGATGACTCCTTGCAGGCGTTCTCTGCGTTGTTGCGGGGTTTGCTGGATGCCCCACAAGCCCGCGGCCACCAGTTCCTGGAGGTTGATGGGAAACTGTCGATCGAGGTGCAGTTGTTGTGGCAGAAATGACAGGTTGCCGCGCCGTGGAACATCCAGGATCACTTTGCCGGCCAATGGTTTTTGCAAACCGGCGATGACTTTCAACAAGCTGCTTTTACCAGTGCCGTTGGCGCCGATCACAGCCGTCAGACTACCGGCGGCCAGTTCGAAATCCACGGCGGGAGTGAGGGGGTGGCCCGGCGCGCCCCAGAGCAGGTGTTGGCACCGGATCATACCGACCTCCAGTTCCAGCGACTTTCGGCCACGGCATCGTGAGCGTGCAGGCTTTCGGCATGGACCACCTGCAGGTGGAAGCCTTGCACCGCTTCCGAGTACTTGAGCACCCGGTTGAGGCGGCGCGCCGCGTCTTCGCAGAACATCAGGTTCTGGCCATTCGCGAGGGCAAAGGCTTGTTCGTCGGCGCGTTTTACGGCGGTCTGCACCGCGGTGCCGAGGGCGGCCTCGACATCGTTGATCAGCGCTTCGAAGGGCAACCGTCGGATGTTTTCATCAAGGCGAATTTGCAGGTGTGCGATGCTGCGCTGGCTATGAGGCGTAGCAACGATACCTTGGGTGCCACTGAGCCAGTTCAAGATATCGCTGTGCTCTAGGGGCCTGTTGGCGAAGTCGTTGGCAAATTGCTGCTGGATCAGTTGCCGGGCGAGGGCTGCCGAACAAGGGCAGGTCGAGGAATAGGCGACGTCAATCTTTAGTTCCACGTGGAACATTCCGTTTTTCAGTTCGGCGAGCACACTGACTGGATAGGTTTTCCAGCCGGTCAGCGGACTGACCAACGCCGGGCGTTTGAGCAGCAGATTGCTATGAATACGCAAGTAGGCGTTGCGGGATAAGCCGGCGTGGCTGTCGAGGAATTGCTGTAGCACCTCGCGGATCAGTGCGGGCGCCAGTTCCTGCTGTTCCAGGCGCTCCAAGGCCAGGTACAGGCGTGACATGTGGATGCCACGTGCTTTGCCGTCGTCAAGACTGACACCCGCGTCGGCTTTCGCAGTGAGGCGCTGGCCGTCAATTTCAAGCGGTAGAGCCACGCCGCACATACCCACCCACTCTAAGGGAAAGGCTTGCCGGGATGACTGCGCGGCGATATCCGGCAGCGTCAACGCATTCATGAGCAGGTCCATCGTTGAAAATAAAAAGATATGTTATATCGTTTCCATTGAGTCGACGATGCTTTTTTTCTAGAGCTTTCACGCAACGATATCGAGTACGGACCTGCGCTTATGTTGGTTAGCGGTTTATGCGTGTATAGACGTCAGGTGTTCAATTTTCTGTTGGTCGGTGCGGCTCGCACACTCCTGAGCCTGGCTGCGGAGCCGCTCGTTACAAAACCTCACCGGCTACTAGCAGCCAACCAGGCGGTCGCAGATGAATTTTCTGCTCAATCCACCTGAACTTGAAAAACGATTCTGGGTAGTCCAGCCAACCCGGCGGCTGTAACCCACCCAGGTCTCGCCATCCGAGGCGATGCCGGTAAAGAAGGTCAGTTGTCCGTAGCGGCTGCTGGTCTGCGCCCAGTAGCGTTTGCCGATCACTTCGAAACCCTGCAGATAAATCGTCTTGCCCGCAGTGGCGACGCCATAGGCGTTGCCGACCGCGTCCGTGCAGGCAAGCAGGGTGGCGCTGCGAGTGCAGTGGGTCGGCGGGCCGAGGATCTGCGCCGGGGCGCTGGCGGTAAACAGCAGCAGACTCAGCAGCACGTGTTTCAGGGCAGGGTGCATCGGCATTCTCGTGGGTGAAGTCGACATCAGCATTGCGCCCTTCGTCGTGACGAGCAAGTGGCGATTGGCTAAATTGAATTGTTATAATATAACATACACTAAATCACCAATGCCTAATTCCCATGACTGAACAAGCACCACCCACCCGGCCCGAGGCGAACTACATGAGCGATGCGCAGCAGGGGTTCTTCCGTGAGTTCTGTTGCCGAGCCAGCGCCGCAAGCTGCAGGAGCGTATCGGCGGCGAGTTCGATGTCCTGCGCGAAGGCCTTAAACGGGCGCTTTGACCCGGCCAATCTGATGAGGAATCAACCATGACCCAACGTCTTCCCGTTACCGTGCTGTCCGGCTTTCTCGGCGCCGGTAAAAGTACCCTGCTCAACTATGTCTTGCGCAACCGCGAGCACCTGCGGGTGGCGGTGATCGTCAACGACATGAGCGAGATCAATATCGATGGCGGCGAGGTCCAGCGCAACGTTACCCTTAACCGCGCCGAGGAAAAGCTCGTCGAGATGAGCAACGGCTGCATCTGCTGCACGTTGCGCGAGGACTTGCTGGAAGAGGTCGGCAAACTCGCCCGCGACGGTCGCTTCGATTACCTGCTGATCGAATCCACCGGTATCTCCGAGCCGCTCCCGGTGGCCGAGACCTTTACCTTTCGCGATGAGCAAGGCCAGAGCCTGGCCGACATCGCCCGACTCGACACCATGGTCACGGTGGTCGACGGGATGAATTTCCTGCTCGACTACCAGGCCGCGCAAAGCCTGGCCTCCCATGGTGAAACCCTCGGCGAGGAAGACGAGCGCTCGATCACCGACCTGTTGATCGAGCAGGTCGAGTTTGCCGACGTAATTCTGGTCAGCAAGATCGACCTGATCAGCAGCCAGGCGCGCGAGGAACTGATCGCGATCCTCGGACGCCTGAATGCGCAGGCCGAAATCATCCCGATGGTGATGGGCGAGGTGCCGTTGGCGAAAATTCTCGACACCGGTCGTTTCGACTTCGAACGGGCGGCCCTAGCTCCTGGCTGGTTGCGGGAGCTACGCGGCGGGCACGTGGCGGAAACCGAGGAATACGGGATCGCCTCCACCGTTTACCGGGCGCGGCGACCGTTCCATCCCGAGCGTTTCTTTGACTTTATCAACCAGCCCTGGGTGAACGGCAAGTTGCTGCGGTCCAAGGGTTTCTTCTGGTTGGCGAGCAGATACCAGGAGGCGGGCAGTTGGTCCCAGGCCGGTGGCCTGATGCGGCACGGTTTTGCCGGGTGCTGGTGGCGTTTCGTGCCGCAACAACATTGGCCGCAGGATGAGCAAAGCACGGCGGCGATCACGCAAAACTGGACGGCCGACGCGGGCGATTGCCGGCAAGAGTTGGTGTTTATCGGTCAGAACATCGACTTTGCGCAGGTGACCGCATGCCTGGACAACTGTCTGTTGACCGATGAGGAAATGGCTCTTGGTGTCGAGGGCTGGCGACTGTTGCGCGATCCGTTCGATCCATGGCACGACGAAGAGGCGGCGGCGTGATGCAGGTGCAATCGCCGGTTCGCCAGCCGATTGGTCCTAACCCCGGATTGGCTGGCCTGAGCCGTAATCGCTATGGTATTTGCCAGTGTCCGTCGCTCCGGCCTTCACAGAATGGCTTGAGGTAAGCCGCATCTGTCGCCACACCGTAATAGTGAATATTCTGGCGGTAGGGCATATTAGCGACCAGTGCGTTCTGACAGACGCCAAACGAGCCGCCCGGACACTGCTCGACGTATTCGACCTCGACCTTCTGTCCCGCCAGGCTCGGCTGGCAGAAGCCGTCGCTAAACAGCTTGGTCGGGATATTGAGATTTTCCTGGCAGACTTTGACGTCGAGCCGTTCGCTATGGCTGTGGACCACGCAGGCTTGCGCCAGGACCTGGCTCGAACCCAGCGCTATCAGCAGTCCCAGGCCAGTCGACCGTATCATTCATTCACCCCTTCAAGCATATCGGCCCACTTATGTTGCAGAACATTCCCACGCATGTCATCGCCGGTCCTCTCGGTGCCGGCAAGACCAGCCTGATTCGTCACCTGTTGGCGCACAAGCCACGGGGCGAGCGGTGGGCGGTACTGATCAACGAGTTCGGCCAGATCGGTCTCGATGCCGCGCTGCTGACTCAGGTTGAAGAGGGTATCGCATTGGGCGAGGTGGCTGGCGGCTGCGTGTGTTGTGTCAATGGCGCGCCATTCCAGGTCGGTCTCAGTCGGCTGTTGCGCCAGGCCAGACCTGACCGGTTGTTTATCGAGCCGTCTGGCCTTGGGCACCCGACACAGATTCTCAGGCAGTTAGGGGCGGCGCCATGGCTCGGGGTATTGAGCTTGCAGCCATGCGTGTTGGTGCTCGATGCCCGGGCGCTGGCGGCTGGAAAACCTCTGCCCGAATCGCAGCAGGAGGCGTTGGCGCTGGCTGGCCTGCTGCTGTTGAACAAGTCGCAGGGGCTGGACGAGGCAGAACGCAGGCAGGTCTTGGCGCGCTTGCCGGAATGTCCGCTGCGCTGGACCGAGCACGGGGCGTTGAAACTGCACGAATTGTTGGCGCTGGCCGCGCCATCGACGGATGAACCGCACGAGCCGGGGATGTTGCCCGCGGTCCCGGCGAGCGCAGTTCTGCCGGCGATCTGGGCCGATCCGAGCCAGCCGATCTGCCTGGATCATGTCCAGGAGGGCAACTGGAGCATCGGTTGGCGCTGGCATCCGAGCCAGCGATTGGACCCCGAACGTATCGGCCAGTGGTTGTCAGGTCTGGGCTGGATCAGGGCCAAGTGGGTGATTCACAGCTCGGCAGGCTGGGTTTCCTGCAACGCTGTGGACAATGCCTCTTTGCACTGGCAACCCAGTGAGTGGCGGCGGGATTCGCGACTGGAACTGATCTTCGACCAACCCCAGGATATCGCGCGGCTGAAGGCCGATATGCTGGCGTGTCGCGTGGGCTGAAATCAGTGGAGCGACTGGCTATGGTCCTTGGGGTGATCCTGGCGCCATTGGCTCAGTTGGACCACTTCGGCGCTGGGCAGATCGGGCTTGGCCTCGAACGGATAGGGCGGCAGTTCGATCTGTGCGCTATGGGCGCCGAACTGGGTAATGGTGCCCACGTGGCGCTGATCCCCGGTGACCGTGAATTCGAAGTTGTAGATCCTGGCCAGGCGTCGTCGGCCATTGGCGTCACGGACCCAGCCGATACGCTTGAGGGCCACCGCACCGTCGAGCAACTCCAGATCAAGCCTGACGCAGTGTTGCTTGACCCGCTCCAGGGCCCGCTCGCGCAAGCCGTGGTTGTGCCAGAGCCAGGCCGCACCGGTCGCCAGCAACATCAGCACGAACATATTTCCCAGGGTCAGCATGAATGCCACTCCAACAAGTTAAGAGCAGCTTAACTGGCTCGCCGGCCTGTCGTACAGGTTCTGTTTCGTCGCATACTGCGTGGCTTGAATCCATCGGCCTTTCGGGAGTCCGGAATGAAACGCACTCCTTATCTGCTCGCCATTCAATCCCATGTGATTTTCGGTCATGTCGGCAACAGCGGCGGTTTTCCCCATGCAGCGGGTTGGGGGGAATGTCTGGCCGTTTCGAGGCCTTGCCGGTCAGCCTGTAAGTGTCAGGGCGCGTCGGCCTTGATTTCCCGGTAGCGCTTTTCCAGCTCCTGGCGAATCTGTCGGCGCTGCTGCGCCTGCATGAAGCGCCGCTTGTCTTCGCTGCTCTGCGGTTGCAGCGGTGGGACCGCCGCTGGCTTGCGCTGGTCGTCCACCGCAACCATAGTGAAGAAGCAGCTGTTGGTGTGGCGCACCGAACGCTCGCGGATATTCTCCGTCACCACCTTGATCCCGACCTCCATGGAGGTGTTGCCAGTGTAATTGACCGAGGCGAGAAAGGTCACCAGCTCGCCGACATGGATCGGCTCGCGAAAAATCACCTGGTCCACCGACAGGGTCACCACATAGCGGCCGGCATAGCGGCTGGCGCAGGCGTAGGCCACTTCATCAAGGTACTTGAGCAGCGTGCCGCCATGGACATTGCCAGAGAAGTTGGCCATATCCGGGGTCATCAAAACGGTCATCGATAGCTGGGCATTTCCGGGTTCCATAGCACGCTCACTGATAGGGTAGGCAAGGACGGGGTCAGGCACCTCGGCAGGCGCTTTCTTCATTTTTTCAGATGCTCGATAACGGGACGCCACCGATTGGGCCATGGTCACGCACCCTGCGATCTGTTTCTACATATTGCACCGGCTTTTTGTTGAAAGTCCCGGTGTTAATCTTCAAAAAGCCTGCCATGGAAAATTTTTTGCACTGGGAACGGTGAGGATTGACTGCTCGCCGAGCGGTCGTGGGTTGTCCGGTTCTCTGTAAAAACACCAGGAGCGTCACGCCATGCATGCCGTCAGTTTTATTCAGGACCTGGCTGTGATCATGCTGGTGGCGGGTGTCGTCACCATCGTGTTCCACCGCTTCAAGCAGCCGGTGGTCCTCGGCTATATCGTCGCCGGTTTTATCATCGGCCCGCACACGCCGCCTTTCGGCCTGATTCACGACGAAAAGACCATCAGGATCCTGGCCGAGCTCGGGGTGATCTTTCTGATGTTCTGCCTGGGGCTGGAGTTTAGCCTGGGTAAGCTGTTCAAGGTCGGGGCGACGGCATTTATCGCGGCGTTCATGGAAATCGTGCTGATGATCTGGATCGGCTACGAGATTGGCCGCTGGTTTGACTGGAACACCATGGATTCGCTGTTCCTCGGGGCGATCCTGGCCATTTCCTCGACTACCATCATCGTCAAGGCGCTCAATGACCTGAAGATGAAAAAACAGCGCTTTGCGCAACTGATCTTTGGCGTACTGATCGTCGAGGACATTCTCGGTATTGGCATCATCGCCCTGCTGTCGAGCATTGCGGTCAGCGGCACGGTGAGCTCCGGCGAAGTCTTCTCCACCGTCGGCAAGTTGTCGTTGTTCATGATCGTGGCCCTGGTGATCGGCATCCTGCTAGTACCGCGCCTGCTGGCTTACGTCGCTCGTTTCGACAGCAACGAGATGCTGCTGATCACTGTGCTGGGGCTGTGCTTCGGCTTCTGCCTGCTGGTAGTGAGGCTCGAATACAGCATGGTGCTGGGTGCGTTTCTGATCGGCGCGATCATGGCTGAGTCGCGGCAGTTGCTGAAGATCGAGCGCCTGATCGAGCCAGTTCGCGACCTGTTCAGCGCCATTTTTTTCGTCGCCATCGGCCTGATGCTCGATCCGGCGGTGCTGCTCGATTACGCCTGGCCGATTGTCGTGATCACCGTGGCGGTGGTGTTGGGCAAGATGCTTTCCTGCGGCCTGGGGGCTTTTATCGCCGGCAATGATGGCCGCACTTCGTTGCGGGTCGGCATGGGGCTTTCGCAGATTGGCGAATTCTCTTTCATCATTGCGGCGCTGGGGATGACCTTGCAGGTGACCAGCCACTTCCTCTATCCGGTGGCCGTCGCGGTATCGGTAATCACCACCTTGCTCACGCCCTACCTGATCCGGGCGGCGGACCCGCTGTCGTTGAAGCTGGCCGCAGTGGTGCCGCCACGCATCGGGCGAGTGTTCAGCCTCTATGGCGAGTGGTTGCGCAGCATCCAACCCCAGGGCGAGGGTGCGTTGCTGGCGTCGATGATCCGGCGAATCCTCTTGCAGGTCGGGGTTAACCTGGCGCTGGTGGTGGCAATTTTCTTTGCCGGTGGCTTTTTTGCGCTGCCGATCGCTGCTTATCTGCAAGATTGGGTCAGCGAGCCGAGCTGGCACAAGGCTTTGATCTGGGGCGGTGCACTGCTGCTGTCGCTGCCATTCCTGATCGCTGCCTATCGCAAACTCAAGGCACTGTCGATGCTGCTGGCGGAAATGGGGGTGAAGCCAGAGATGGCCGGCAGACATACCCAGCGTGTACGGCGGGTGATCGCCGAAGTGATCCCGATCCTTTCGCTGCTGCTGATTTTCCTGCTGCTCTCGGCGCTGTCAGCGAGCATCCTGCCGACCAGAGAATTGCTGATGCTGATCGCCGTGGTTGCGGCAGCGGTGGCGGCGGTGCTGTGGCGCTGGTTCATCCGCGTGCATACGCGGATGCAGGTCGCCCTGCTGGAGACGCTGGAGAACAACAAGGATGCGGCGGGGCACTGAGACCTCCAGATGCCCCGTGGTTGGGTGAATCAGCTTTCCAGCCAGACGTCCCGCGCCCAGTGCCAGACCGACTCCCAGGACTCCTCGGTAATCAGCTCTTCTTCACCGGACCACAGCACCACGGTGCCGTCCTCCTCGACGCAGTAGTAGTTGTCACCGTCCTGGCAGATCGGGATCAGGTCCCGAGGTACGCCACTGTCCCAGGCATTGGCCGCCACATCGGGCAGGTAAGTGTGGGACTGTGGGTCGGTGACGGTCACCGGCTCCAGGCTGCCATAGACCACGTCACTGACGGTCAGCAGGAACTCTTTGAAGACGAAGGGGATGTTGATGAACAGCTCCTCTTCCACTTCGACCAACTGATCCTCGTCGGGCAACTCCAGGGGCACCGGAACCAGTTCGTTGTCTTTACGCAATTGTTCGATGACTTCTTCCACGGCCTCAATCCTCTCGCTTCATGGCGCGGTGTGTATGACGCGTTTTATACAGTAGCTTGTTACAAGTGCAATCGTGAAATGCAAAACCCCGGACAAGTCCGGGGTTTTTGTGTTGCCGTGGGCAAAGCCCCTGGATTAGCCGTTCTGGCGGATACCGGCGACCAGCCAGGGCTGGTTGTCGCCTTGCGGGCGTTCCATGTTCCAGCTTTCGCTGAAGGCCTCGCCCTGGTCGAAACGCGAGGTCTTCGACACGCCACTGAAGGTCAGCGTGGCGATAGTCTTGTCGGCGCGATCATCCAGGCCGTCTAGCTGTACGTGCAGATTGTCGATGTAGGTGGACTGGAAGCCGTCGCCCAGGTCTGCGCGTTCCTGCTTGAGGAATTGCAGCATCTGCGGGGTCACGAACTCGCTGATCTTGTCCATTTCATTGGCATCCCAGTGCTGCTGCAGCGACTGGAAGTGGCTGCGGGCGGCTTCCAGGAAGCGCTCTTCGTTGAACCAGGCCGGGGCGTTGATCACACGACGAGGGGCTGTCGGGGCTGCCGAACCGCCGAAGATCGAGTTCTGTGCCGGAGCTGGCTGTTCGAACACTTCACGCTGGTAGGGCGCTCCGGCGGGAGCCATGTGCTCCTGCTGCTTGCGGCGCCGGGCGGCGATAAAGCGGAAGATCACGAAGGCGATGACCGCCATGATCAGGATGTCGAAGAACTGCATGCCCTGGAAGCCGCCGCCCATGAACATGGACGCGAGCAGGCCACCGGCGGCGATGCCGGCCAGAGGGCCTAGCCAGCGCGAGGCGCCACCGGCCTTGGCTGCCGCGCCCGCGGCACCGGCCGCACCTACAGCCGCTGCGCCGCTGCCGCCGGCAGGAGCCATCTGGCTGGTCTGGTGGCTCGGAGCCGAGCCCATGCTTTTGCCGCCGCCAAAGCGCTTGGCGTTGGCGTCGAGGCTCATCGTCAGGCCGATGCAGAGCGCCAGGGCGATGCTAAGAAAACGTTGCATAAGGGAATTCCCGTTTGTGGAGTGCACGCGCGCCATACTGCACAGGTGAAATGTTACTGGCTAGCAGGAGAGTGTTTCCAGCTTTTGCCTGATCCTCTCATTCCAAAGCTGAACGTTTCATGAAAGGCAGCAGGACCAATGCTCATTGGTCTGTCATGCATGTCGTCAAGTTTTGTATGAAGTTTTCTGGGTTAGCGTCGAAGAGCCAGCAATACCACGCCGGCGGTAATCATTCCGATGCCGGCCCACTGCCGCGGGTCGAGTTTCTCGCCGAGCAGCAGCACACCGATGATCGCCACCAGCACCACGCTGAGCTTGTCCACCGGCGCCACCAGCGATGCCGGGCCGACTTTCAAGGCGCGAAAGTAGCAGAGCCAGGAGGCACCGGTGGCCAAGCCTGACAGTATCAGGAACAGATAGCTCTTGGCGGATATCGATCTCAATGACTGATATTGGCCCGTTACGTACAAAATCAAGGCCAGACTGACCAGCACCACTATCGTGCGCAACAGGGTGGCGAAGTCAGAATTGACGCTATCAATGCCAATCTTCGCGAAAATCGCGGTCAGAGCGGCGAAGATAGCCGATAACAGGGCCCAGAATATCCAGGAGGAAAAAAAGCCTGAACCCATGAGATTGCGATCTCCGTTGACGGATCGTCCTACCGACCTCAGGTGGCTTCCAGTTTGGCGTAACCGAGCATCAGCCACTTGCTGCCTTCGCTGAAGTTGACTTGCACCCGTGCCTGGGCGCCGGCCCCTTCGAAGTTGAGGATCACCCCATCGCCGAAAACACTGTGACGAACCGCCTGACCCAGGCTGAAACCGGTATCGGGGATATTGCTACCGCCAAACAGGCTGCTGCTTTGTTGCTGGCCGCCACCGAACGGGCGGCTGACGCTATTGGACAGCCGCACTTCCTGGATCAGTCCCTTCGGCACTTCGCGGACGAAACGTGACACTTTATTATAGGTCTCGCTGCCATATAGGCGACGGGTTTCGGCGTAGGTCATGACCAGGTTCTGCATGGCCCGGGTAATGCCGACATAGGCCAGGCGCCGTTCTTCTTCGAGACGGCCAGGCTCTTCCAGGCTCATCTTGTGGGGAAACAGGCCTTCTTCCATGCCCACCAGGAACACGTAGGGGAATTCCAGGCCCTTGGCGCTGTGCAGTGTCATCAGTTGGATGCTGTCTTCGTGCTCGTCGGCCTGGGTATCACCGGCTTCCAGTGAAGCGTGACCGAGGAAGGCGGCTAGCGGCGACAGCTCTTGCTCTTCTTCGGCAACCTCGAAGTTGCGTGCGGCGCTGACCAGTTCCTCGAGGTTTTCTACTCTGGCCTGGCCTTTCTCGCCTTTTTCCGCTTGGTGGTAGGCGATCAGGCCGGATTGCTCGATGACGATCTGGGTCATCAGGTGCAATGGCGTATCCTTGGTCTTCGCGGCCAGGTTCTCGATCAACTCGATAAAAGTCCCCAGCGCACTGGCGGCGCGACCGGTCAGGCCTTTATGGGCGATCAACTGGCCCATGGCTTCCCACATCGACACATGGCTGTGGCGGGCGTGTTCGCGAATGGATTCCACGGTCTTCTCGCCGATGCCGCGCGCCGGCACGTTGATCACCCGTTCCAGCGCCGCATCGTTGCCCCGGCCTTCGAGCAGGCGCAGATAGGCCATGGCGTTCTTGATCTCGGCGCGTTCGAAGAAGCGCTGCCCACCGTAGATCCGGTAAGGGATGCGCTCGCGCAGCAGCGCTTCTTCCAGCACCCGCGACTGGGCGTTGGAACGGTACAGGATGGCGATATCGCTGCGAGCCAGACCGGTCTTCAGCGCGCTTTCGATGGTTTCCACCACATAGCGCGCTTCGTCGTGTTCGTTGAATGCGGCGTAAAGGTTGATTGCCTCGCCTTCGCCGCCGTCGGTCCACAGCTCCTTGCCCAGGCGCCCGGTGTTGTTGGCGATCAGGGCATTGGCCGCTTTGAGGATGCCGGCGGTGGAGCGATAGTTCTGCTCCAGGCGGATGGTCTCGGCGTCCGGGAAGTCTTCGGAGTACTGGTGGATGTTCTCGATTTTCGCGCCGCGCCAGCCGTAGATCGACTGGTCGTCGTCGCCAACCACCATCAGGCTGTCGCCACCCTTGGCCAGCAGGCGCAACCAGGCGTACTGGACAGCGTTGGTGTCCTGGAACTCGTCAACCAGGATGTGCCGGAAGCGCTTTTGGTAGTGTTTGAGCAAACCGTCGTTGTTGCGCCACAGGTCGAGGGCACGCAGCAACAGTTCAGAGAAGTCGATCACGTTGGCGCGGGCGCAAGCGGCTTCATAGGCCTCATAGATACTGCGCATGGTCGCCAGGAACAGGTCGCCGCTGGCTTGGATATTCTGTGGACGCAGCCCTTCGTCTTTCTGGCCGTTGATAAACCATTGCGCCTGGCGCGCCGGCCAGCGCTGTTCGTCCAGGCCCAGTTCGCGGATCACCCGCTTGACCAACCGCTGCTGATCGTCGCTGTCGAGGATCTGGAAGGTCTGGCTCAGCCCGGCCTCTTGCCAGTGCGCCCGCAGCAGACGGTGAGCAAGGCCGTGAAAGGTCCCGACCCACATGCCGCCGGGGCTGATGCCCATCAACTGCTCGATACGATGGCGCATCTCGGCGGCGGCCTTGTTGGTGAAGGTCACCGACAGGATCGAGTAGGGCGAGGCGTTTTCGACCTGGATCAACCAGGCGATACGATGCACCAGCACCCGGGTTTTACCGGAGCCGGCGCCAGCCAGGACCAACTGACGGCCAACGGGGGCTGCTACGGCCTGGCGTTGGGCATCGTTGAGGGAGTTCAGCAGAAGGGAGAGATCATCGCGCATCGGCGCATTCTAGGGTGCTGGCTGCGCACGGGCAAACCCTAATGCCGGATGGTCGATCTCGGCCTGTCGAGGGCTGCCAAGGGAGTCGTGCCCGTTCGTCTGAACGATTCGGGGACCCAGCAGAGGAAAAGCAGCGCCGATGACGATCGGTCGGTTATCGCCTGCAAACGGTGTCAGTGCTGACTTCACTGTATATCGAGGGCTGTTGCCGAGGTAAATCTATTACATTTTATGACCGGGAGTGGTTTGGTCCGGGTGGATGCTTGTGTATGCTCCTGCGATGTTTATGGCTCAATCATTATAAGAACAATGCCCATGACTCACAGCTTCGACGCGCTGAGCCCCTCTGCGGAGGTGGGGCGGGTTATCCGCAAGCAGTTCGCCACTGAGTTGGCGGTCGAACGTACTCGCCTGTTGTACCAGGGCTCGTTGCTGCCCACTCTGTTCATGCTGATCAATGGCGTGGTCTGCGCCTGGTTGCTCTGGAGCCCGCAGCGGTACCTGCTGGTCAGCATCTGGCTGGTGTGGCTGATGGCGCTGGTGGCGCTGCGAGTGATCCAGGTGGCGGCGTTCGATTCGGCGATTCCCAGCCGCCAGGCGCAGCCGATCTGGCGCCGCATGTTCCTGCTGGGCTCCGCCGTCAGCGGCCTGACCCTGGCCTGTGCCGGCATCGCCCTGGTGCCCACCGACAGCTTGCTTGAACAAGCCTGGGTCTTTGGCCTGATCGGCGCGGCGACCCTGTCCGCCAGCGTCGCCTATGCCGTGAGCATCACGGCTTTCCTGAGCTTTACCTTACCCTGTCTGCTGCCGGCCATCGGCTATCTGTTCTGGGGTGGGACCGAGGCACAACAAGGTTGGGGCTGGCTCGGTCTGATCCTGCTGGTCTCCCTGAGCGTGGTGGCCTTGCAGATCAACCGACTGATCGAGCGTGGCCTGCTGCGACGCTTCCAGAACCAGGCCCTGATCGAAAACCTGCAACAGGCCCAGGCCCGCGGCGAGCAGCTCAACCAGGAGCTGGCCCGGGAAGTCGAACAGCGTCGCCGTGCCGAGCTGGAGTTGCGCGAAGCCCAGGTTGGCCTGGAAACCCGTGTCGCCCAGCGCAGCCTGGAACTGGACCGGGCGAATTGGGCGCTGAGCAAAAGCGAGACGCGCCTGGCGCTGGCCCTGCAAGCCAGTGAACTCGGCTTATGGGACTGGAACCTGCAGACCGACGAAGTGCATCACACTCAGATCAAGGAACTGTTCGGCCTGGATCCCGAATACGTGACGGCAATGCTCAGCCACCTCAAGCCGCGTTTGCACCCCGACGATCTGCCTGCGCTCAAGCGCGCCCTGGTGGAGCACTTGAAGGGCCGCACCGATGACTATCTGATCGAATACCGTGTCCGCCATGGCGACGGCCGTTGGGTGTGGATCGAGGACCGTGGGCGAGCCGTGGAGCGTAGTGCCAGCGGCCGCGTACTCAGAATGGTCGGTACCCGGCGCGACATCAATTCCCGCAAGGAGCTGGAGGTGCAACGGCAGCTGGCGGCGACGGTATTCGAGGCCGCCAGCGAAGGCATCGTAATCTTCGATCCGAATTACGCGCTGCTGGCGGTCAACCAGGCGTTCAGCCGGGTGACCGGCTATCAGATCGAGGACATGCTGGGGCGCAATGTGGCCGAACTGCCGTGCAGTCGCGATGCCAGGCGGCACTATTCGATGATCCGTCAGTCCCTGGAGCAGCACGGCAGTTGGCAGGGCGAGTTGGTGGAGGCACGCAAGAACGGCGAGCTTTATCCTCAATGGTTGCAGCTCAATGTCGTGCGCGATGCGGGTGGAAAGGTCAGTCATATCGTAGGCTTCTTCGCCGATCTTTCGGCACGACGAGAGTCCGAAGAACGCATGCGCTACCTGACCCACTACGACGAACTGACCGGACTGGCCAAGCGCTCGCTGTTCAAGGAGCGTCTGCACGAAGCCAACCAGCGTGCCCGTCAGGGCGGTCGCAGCCTGGCGTTGTTACATATCAACCTGGACCGCTTCAAGCTGCTCAACGACAGCCTTGGCCATGAAGTCGCCGACCAGTTGTTGCAGAAAATGGCCCGACGCCTGATCAATGCGCTGCCGGAAGCGGAAACCATTGCCCGGTTGTCCGGGGATGAGTTCGCGGTACTATTCGATGCCTACGGCAATCTCTCCAGTCTGGCCCGGATGGCAACGCGTCTGCTCGGTAAGCTGCGGCTGCCGCTGACGGTGGCGGGCCATGAGCTGGTAGTCAGCGCGTCCATGGGCATCAGCTTGTTGCCGGACAGCGCACGGGAAATCCCGGCGCTGGTCAGTCAGGCGAATATCGCCATGCAACATGCCAAACACCTGGGCGGCAACAACTTTCAGTTCTACACCGACAGCCTTCAGGCCAGTACCCTGGAACGGCTGCAACTGGAAAACCAATTGCGTAAGGCTATCGACGAACAACAACTGACGGTGTTCTACCAGCCTAAGCTCTGCCTGGCGACCGACCGGCTGAACGCCGCCGAAGCCCTGGTCCGTTGGGATCACCCGTCGATGGGCCAAGTACCGCCTGGGGACTTTATCGGGTTGGCCGAAGAGACCGGGCTGATCGGCGCCATCGGTGAGTTCGTGCTGCGCCAGGCATGTTGGCAGGCCTGTGAATGGCAGCGCCAGGGACTGGCGCCGACACGGGTTTCGGTGAACCTGTCGGTGCACCAGTTGCGCCAGGGCAAGCTGGTCAGCCTGGTGCGCCAGGTGCTCGCGGAAACTGGCCTGGCCCCGCATCTGCTGGAGCTCGAACTGACGGAAAGCCAGTTGCTCGACAGCGTCGAGCACATCATCGCAACCTTCCAGCAGTTGCGCGACCTGGGAGTCAAGCTGGCCATCGATGACTTCGGCACCGGCTATTCGTCCCTGAGTTATCTCAAGCGTTTTCCGGTGGACTACGTGAAGATCGATCAGAGCTTTATTCGCGGTCTTGGCGAGGGCAGTGAAGACGCGGCGATCACCCGGGCAATCATCGCCATGGCTCACAGTCTGGGGCTGAAGGTGGTGGCCGAGGGCGTGGAGAACCCGCAGCAGTTGGAGTTTCTCAAGCTGCATGGCTGTGACGAGGTGCAGGGGTATCTGATCAGTCGGCCAGTGGCGGCAGAGGCGCTGGCTGGGTTACTGAGTCGTTATTGAAACGATGCTGGGTGATGGCCCGTCCGATCCGGCGTTTCTCAGGGCGGCGCGGCTTTCCGGCGGTAAGCTAGGCAGAGCAGATGCCTGTGGACCTGCTGCTACGGATTGCACGGGCAATTGGCACACTCATGTAGTATAACTACAAGACTGCTACATCCCAGGCGTTCGCCCATAACAATCGAGTCCAGTCCTTTGAATCTGTTGCAACACATCGCTCAGTCCCGCAACCTGCTTCGCAAATCGGAGCTCAAGGTTGCCGATCACGTGCTGCTCGACCCGGCGGCGGTGATGCACAGTTCAATGGCCGATCTGGCCCACTGCGTGGGCATCAGCGAACCGACCATCGTGCGCTTCTGCCGAGCCATCGGTTGCTCGGGTTTCCAGGACCTCAAGCTCAAGCTGGCGCAGAGCCTGGCGGCCGGTGCGAGCTTCGGGCAGTTCGCGATCCACGAAGACGATTCGGTTGCCGACTACAGCCTGAAGATCTTCGACACCACCCTGCACACCTTGATGGAAGTGCGCGAGAAGCTCGATCCGGCCGCGTTGCAGCGGGCGGTGACGGCCATGTCGGCAGCCCAGCGCGTGGAGTTCTATGGCTTTGGTGCCTCCGGTGCGGTGGCGGCGGATGCCCAGCACAAGTTCTTCCGCTTGCTGCTGACCGCCGCGGCCTATTCTGACCCGCACATGCAGGCGATGTCGGCGGTGACGCTCAAGCCCACCGATGTGGCGATCTGCATTTCCCAGTCCGGACGCTCCAAGGACCTGCTGATTACCGCCAACCTGGTGCGTGAAAGCGGCGCGACCCTGATCACCCTGTGCCCGAGCCAGACGCCGTTGGCCGAACTGTCGACGGTCAACCTGGCGATCGATGTACATGAAGACACCGAGATCTATACGCCGCTGACCTCGCGGATCGCCCATCTGGTGGTGATCGATGTGCTAGCGATGGGTGTGGCAATGGCCCGTGGCCCGAGCTTGGTGAACCACCTCAAGAGCGTCAAGCGCAGCTTGCGCAGTCTGCGGCTGTCACCCAAGTCGGTGAAGGCACTGGACGACTGAGACCCGCTCGCCACGGGTCTCAACCCGACACCACAGCGTTGCAACGGTCAATATTCATCTGTCTGTCACCCACTTGCCGCCAAAGCGTAATGCCCGGCGTCCATCTTGAAAATCTCTTACTTACCCTGGGAGACTCGAAATGGCCCGGCACCACGAAGAGCAAAGCAGCGTCAAGACCCGTCGACAGCAGGAAGACCAGCGTCGCATGGAATTTCGTCGCGCAATCGAAGACCGCACCGAGTTGCGCCAACTGCAACAGGAAATCGCCGCACTCAATTACTGGCAGGCGGACCCGGCATCCGACCGTCGAAGCGCTCAACCAGTCCGCTGATCTGCAACCGCTCACTACGGATAAACCCCAGGAACGCATGGGCGACCGGTGACAGGCGTTTGTCCTTGGCCTGAACCACACACCAACTGCGATAGAGCGGCAGTTCTTCCACTGGCAGTTCCTGGAGTACGCCGGTCGCCAGTTCCAGGCTCAGGGCGTGGCGCGTCAACAGCGCCAGCCCCAGCCCTGCCACCACACACTCGCGCTGGGCCTCGCCCGAGGTCACTTCGAGTGTCTGCGAGAAGTGCACGCGCTTCTCCTTGAAATACTCTTCGCACGCCATCCGCGTCCCTGATCCTGGTTCACGCATCAATAAGGTGTAGGGCTCCAGGTCCTGCAGGTGCAGTGGACCCCTATGGCACAGCGGATGGTCGGGCGGAGCCACCGCGACAATCGGGTTGTTCAGGAACGGGAGAAACTCCAGGCCCATGTCCTGGGGCACCATGGACATGATCAGCAGATCGTCACGGTTGTCCGACAGGCGTCGAAGCGCCTGTGCCCGGTTGACCACCGTCAGGTGCAGGTTGACCTCGGGATACTGGCGCTTGAACGCGGCAAACAGGTGCGGTACGAAGTACTTGGCGCTCGATTCCACCGCCAGCTTCAGTTGCCCCTGCAGCGAGCCCTGTAGGTCCGAAAGCTGCATATCGAGGTTTTCCAGTCGGCCGAAAATGTCCCGGTTCGCCCGCTGTAACGCTTCAGCCGCCTCGGTCATGTAGAGCTTTTTGCCGACATAATCAAACAGGGGCTGTCCGATCAGTTCCTCCAACTGGCGAATTTGTAGGCTGACGGCTGGTTGTGTGAGAGACATTTCGTCGGCTGCACGGCTATAGGAACGCAGGTCGCAGACTTCATTGAAAATCTGCAGTTGACGCAATGTCATACGCATCAATGATTTACGCATTTTCGGCGAGCGCTCTCGGATCTCAGGTTGAGCAACTATAAGTCATTGCTTATGAGTGACCCAATAATTATTGATTTTGGTTTATCGCTGGGTAGGACTAGTGTGATAAGGCGACTGACTGGAAATATTTCGTCACGCGCCGGCCCGTTTTCCTGGCAGTAGACGGGGTTGTTTGTTCCAGCGGCTTAGGAATTTCCAAGTGATAAAAAAGATTCTGATCGCCAACCGTGGTGAAATTGCGGTACGCATCGTGCGTGCTTGCGCCGAAATGGGCATTCGCTCGGTCGCGATCTATTCCGACGCCGATCGCCATGCCCTGCATGTCAAACGCGCGGATGAGGCCCACAGCATCGGTGCAGACCCCCTGGCCGGTTACCTGAACCCGCGCAAGCTGGTGAATCTGGCGGTGGAAACCGGCTGCGACGCGCTGCACCCCGGCTATGGTTTCCTCTCGGAAAACGCTGAACTGGCGGATATCTGCGCCGAACGCGGAATCAAGTTCATCGGCCCCTCGGCGCAAGTGATCCGTCGCATGGGCGACAAGACTGAAGCCCGCCGCAGCATGATCAAGGCCGGCGTACCGGTTACCCCAGGCACCGAAGGCAACGTCGCGGACATCGCCGAAGCCCTCATCGAAGGCGACCGCATCGGCTACCCGGTGATGCTCAAGGCCACCTCAGGGGGTGGCGGTCGCGGCATCCGTCGCTGTAACAGCCGTGAAGAACTGGAGCAGGCGTTTCCCCGGGTGATTTCCGAGGCGACCAAGGCCTTTGGCTCGGCAGAAGTGTTCCTGGAAAAATGCATCGTCAATCCCAAGCACATCGAGGCACAGATTCTTGGCGATAGTTTCGGTAACGTGGTGCACCTGTTCGAGCGTGATTGCTCGATCCAGCGCCGCAACCAGAAGCTGATCGAAATCGCCCCCAGCCCCCAGCTAACCCCGGAACAGCGCGCCTATATTGGTGATCTGTCGGTGCGCGCGGCCAAAGCGGTGGGCTACGAGAACGCCGGTACCGTGGAGTTCCTGCTCGCCGAGGGCGAGGTGTACTTCATGGAGATGAACACCCGGGTGCAGGTGGAGCACACCATCACCGAAGAAATTACCGGTATCGACATTGTCCGCGAGCAGATTCGTATCGCTTCCGGCTTGCCGCTGTCGGTCAAGCAGGAAGACATCATCCATCGCGGTTTTGCCCTGCAGTTCCGGATCAACGCCGAAGACCCGAAGAATAATTTTCTGCCCAGTTTCGGCAAGATCACCCGTTATTACGCCCCCGGTGGTCCCGGCGTGCGCACCGATACGGCGATCTACACCGGTTACACCATTCCACCGTTCTACGACTCCATGTGCCTGAAGCTGGTGGTCTGGGCGTTGACCTGGGAAGAAGCCATGGACCGTGGCCTGCGAGCCTTGGACGACATGCGTCTGCAAGGCGTGAAGACCACGGCCGCCTACTACCAGGAAATCCTGCGTAACCCGGAATTCCGCAGCGGCCAGTTCAATACCAGCTTCGTGGAAAGCCACCCGGAACTGACCAACTATTCGATCAAGCGCAAACCCGAAGAGCTGGCCTT
Organism: Pseudomonas agarici; assembly: GCF_900109755.1. Classification (GTDB taxonomy): domain Bacteria; phylum Pseudomonadota; class Gammaproteobacteria; order Pseudomonadales; family Pseudomonadaceae; genus Aquipseudomonas; species Aquipseudomonas agarici. The sequence goes on along the minus strand of NZ_FOAR01000004.1, from coordinate 43,345 downwards.
GGCCATCGCCGCCGCCATTGCCGCCCACGCAGGCCTGTGAGGATTACCCCAATGACTTCTTGCAAAAAAATACACGTTACCGACACGATCCTGCGCGACGCCCATCAATCGCTGCTCGCCACCCGCATGCGCACCGAAGACATGCTGCCGATCTGCGACAAGCTCGACAAGGTAGGCTACTGGTCCCTGGAAGTCTGGGGCGGCGCAACCTTCGACGCCTGTGTGCGCTTCCTCAAGGAAGACCCGTGGGAGCGCCTGCGCGAGCTGCGCGCCGCGTTGCCCAATACCCGCCTGCAGATGCTCCTGCGCGGCCAGAACCTGCTGGGCTACCGTCACTACAGCGACGACGTGGTCAAGGCCTTCGTCGCCAAGGCGGCGGTCAACGGTATCGACGTATTCCGTATCTTCGACGCCATGAACGATGTGCGTAACCTGCGGGTCGCCATCGAAGCGGTGAAGGCGGCGGGCAAACATGCCCAGGGCACCATCGCCTACACCACCAGCCCGGTGCATACCATCGAGGCCTTTGTGACCCAGGCCAAGCAGATGGAGGCCATGGGTTGCGACTCGGTGGCGATCAAGGACATGGCTGGCTTGCTGACGCCTTACGCTACCGGCGAACTGGTCAAGGCACTCAAGGCCGAGCAGTCGCTGCCAGTGTTCATTCATTCCCACGACACCGCTGGACTGGCCGCGATGTGTCAGCTCAAGGCGGTGGAAAATGGTGCCGATCATATCGACACCGCGATCTCCAGCTTCGCCTGGGGCACCAGCCATCCAGGCACCGAGTCGATGGTGGCGGCGCTTAAAGGCAGCGAATTCGACACTGGCCTGGACTTGGAGCTGTTGCAGGAAATCGGCCTGTACTTCTACGCCGTGCGCAAGAAGTACCACCAGTTCGAAAGCGAGTTCACTGCCGTGGACACTCGTGTGCAAGTCAACCAGGTACCGGGTGGGATGATTTCCAACCTGGCCAACCAGTTGAAAGAGCAGGGCGCCCTGAACCGCATGAGCGAAGTGCTGGCGGAGATTCCGCGTGTGCGCGAAGACCTTGGCTTCCCGCCGCTGGTGACCCCGACCTCGCAGATTGTCGGCACCCAGGCGTTCTTCAACGTGCTGGCTGGCGAGCGCTACAAGACCATCACCAACGAGGTGAAGTTGTACCTGCAAGGCGGCTACGGCAAGGCACCGGGCACCGTCAACGAGCAACTACGGCGCCAGGCCATCGGCAGCGAGGACGTCATCGACGTGCGCCCGGCCGACCTGCTCAAGCCGGAAATGGTCAAGCTGCGCGGCGAGATCGGTGCCCTGGCCAAGTCGGAAGAAGACGTGCTGACCTACGCCATGTTCCCGGATATCGGGCGCAAGTTCCTCGAAGAGCGCGAGGCCGGCACTCTGGTGCCTGAAGCACTGCTGCCGATCCCTGAAGCGGGCGGCGTGCGTTCGGCGGGCGGCGAGGGCGTGCCGACCGAGTTCGTCATCGACGTGCATGGCGAAACCTACCGCGTGGACATCACCGGTGTCGGCGTGAAGGCTGAAGGCAAGCGGCACTTCTACCTGTCCATCGACGGCATGCCGGAAGAGGTGGTGTTCGAACCGCTCAACGAATTTGTCAGCGGTGGTAGCAGCAAGCGCAAGCAGGCCAGTGCTCCGGGCCATGTCAGCACCACCATGCCGGGCAATATCGTCGATGTCCTGGTCAAGGCCGGCGACACCGTGAAAGCCGGCCAGGCCGTGCTGATCACCGAAGCCATGAAGATGGAGACCGAAGTGCAGGCCGCGATTGCCGGCAAGGTCACCGCCATCCATGTGGCCAAGGGTGACCGGGTCAATCCTGGCGAAGTCCTGATCGAGATCGAAGGCTGAACCGCAACCCTCGACTCACAACGATTTATACCTCGGGGGGCATGTGCCCCCTTTTTTTATGTGTTTCATTCATCTGGCGCAATCACGTTCTATCGGGTTCAGCCGGCTTTATCTTGAGAGTACCGAAGATATGTGTCTCGTCCGGAAGAGGGGTGCATAAGTCATAAAATCCCTCGAGGGTGACATCGCCGACCTTATCGGGAATGACTACAGAGACACTCTCCCAGTTGTCACGACGGAAGCCGGTGATAAATGGGGCGTCGGCGCCGCCCTTCCAAAACCTGATCCTGTAGAGCCCGCTGAATGCATTGACCACCCTTCCCGTGATTTCGATCGTCGACCCCACGACCGCCTCTTCCGGCAGAAGTGATTGTTGCTTTGCCGGGGTCCGTTTTTCCATGCTTGAATCGATCATCTCGCACCTCAACTCTGAAGTTCATTCAAGCCCGCTCCTTGGCGAGGAACAGGCGGCGTCTTCAAGTTACTGGGGTTTCGAAATGGTCATCTACTGTCAGAAATGACAGTCCTGATCAGCGGTCAGATGGTGAGATGTCTGGATTTTATTGTGCACATGGTTTCCTTTTGGGGTTCTGCATGCATTTTATTGCTTTTTTTTGGCGGCATGAGCGAACTGATATGCACTATATTGCAGGTTGAACCATGCACACGCTGACACTCCAGATCTATGCGCACGGGGCTTGTTCAGACGCCATGACCCTGGCTTTCGAGGAACCACAAAAGTATTTCAACGGTGCCTATAAGCAAAGCTATCTGCTGGATCACCTGGAGAACATCCTCAGTTCAGCGCCTGTCTGTCGGGGTAGGCAAATGAAGGGTTTATCGGAAACCTGAGCGAAATGCTTATCGAGATCGAAGGCTGAACCGCAGCCTTCGACTCACAGCGACTTATACTTCGCAGACATGTATTCCTTCTTCTTAATTATGCGGCACAAAGATCAGGCTTCGACGATTTCAATCGTACCTTGGAGCTGGTCTTCCGGACGCACGGCACTGCATGCAGCATAACGACCAGTGACCTCGACAGTTCCCGGCATATTAGGAATCTGAATGCTAATATCCTTGGCTCTGCCGCGTATGAACTCATTCTGCATACCAGGTTCCGTTCCTCTTTTGAAGATGATCGACTCAAGTCCACTCATGACGCTTACGGCAAGACCTTCGACAATGATTCTCTGACCAACGACCGCCCGTTCTGGAAGAAGCGATTTTTCGGCTTTCGAATTACCCATTTCGACACCTCATCCTTAAAGTTCATAGAAACCTGCCACCCAAAGGTAAGCAGGGCCTCTTCAAGCTAAGGCCTGGGTCGACGGGATATCTACTGTCAGAAATGACAGTCCTGATCAACGGTCGGGTATTGCTTTGCCAGGATGTACAGGGTTTCGTGAGGTCCCTTATTCATATCGAACATGCAGAGGGCAACCCGACGGCTCAAGACGCTGAACTCGGAGTTCAAGCTCTTTGGGTTGCAAGTGGCTGTCGTGCGACTTTGGCTGATGGGCAGGCAAACGCCGATGCCCATCAGCCAAAGTCGCACGCGCAGCTGTAGGCGCGGGATCTAGTGGTCTGTGTGGTGAGTTCTATGAGTCAATTTCGGCGCCACAAGTCCCTGACCGGCGTTGCTGTTCCTCGCCATAGCCGGCTGGGCCACAGCGCCTTGGCCATGAACTGCTGGCATCCGAACTTGAGCTAACGAACTCACTGTACAGGCCACTAGCGTTTTCACGGACCTCTTCGCGAGCGAGCACCGCTCCTACAGTTAGGAGGCTTGTTTAAAAAGCCATCTTCCACTGGCCCATGACCCCATTGTTGCGGCTACTGTTACCCACTTCTCCGTTATAAGCCACGCCGATGGAGTGTCTAGCCGACAGGTTAAGGTCCAATCCGGCTTCGATCACCAGGCTGTCGCGGTCTTGACCAATGCCCTTGGTGGTGAAGGTCTTGCCGGTTGCCTGGTTTGCCTGGGTGGTGGTGCTGTCGAGCGATCCGTACATATGTTTCCAGCCCGCGCTCAGGCGAGGAGCCAGGCTCATCTTGTTGTCCATGTACTTGATGCTGGCGGTGCGCAGGCCGAAGGTAGTGCTGAAGTTGTCCAGGGTCTGTGCACTGGCTTTCAGTCCGGCTTCACCGCCTTTTTCCGTGTAGCCCTTGCGCGAGTAACGTTGGTAGCCGAGGTTGGCGAAAGGCTCGGCGCTCAAGCTGTCGCTACCCAAGTTGTAGCCGATTTCGGCGAAGGCTTGCTGGCTAGTGGCGTCGTAGTTGCCGGTGAGACGGTCCTTATAACCGCTGAACTCCACGTTGCGTTCGGTCTTGCCGTAGTGGTTGCTGTGGATCGCGCCAAGGCGCAGAGCCACGGGGCCGCTCTGATGCAGGGCGTAGGCACCGACATGCCAACTGTCCAGGTCGCCCTCGAAACGGCTGCCTTTATGCTTGGATTGTGATTTGGCGCCCAGCAAGCCCATGCGCCATCCATCGTCCAGCGCCCAGTCGACGCCCATCGCCAGGCCTTTGGTGTTCTGTTCAAAGTCCTTCTGGCCCTGTGTTTGCTCCAGGGTGCTGGCATTGTTCAGGGCCTGGACCCACAGGCGAGTTTCATTGGGCTTGATTTGCGAATGCCCCGACAGCGACACCTGACCGGGCCCGCCATTTTGACCCGCGAGCCGGCGCTGCGAAGGATCGTTGCCGAGCTGGCGCATGGCCGAAAGGGCGCTGTTGCCCACTTGGCTGGCGCCGCTGAGAGTAGCTGCACCCAGGTTGGCGTTGCCCGCGCCGGAAAGCTGCGTCCAGGCATCTCTTTTGGCCACGGAGCCCAGGCCAGCCAGGGCCTTGTTCAGTGGCGACTCGATCGGTCTTGGGACGGGTGGCTTGGTATTGCCGCCTTGGCCGCCCTTGGGGGCGTCCGCCTGGGGTTGCTGCGTGGCCTGTGTTTGAAGGTTCGAGATCTTGTGTTCGAGGTCTGCGATCCTTTGCATGTTTTCCGGGTTGTTAGCTATTTCCTCCAGACGCTTGGAGCCTTCTGAACGCAGCTCGTCGAACTGGGCCTGCAGGGTTTCGAGTTTCTTCCCGTTCTGGTCGACTTTCGCGAGCGTTTGCGCGTTGACCTGTGCGCCATCTCTGCCAGCGACACCCTGTTCGCCGCGCAGACCTTGTTCTCCGCGTTCTCCCGGCATGCCCTGTTCGCCGCGCAGACCTTGCTCTCC
>NZ_FOAR01000004.1:0-38148 GCF_900109755.1 Pseudomonas agarici | reverse complement strand
TGCTCTCCGCGCTCTCCCGGCACGCCTTGTACGCCGTGCAGACCTTGCTCTCCGCGTTCTCCCGGCATGCCCTGTTCGCCGCGTAGACCTTGCTCCCCGCGTTCTCCCGGCACGCCTTGTTCGCCGCGCAGACCCTGCTCTCCGCGCTCGCCTCGCTGAGCGGGGGTTGTCATAAGCCTATCTATGTCTGCCCGATCTCGATGTCTTTCCTTATCGTGGTTGTCGAGCCTTTTTTTATTATCACGCACATGATCTGTCAGATTGCTTACCTCAACCCTCGTTTGTTCTTGCTGCCCTGCAAGCTCGTTCAGAAGGGTTCTTCCTTCGACATCATTAGGCGAGGGAGCGGCCCGTACACTTACATTTTCGTTGGGCAGCAGAACAATACTTTCATGAGCCTGTGCCTGCTGCATGGCCAGACCGCTGAAGGCCAGAGCGATGTAAAGGGCAGATTTATTGAAGGGTGTTGGCATGGGATTTCGACCTCCTGGAAATTTGAGGCCGAAATGTATCCATCGGTGTAATCGATAAATGTCGGGCTTTTTACCCAGCTTTTGCGAGAGAAGTCGCTGCCTTGGTGGCGATTTAGAGGTGTGTCTGGCGCGTGTGGGCGCGCGGTGGCTGAGGTATCGGCCACCGCGTTTTCAGGTTGACGGGCGCTGTACTTACGGGTTGTCCGGGTTAACCGCGGCACTCGGCCAGGGTCTTGATTTGCCCGACCGTCCCCAGGTTTTCTTCCGACAGCCAGCGCTCGAACCCGGCATTCACCGCCGGCCACTCCGAGTCGATGATGCTGTACCACGCCGTATCGCGGTTCTGGCCCTTGACCACCATGTGCTGGCGAAACACGCCCTCGAACTGGAAGCCCAGCCGCTCGGCGGCTGTCCTGGAACGGGCGTTGTCGTTATTGCACTTCCACTCCAGGCGCCGGTAACCCAGAGCGAAAGCTTCCTTGGCCAGCAGGTAGACCGCCTCGGTACTTTTTGGCGAACGCTGCATCGGTGCACCGAAGGTGACGTGGCCGATCTCGATACGGCCCTGGGCCGGGACGATCGACATCAGGCTGAGGATGCCCTGGGCCTCACCTGTGGCCTTGTCGATGACGGCGAAGAAATACGGGTCGGCGCTCGCTGAATTGTCGTTGAGCCAGTCGTTAAAGGCGTTGCGCTCCGGGAATGGGCCACAAGCCAGATAGTCCCACAGCTTCGGATCGGCGCCAGGGCCTTCCAGGGCGCGGCACAGGTCATCGCCATGGCGGGCGGGGTCGAGTTTTTCCAGGGTAATGAAGCGCCCCTCGAGTTGCCGGGTGCTGGGTAGCGGAGCGCCCCGCCAGCTGGCTACGGGTGTCGACATGAGGCTTTCCTCAAGGTTTACAATACTTTGCGAAAATGAATGAAGCCGGGCCGCTCGGCAATCCGCTCGTACAACTGGATGGCCGTGGCATTGGTCTCGTGGGTCAGCCAGTGCACTTTAGCGCAGCCGGCTTGAGCGCTCGTGACATAGACATGCTCGATCAGCAGCCGTCCGAGCCCGGCTCCGCGCACGTCGGGAGCTACGAACAGGTCTTGCAGGTAACAGGAGTCCTGAACGCTCCAGGTCGAGCGGTGGTAGATGAAATGCACCAGGCCCACCGCTTTGCCATCCTGCCAGGCCAGGGCGGCATGGGTGGTGTCATCCGGGTCGAGAAAGCGTTGCCAGGTCGACTGGTAGACCGTATCCGGCAGCTCGGTTTCGTAGAACTTCAGGTAGGCCTGCCACAAGGGACGCCAGGCGGCTTGATCGGCGGCGGTTACCGGACGGATTTCGATGGAACTCATAGGGACTCCTTAACGCATCAAATGGACGAGGGGTTGGTCCTGGCTGTTGGCACTGGCCGCCAGGTCTTGTTGTACACCGGCGATAAAGATGGGCTGACATCCCCGGAAAGTCACCAGGGCTTCACCGCCCTCGGTTATTGTAAGAGCAATTAGCGATGATTTTCATAGGTCCATTTTATGGACCCAATGTCATGCCCAGTCCTTCTTTGTCATTGCCGTTTGGCCCTGCTGGGATTTATTCGCACCTGCCGAGGGCTTCATCGCAACCGCATCGGCGAGGGTGCCTATGTGGTGCAGTCGTTGACCAAGCCTTGCTGACTAAAAGGTTGTCCACAAAAATATCCACAAAGTTTTCAACAGACTTATCCACAGTCTGGCAGTAGACAATGACGGCCTGGACTGTGCCGGCTTGCACGTGACGGTTGCGGTGGAGAGTCGGGAGCGGGAACAGGCACGATCGTGCTGGCACGCTTGAGCCAAGTCTGGAAGTGCCAGTGGCGTCGGGTATTAACCTGCTATCGCAGGTAACAGGGCAGTCGATGTTTATCTGGTTCGGGAACCCGAAACCAGGATAAATGAATATGACGTCTCCACTTCCCGGTACGACCTTGAGCGAAAGCGAACAGGCTGCGCTGGTCTACACCCTCAGTGACTGTTTTGTCCGACGACCGACCCTGGAAAGCGTGGCGCCTGGCCTTGTCCGCGACATGCTGGAGGCCGAATACCCGTCGCTGGGCGAGCGGCTCGCCCATGCCGCATTAATCCACCCCGTATCGAACCAGAATGAAGACTCCACAGTAGAATACGGAATCCTGCCCCTGACGAATTTGTTGATTGGGCGTTTTCTCGGCGAAAAGGCGGAACTGCATCCGGCGGACAGCTACCTGACGCTCTACCCGGGCGCGGAACATCCGCAGAAGTTGTCCCTGGACACAGTAAAGGTCGAGGCACTCCTGAGCGAATGGGCGCCGTTGCTGCCCGAAGCCTATAAACAGGCGCTGGTCGACTTCTGGAGCTCGCCGTTTGACCAGGAGGTCGCACCCTGGCAGCGACTTTCCGACTTTTTCGCGGTGCAATTGCGCCAGGCATGCGTGGCGCTCTCGGGTGAGGAACGGGATACCGTGCAGGCGGTACTCGATTACCCCGACCCGCAGGTACGCCGGGGCGCGCTCGGGAACCACTGTACGCAGGTCGATATTCCTATCCTCGATACCGGCATCATGGGGTCCGACCTCAGGCATTTCCAGGCACTGGTAATGAGCCGCTGGATTGGCGAGCGCCAGATCGTGTTGCTCTACACACTGTTCGGCGGGATCGAGGCCTTCGATTCCAGGCGGGCACTGGAAGAGTCCCTGTTGGCGACCTTGAGCTCTCAGTACTCGGGATTCAGGAACTACACCCCGGACGATCATGTTTTCGATGCCCTGGCCGTGAGTTTGCTGAAGCTGCAACTGGAGGCCATCGCGGCGATCAAGCCGAGTGACTATCGCGATGGCGTGACCCTCGGGCAGCGCCTGCATGAGCTGACCGGGCTGCAGGCGTTGTTCGGTGCGTTCCGTTCCGGTCACGAAGCAAGGCTCGGTCGATTACACGACTTGCTCCCTGAATGGCTGCGGCGTGCCTCGCTGGCGAATCGCACGCTCTATGGACTGCATGTGGCCTCGCTGTCAGCAGTGCATCGACAGCATGCCGGTCAGGCATTTCTCGATGGTATTCCCGACATTCACAGCTTTGCCGGCGAGTCGTTGCGCGAGAGTTTGCAAAAAAAACATCCGGAGGCTGCGGCGGTGTCGGTCGCCGACATCCGCGTGACCCTGACACCGATCGTGAGCCGTCCGCTCATCATGGGTGACAGCATAATGCCCATAGGCTTTCGCGGTGAGCCCAGGACCCAGGACTATGTCGCCATGGCACTGAGGAACCTCAAGGCGTTCCCTCTTTCCGGGGATGCGCAGGTTCACTACAAAGACCGGGCAACACCTGCCTGGATGACCTACGAAGTACTGCGCACGGCGGTGAGCGACGCCGATATCGGCGGGGCCTACCCCGAGTTGCTCAGGCAGAAGCTGCAGCGCGACCTGATCGAGCGAACACGCCAAGAAAGGCTTTTCACCGACTACCTGCGTGTCCTCCTGCCGATGTTGGCGCTGGAGCTGCAACTCGAAGGGAAACTGACCGAGACCGCCCGTCGTTATGTCGAGGCGGTGATAACCCAGGACGCTGGTGTCCGTGAGGTCCACGGCCAACACATCGTGGCCCGTCCGCTGGCCTTCCTGGCGTACCCGGATGCCACGGCGAACCGAGTGCGCAACATGTTTGTGATCGGCCCGAGAGCGACCGTTGAGGGACCGCAAGTGCTTTTTCGTCCCGGTGCCGATCAACCTCTGCGCGAGTTTGCGTCATTGGCGGGCTTGTTGACGGCCATCAAGACGGAGCAAGCGTTGCGGCAATCGGTCCTCGATGGTCTGGATGCCACGACGCGACCCATCTATGACTATGGTGGATTTGAGGAGCCGCACCTGCCCCGCGCGATTTTTTCCGACTTTGATATTCTCCCCACGCCGGCACCGGTTTCGCTCGATACCACGCCGCTATCCGGGTCATTTGGCGCGGCGTTGTTCGCCGCCAGCGTCGAGGCGTTGGTCGCACACGCCGAGGCCGATTCCGTGTCCGATGCCGAAGAACGCTGGGAGCGCTTCGCCGATCTGGGGTGGACCCTGTTCGGTGTGTTGCAGCCCTTTGTGCCAACCTCTCTGGCGAGTGCCGGATTGATTGTGCAATTGGTGTCCAGCCTCAAGACCTTCACCGATCCGAATGCGGCGCATCCCTGGGCGGCATTTGCCGACGTGTTGCTGAACCTGGCGGTGGTGCTGGTGTATCACCGTCCGCTGCTCACGGGCGCCGCCGTGACGGTGCCCCGTATCGTCGACAACGCTGTGTACAAGGAGCCGGTCGTTCGCATCACCCACCAGTTGGTCGTTGCTTCGATCCGCATGGGGCCGCATTTGTCGGTGTCCAGGCTGGTCCGGCTGGAAGAATTCAAGCTGTCGTTGTCTGAATCGCCTGGCACCTTGCTGACCGAAGGAGAGTGGCAGGGTTTGTATCAGCGTGACGAGCGATTCTATGCCTGTATCGACGGTGCCTGGTTTCGGGTGTCGCGCAAGCTCGAAGGGGTGGTGATCATCAATGACGGCCACCCGTCGCTGCAGGGCCCCTGGTTGAAACGCGACGACTCGGGGGCCTGGCAGCCAGAGCGCGGCCTGCGCCTGTTGGGCGGTGCGGGAGAGTTGAGTGTGCGCGCAACGAAGAAGTTGAAGTCGCTGGAGAAGAAGGCCCGTGACCTGTTGGCAACCTTGCCCAGGCTGCTGGCGGAGGGCAAACGCAGTGCGAGTACCGTGAGTACGCCTCGCAGCATCCAGGACATACTGGTGATCAAGGCACAGCCTTTTGAAGAGGCCATCAGGGATTTTCGCGGGTTGACCCAAGGCCTCGCGCAGTCACCGCGGTGGCTGATTGCCGAGCTGGAAGAGGCAGCGAACACCTTGACCGAGCTGGGGCTGAGCCTGCGAATCAGCTTGACCAAACAAGGATTGCCGAATGCGGCGGCGATTGAGTTCCTGATGGAGAATGAGCAGATCACGATTCGCAAGCTGGGGACCCGCCGGGATATTTCCGGTGGCAAGGGCAGCGATTTTCTTGAGGAATACGGCATTCGCGACAAGGAAGGCCATCCTTTGTGGTTTGCGCATTTCCATTACCGGACGGCAACCACGCCGGCGCCCGACTTTTCCAAGGCGCACCTCAAAACCAGGGCGCAACGTTACATGGGGCTCAACTTTCAGATCGCTCAGGAGACCGCGGGACAGAAAGTGGTGCCCATCTGGCGCGGACCGATCGACGCCAGGACGGCGGCAGCGTTCTTCCTGCGCTGAGTGGCCTGGCCGTCGCTCGAAAACATGTCGTACAGACCCTAGGAAATGCCACTCAAACAAAGGACATTTGTCTGAATATCTGGCGGACCCACCCGTGGAGAAGGCCCGCTTGTGCCGATGTCGCTCCGGTTATTTCTCCGGCATGGCCGAGGAGTGGTGTGTCGAGATTTTCCAGTCTTGGCCATCCCAGGCGTAGGTGAAGGTGTAACGGGCGGAGACGGTCGACTGATCCTTGAAGACGAAGGTGTAGGTGCCGGTGTCGATGGCCTTGTTGCAGCCGATGCGGATGGTCCGGCTGTCTATCTTGCCTACCGGTTTGTTGGCCAGGAAATGTTCGAAGTAGTCGACCCGCTCGGCATCGGTCAAACGGACCTTGTTCGAGACAGTGGGTAACAAAACCGCATCAGGCAGATACTTGTCCGCTACTTTGCGGGCATCGCCTGTTTGTAGTGCATTGTTCCAGTCATCGAACAGGCTTTCAATTTTTGAAGTTTCCACCGGAGCGCAGGCCTGCGGTTTCGCAGCAAAGGCCGATACGGAAAAAAGGCCGCACAGTGCGGTTATTGCGATATGTTTTTTCATGGTTTTCCTATGACTGTCCTGACAGCGTCTGAATAAGAAAGAGCCAATACTTCCATGACCGCACACTCGATCCGTTCGAGACGGGAGGCCTGCATTACCACGTAATGTCGGAATGTTGGCCGGGCCGTTGCGCTTTGGTTCGCTGGTGAGGGATAAATAGGACAAACGCAGAAGTCGCCACTTATGGATAGGCGTGACACTGCGTCGGCGAATTATCCGAAGGTTTCGCATTAAAGTAAGGCGCTGTTCAATACGGGTATTGATAGAGCTTCTGTTTTTTGTTGCAATCGGCGTATTTTAAATACTAAGTTAAAATAGAGTCGTTGGTGATTTGCAACTTTTACCAGCCTACCCGAGGTAATGAGGCAGGAATAGTGTAGGAATTGTATATAGGAATATTCCTACAATCATATCGGGTTGTTTGGGGCGGTCGAGTAGGACGCAGGCGTTGACCTCCAGTGCGCGGGTGCTCACTGAAGGTCGGATGCTGCCTGGTTCGGCAAGCCTTGTCTCAGCGCAATTCGCCGCACAGGTCCAGTTCGACCAGGCGTCGCACTTCAGCCAGCGCCAGGCCCGCTCCGAGTAGTGCATGCAGTTTGCCGAACGCCGCTTCGCGGGTCATGCCGCCGCCAGACAGCACGCCGATATCGCGCAAACGACCGCCGGCCTCGTAGACGCCCAGCTCGACACCGCCTTCATGGCACTGCGTGATTGCCACCACCACTATGCCCAGCTTCTGGGCCCGCTGGAGACTGGCAAGGAACGCCGGGTTATCGCTCGGTCCGGTGCCGCTCCCGAAGCACTCCAGCACCAATGCCTGGATACCGCTGTCGATCATCGCGTCCAACTGCGCGGCGGCGATGCCTGGGACTAGTGGCAAGACGCCAACAGTCGTCAGTTGTCGGGCCTGGTGGTAGCTCAACTGTGCCGGCAAGGTATCGGCTCTGGTTGCGCCACCGGTGCGATCGAGGGCTGCAAACGGATGGCGGCCAAAGCTGCGAATCTTCGCGCAGCGGGTTGGCGAGAGCATTTCGCCATGGAAATGCAGGTGTACGCCTGGCGCCAGGCCCTGGCCGAGGGCGACCAGCGCACCGCAGACATTTTCCCAGGCATCGCTGTCCGGCACGCCCGCTGGCAGCATGGAGCCGGTAAACACCACCGGAGCGCGCAGCCCCAGCAACTGGAAGCTCATGGCCGCCGCGCTGTAGGCCAGGGTGTCGGTGCCGTGTAGGACCAGCACACTGTCGCACTGTTGCTGTTCTACCGCATCGATCACCGCGTCCCGCAGGCGCAGCCAGTATTCGGGGGTCATGTTGGCGCTGTCGATCAGCGGGGCCATTTCGCGAAAACGCCACCGGGGAACGACCAGGGCCGGCTGGCTGCGCAGGTACTCGCGCATCCGCGCTTCGAAACCGGAAGCCGGAGTCAGGCCGTTGGCACTGGCCTGCATGCCGATGGTGCCGCCGGTGTAGAGCACCATGACGTGCCGCGCGGCGGGATAAGTGAGGGGGTTCATCGATGGCTCTCCTGGACAGATACACCCTGCGTCGCAGCATGCCTGCGCACGCAAGGTGTGTCACGTCGGGCGACTGGAACGCCACCCGATGGATCTTTCGCAGCGGACGGCAAGACGCCGCCCGAGGCCCGCGATCAGCGCTGAGCGGCAGGTACGCCCTGGGCCGCGTCCTGCTCGCGGGACACCGGCTGGCTCGGGGCGGACGGCCAAGCTTTCAGGTCCAGATCCAGGTCGGCGAATTTACCGGCGTCGAACACCGGCTGCTTGACGCCTGCGCGGCGCTGGTCGTCATAGTCGCGCAGTACGCGCATGCCAATCTTGAACAGCAGGGCCAGGGCGATCAGGTTGACGAAGGCCAGGCAGGTCATGGTGATATCGGCGAAGGCGAACACGGTCGACAGGTTCTGCACCGAACCCCATACCACCAGTGCCAGCACCAGGCCACGATACACCAGCAGCACGAGACGGTTGCGGGTCAGGAACTGCAGGCTGGTCTCACCCAGGTAGTAGTTGTAGAGAATGCAGGTGAAGACGAACAGAGACAGGGCGACGCTGACGAACACGCGACCCCAGTCACCGACCACCGCAGCCAGGGAGTTTTGGGTCAGGACAATGCCATCACCTTCGAAGCCTGGGGTGTAGAAGCCCGACAGCAGTATCAGCAGTGCAGTGCAGGTGCAGATTACGAAGGTGTCGAGGAACACGCTGAATGCCTGGACCACGCCCTGGGCGCCTGGATGTTTCACTGCGGCCACGGCGGCGACGTTCGGCGCGCTGCCCAGACCGGCTTCGTTAGCGAACACGCCACGCTTCACGCCCATGACGATGGCGCTGCCAAGCAGGCCACCGAACGCGGGATCAAGGCCGAAGGCGCTCTTGAAGATGGTTTCCAGCATGGCTGGAACGTGATCGATCTGGCTGCCGATCACGTACAGGGTGACGCCGATGTAGGCCAAGGTCTTGACCGGAACCAGCAGGTCGGAGACCGCGGCAATGCGCTTGATGCCGCCGAGAAAGACGATCGCCAGCAGCACGGCCAGGGCGATGCCGGTGTGGTTCGGCGAAAAGCCGAAGGCGTTCTGCAACGAGTGGGTGACGGTGTACGACTGCAGGCCGTTGAAGGCGAAGCCATAGGTAACCAGCAGCAGGATGGAGAACACCACTGCCATGCCCTTGAGCTTCAGGCCATGCTGGATGTAGTAGGCCGGGCCACCGCGGTACAGGCCATCGCCATCGGCACGCTTGTAGACCTGGGCCAGGGTACATTCGAAGAAGCTGCTGGACATGCCCACCAGTGCGGTGACCCACATCCAGAACACGGCGCCTGGGCCGCCGAGGGTCACGGCGATGCCGACACCGGCGATGTTACCGGCGCCGACGCGGCCAGCGAGGCTTAACATTAATGCCTGGAACGAACTGAGTTGGCCTGCCTGGCCGCGAAGAGACTCCTTGAAAACCGAGAACATGTGGATGAAATGGCGTAACTGAACGAAACGCGAGCGGATCGTGAAGTAGCTACCGAGCCCGACAATGAGCACGATCAGTACTTTCCCTGAGAGGAAGTCGTTGATGACTTCGAGCATGGATGGTTCCTCGCTGTATTTGACGCAAAGGAAGCTCGTTTAAAATATCGCGTTACACTTGGTGTGACTGGGCAGTGTGGGTTGGCGATAGATCATCCTGAGCTTTCGCGGATTGTTTTTAGTGTTGTTTTGCGTGTTTCGGTTCCACTGTACCTGTACCGCCGATCGCTTACGCGAAGAGCGGTGGCACCTTACCGATCAGGACCACCAACGTCCTCACGGTTTATCATTTTTCATCCTTGCCCCCTGAAACCGTCTAGAGGCCTCGTCAGTCGGTGGGCGAGTACCTCGCGCCTGCTGAACAGTGGTCAGGAGCGGTGTTGCCATGAAAAATCAGTAAAAAAAGGGCCTGAAGAGTGACCTTCAGGCCCTCAAAAGGTGAGAGGTGTCTAGTCCCTCGACCTGGTGAGCGGTGTGCGATCTGGCGCTGAGGGTCAGGCCTTCAGTGGAACCAGACGTGGAGCAATCATGTTTTCCGGACGCAGGATATCGTCGAGCATTGTATCGTCGAGCAAGCCTTCTTCGCGCACCAGTTCCAGGACGCCGCGGCCACTTTCGAGGGCGACACGAGCGATCCGGGTGGCGTTTTCATAGCCGATGTACGGGTTCAGCGCGGTGACCAGGCCGATGGAGTGTTCCACCAGTTCGCGGCAGCGTGCTTCGTTGGCGGTAATGCCGACAATGCAGTGTTCGCGCAGCATGTCCATGGCGCGTTGCAACAGGCGGATCGAGTCGAAGATCTTGAAGGCGATCAGCGGCTCCATCACGTTCAGTTGCAACTGGCCGCCTTCGGCGGCGATGGTCAGGGCCAGGTCGTTACCGATGATCTGGAATGCCACCTGGTTGACCGCTTCCGGGATCACCGGGTTGACCTTGCCGGGCATGATCGAACTGCCTGGCTGGCGCGCCGGCAGGTTGATTTCATTGATGCCGGTACGCGGGCCGCTTGACAGCAGGCGCAGGTCGTTGCAGATCTTCGACAGCTTGACCGCCGTGCGCTTGAGCATGCCGGAGAACAGCACAAAGGCGCCCATGTCGGAAGTGGCTTCGATCAGGTCGGCAGCCGGAATCAGCGGCTGGCCACTGATGATCGCCAGGCGGTCGACCGCCAGTTGCTGGTAGCGCGGATCGGCGTTGATGCCGGTGCCGATGGCGGTGCCGCCGAGGTTGACTTCAGTCAGCACTTCCGGCGCCAGGGTCTTCAGGCGGGCCAGGTCTTCGCTCAGGGTGGTGGCGAAGGCGCGGAATTCCTGGCCGAGGGTCATCGGCACGGCGTCTTGCAGTTGGGTGCGGCCCATTTTCAGGACATGGCTGAACTCTTCACCCTTGGCGGCGAACGCCTGGATCAGGCTGTCGAGGCTGGCGAGCAGGGCGTCGTGGCCCAACAGCAGGCCCAGGCGGATGGCTGTCGGATACGCATCGTTGGTCGACTGCGCCATGTTCACGTCGTTGTTGGGATGCAGATACTGATACTCGCCCTTGCTGTGGCCCATGGCCTCAAGTGCGATGTTGGCGATGACTTCGTTGGCGTTCATGTTGGTTGAAGTGCCAGCGCCGCCTTGAATCATGTCCACCACGAACTGCTCGTGGAAATCGCCACGGATCAGACGGGCACAGGCCTCGCTGATGGCGGCGTGCTTGGCTTCGCTCAGATGACCCAGCTCGCGGTTGGCGTCGGCGGCGGCTTGCTTGACCATGGCCAGGGCCACGACCAGTTTCGGGTAATGCGAAATCGGCACGCCGGAGAGGCGGAAGTTGTTCACCGCTCGCAGGGTCTGGATGCCGTAGTACGCCTCGGCGGGTACGTCGAGTACGCCAAGCAGGTCTTTTTCTGAGCGGAAAGATGCAGCGGAGGACATGATAGAAATCATCTCGAAATGGACCCGGTCGATGCCGGAACGCTGGCAATGCTAGGCTTGAGAAGATTTTTGGGCCAATGCTGTTCGGCGCTGCCCTATGCACAAACGGCATAGGGAGCAATGTGACGCATTGTGTGTGGCGAACGTGTGAACCAAAATGGTGCGCTTGGTGAAGGGAAAGGTCGATGAATCTCGAAAGCAAATGGTTGGAAGATTTCAGTGCCCTGGCGGCGACGCGCAGCTTTTCCCAGGCCGCCGAGCGCCGTTTCGTCACGCAGCCGGCGTTCAGTCGGCGGATTCGCAGCCTGGAAGCAGCGCTAGGCCTGACCCTGGTCAATCGCTCACGCACGCCGATCGAACTGACGGCGGCCGGTCAGTTGTTCCTGGTAACGGCACGCACGGTGGTCGAGCAGTTGGGCGAGGTAGTGCGTCATCTGCATCACCTGGAAGGCGGGCAGGGCGAGGTCATGCAGGTGGCGGCGGCGCACTCTCTGGCGCTGGGGTTCTTTCCGCGCTGGATCGCACAGTTGCGCAATGAAGGGCTGAATATCGCCACGCGGCTGGTGGCGACCAACGTTGGCGATGCGGTCCATGCGCTGCGCGAGGGCGGTTGCGATCTGATGCTGGCGTTCTACGACCCGGATGCGGCGTTGCAGATGGATTCGGAGATCTTCCCGTCGCTGCACCTGGGACATACCGAAATGCTGCCGGTGTGCGCGGCGGGGGCGGACGGCGAGCCACTGTTCGATCTGGAAGGCGAGGTCAGCGTGCCGTTACTGGCCTACAGCGCCGGGGCGTTTCTCGGGCGCTCGGTGAACCTGTTGTTGCGCCAGCGCAACCTGCGCTTTACCACGGTGTACGAGACGGCCATGGCCGACAGCCTCAAGAGCATGGCGCTGGAGGGTCTGGGTATCGCCTGGGTACCGCAGTTGAGCGTGCGTGCCGAGCTGGCGCGGGGCGAACTGGTGGTCTGTGGCGGCGCACAATGGCATGTGCCGCTGGAGATTCGCCTGTATCGCTGCGCGTTGGTGCGCAAGGCGAATGTGCGGTTGTTGTGGCGCAAGCTGGAAGGCGGCGCGGCGCAAGGTGGTGTCTGAGTAGTGTGGTGGGGGTGTGGTTTTTGTTGATCTGGAAGTCAGGTAAACCGGCCTTTAGCGGCTAAAATCCAGCAAACGACAGATGGTCGCGGAAAGTGCGTATCGCGCAGAATTTTCGGTATACTGCGCGGCCTTCGGCCGGTTCGTCCGGCCATCATTCGCATAACAAGCCACGCCGGTCTTCCCGCGTGGCTTGTTGTTTTTTGACGCGCCCGTGGGCGCCCAAGAGAAGAGGCACGACGATGAGCGCACTGGTTGGCGTGATCATGGGCTCCAAGTCCGATTGGTCCACCCTTAGCCACACCGCCGATATGCTGGAAAAGCTCGGCATCCCCTACGAGGTGAAAGTAGTCTCGGCCCATCGCACCCCGGACCTGCTGTTCCGCTACGCCGAAGAGGCCGAGGCCCGTGGCATCGAGGTGATCATTGCCGGTGCCGGTGGCGCGGCTCACCTGCCAGGCATGTGTGCGGCCAAGACCCATCTGCCGGTGCTGGGCGTGCCGGTGCAGTCGTCGATGCTCTCGGGCGTAGACTCGCTGCTGTCGATCGTGCAGATGCCCGCCGGCATTCCGGTCGCCACCCTGGCCATCGGCAAAGCCGGGGCGATCAACGCCGCGCTGCTGTCGGCGAGCATTCTGGGCGCCAAGCACCCCCACTTTCATAGCGTGCTGAAAAAATTCCGTGCTGAACAGACAGACAGCGTGCTGGATAATCCAGACCCGCGCGTCGCCTGAGGTTTCTGACGATGAAGATCGGTGTAATCGGTGGCGGCCAGCTTGGCCGTATGTTGGCCCTGGCGGGTACGCCACTGGGGATGAACTTCGCTTTCCTCGATCCGGCGCCGGATGCCTGCGCAGCCGCACTGGGCGAACATCTGCGAGCCGATTACGGCGACCAGGATCACCTGCGCCAGTTGGCCGATGAAGTCGACCTGGTGACTTTCGAGTTCGAAAGCGTTCCAGCGGAAACCGTGGCCTTCCTGTCGCAGTTCGTACCGGTCTACCCGGGCGCCGAAGCCCTGCGCATCGCTCGCGATCGCTGGTTCGAAAAGAGCCTGTTCAAGGACCTGGGCATCCCGACTCCGGACTTCGCCGATATCCAGTCCCAGGCGGATCTGGACGCAGCGGTCGCCCGTATCGGCCTGCCGGCTGTATTGAAGACCCGTACCTTGGGTTATGACGGCAAGGGCCAGAAAGTCCTGCGCACTCCGGGCGATGTGATCGGCACCTTTGCCGAGCTGGGTAGCGTCGCCTGCCTGCTGGAAGGTTTCGTGCCATTTACCGGCGAAGTCTCGCTGATCGCCGTGCGCGCCCGCGACGGTGAAACCCGTTTCTACCCGCTGGTACACAATACCCACGACAGCGGTATTCTCAAGCTGTCGGTCGCCAGCAGCGATCATCCGTTGCAGGCCCTGGCCGAAGACTATTCCAGTCGGGTGCTCAGGCAATTGGACTATGTCGGC
The DNA here is from genome assembly GCF_900109755.1 of Pseudomonas agarici. Lineage (GTDB taxonomy): Bacteria > Pseudomonadota > Gammaproteobacteria > Pseudomonadales > Pseudomonadaceae > Aquipseudomonas > Aquipseudomonas agarici. Next base: position 24,300 of record NZ_FOAR01000004.1, on the reverse strand, counting down.
GTGATGACCTTTGAGTTTTTTGAAGTCGACGGTGGCTTGAAGGCTAACGAGATTGCCCCGCGTGTGCATAACTCCGGGCACTGGACCACCGAAGGCGCCGAGTGCAGCCAGTTCGAAAACCACCTGCGGGCGGTAGCTGGCCTGCCCCTGGGCTCGACCGCCAAGGTCGGCGAAAGCGCGATGCTGAATTTTATTGGCAGCGTGCCGCCGGTGGAAAAGGTCATCGCTATCGCCGACTGCCATCTGCACCACTATGGCAAGGCCTTCAAGGCTGGGCGCAAGGTCGGTCATGCCAACCTGCGTTGCGCTGACAAGGCTACGCTGCAGCAACAGATTCAGCGGGTCGAAGCGTTGATTGCCGAGTAAAAATATCCAGGCCGGACGGGAACCATCGGTACCCGCCATCCTCTGATGGCAAGATGCCAAAGCGCGGCTAGTGGTCTGTTCGGTTAGTACGTTAACTCAAGTGCGGATGTCGGAAGTTCGCGGCCATGGCGCCGAAATTGACTAACGGAACTCGCCACACAGGCCACTAGGGCTTTGGTTTTGGGATATACATTCAGAGGAAATCGCATGGGTATCATCGGAACCATCTTTATCGGCTTGATCGTTGGTCTTGTGGCACGTTTCCTCAAGCCGGGCGACGACAGCATGGGCTGGATCATGACCATCCTGTTGGGGGTCGGCGGCTCGCTGGCGGCGACCTACGGTGGCCAGGCCCTGGGCATCTACCAGGCCGGGCAAGGTGCGGGCTTTATCGGCGCGGTGGTCGGCGCGATTGTTCTGCTGGTGATTTACGGTCTGATCAAAAAGAACTGATCGAACCGAGCGAACCCTCTGCGCACGGCGCGCGGAGGGTTAGAATGCTCAGCCTGACTTCCTGTTGTCGAGCCTCTTATGCGCCGTCTTCTGTTGATACTTCTTTTGCTGGGCAGCGGCCTGACCCATGCCGGTGAGCTTGCGGAAACCGATTGGCTGGAACTGATGCCCAAATCGGACCAGAAAGCTCTCGAAGAAATGCCGGAAATCAGCCACGATTCGCCAGAAGCCAACGGCACCTTTACCGCCAAGGGCGGTTTGAAGCAAGGCAAGGGCTTGCCGGCGGTGATGTATTCGAGCAAGACCGTCGCGGCCATGAACAGCAAGCGCATTCGTATCGGCGGCTATCCGGTGCCACTGGAAACCGACGCCAAGGGCCGCAGCACCTTGTTTTTCCTGGTTCCCTATCCGGGCGCCTGCATCCATGTGCCACCGCCTCCGCCGAACCAACTGGTATTGGTGCGTTATCCCAAGGGCCTGAAGCTGGACGATATCTACACGCCGCTGTGGGTGACCGGGACTCTGAAGATCGAAAAGGTCAGCAACGACCTGGCCGATGCGGCGTATGCATTGGATGCAGGGACGGTGCGGGTGGTGAAGGAGTCGGATCTTTAGCCATTATGGCAAGCGGGCAAGTCAGGCCTGCGGGCTGCTGCCGATAGTCACGCTAAGCGTATGGCTGGCGCCTGGTGTCAGCGTCACCACATCATCCATCACGTTCGCGGTTTCGATGCAGAGCATCTTCTGCCAGCCGTCGTCGGCCATGTCGGTGAACTGGCGGGCGCGACCGATCCATGGGTTCCAGATTACCGTCGAGCGCGAGCCGCTGGTGCTCAGTTCGATACGCCGTTCCCAGGCCGGGTCGACGATGCTCAACTGCGCTGGCACATTCTGGTAGATGCGGTCGGTTTCACCGGTGAAACGCAACTCGCCCTGTTGCCTGGCCGGCTTCCAGTTATCCGCCGTATCGATATAGCTCAGGCCGTCCACGCCTTCGACATGCACGTTGCGCACATCGCTGACGGCGAAATAGCTGTGCAGTGCCTGGCTGAGGGTGACGGGGTGATCGTCGAGGTTTTCGCTGGTGAGGCTGATCCGCAACTGGTCACCCAGGTGAATCGCCAGCTTGAGTCCGACCTGGTGCGGCCAGCCGGCAAAACCACCCTCGGGCATCGGTACGGCGAACTCCACCAGCACACCGTCGTCTTCGGCCTGGATACCGAGCAACGTCCACTCCAGCGTTCTGACGAAACCATGGGCGGTGGGCGGTTCGCTGCTCCGGTGCATTGCCTGGACGCTGTTCGGGTTGCGCGCGAACACCCCAAACCATGGCCAGCACACCGGCACGCCGGCGCGAATGCTCTTGCCGTGCTTGAACTGGGCCTGATCGTTGAGCCAGATCAGCGGCGGTTGCCCGACCAATTGATAACTGAGGATATGCGCGCCTTGCTGGGCCACCAACAATTCGGCTTGACCGTGGCGAATTCGCCAGCAATTCAGTTCATCCAGCTTGACCGTTTCAACGTAGGGCGTGCTCATGGTGTTCTCGCTCGGCAACAGGAACTGCAATGGACCGCAAAAAAAGCTCGGGTTAGCGCCGTGGTGGTACGGAGCGAGTGCGCCCGCTGCCGTCGATGGCGACAAACACGAACACCGCTTCGGTGACCTTGCGCCATTCGCTGGACAGTGGGTCGTCGCTCCACACCTCGACCATCATCTTGATCGAGCTACGACCGATTTCCAGGGCCTGGGTATAAAAGGATAGCTGTGCGCCAACCGCGACCGGCACCAGGAACGCCATGCGGTCGATGGCGACCGTAGCCACACGACCGCCGGCTACCTTGCTGGCCATCGCCGTACCGGCGAGATCCATCTGGCTGACCAGCCAGCCGCCATAAATATCGCCGAAACCATTGGTTTCACGCGGAAGCGCGGTGATTTGCAGGGCAAGATCGCCTTGCGGAATAGGGTCTTCTTGTTCGAGTTCGATCATACGGGGGGTGCCTCTGACCCGTGACACTACGTTGGTACTGCCGGTGAATAGCCGTCTTCAGGAAAAACGATTCAGCTCGAACATACTTAGTTCGTCACGTTTCTCTAAGGCGTACTAAAGGGAAACTCTGCGAAACCGGCTGGAATGGGCTTCCAACGGCGTTTTTGCACAGCATCCATTCAGACAACACTGACCAGTATATCCATCGGCCCTCTCGACTACGACCATCAGAAAGCCCTTTTGATCGCTCTATATCGGGCTCTGGTTTACTTTTTGAAACATTTTGTTATCTTTTTTCAGGCTTTACGCACCTCTCCGTAACGACTCCGTCCGTGTCGATCCTCATGATCACCGTGCTTTTGAGTACTGCGCGGCTTGCCCGTTCGTGCTGGTCAATGAGTTTCTGGCGGCAATATGTTTTACCTGTTTATCGTTTTGCTACAACCTGGCTTGTGCGATCTTTGGTGGCCTGACACCGCCGATCCTCAAGCCAAGCCCGTTGTTCGGGCTTACTGTGTAATGATCATAGGCGGCGTGGGCTGGCCGGTCGGCGTCGACCTGTAGACGCGATCGGTGAGTGCAGATAGCTACCAATACCTATTTATATAAGAGAAGCCTTGCAATGAGCACTGTGTCTCCCAGCCTTGCGCAACCTTCGCGCCCGCTGACCCGTAATGACTACAAAACGTTGTCGCTGTCTGCCCTGGGAGGTGCGTTGGAGTTCTACGACTTCATCATTTTTGTATTTTTTGCGGCGGTGGTGGGCAAATTGTTCTTTCCGGCGGAGATGCCGGAGTGGCTGCGCCTGATGCAGACGTTCGGCATCTTCGCCGCCGGTTATCTGGCACGGCCGCTAGGCGGCATCGTCATGGCGCATTTTGGCGATCTGTTGGGGCGCAAGAAGATGTTCACCCTGAGCATTTTCCTGATGGCCGTGCCGACCCTGATCATGGGCCTACTGCCAACATACGCACAGATCGGCATTTGGGCGCCGATCCTGCTGCTGTTGATGCGGGTGATCCAGGGGGCCGCAATCGGTGGTGAGGTGCCGGGCGCCTGGGTCTTCGTCGCCGAGCACGTACCGGAACGGCAGATCGGTTTTGCCTGCGGCACCCTGACTTCAGGCCTGACCGTCGGCATCCTGCTGGGTTCTTTGGTGGCGACGCTGATCAACAGCGTCTACACCCCGGCCGAAGTGAGCGATTACGCCTGGCGTATGCCGTTCTTGCTGGGAGGCGTGTTCGGCCTGTTTTCGGTGTACCTGCGTCGCTGGTTGCATGAAACCCCGGTGTTCGCCGAGTTGCAGCAACGCAAGGCATTGTCCGATGGTATTCCTCTGGGCGCGGTGCTGCGCAATCACCGCGGGGCGATCCTGATCTCGATGCTGCTGACCTGGCTATTGTCCGCTGGGGTGGTGGTGGTGATCCTGATGACCCCGACCGTGCTGCAGACCGCCTACCACTTCGCCCCGAACGTCTCGCTGGAGGCCAACAGCCTGGCGACGGTTTGCCTGACGTTGGGCTGCATCATTTCCGGTACGCTGGCCGACCGCTTCGGCGCTGGCCGGGTGTTTGTGTTTGGCAGCCTGGCGCTAATGGCGACGTTCTGGACCTTCTACAGCACCCTGGCGACTCATCGCGAATGGCTGTTCCCGTTATATGCCTTGAGCGGCCTGTTCGTTGGCATTGTCGGTGCCGTGCCCTATGTCATGGTCAAGGCCTTCCCGGCGGTGGTGCGCTTTAGTGGCCTGTCGTTCTCCTACAACCTGGCGTATGCGATCTTTGGCGGTCTGACTCCGATGGTGGTCACCCTGCTGCTCAAGGAAAGCCCGATGGGCCCGGCGTATTATGTTGCAATAATTTGCAGCGTCGGCGTGCTGGTCGGCGGCTATCTGTGGGCGAAGGGCCGCTAAGCCACGTATCTTCTGGGCTCCGGGTGTTTCAGAGGTAAAGGTTGGCCCTGCAAATGGATGCTGGCCTTTCATCTAACTGTCACATACCAGTCATAGAGTGTTCATGTGGCCTACCGATACTTGGCCCCAATTCAACTTAACCCTCTCTGCTAGGAGCAAGGCATGAAACTGAAACGTTTGATGGCGACCATGACTTTTGTCGCTGCGGGCGTCGCGACTGCCCATGCGGTGGCCGCTGGTGTAGACCCGTCCATTGCGGCCTATACAAAAGTACAAGGCGTGTCGGGCAACTTGTCCAGCGTCGGTTCCGACACCCTGGCAAACCTCATGACGCTGTGGGCCGAGGGCTACAAGAAAGAATACCCGAACGTGAACATTCAGATTCAGGCTGCCGGTTCCGCTACCGCGCCACCTGCGCTGACTGAAGGCACTTCGAACCTGGGTCCGATGAGCCGCAAGATGAAGGACACCGAACTGGCTGCCTTCGAGCAAAAGTACGGCTACAAGCCGACAGCCATCCCGGTTGCGGTGGATGCCCTGGCGGTATTCGTGCACAAGGACAACCCGATCCAGCACCTGACCATGGAACAAGTCGATGCGATTTTCTCCTCGACCCGTCTGTGCGGCGCCAAAGCCGATGTCAAGACCTGGAGCGACCTGGGCGTGACTGGCGACCTGGCCAACAAGCCGGTCCAACTGTTCGGTCGTAACTCGGTATCCGGCACCTACGGCTACTTCAAGGAAGAAGCCCTGTGCAAAGGTGACTACAAGCCTAACGTGAACGAACAGCCTGGCTCGGCTTCCGTTGTGCAGTCCATCAGCTCTTCGCTGAACGGTATCGGTTACTCAGGTATCGGCTACAAGACCGCCAGCGTGAAAACCGTGGCCTTGGCCAAGAAAGGCGGCACCGAGTTCATCGAAGACAGCGAAGAAAACGCACTGAACGGCAAATACCCGCTGTCGCGTTTCCTCTACGTCTACGTCAACAAAGCCCCGAACAAGCCTCTGGCTCCGCTGGAAGCCGAGTTCGTGAAACTGGTGCTGTCCAAACAGGGCCAGGAAGTGGTGGTGAAAGACGGCTATATCCCATTGCCAGCCAAGGTTGTCACCAAGGCACTGGCGGACTTGGGTTTGAGCGAAGGTAACGCCGCGAAGAAGTAAGCCTTGATCTGCAGAACATGATCCGGCATGTGGGAGCGGGCTAGATTCGCTCCCACACACCCATTTTCGAATCCGCTGCCGGCTGTGCTGGGCGGCGGCTTCCGTGTGTCACCACACTGTCATCTTTCTGTCATACAGGACCGCTAGGGTGTGCGCATGAACGATCCGGCCAATTCCACCATGACTACGACTTCTCCCCCCAAGCGCATTGACTTCAATACGCCTGAACTCAAACGCAAGCGTCGCATTCGCGCGCTCAAGGATCGCCTGACTCACTGGTACGTGTTTGTCGGCGGCCTGGCCGTCCTGGCGGCGATTACGCTGATCTTCTTCTTCCTCGCTTATGTGGTCCTGCCGCTGTTCCAGGGCGCCTCGCTGACGGCGGAAGAAGCCATTACTCCGGCCTGGATGCGCGATGCCGGCAACCCCCTGATGATCTCCCTGGAAGAGCAGAACCAGGTGGGCATGCGGGTTTCCGACCGGGGGCAGGTGCTGTTCTTCTCCGTTGCCGATGCCACTGAATTGTCCCGGGTGAACCTGCCGATTCCGGCGAACACCCAGGTGACGTCCATCAGCAAAGACCAGCCGGGTGTTCCACTGGTCATCGTCGGCCTGTCCAATGGTCAGGTCCTGGTGTTCCGTCACACCTATAAAGTGACGTACCCGGACGGTAAGAAGACCATCTCCCCGGCCATTGAATACCCCTATGGCGAAACCCCGATCACTCTCGATGAAGAGGGTCACGCGCTTGAGCATGTGAACCTCAACGCCACTGATACGACGCTGATTATCGTGGGCTCCACGGGTGCGCAACTGCATGTGCAGGCGCTGACCCAGGAAGAGAACATGATGACTGGCGAGGTCACCAGCGAGCAAAAGAGTATCGACTTGCCGCAGATGACCGAGCCGGTGAAGGCGATCTACATCGATCCGCGCCAGCAGTGGCTGTACGTGATCAACGGGCGTGCCCAGGCCGACGTGTTCAGCCTGCGCGACAAGAGTCTGAACGGTCGCTACAAGCTGCTGGACGATGCCGATAGCGAAGTGACCGCCAGTACGCAGTTGGTGGGCGGTATCTCGCTGATCATCGGTGACTCCAAGGGCGGTCTCGGCCAGTGGTTCATGGCCCGCGACCCGGATGGCGAGTTGCGTCTGAAACCGATCCGCAGCTTCCAGATGGGCACCATGCCAATCGTCGAAATCACCGCCGAAGAACGGCGCAAGGGCTTTGTCGCCCTGGATGCCTCCGGCAAGCTTGGCGTATTCCACAGTACCGCTCACCGAACGCTGCTGGTGGACCAGGTGGTCGACGGTCCAGGCGTCTTTGGCCTGTCGCCGCGAGCCAACCGAGTGATCGTCGAGCAAGGTGGCAAGATCCAACCGTTGGCCCTCGACAACCCACACCCGGAAGTCTCCTGGAGTGCGCTATGGAGCAAGGTCTGGTACGAAAACTACGACGCGCCTAAATATGTCTGGCAATCGACTGCCGCCAACACCGACTTCGAACCCAAGCTGAGCCTGGCGCCGCTGACCTTCGGTACCCTGAAGGCGGCGTTCTACGCCATGCTGCTGGCCGCGCCGCTGGCCGTCGCGGCGGCGATCTATACCGCTTACTTCATGGCGCCGGGCATGCGCCGCAAGGTCAAGCCGGTGATCGAGCTGATGGAAGCGATGCCGACGGTGATCCTCGGCTTCTTCGCTGGCCTGTTCCTGGCACCGTATGTCGAGGGACACCTGCCGGGGATCTTCAGCCTGCTGATGTTGTTGCCGGTCGGCATTCTGGTCGCCGGTTTCGCCTGGAGCCGGCTGCCCGAGTCGCTGCGCCTGCGGGTGCCGGATGGCTGGGAAAGTGCGATCCTGATTCCGGTGATCCTGTTCGTGAGTTGGTTCTCGCTGTTTATGAGTCCGCACTTGGAGTCGTGGTTCTTCGGCGGTGACATGCGCCTGTGGATCTCCCATGACCTGGGCATCACCTACGACCAGCGCAACGCCTTGGTGGTTGGCCTGGCCATGGGCTTCGCGGTGATCCCGAACATCTACTCGATCGCCGAAGACGCCGTGTTCAGCGTACCGCGTGGCCTGACCCTGGGCTCCCTGGCCCTGGGCGCCACGCCTTGGCAGACCATGACGCGGGTGGTGATTCTCACCGCCAGCCCGGGCATCTTCTCGGCGTTGATGATCGGCATGGGTCGTGCTGTCGGCGAGACCATGATCGTGCTGATGGCCACCGGCAATACCCCGGTGATGGAGATGAACCTGTTCCAAGGCCTGCGCACCCTGGCGGCCAACGTGGCGGTGGAGATGCCGGAGTCGGAAGTGGGCGGTAGTCATTACCGCGTGCTGTTCCTCTCGGCGCTGGTGCTGCTGTTGTTCACGTTCATCATGAACACCCTCGCGGAACTGATTCGTCAGCGTCTGCGCAAGAAATACTCGTCGCTTTAATAAAGGTAGAAGTCTGTGAAACAGAACTCCCTGAATGGCTGGTTCAAGAGCGGCGCCCCCGGTGTCTGGATCAGCGGTGGTGCGGTGTCCATCGCGGTCATCATGACCATCGGCTTGCTGGCGGTGATTGCAGTTCGCGGCCTGGGCCACTTCTGGCCGGCGGACGTGATTCACGCCCAGTATGGCGTACCGGGCCAAGCCAGGCAGATCGTGGTCGGCGAAGTGGTACAGAAGGAAGAAGTACCGCGCGCGCGCCTGCAGGCGGCCGGCTTGCCGGTGCCGGACCAAGGCCCCGAGTTTATGACCCGGGAGTTGATCAAGGTCGGTAACCGTGACCTGAACGGCAACGATTTTACCTGGGTCGTGGGTGAGTGGTTGACCGACCAGACCGCGCCGGTGGAACTGATGGCCGTGGAGCGTCGTGAGTGGGGCAATTTCTACGGTACCCTGGTCAACGTCAAGGAAAACGGCAAGGTCATCGCCGAAGGGCAGGCCGCCTGGCCTGAACTGCAAGCACGTATCGACCGTGTCAACGACCTGGCCAAGCAGCTCAAGAGCCTGGAGAAAACCGATATCGGCGCGATCAACGCCGGTCTTGAGCGGATTCGTCTGCATGGCCGCAAGCTCGAGCTTGAAGGCAAGCTCGATGCCATTGCCCAGGCTGACATGGAGGCCGAGAAGGCCGAACTGAATGCGCGTTACCAGGTTATCGAGACCCGCCTCGGCGACCTGCACGGCCAGTTCAATCGCGACAGCCTGACGGCCCGTGATGCCAATGGTAAAGAACTGGAGATCGGCATCGGCAAGGTAGTGCATGCTTACCAGCCGAACGCCATGGGCACCTTGACCAAGCTGGGTTTCTACTTCAGCAAGGTCTGGGAGTTCCTCAGCGACGACCCGCGTGAAGCCAACACCGAGGGCGGGATCTTTCCGGCGATCTTCGGTACGGTAATGATGACTCTCATCATGGCGATGATCGTGACACCGTTCGGCGTATTGGCGGCGGTCTACCTGCGTGAATACGCCAAGCAGAACGCGCTGACGCGGATCATCCGCATTGCCGTGAACAATCTGGCGGGCGTTCCGGCCATCGTCTACGGCGTGTTCGGCCTGGGCTTCTTTGTCTACGTGCTGGGCGGCTCGCTCGACCGGTTGTTCTTCCCCGAAGCCCTGCCGGCGCCGACCTTCGGGACCCCGGGTTTGCTCTGGGCCTCGCTGACTCTGGCGCTGCTGGCGGTGCCAGTGGTGATCGTGGCCACTGAGGAAGGCTTGGCGCGGATTCCCCGCACGGTCCGTGAAGGTTCGCTGGCGCTGGGCGCGACCAAGGCCGAGACGCTATGGAAAATTGTCCTGCCGATGGCCAGCCCGGCAATGATGACCGGCATGATCCTCGCCGTGGCTCGTGCCGCCGGTGAGGTGGCACCGCTGATGCTGGTGGGCGTGGTGAAACTGGCGCCGTCGCTGCCGGTGGACGGCAACTATCCGTACCTGCACCTGGACCAGAAAATCATGCACTTGGGCTTTCACATCTACGACGTCGGCTTCCAGAGCCCGAACGTCGAGGCGGCGCGCCCGCTGGTGTATGCCACGGCGTTGTTGCTGGTGCTGGTGATTGCCACGCTGAACCTGTCGGCCGTGTGGATCCGTAACCACCTGCGCGAGAAGTACAAGGCGCTGGATAGCTGATGTGGGCGTGGGCTTGCCTGCGGCTGCTGGCGGTCTTCAGGACCCTTTCGCGGCGGCCCGGCGAGCCCGGCTCCTATTGAACGGTGTTACCGTCGGCCCGGTAGTGTGCCAGCGGCTTATTGAAACGAATTTGTTAGCGCAGGGAGTTTACCCATGCAGCATGAAACCCATACCCACGGCATCAGCATATCGGCGCTTGGCCGCGGTAAACAAAGCCTGGACCTGGCCAGTGAAACCGTGGCCATCGAAGTCCCGTGCCTGAGCCTGTTCTATGGTGAGAAGCAGGCGTTGTTCGACGTCAGCATGAACATCCCCAAGCAACGCGTGACCGCTTTTATCGGTCCGTCCGGCTGCGGCAAGTCGACGCTGCTGCGCACCTTCAACCGGATGAACGATCTGGTCGACGGTTGCCGCGTACAGGGCGAGATCAAGCTCTACGGCAACAACATCTACCGCAAGGGCGAGGATGTGGCCGAACTGCGCCGCAAGGTCGGCATGGTATTCCAGAAGCCGAACCCGTTCCCCAAGACTATCTATGAAAACGTGGTCTATGGCCTGCGCATCCAGGGTATCAACAAGAAGCGCATCCTCGACGAGGCTGTGGAATGGGCCCTCAAGGGCGCTGCCCTGTGGGATGAAGTGAAGGACCGCCTGCACGATTCGGCACTTGGCCTGTCCGGTGGTCAGCAGCAGCGTTTGGTCATCGCCCGTACCATCGCGGTAGAGCCGGAAGTCCTATTACTCGACGAACCGTGCTCGGCGCTCGATCCGATCTCGACCCTCAAGGTCGAAGAACTGATCTACGAATTGAAATCAAAGTTCACTATTGTCATCGTGACCCACAACATGCAGCAGGCGGCTCGGGTTTCCGACTACACCGCGTTCATGTACATGGGCCAACTGGTGGAGTTTGGCGACACCGATACCCTGTTCACCAATCCGGCGAAGAAGCAGACCGAAGACTACATCACCGGTCGTTATGGCTAGAAGCAGTGGTGAGCCACGAACCCAGAAGCGCTGCAATGCAAGCTGAACCCATTCAGATCAACCCATAACTGCTTGAAACGTGCAGCCTGCATGTTTCGCGGAGCGAATATCAATGATTGATAAAGACGGTCTTACCCACCATATCTCCGCGCAGTTCAATGCGGAGCTGGAAGAAGTACGCAGCCACCTGCTGGCTATGGGCGGGTTGGTGGAAAAGCAAGTCAACGACGCGGTCACCGCGCTGATCGAGGCCGATTCGGGCCTGGCCCAGCAAGTGCGCGAAATCGATGACCAGATCAACCAGATGGAACGCAATATCGACGAGGAATGCCTGCGCATCCTCGCACGTCGCCAACCGGCAGCGTCCGACCTGCGGCTGATCATCAGCATCTCCAAATCGGTGATCGACCTCGAACGCATCGGCGACGAGGCGACCAAGATCGCCCGCCGAGCCATTCAGCTATGCGAGGAAGGCGAGGCGCCGCGTGGTTATGTCGAGGTCCGGCATATCGGTGACCAGGTGCGCAACATGGTGCGCGACGCACTGGACGCTTTTGCCCGCTTTGACGCCGAGCTGGCGTTGTCGGTGGCGCAGTACGACAAGATCATCGACCGTGAATACAAGACCGCCCTGCGCGAGCTGGCCACCTATATGATGGAAGATCCGCGCTCCATCTCGCGGGTACTGAGCATTATTTGGGTGCTGCGCTCGCTGGAGCGAATCGGCGACCACGCGCGCAATATTTCCGAGTTGGTGATCTATCTGGTACGCGGCACCGACGTGCGGCACATGGGCCTCAAGCGCATGCGCCAGGAAGTTGAGGGCACCTTGTCCGAAACCGCTAATGTTCCCGGCGAAGCTGACGATAAGTAAGATTGCCCGAGAGAAACGCCCGGCCTGAGGTCGGGCGTTTTTATTTGTGGCATAAGAATTTTACGCGCACTCGCAAAGGACAAAGTCCCGGTGTGACTTATCAGTTTTGGGTAAATGGCCATTAGCCAGTATGCTGGCCGGGACTTTTAGAGGAATGGTCAATGAGTAAAGTCAGTGTGTTGGTGGTGGATGACGCGTCGTTCATCCGTGATCTGGTGAAAAAGTGCCTGCGCAACTACTTCCCGGGCATCCGGATCGAAGACGCCGTCAACGGTCGCAAGGCCCAAGCGCTGCTGGCGCGTGAAGCGTTCGATCTGGTGCTGTGCGACTGGGAAATGCCCGAGATGTCCGGCCTGGAATTGCTGACCTGGTGCCGGGGCCAGGACAATCTCAAGGCCATGCCGTTCGTCATGGTCACCAGCCGTGGCGATAAAGAGAACGTGGTGCAGGCGATCCAGGCCGGAGTGTCCGGCTACGTCAGCAAGCCCTTTACCAATGAACAACTGCTGACCAAGGTCAAGCAGGCGCTGCACAAGGTCGGCAAGCTCGACGCCTTGATGAATAGTGCCCCGACCCAGGCGAACTCGGCCTTTGCCAACGATTCCCTGAGTGCGCTGACCGGCGGTAAGGCCAGTGTGGTGGCGCCTACGGTCGTCGCGACGCCGGCCTCGGCTTCGACCAAGGGTTTGCTCAACAGCCCGCCGGCACGGCCGCCGGTGGCGGCCAGCGCGGCAATCGGCGGTCGCGGTCAGGGCCAGTTGCGCCTGTCCAGTGGCACCCGGCAGTGTGTGATCAAGGCGCTGAGCATCAAGGAAGCCTTGGTGGTGGTGCGCCGTGGCGAGGTCCTGCCGCAAGTCCTCGAAAGCGCTGTGCTCGATCTGGAGCAGGGCGACAATGCCGAGATCGCCCGCCTGAACGGTTATCTGCATGCGGTCGTCGCCCACGAACCGACGCCGGACAGCGACTGGTTGCAACTGACCTTCCGATTTATCGACCAGGACGCCCAGAAGCTCGACTACATTTCCCGCTTGATCGCTCGCGGCACCGCCCAGAAGCACTTCGTTCCCGGCGCCTGATTCCTGCCTGATAGCGCGGTGCGCCTGGTGCGCCGCGTTGTCTGTCACTCCTGGCTGCTTCTTTCCGACAGCCGCCGATGTCCACGTGATCCATACAAGCGCCCTCTCTACCTGCTAGTCTGGTGCTTACGTTTGATTCGGCGATTCGCGCATATGCTGTTGCGTTTACTGTTTGTCTGCGGCCTGTCGGTGGTCGCCACCTCGGCTGCAGCCATGACCATCTACAAGTATGTGAACGCCGATGGCGTGGTCTCCTACAGCGATCGCCCGGCGCCCGGCGCGCAGGTGTTTGTGTTCCGGGATCGAATGATCGAGCACCTGGAACACCAGGTGCGTCTGGATATTCGCCAGCACAACGGTGTCGACAGCGTTTACGTGCGCAACGACCTGTATGCGCCGGTGGAGATCGAGTTGGGCTTCGGCGCGTTGAGGAACGTCAGCGGCGCGCCGCCCCAGCCGATCCGCAAGGTGGTGCCGGCTCGCGCCAGCCTGCGTTTGGCGCTGCTCACCGCGACCCAGGCCGGGCAGCCGTTGGTGTATACCCCGAAGTTTCGATATTCCCTCGGCGATCCCTCGGGGCAGGCCCAGGGCTATCGGTACCCCTTGCCGTGGCGTGGCGGGCCGTTTCGCCTGACCCAGGGGCCGAACGGTTCCTACAGCCACTTCGGCGCCAAGAGCCGCTACGCGATGGACATTGCCATGCCGGTGGGCACGCCGATTATCGCGGCGCGCGACGGGGTGGTGGTCAAGACCGAGAGTGACCAGTCCGGGCGTGGCACCGATCCTTCCGGAAACTTCGTCCGGGTGCTGCACGATGACGGCACCATGGGCGTCTACCTGCACCTCAAGCAAGGTTCGGTCAGCGTGCGCGAAGGCCAGCACGTGGTGGTGGGCAGTCCGTTGGGGTTGTCGGGCAATACCGGCAACAGCAGCGGGCCGCACCTGCACTTCGTGGTGCAGCGCAACACCGGGCTGGGATTAGTATCGATTCCGTACCAATTCAACCAGCCGGTGGAGGCTCTACCGAACTTCGCGGTGGGTGGGCGGTAGCCGGAAAGGCTAGCCTCCTGGGTGTCAGTCGAGCTTGAGCACCTTGGCCAGGATGATCTTCGGACCCTTCATCTTCTTGATGATAATGCGCAGGCCCTCGACTTCCAGCACCTCTTCCTCTTCCGGCACTCGTTTCAGGGTCTCGTAGACCAGCCCGGCGAGGGTTTCGGCCTCGATATGGTCCAGGTCGATGCCCAACAGGCGTTCGACCTTGAACAGCGGAGTGTCACCGCGCACCAGTAGTTTGCCTGGCTGATAGGCGAGGATGCCGCGTTCGGCCTTGCGGTGTTCGTCCTGGATATCGCCCACCAACACTTCCAGCACGTCCTCCATGGTCAGGTAGCCGATGACCTTGCTGTCGGCTTCCTCCACCAGCGCGAAGTGCGAACCGCCCTGGCGGAACTGCTCCAACAGGCGTGACAGCGGCATGTGCTTGGACACGCGCTCCAGCGGGCGGGTCAGCTCGGCCAGGTTGAACGATTCGGGAATATGGTCCAGGGCCGCCAGCTCCAGCAGCAGGTCCTTGATGTGCAACAGGCCGACGAACACATTGCGTTCGGCGTCATACACCGGATAACGGCTGAACTTGTGGCGGCGGAACAGGGCGAGGATTTCCTTGAGCGGCGCGTTGCAGTCCAGGGTCACCAGATCTTCCCGGGAATTGGCCCAGTCGACGACTTCCAGCTCGCCCATTTCCACGGCCGAGGCCAGCACGCGCATGCCCTGGTCGCTGGGGTCCTGGCCACGACTGGAGTGCAGGATCAGCTTCAGCTCTTCGCGACTATAGTGGTGTTCATGATGAGGCCCCGGCTCACCCTGTCCAGCGATCCGCAAGATGGCGTTGGCGCTGGCGTTGAGCAGGTAGATGGCCGGGTACATCACCCAGTAGAACAAGTAGAGCGGCACCGCAGTCCATAGCGAGAGCAGTTCCGGCTTGCGGATCGCCCAGGATTTGGGGGCCAGTTCACCGACCACGATGTGCAGGTAGGAGATGATGAAGAACGCGGTGAAGAACGATACGCCCTTAACCACCTCGGCGGCGTGCACCCCGACGGCGCTGAGCACCGGTTCCAGCAGGTGGGCGAAGGCCGGTTCACCGACCCAGCCCAGGCCCAGTGAGGCGAGGGTGATACCCAGCTGGCAGGCGGACAGGTAGGCGTCCAGTTGGTTGTGCACGGTGCGCAGGATCTGTCCGCGCCAACCGTTCTTGTGGGCGATGGCCTCGACTCGGGTCGAGCGCAGCTTGACCATGGCGAATTCGGCCGCAACGAAGAAGCCGTTGAGCAGAACCAGGATCAAAGCAAAGAGAATCATGCCGAAATCGGCGAACATCGTGGCGAGGGTCAAGCTACTAGGGGAAGGGTCCATGATGGAGTTTTACGGGTTCCGTATTTCAATTTGAAGGTGTGCTCGGCAGAGCACCAGCCGATTAATGTAGCGGCAGATGCCAGCCTTGCCTAGTGGCCTGTGTGGTGAGTTCTATGAGTCCATTTCGGCGCCCTAAATCCCTGGCCTGCGTTGCTGTTCCTCGCCATAGCCCGGCTATGACTCGTCACAGCGCCTTGGCCATGGACTTATGGCATCCGAACTTGAGCTAACGAACTCACCGTACAGGCCACTAGTGGCCTGTACGGTGATCAAGTGGACAGCTTGTTTTTGTGCTCGCGAGTGACTTGTGCCGGGACGAAATGGCAGGTGAACTGACTGCCGTGGCCCAGTACGCTGCTGATTTCCAGGCGGGCGCGATGGCGCAGTAGCACATGCTTGACGATGGCCAGGCCGAGCCCGGTGCCGCCGGTGTTGGAGTTGCGGCTTGAGTCGACACGGTAAAAACGTTCAGTCAGGCGCGGCAGGTGTTTGTTGTCGATGCCGATGCCCGAATCTTGCACACTGAGGTGCGCGCCGTGTTCGTCGCCCCACCAGCGGATGCGGATAGTGCCTTCGGCCGGGGTGTATTTGACGGCGTTGAATACCAGGTTGGAAAACGCGCTGCGCAATTCCGCCTCGCTGCCCTTGAGCCGGACGCAGTCGTCGGCCTCCAGGATAATGGTCTGATTGCGCTGCCCGGACAGCGCCTGGGCGTCATTGCGGATCGATTGCAGCAGGGTGTCGATGCGTACTGGCTGGTTATCCGACGGGTAGCCGGTGGCTTCCAGCTTCGCCAGCAGCAGCAGGTCATTGAGCAGGGTCTGCATGCGCCCGCCTTGCTGCTGCATCTGCTGCAGGGCACGGAGCCAGCGCGGGTTCACTTCCTCGACGTTATCCAGCAGCGTTTCCAAGTAACCGCAGATCACCGTCAGCGGCGTGCGCAGTTCGTGAGATACGTTGGCGATGAAGTCCTTGCGCATCTGTTCCAACTGGTGGATGCGTGTGACATCGCGCACCAGCATCAGGTGCTCGTTATTGCCGTAGCGGGTGATGTACAGCTGAATACGCAAGCGGTCGTTGGTCGGCGAAGGAATTTCCAGCGGCTCGGCGTAACTGTCTTGCTCGAAATACTCCTTGAAGCGCGGGTGACGCACCAGATTGGTCACCGGTTGGCCGCTGTCCTGTGGAGTCTTGAGGCCGAGCAGGGTTTCCGCGGCACGGTTCCACCATTCCAGGTTGCCGTCGCTGTCGAGCATGATCACCGCGTCCTTGAGGGCGGCGGTGGACTCCTGGACCCGATCGATCACCGCTTGCAGGCGCCCGCGCACGCGTTGGTCGCGGCGCTGCAAGTGATAGATGCTGTCGAACACATCGCCCCACAGACCATAGCCGTCCGGTGGTGCTTCTTCGGGTTTGTGTTGGCGCAGCCATTCATGCAGGCGCATCAACTGTTTGAGGGTCCAGCCAAGGTAAATCCCCAGGCCGACAGCCACTGCCCAACCGTAATAACCAGTGATCAGGCCGACCAGCAGGCAGGCGGTCGCCAGCAACAACAAATGGCGGATCAGGGTGCCATGCCAGTTTTGATTCACTTCAACATGCGTCCTTGTCAGCAATCATTGCGCGAAAATCGGTTCAGCCCTTGGTGGAAAACCGATAACCGGTGCCGCGTACCGTTTGTACCAGATTCTCGTAGGCATCGCCGAGGGCTTTGCGCAGACGGCGGATATGCACGTCGACGGTACGCTCTTCGACGTAGACGTTGCCGCCCCAGACCTGGTCGAGTAACTGCCCACGGGTGTAGGCGCGTTCCTGGTGGGTCATGAAGAACTGCAGCAGGCGGTATTCGGTGGGGCCCATTTCCGCGGGCTTGCCGTCGATGGTCACGCGGTGACTGATGGGATCGAGCAGCAAGCCGCCGACTTCGATCGGCGCTTCGCCGTCGGTCGGGCCGGCGCGGCGCAACACGGCCTTCAGGCGGGCGACCAGCTCGCGAGGGGAAAAGGGCTTGGTGATGTAGTCATCGGCGCCGACTTCAAGGCCCTGGATCTTGTTGTCTTCCTCGCCTTTGGCGGTGAGCATGATGATCGGGATATCGCCCGTCAGCTCGTCGCGCTTGAGACGCCGGGCCAGTTCGATACCCGAGGTGCCGGGCAGCATCCAGTCGAGCAGGATCAGGTCAGGCTTGCGATCGACAATGATTGCATGGGCCTGTTGAGAGTTTTCGGCTTCCAGGCAGTCATAACCGGCCATCTCCAGGGCGACAGCGATCATCTCCCGAATCGGGGCTTCGTCGTCGACGATCAGAATGCTCCTGCCAACCATATCCCTTAATCCTCTTGTCATTTAACCGTCTTGCGTCGCATTAGATAACGAAATTATTGCAGTCATGTGACAATTTTCGTGTCTGCGGCAATTGCCGCTTCCATGGGCTACGCTGGGAGTTCGAATCTACAACCACGAAAGGAAGGTTCTGATGACTCGCTCTGCGTTTTCGTTGAAAGTCTTGATGGTAGCTGCGGCGCTGTCGCTGCCAGCGTGGGCTTGGGCCGCCGATCCGGCGATGGGCCATGAGGGGATGAAGGCCGATTCGGCGATGAGCCACGAGAAGATGATGGCCGGTCCCGGAATGAGCCACAAGGGAGTGTTGGTCGATCACCATGGCATGACGCTTTATACCTTCGACAAGGACTCTGCCGGGAAGTCGGCCTGCAATGGTGATCCCTGCGAAACCAACTGGCCGCCGCTGAGCGCTAGCGCCACAGACAAGGGGGATGATAAGTGGAGCGTGATCAAGCGCGATGACGGCAAGTTGCAGTGGGCCTATGCTGGTAAGCCGCTGTATACCTTCAAGGACGATAAGAAAGGTGACAAGAACGGTGACGGCAAGGGCGGTGTCTGGCGCGTCGCCAAACCCTGATTCACTACCGTTCCCTGCGGGAGTGGAGTTTGCCCACGAGAAGGTCTTCATTATCGGCAAACGCTTCGCCGACCAGCCGGGTTCCAGGTTCCGTTGTGTCCTGTCAGGTCCGGTTGGTCAGTGAAGCGCGTAATCGAGCACCACCCCGATAAAGATCGCCAGTCCCGCCCAATGGTTGTGCAGGAACATCTGCAAGCAGCGCTGCGGGTCGCGGTCGCGGGTGGTCCAGGACTCCCAGGCAAAACACGTTGCTGCCACCAGCAATCCGGCGTGGAACCAGCCGCCTAGCTCGAAACGTGCTCCGGCCAGCAGCAGGCAGCCGAGCATCAGGCCCTGCAAGGTCAGGATAATCGCCCGGTCGGCGTCGCCGAACAGGATGGCGGTGGACTTCACCCCGATCTTCAGGTCGTCCTCGCGGTCGGTCATCGCATAATAAGTGTCGAAGGCCACCGTCCACAGCAGGTTGGCGATGTACAGCAACCAGGCCGCCATGGGCAGGCTGGCGCCCTGTGCGGTGAACGCCATTGGGATACCCCAGGAGTACGCCGCCCCCAACACCACCTGCGGGTAATAGGTGTAGCGCTTCATAAACGGATAGCAGGCCGCCAGGGCCAGCGCGCCGAGGGAAAACCAGACCGTGGTGGCGTTGGTGCACAACACCAGCAGGAAACTGATGCCCATCAGCAGCCCGAACACCGCCACCGCTTCCCTGCCACTGATTCTGCCTGCCGCCAGCGGTCGTTGTGCGGTGCGCTTGACATGGCCGTCGACCTTACGGTCGGCGAAATCGTTGATCGCGCAACCGCCTGCGCGGGTCAGCACCACGCCAAAGGTGAAGATCAGCAGATGGCCCAGCGACGGCACGCCCTTGGCGGCAATCCACAGCGCGCTCAGGGTCGGCCACAGCAGCAGATAGATGCCGATGGGCTTGTCCATCCGCGTCAGTTGCAGGAAGTCCCAGGCACGCGGATGCAAGCGGTTCATGGACTTGAGTAGGTTCAGGTACATCAGCAAGGCTCCCGGTCGGCATTCACGGCCTGCCACAGGCTCGGCAGGAATATTTCCGCCACCAGCAGGCTCAAGGGGCCGCGATTGAAGCGTGAGCGGCGGGCCCAAAGGTCATTCACGCGGTATTGCGCCGGCAGCCATTGTGCGGGGTAATGGCAGACTTCGATGACCTGGCGTTCGAACGCCTGATCGCAGAACAGCAACTCACCCAGAGAACGGCTGCCCAGCTCGGCCATGTTCAGTCCACCTTGCTGCAAGGCATCCTGTGCCGCCACGCTACGGGCAAACACCCAAGGCTGGCCGTGGCCACACAGATACACCTCACGCACCCAGCCGAGGCTAGCGGCGGGCAGGTCCAGGGCAGCGCGCTCGTCGTCGCGCAACGGTTGCCAGCCCTCGAACAGCGGCGTGACACTGAAGGCGTTGTCGCAAAGTCCAGTCAGACGGCGGGTCAGCGAACCCTCGTCGAACAGCCAGTCGAGGGTTTGGGCGTTGGGCGGGGTCGCCAGTCGGCATTGTGTGAGCCAGGTGGGAGACGCCGGAAATGGGGCTTTGTGCGGCACGATAAGCAGTTGATTGGCAGCCAGTGAGGCGACGAGCTTATCACAGGGTGCTCGGCTAATTTAGAGCGCTTGGGCGGCCACGGCTAGTGATCGTGCTTGCATCTGCCGACTTCGATCAGTACAAAACCCCCTGAGCCGGACGGCAACGCTGTACTCATCGACTGTCCGTGCCGATCAATGCCTGGGAACCGAGGAAAATAGGAATGAGCGATTTAAAAGAGCAGGCGCATCATCATCATGAGAAACATGAAAAGCACCCAAAGCCAGATGCTCCGAAACATCGGAAAAAATGGCAATGCGTGGTCTGTGGCCTGATCTACGACGAGGCCAAGGGGTGGCCGGATGATGGCATCAAGCCCGGCACCTCTTGGCTGGATGTTCCAGAAGACTGGCTGTGCCCGGACTGTGGTGTCGGCAAGATGGATTTCGAGATGATCGAAATCGCCTGATTGAGCAAATTCAAACACCTTTCAATGGGCCTGGAGAAAGGCATGAGTGCACCTGTCGTGATCGTCGGTACCGGATTGGCCGGCTACAACCTGGCCCGCGAGTTTCGCAAGCTCGACGGCGAAACTGCGCTGTTGCTGATCACCGCCGATGACGGGCGCTCCTACTCCAAGCCCATGTTGTCCACCGGCTTTGGCAAGAACAAGGACGCCGACGAGTTGAGCATGGCCGAGCCGGGTGCGATGGCCGAGCAGCTCAAGGCCGAGATCCGCACTCACACCCCCATCAGCGGGATCGATCCGGGCCACAAGCGCCTGTGGATCGGCGAAGAGGCAGTGAACTACCGCGACCTGATCCTGGCCTGGGGCGCGCAAACCGTGCGTGTAGCGGTGGAAGGCGACGCCTCCGAAGCGATCTTTCCGATCAACGACCTGGAGGACTACGCCCGTTTCCGCGCGGCAGTGGCCGGAAAAAAGCGCGTGTTGCTGCTGGGCGCCGGGCTGATCGGCTGCGAATTCGCCAATGACCTGATCCTCGGCGGCTATGAAGTCGATCTGGTTGCTCCCTGCGAACAAATCATGCCGACCCTGCTGCACCCAACGGCTGCTACTGCGGTGCAGGCTGGCCTGGAAGGCCTCGGTGCGCGTTTCCACCTCGGTCCGGTGCTGACCCGCCTGCAACACGCTGGTGATCACCTGGAGGCGCACCTGTCCAACGGCGAAACCCTGGTCTGTGACGTGGTACTCTCGGCCATCGGCCTGCGCCCACGTACCGACCTGGCTGCGGCGGCGGGGTTGCAGGTCAATCGTGGGGTGGTGGTGGATCGCTATCTGAAAACCTCTCACGCCAATATTTATGCCCTGGGCGACTGTGCCGAGGTCGACGGCCTGAACCTGCTGTATGTCATGGCACTGATGAGCTGCGCGCGCGCCCTGGCCCAGACCCTGGCTGGCAACGCCACGGCGGTGAGCTATGGCGCCATGCCCATCACCGTGAAGACGCCGGTCTGCCCGCTGGTCGTTTCGCCACCGCCACGGGGAATGGAGGGGGTATGGACGATCGAAGGGCAGGGCGCGGACATCAAGGCGCTGTGCCGCGATACCAGCGGTCGCTTGCTCGGATACGCCCTGACCGGCGGTGCGGTCATGGAAAAGCTGGCCCTTAACAAAGAGCTCCCGCCACTACTGGCGTAAATGGCGGGTGTTCTGTCGCGAACACCTTGCTCTTGCGCCGCTAAAGCTCACAGACAGACTGGCGCGGGCGCCGAGGCCGTGCCATCCTCACTCCCGTCTGCCGCAGAGTAGAGCCTGCGGCGCCTTGGGCGCTGTTCTGGAAGAACAGCACGGACATAACAACAAAAAACCGTCAAAGAGGCTTCACTATGCGTAAACCAGAACTCGCCGCTGCAATCGCTGAAAAAGCGGATCTCACCAAAGAACAGGCCAACCGCGTTCTCAACGCCGTGCTCGAAGAAATCACCGGCGCGCTGCACCGCAAAGACAGCGTCACCCTGGTGGGCTTCGGCACTTTCTTGCAGCGTCATCGCGGTGCCCGCACCGGCAAGAACCCGCAAACCGGCGAGCCAGTGAAAATCAAGGCGAGCAATACCGTTGCATTCAAGCCGGGCAAGTCGCTCAAAGATAGCGTCAACCCGTAAGCGTCAGGCTGGACTCCCGGAGCAAGGGGAGTGCTACAAAAAAATGGGCACGCCGATGGGATCGGGTGCCTATTTTTTATGGAGTGCGTACATACAGGGTCCGGAATGCGCCTCGCACTGAATCGCTCCCATCTCGAACACGCCCTTCCGGGGGAGGATAGCGCTCTGGAGGCTATGAATCCGCTTTGTGGCGCCGAACGTCACGGACATTTCCATGCGGAACGTAGAAGCGATTGGATAAGCAATGCCCTTATCGGGAAATAACTTTCCAGCAGCGGTGAAATTTCCGACATATCTAATAGATGTTCTGTCTTTATTCTCTGCGTTCCTTTGAAATTCAGGAGCAAAGGGATGTCTTCCATCTTGTTCAACAACGAAGCGTTATCCCTGCAGAACCCCCTTGTGCGATTGCACAGCGGGAGGGCTGGATCATGAGCAACCCAATCATCGATCTTGTGATGAAATCCGTGGTGCCGGGTGCCTCTGGTCAATGTCCTTTCTGCGAAAAGCAGGGCTTGTTGATCCTGCCGCTACGTCACTCAGCGTTTTGCAGCGACAGTTCGACCTTGTTGGACAAGGTCTGCGTGGTGTCGATGGACGAGTCTTTCGACTTCCCGCAGGTGCGATTCAGTGCGCGGATGCTGCGCAAAAGCTATTTGTATGTGCTGATCGAGCGCAACGGTTTGCAGATCTGGCAGTCGTATTTTATCACCCACGATGCGCGACTCTTCCAGTTCGCCCCGCTGTATCCGCCGTCCCCAGGATTGGCATTCAGTTGCTACCGGGATGCCAACGCAGCCGCGACCTCGGTGGTCAGTATTGAAAAGCCGGAAATGGTAAAAAACAGCTACTGGCTGTACACGCCGGACCCGTTGTCCAACGCCAAGCTGGACGAGTACCGCGATAGCGCCGCCTCGTTGGTGGCTGAAGGGAAAATGCAGTGGTTCAGCCCCGCGGACTGGGTCAGTGGCCATCGTCAACAACCCTTCAGCCTTGAGTCCGGCGCCCTGGCGCACTCGGTGGTGGAATACCAGGCACTGGGGATTACCGCGACGAAGACGGCTCAAGAGGCAGCCCCGACTCATCTGGCCGGACGCTCGCCAGGGCTGCTCAACGCATTGAACCAGCAGGCCTTTCCACCGCTGTGCGCCCCCGATGCTCTCGACAGTGGGGGTTTGATGGCCGCGCAACTGCGCTTGGAAACGTTGCGCGACACGCTGGAAAGCGAGCAAGGCGCGGTGCTGGTGTTGCGCGATGCAATCGGCGTGACCCAGGAACTGAACGCCTGGCGTAACGCCGCGCTGGAGGGTGCGCAGCCTTGGCTCAATGAAGAACAGGACGGCGCCAGCAATCACTGGCGGGTGCAAGTGGCACTGCGCCTGAAAGACGTGCGCGAGGGCATTCAAGAGCATCGGATCAAACAGGCCGATGAGCGCATCGACAGTTGGGCGCACGACAGCCACACCGAAGACAACCTGCTGGGCATGTTCCCGGACACCAACCAGGCCGAGCGTGAAGCCTACATCATCCGTGAACGTCATCGCCGAACGCTGTACATGGGCGAACTGCAAGCGATTCATGAAACCTCGCAAATCTTCAAAGAGGCGAAACAACGCTATCCCGACACCGGCGCGCAGGCGCGGGAGAGTATGCGTGAAGCGGCCAAAGGTGCCACCCGCCAACAAATGGGTGAAGCAGCCATCGCCCGGCGCAAGCAACAAGCCGCCGAGCAGGCGCTCAAGCTGTTTGATCAACTGGATATGAACGAGGTCGAGACGGTCCTGGCACAGTTCGAGGCCAAGACCGCCGAGTGTGAAGCCATGGCCGAGGCGCGAGCGGCGGATCATGTGGCGCTGTTGCAAAGCCCCTACCTGCTCAACGCCTTGCATGCCTACGACCCACGGGATCTGCGGCGAGGGTGGGCGTTCGCGGTACAAACGGCCCTGTGCACCTTGGGCATGGAGGCCTGTCCCCCTGGGCAAGCCCTGCTGACCCAGTGGTGGGAAGACCTGCACATTGCCGAAGGCAACCTGTTTTGGCGCGCTTATGCATTAAACCAACAGGCGCTTATAGAAGACGCCCGAGACGGTTTGACGGAAAGCAAATCGCTGTTCGCAAGCTTGCCGCTCAAAGACATTGCAGCCACCGCGATCAAGGAAATCAAGCGCGGCAAAAGCATTATCAATGCCTTCGAAAAGGCCAACAAGGTGCTGGCCGATGGCGAAAAGCCGACGCCCATGGAGTGGCTGGCCCGCTCGCAAATGGGCGTGTTGATGGGCTGGTATGCACAACTGGCCAAAGGGGTGTTCACCTACGGTTCGCCCAACAGCGTCGACA
>NZ_FOAR01000060.1 GCF_900109755.1 Pseudomonas agarici | reverse complement strand
TTGATGGTGATACCGCGAGCTTTCTCTTCCGGGGCGCTGTCGATTTTATCGAACTCAACCTTGGCCGAACCGAAAACCTCGGAGCAGACACGGGTCAGCGCAGCAGTCAGAGTGGTCTTACCATGGTCGACATGACCAATGGTGCCAACGTTGACGTGCGGCTTATTACGTTCGAACTTTTCCTTAGCCATCGAAATCACCCTTAGGAGAAGAATTGAGCAAGCTACATCGACCATTAGAACAAAGGCAGATATTTTCATATCTGCCTTGTTTTATATGGAGCTCTTGAGCGGACTTGAACCGCTGACCTCACCCTTACCAAGGGTGTGCTCTACCAACTGAGCTACAAGAGCGAAGCATTTTGCATAAACAGCAAACTTGGAGCGGGTAGCGGGAATCGAACCCGCATCATCAGCTTGGAAGGCTGAGGTTCTACCACTAAACTATACCCGCGGAGTTTGCTGCTTCCGCTGAAATTATGGTGGAGGGAGAAGGATTCGAACCTTCGAAGTCTGAGACGTCAGATTTACAGTCTGATCCCTTTGGCCGCTCGGGAACCCCTCCAATCGAGGCGCATTCTACATCACGCCTAACCTCTGTCAAGCAATTTCTCATTTAAAAATATGAGGTTAGCTGCGTTGACCACGCTCTGCAGCGAGTCCCTCAAGGGGTGTTCACTGCAAAGCGGGCGCCATTCTATGCAAACTATTCGGCAGTTGCAATGCCTTCGCACAACATTATTTTATGTTTTAACTCATTGAATTCTTTAGCAAGATTCTGCAGAACGGTGTCGCTCAGCAAATGCCGACTTTCGGGTACGATACGCAGCCAGAAGCCCGTCGAATCCGGAACATTCACCCGCTGTACCCGCGCCTTGATATCCATCCCCTGCAAACGCTGCTGAATCGACTGCGCGACATCCTGACGGGACATACCTCCCAGATACAGACATTCGGAGTTCGCCTCCTGGCCTCTGGCGGCAGCTTTGCGAGCCCCGGCGTTATCCGACTCGCTCAGCAGCTGGATATCCTGGTGCGCACTACGATAGAGCGCCAAAGGAGTCACTTCCTTCGCCCTCAGCGGGGCCTCCTGTTGATGCCAGACGTAATAAACACCATTGAGTACCAACAACAACAGAAACAACCAACGCATAGAGACCTCAGCTCAACGGGCCGGCAATTGCCAGACCGACACCTACCAGATCAGGCACACACCTGGCTCTGGAAACATTACCGCAGCCCGCTCAAGAATCATTGCGCAAGCGCAGGCTGAGCTCGCCACCGCTGAAGACCTGCTCGAAACCGCCGACCCTCAAACGCAGCGCACCTTGCTGATCGATACCCAGCACAGTGCCGTCGATAACGCTCGTACCAGCCACCAACGAGACTTCACGGCCTTGCCACAGATGATTCTGCTCCCACTCCGCCTGGATCGTGGCGAAGCCCGACGCCTGATGTCGCCGCAGATAACACTGAAGCTTTTCGCTCAGGGATGCGATCAACTGATTGCGATCCACCGAGCGTCCCGTCTCAAGCCTGACGGATGTCCACTGCTGATCGACCTGATCGGCGACTTGCATGTTGACATTGATGCCGATGCCAAGCACCACGTGACAGACATCAGCCGGATCACCGACAAGTTCCAGCAGGATACCGGCGATCTTCTTGCTACCCACCAGAACGTCGTTCGGCCATTTCAGGCCCGCCCCCTGGATCCCCAATTCACGCAACACCTGCAATGCCGCCAGGCCAACCACTAGGCTCAAGCCCTCGAGCTGCCGCATTCCTCCATCAACCCTGAGCAACAAACTGTAATAGATATTTTCGGCGAATGGGCTGACCCACTGACGCCCGCGACGCCCCCGACCTGCCGTCTGCCGCTCAGCCACGACAACAAAAGGTGCACGCACAGCGCGCTCGACCAATCGCAACGCTTCGGCATTGGTCGAATCGATCGATTCATAAACATGTACCGACCAGGTCGGCGAGGGTTTGGCAGCAGCGATTGCTTGCCGATCAAGCAGCACCAGGGGAGAGGCCAATTGATAGCCACGACCACGAACCTTATGAATCGACAGCCCCAGTTCAACCTCCAGCTGCTGAAGCTGCTTCCAGACAGCGCTGCGACTGATGCCCAACGCTGCCCCGAGCGCCTCTCCAGAGTGAAACCGGCCATCTTTCAGGAGTTTTAACAACGTCAGCATGCAGATCTCGCCTCACAATGAGGCACGCATGATAGCCATGAGCCGGAGCCTTGCATACTACAGGAGACGACCTGCCAGCCATGGAAGATCTGTAACCAGGCTCCGCCCAAAAGCCCCAACTCAAAGTTTCGCGCATAAAAAACAAAACCCCTA
>NZ_FOAR01000011.1 GCF_900109755.1 Pseudomonas agarici | reverse complement strand
CCCGTGAGGCTTGACCCTATAACACCCAAGCAATTTGTGAACTTGAGCCTGAGGGCCAGAGAGCAGATTGCGGGGTGTGAAGACGAAACGAACCGAAAGTTTGTGCTGATTCGCATCGAAAATACCTGATCACATACCCGATTTGCTGAAGCGCGGCCGATGGCCACGACTCGGTACCCGAATTTCTTGACGACCATAGAGCATTGGAACCACCTGATCCCATCCCGAACTCAGCAGTGAAACGATGCATCGCCGATGGTAGTGTGGGGTTTCCCCATGTGAGAGTAGGTCATCGTCAAGATTGAATTCCGAAACCCCTATCTGCTCAGCAGATAGGGGTTTTGTTTTTTATGCGCGAAACTTTGAGCGGGCCAGAGGTGCTAAAGTCCCGCTTTCGTTTTGAATTTTCCAAGGAAGTCGGCATGCCGGACGCGACGTCACTCAACCCTGCCTTCATGGTTGTCCAGAGCAACAGCCCTGAAGAACTGCGCAGCCTAGTGATCAACGTGATGCGGCGTTACCCCTTGGGTCCCCTTGAGAATGAAATCGCCCTGGTCCAGAGCAACGGTATCGCCCAGTGGCTGAAACTGGCCCTGGCCGAAGACGCCGAGGCCGACGATTTGGGAGGCTGCGGCATCGCCGCCGCCATCGATGTGCAATTGCCCGGTACCTTCATGTGGCAGCTCTACCGCATGGTCCTGGGCCGTGATGAGATCCCGGCCAAGTCGCTGCTCGACAAAGACCCGCTGACCTGGCGGCTGATGCGCCTGCTACCGGAACTGATTGATCAGCCGCACTTCGAACCACTGCAACGTTTCCTGACCCATGACAGCGACCTGCGCAAACGCTACCAGTTGGCTGAGCGCTTGGCCGACCTATTCGACCAGTACCAGGTCTATCGAGCCGACTGGCTGGAGGACTGGGCTCGTGGGAGCCACCAGTTGCGCGGTGGTCGCGGTGAAATCAAGCCGCTGAGTCCGGCCAACTGCTGGCAGGCCGAACTCTGGCGTGCACTGTTGCTGGATGTTGGCAGCGCCGGAATGGCCCAGAGTCGAGCGGGTGTACACCAGCGCTTTATCGAGCGCATCAACACCCTGACAGTCGCACCGGCGGGCTTGCCTGCACGGGTTATCGTCTTTGGCATTTCGTCATTGCCGGCCCAGACTCTCGAAGCCCTCGCCGGCCTGGCTCGTTTCAGTCAGGTGCTGCTCTGCGTCCACAACCCGTGTCGTCACCACTGGGCTGATATCGTCGCCGACAAGGATCTGCTGCGTAACCAATACAAGCGTCAGTCGCGTAAAGCCAGCATGCCGCTCGCTCTTGACCCCGAGACATTGCATCAGCATGCACACCCGCTACTGGCTGCCTGGGGCAAACAGGGCCGCGACTACATCAACTTGCTCGACAGCTACGATGATCCGAACAGCTACCGAGCGGCCTTTCGCGATGGTCGTATCGACCTGTTCAGCGAGAACATGCCCACGACCCTGCTGAACCAATTGCAGGACGATATCCTCGAACTGCGTCCTCTGGGCGAAACCCGCGAACTGTGGCCAGCCGTCGAACTCGGACAGGACCGCTCGATCCGTTTTGAGATCGCTCACAGCGCCCAGCGCGAAGTGGAAATCCTCCACGACCAGTTGCTCGACCGCTTCAGCGCCAATCCCGACCTGCGGCCTCGTGACGTGATTGTCATGGTCCCGGATATCGACAGTTACGCCCCGCTTATCCGTGCGGTCTTCGGCCAGCTCGAACGCAACGACCCGCGCTTTATCCCGTTCACCCTGGCCGACCAGGGCCAGCGCGGTCGCGATCCTTTGCTGATTGCCGTCGAGCATCTGTTGAAACTGCCGGATAGTCGCTTCCCGGTCAGCGAAATTCTCGATCTGCTGGACGTTCCCGCCTTGCGCGCCCGCTTCAATATCGACGAGCGCGACCTGCCGACCCTGCACCGCTGGATCGAAGGCGCCGGCATTCGCTGGGGGTTGAACGCCCGGCAACGAGCCGACCTCGGTCTGCCCGGCGAGCTGGAACAGAACAGTTGGCGTTTCGGCTCGCGACGCATGCTGCTGGGCTATGCGGTCGGCAGTGGCGACGGTTGCGAAGGTATCGAACCCTACGACGAGATTGGCGGTCTCGATGCCGCGTTGATCGGCCCGTTGATCGCGCTGCTCGATGCCCTGGAAATCGCCCACCGGGAATTCTCCGAACCCGCTCGCCCACAACAGTGGGGTGAGCGCTTGCAGGCGTTGATCCAGTTATTCTTTCAGGCCGGCACCGAGCATGACGATTATCTCCTGATCCAGCTCGAACAGTTGCGTGCCACTTGGCTGGAAACCTGCGAAGCCGTTGAGCTACGAGAGGAACTGCCGCTGACCGTGGTGCGCGAAGCCTGGCTGGCCGGCCTCGATCAGGGGCGCCTGTCCCAGCGTTTCCTCACCGGCGCGGTGAACTTCTGCACGCTGATGCCGATGCGAGCGATTCCCTTCAAGCTGGTCTGCTTGCTCGGTATGAACGACGGCGATTATCCTCGGGCCCAGCCGCCGCTGGATTTCGACCTGATGGGCAGCGACTACCGTCCCGGCGATCGGTCGCGACGCGAAGACGATCGTTACCTGCTGCTCGAAGCCCTGCTCTCGGCCCGGGAACAGTTGTATATCAGTTGGATCGGTCGCAGCATTCGCGATAACAGCGAGCGCCCGGCCTCGGTGCTGATCGGCCAACTGCGTGACCATATCGCCAGCGGCTGGCGCCTGCCCGACGCAAACGGCGAGCATCTGTTGGCGGCCCTGACCCAGGAACACCCACTGCAGCCGTTCAGTGCCCGCTATTTCCTCGACGACGACAGCCGCCTGTTCAGCTATGCCCGGGAATGGCAGCCGCTGCATGAGCCGCGAGGCCCCGGCCAGACTATCGGCGAACTGGCCGACTACCACCAGGAAGAACCGCTGACCCTGGCGCAACTGCAAGACTTCCTGCGCAACCCGGTACGACACTTCTTCAGCCAGCGTTTGAAAGTGTTCTTCGAGTCAGCCCAAGCACCGCTGGCCGACGAAGAGCCCTTTGTCCTCGATGCGCTGCAACGCTACAACCTCAGCGACAGCCTGCTGGGCGCGGCCCTGATGCATGCGGACCATCCCGAGCAGGCGCTGTGGCGGCAAGCCCGGCGCCTGCAAGGCAGCGGCCTGCTGCCGATGGCTGGCTTCGGCGAACTGCTGCAACACGAGTTGATCGAGCCGCTGCCCGAGCTGCTGCAACGCTACCAACAGTTGCTGATGCTGTGGCCGAGTCCAGTGACCCGCTCGGTACCGGTGAGTGTCGATACCAGCGGTGTGCGCCTCGAAGGCTGGCTCGCCGGTTTGCACCAGCGCGGCGATGGCGGCTACCTGGCCGTTACCACCATTGCCAACAGCATCGGTTCGCTCAAGACGCGCAAATGGCACCGCCTGACCAAGCCCTGGATCGAGCATCTGGTGGCCTGTGCCTGTGATTTGTCGATGACCACGGCTCTGGTTGCCAGTGACGATACCCTGCTGTTGCCGCCGTTCGAAGCGGAGCGGGCCGAAGCCATTCTCGGCGAGCTCTTGCTGGCTTGGCGGGCAGGCATGCGGCGCCCGCTGCCGGTGGCGGTGAAGAGCGCCTTCGCCTGGCTGTCGCAGCCTGACCCGCGCAAGGCCGACGCCGCCGCGCGTAAGGTCTATGACGGCGACGGTATCAACAGCGCGGGTGAGCGCCGTGAAAGCGCCGCCCTGGCCCGGCAGTTCGCCGACTACGACGCACTGATCGCCAGCGAGGAGTTCGAAGGTTGGTGCGAGACCCTCTATCGACCACTGCTCGAAGCGCCCTGGCGCTCGCTGGCGATCGAGGAGGCACGCCCATGACCGCTATCAAGACGCCGCTGGCCCTGGCCTTTCCGTTGCGCGGCAGCCAGTTGATCGAGGCGAGTGCCGGCACCGGCAAGACCTTTACCATCTCCGCCCTGTACCTGCGGCTGGTGCTCGGCCATGGTGGCGAAGCGACCGGTTTCGGGCGCGAGCTGCTGCCACCGCAAATCCTTGTGGTGACCTTTACCGATGCCGCCACCCAGGAGCTGCGCGACCGCATCCGCACCCGCCTCGCCGAAGCTGCGCGGTTCTTCCGTGACGAGACGCCGGCACCGGACGATCTGATCGGGCAATTGCGCGCTCAATACCCAACCGAGCAATGGCCCGCCTGTGCCAACCGTCTGGACATCGCCGCACAATGGATGGACGAAGCGGCCGTCTCGACTATTCACGGCTGGTGCCAGCGCATGCTGCGCGAACATGCCTTCGACAGCGGCAGCCTGTTTACCCAGACCCTGGAAACCGACCACAGCGACCTGCTCGGCGAAGTGCTGCGCGATTACTGGCGGCTCTATTGCTACAAGATGCAGGGCGAGGCGCTGAACTGGGTACGCGCCAACTGGGTCGGCCCGGTGGCCTTGTTGCCCAGGGTCAGGGCCCTGCTTGGTAGGGAAAGATCCACCAGTGCACGACAGGATGACCCCGAGCCTGGCGAACTGATCGATGCCTGCCTGGAGGAACGTCGCGCCGCTTTGGTGCAGCTCAAGGCACCGTGGAAACAATGGGCCGCGCAATTGCGCGAGATCTGCCGGCAAGGCGTGGCGAACAAAACGGTTGATGGTCGCAAGATGCAGGCGCGCTACTTCGAACCTTGGTTCGACAAGCTCAGCGCCTGGGCCGAAGACGAAACCCTGGAACAACTGGACATCGGCACTGGCTTCAGTCGCCTGACCGCCGATGGCCTGGCCGAAGCCTGGAAAGGCGAAGCCCCACGGCATCCCGGCCTTGACGCCATGTCCGGTCTGCAAGCCCGTCTCGAGGCCTTGCCGACTCCCGACGCCGCCGTGCTGGAACATGCTGCCTGTTGGGTCGGTGCCCGTTTCGAGGACGAGAAGCGCCGCCGCGCCGAAATGGGTTTCGACGATATGCTGCTGCGTCTCGACGCCGCGTTGCAGGCCGAAGGCGGCGAACGTTTGGCGAACCTGATCCGCGAACAGTTCCCGGTGGCCCTGATCGACGAGTTCCAGGACACCGATCCCGTGCAGTACCGGATCTTCGAAAGCATCTATCGCATCGAAGACAACCACCCCGACGCTGGCCTGTTTCTTATCGGCGACCCCAAGCAGGCGATCTACGCCTTCCGTGGCGCCGATATCTACACCTACCTGCGCGCCCGCCTCGCCACTCGCGGTCGCCTGCATACCTTGGGCACCAACTTCCGCTCCAGCCAGGCGATGGTCGATTCGGTCAACCATGTTTTCGCGCGGGCCGAGCAGCGTGAGCGGGGACGCGCTGCGTTCCTGTTTCGCGACGGCGAGCAGAACCCGGTGCCGTTCCTGTCGGTGGCCGCCCAAGGCCGCAAGGACGTATTCGAGATCGATGGGCAGCCACCGCCGGCACTGCATCTCTGGCACCTGGCCTCCGAGCAGCCGGTATCTGGCGCGGCCTATCGCCAACAACTGGCGGCGACTTGTGCCAGTGAAATCGTCGGTCTGCTCAATGGTGGGCAACAGGGCCGCATCGGCTTCAACCGTGATGGCGAGTTCAAGGGCGTGTTGCCATCCGATATCGCCATCCTGGTCCGTGACGGCAAGGAAGCGCAGGCGGTGCGCGGCGAACTTGCCGCTCGCGGTGTGCGCAGTGTCTACCTGTCGGATAAGGACTCGGTCTTCGCCGCCCAAGAAGCCCACGACCTGCTGGCCTGGCTCAGGGCCTGCGCCGAGCCGGATGTCGAACGTTCGCTACGGGCGGCACTGGCCTGTATCACCTTGAACCTGCCATTGGCCGAGCTGGAGCGACTGAACCAGGACGAACTGGCCTGGGAAGCGCGGGTCATGCAGTTTCGCGGTTATCGAACGCTGTGGCGGACCCAGGGTGTGCTGCCGATGTTGCGTCGTTTGTTCCATGACTTTCAATTGCCCAAGGCACTGATTGCCCGCAGCGATGGCGAGCGGGTGCTGACCAATCTGTTGCATCTGTCCGAGTTGCTGCAACAGGCCGCTGGCGAGCTGGATGGCGAGCAGGCGCTGATCCGTCATCTGAGCGACCACCTGGCACTGTCCGGCCCGGCCGGCGAAGAGCAGATTCTGCGTCTGGAAAGCGACGAGCAACTGGTCAAGGTGGTGACTATCCACAAGTCCAAGGGCCTGGAATACCCCTTGGTGTTCCTGCCCTTTATCTGTTCGGTCAAACCGGTGGACGGTAGCCGGCTGCCGCTGCATTACCACGACGGCGAGGGGCGGGCCCAGGTCAGCCTCAAGCCTACCGCCGAACTGATCGCCCAGGCCGACGACGAGCGCCTGGCCGAGGATCTGCGCCTGCTCTACGTGGCCCTGACCCGGGCGCAGCACGTTTGTTGGCTGGGTGTTGCCGACTTGAAGCGAGGCAATAACAACAGCTCGGTGCTGCACCTGTCGGCCCTCGGTTATCTGCTGGGCGGCGGCGACGTACTGGGCGAGTCCACTGGCCTGGTTCGCTGGTTGGAGGCGTTGCGCCAGGACTGTCCGAGCCTGGCCTGCGAGCAACTACCCGTTGCCACCGATGCGCCGTTCCAGCCGCCGCGCAACCCGGCGAACTTGCGCGAGCCCCTGCTGCCCAAACGTCGTGCCTCGGAGCATTGGTGGATTGCCTCCTACAGTGCCCTGCGCATCGGCAATCAGTTCAGTGCCGAGCGCGACGAAGCGCCGGAAAGCCCCCAGGCACAGAAACTCTTCGACGATGAGCACCTGGACCCGGATGCTCCCCGCGAAGTTGCCACCGGCGGCGGCGATATCCATCGTTTCCCCCGTGGTCCGAATCCCGGCACTTTTCTCCATGGCTTGCTGGAGTGGGCCGGCAGCGAGCGCTTCACGGCTGATCGTGGGGTTATCGAAAAAGCACTGGCGCCACGCTGCAACCTGCGGGGCTGGAAAGGCTGGATCGAGACCCTCGTCGATTGGCTTGCACATCTGCTGCAAGTGCCGTTTCGCCTCGGTAACGACCAGCCTGCGGTGGTTCTCTGGGACCTGGACAACTATCAGGTCGAGATGGAGTTCTGGTTCGCCAGCCACAAGGTCGATGTGCATCAGGTCGACGAACTGGTGCGTCGCCACACCCACGGCGGCGTGACGCGGGCGGCGGCGGAGCCGGTGTTGCTCAACGGCATGTTCAAGGGCTTTATCGACCTGACCTTCGAGCACCAGGGGCGTTATTACGTGGCCGACTACAAGTCTAACTGGCTGGGCGCCGACGACGCCGCCTATACCGAGCGCGCCATGGCCGCGTCGATCCTGGAAAACCGCTACGACCTGCAATACGTGCTCTACCTGCTGGCCCTGCATCGCCAGCTCAAGGCTCGTCTCGTCGATTATGACTATGACCGGCATATGGGCGGCGCGCTCTATCTGTTCTTGCGCGGCAGCCGCTCGCCGAGTCAGGGCGCGTATTTCGTCCGGCCACCGCGGGAGCTGATCGAGCACCTGGACCTGTTGTTTCAGGGCAAACCCGTCGCGAAATCCGAGCCCGCCTGGGAGCAGGGGAGTCTGCTATGAAACGTACTTTTGCCCAATTGCTGCCGACGGCGCTGAGCGATGCCAGCCTGGCCGAACTGGCGCCACTGAGCCGCGTGGAAGACCTGCTGCTGTTGCTCGAACGCTGGCTCGAACGGGGCTGGGTACGAGCACTGGACAAGGCCTTCGTAGCCTTTCTCCATGAGCTCGATCCGAGTGGTGAGCCGCTAGTGCTACTGGCGGCAGCCCTGACCAGCCACCAACTCGGCCACGGACATGTTTGCCTCGATCTGTTCGAAACCCTGAAAGAGCCGGACTTCGCCCTATCATTACCCCCGGAAG
Organism: Pseudomonas agarici; assembly: GCF_900109755.1. GTDB lineage: Bacteria > Pseudomonadota > Gammaproteobacteria > Pseudomonadales > Pseudomonadaceae > Aquipseudomonas > Aquipseudomonas agarici. Next base: position 157,461 of record NZ_FOAR01000011.1, on the reverse strand, counting down.
GCGATGTGCAGAGTGGTGCGATGCTACTGCCGTCGCAACTGCTGGAGGCCCTGGACGGTGAAGCCTGGTGCCGGGCCTTGCAGGCCAGCCCGTTGGTGGCGTTGGCCGCCGATCATGGCGTCGAGACCGGGCAGCGGCCACTGGTCTTGAGTGGCCGACGCCTGTACCTGCGACGTTATTGGAGCTATGAGCGGCGTATCGACAACGCCTTGCGCCAGCGCCTCGCCGAACACGAAGCAACGCCCGACGATCTACACCGGCGCCTGAGTGAACTGTTCGGCGCGGCAGGCGCAAGCGAGCGCATCGACTGGCAGAAGTTGGCCTGCGCCCTGGCAACCCGTGGCGCCTTCAGCATCATCACTGGCGGTCCCGGCACCGGCAAGACCACCACCGTGGTGCGTCTGCTGGCGTTGCTTCAAGCCCCGGCGGTAGAGGCCGGGAAACCGCTGCGCATTCGCCTCGCCGCGCCGACCGGCAAAGCGGCGGCGCGCCTGACCGAGTCCATCAGTGCCCAGGTGCGTTCGTTGCGCGTCGATGAAGCGGTGCGTGCCCGAATCCCCAGCGAAGTGACCACCGTGCACCGGCTGCTGGGCAGTCGTCCCGGTACCCGGCACTTTCGCCATCACGCTGGCAATCGCCTGCCGTTGGATGTGTTGGTGGTGGATGAAGCCTCGATGATCGACCTGGAAATGATGGCTAATCTACTGGACGCCTTGCCGGAGCATGCGCGGCTAGTGCTGCTGGGGGACAAGGACCAATTGGCCTCGGTAGAAGCGGGTGCGGTGCTCGGCGACCTGTGCCGCGATGCTGAAGAGGGCTGGTACGGCGCGCAGACCCGCCATTGGCTGCAAGCGGTCAGCGGCGAGGACCTGAGCGGCAGTGGCTTGCGCGAAGACCTCGATCACTCCCATCCGTTGGCCCAGCAAGTGGTGATGTTGCGCCACTCGCGGCGCTTTGGTGAAGGCAGTGGCATCGGCCAGTTGTCGCGTCTGGTCAACCAGCAGGCGGCTGATGAGGCCCGGGCCTTGTTGGCGGCGGGCAGTCATGACGATCTGTTTGCATTGGCTCTCAAGGGCGAGCAGGACCGCAAGTTCGAGACGCTGGTGCTCGACGGCCAAGGTGTCGAACGCAAGGGCTATCGGCACTACCTCGGGGTGATGCACGGTCAACGCCCGGTGGCGGGGGTCGATCTTGATGACCCGTGTTGGTCGGAGTGGGCCAGCGCCGTGTTGCAATCCTTCGACGAGTTCCAGTTGCTCTGCGCCGTGCGCAAGGGACCTTGGGGGGTCGAAAGCCTGAATCAGCGCATCACTGGCGCGCTGTTCGCCCGACGCCTGATCGACAGCGACCAGCACTGGTACGAAGGTAGACCGGTGCTGATGACCCGCAACGACTACGGCCTGGGCTTGATGAACGGCGATATTGGCATCGCCTTGCGCCTGCCGGAGCGCGGGGGGCCGACGGCAGGCCAGCAAGTGCTGCGCGTAGCGTTCCCGCGTAACGATGGCCGGGGCGGAGTGCGTTTTGTCCTGCCGAGCCGGCTGAACGACGTGGAAACCGTCTACGCCATGACTGTGCACAAATCCCAGGGCTCGGAGTTCGCGCATACCGCCCTGATCCTGCCGCAGGTGCTGAACCCTGTGCTGACCAAGGAGCTGATCTACACCGGAATCACCCGGGCCAAGGGCTGGTTCAGCCTGATCGAATCCCGTGATGGTGTGTTCGAGGAGGCGGTGCGGCGCAAGGTCAAACGGTTGAGCGGGTTGATGCTTGAGCTGGGGTAACTGTACAAGCGATTAGTTCGCAGGGGCATCCGTGGCGCCGGGGCGTGACAGCCCACGGACATAGAGAAGAATAGATGCCCTCAAATCCATATTTCAGAGGTTTATGAACCCGTTAGCCTGCGATCTACTGCTTCGGTTTAACGCTGGTTAGCCAGTGATATGCTATCGTTGCGGCTTTATTCCTACGTTGTTTTAAGAGAATTCCTGCATGGGCTTGGCGGTCTGGGCGACTGGAAGATTGTTTGGTTGGAAACAGTTAGGAATGTCCGCCGTGCTCTGGTTGTTCTCGCACATGAGCATTGCCCAGGACACCGTCTTGTCTGGCACCGCCGACCGGCGTGCCGAGGCCGTGACCCAGGTGGTGCTCGGCATCCTCAGTTATGCGCGCTGGCCAGTCGAGCCCGCGCAACTGCAGTTATGCATCATTGGCCCCACCGAATACACCGACGACCTGATCAAGGGCACCACTCAGGTCACTGGCCGACCGGTGCTGGTTCGGCGCTTGATGGTTGATAGCATTGCCGTCGCCAGCACTTGTGACGCGGTGTATATCGGCAAACTGACCCGCGACGAACGCAACCACCTGTTCAGCACCCTCGATGGCCATGTCGTGCTGAGCATCAGCGAAGGCGGCGATCAATGCACGGTCGGTAGCCTGTTCTGCCTGCGCGTGGCGGACAACCAGGTGTCGTTCGAGGTCAACCTGGACTCAGTGGCCCGCAGCGGTGTACGCATTCATCCCAGCGTCCTGCAACTATTCCGCCGCCGGGCCGTGCAGCCATGATCGGCCTGCACGAACCTGAAAGCCGCCGCAGCCTACGTTCGGTGGTGGGGAGTGGGCACCTGATGGCCGCGCTGGCGGCAGTCGGCTTGGTCAGCGTATCCCTGACCTTTCTCGGTGTGCTGGCGCTAAGAGTCTATGCCGACCATAACCTGCACCTGATCGCCCGCTCTATCAGCTACACCGTCGAAGCGGCGGTGGTGTTCAACGACAGTAGCGCCGCAGCCGAAGCCCTCGACGTGATCGCCATGACCGAAGAAGTGGCCGATGCCCAGGTATTCACCGTTAGTGGCCAGAGCCTGGCCCATTGGCGGCGACCGGAGACCGGCCTGATGTCGCGGGTGGAAATGCAGTTGGCTAGCAGCCTGCTCGAACAACCTATCGAGCTGCCGATCTTGCACCGGGACCGCGAGATCGGCGTTGTACGCCTGACCGGTCATGGTGGCAGTCTCCTGCGTTTCTTGCTCAGCGGCCTGGCGGGAATTCTGGTCTGTAGTGTGTTGGCCGGCTGGCTGGGGCTGTATCTGGCACGTCGGCTGTTGCGCGGGATCACCGAGCCACTGCGCAGCCTGGCGGAAGTGGCCCACGCGGCTCGTAGCGAGCGGGCCTTCGACCGCCGCGTGCCGCCGGCGCAGATTGCCGAGCTGGACAACCTCGGCACCGACTTCAATGCCTTGCTCGATGAACTGGAAGCGTGGCAAACCCACATCCAGAGTGAGAACGAATCCCTCGCGCATCAAGCCAGCCATGACAGCCTGACCGGCCTGCCCAACCGGGCGTTTTTCGAGGGGCGGCTAATGCGCGCCTTACGCAATGGTGCCAAGCAGGGCGAACGGGTCGGCGTACTCTTTCTCGACAGCGACCGTTTCAAGGAAATCAACGACAACTTCGGCCATGCGGCGGGCGACGCGGTGCTGGTGGCCGTAGCCACACGGGTACGTGCGCAGTTGCGCGAGGAGGACCTGGTGGCCCGTCTGGGCGGTGACGAATTCGCCGTGCTGCTGACGCCGCTGCACAAGATCGAAGACGCTGAGCGGATTGCCGACAAGATCATCGCCAGCATGGAAATACCGATTGCGGTGCCTGGCCAGGCGCAAATCTTTAGCTCCCTCAGTATTGGCATCGCCGTCTATCCCGAGCATGGTGCCACGCCCGGTACTTTGCTCAATGCCGCCGACGCCGCGATGTACCAGGCAAAGCGCCTTTCCCGAGGTGGTCAACACACTGCGGAGTCGGAGCACCCCGTAGCCTCTGTACCGGTCAGGAGTTGAACCGTTGTCCACATTGATCCAATGTTCTCTACGATTTTTCGGCATGGTCCTGTTCACCGCATTGCTGGCTCTGGCCGGCTGCCAGACCGCCCCGCAAAAAGGCCCGAACCCGGCGCAGATTGCCGTTCTCAAGCTGCAGGGTTTTGAACTGACGGATGAAGGCTGGGCCTTCGGCCTGTCGGGCAAGGTGTTGTTTGGCCGTGACTTGGGAGTGCTGAACCGGGAAAGCCACGATATCGTCGAACGCATCGCCAAGGCTTTGATCAGCGTGGATATCCAGCGTGTGCGAATTGACGGTCACACCGATGCGTCGGGCCAGGAGGCCTACAACCAACAGCTCTCCGTGCGGCGCGCCAACAGCGTGGCGACAGTGTTGGCGCAGACTGGCATGAAGCAGGAAAACATCGAGACTCGTGGCCTGGGCAGCCGCCAGCCGGTGGCCTTCAACGATACGGCGGCCGGGCGCACGGAGAATCGCCGGGTGTCGATCGTGGTGATTGTTGACTGAGTGTCCCAGTAACCGCGGGTTCGGATGGAGGTCACGTCTGCCACCCATGCCTTGTTCACCGTCTCGGGCTCGAACTGGCGATTCAATACATTCTCGGCAATCGGCAAGTCCTGATGACTATCGGTTGTATGCACAAGTTTGCGTTTGCAGGCCGAGCGCAAGCCGTTGGTTCGCATCAAACAGCGGACTTTATAAAGACCTATCTCCATCCCTCTGACGTGCGGGGCTTTACGCAGCGGACGACCGCCGTAGCAACCGCCACTTTCGCTAAACGAGGCCTTGAGCTGCCGTGACCTTGCAAAAGCTCTGGAGTTGCCGAATAGTCAGAACAACGCCGGTTGCATCGGCTAGGCCCTCAGAAACGTCGTTGTTTTGTTACCGACAATCATCATGTGGTAAGCCTCGTTGCTATCCATATTCTCAACTCCACAATATCTGTTGTTAAGGGTGTACATGCTGCCGGGCTGTTAGATCGAGGCCCATAGCGCGCATTACAGCCAACATGGTTTTCAAAGTCGGATTACCCTTTGCGCTGAACGAGCGGTAAAGCTGTTCGCGCGATAGCCCGGACTCTTTTGCAAGTTCCGTCATGCCTTTAGCACGGGCGACCACCCCTAGCGCCTGGGCGATAAAGGCCGCGTCTGCGGTCTCGAAAGCATCAGTCAGAAAGACTGCAATGGATTCAGGGTCGGTCAGTGCTACCGCTGGATCGTAATCATAGATTGGCTCTTTCATTCATCTTCACCCCACTGACTAGCTAGTAACTTGGCGGTTTCAATATCGCGGGTTTGACTGCCTTTGTCGCCGCCGCATAGCAACAGACCGTTGGCAACTCGGAAAACTCGAGCCGCAATAATCGCCTTAGCGCGATGGTCCTTAAGCTTGCGCTCCCAGGTCAAGAACGTGGCGGTTTGCTTGATCGTTTTCATAGGCGTAATGTAGTTTATAAATTACATTTGCGCAACATGGTTTAGCCTTATGGGGCAACGGAATTTTCGGCGATTCTGGCTTTAGACCCCCTACCAGGTTAAAAGGAGGTCACTGACATGTCGTCAGAAAAGTCGATCTCGAGTAACACTCGCCACGCAACGATTCCTATTTAGTCCGAGGATCATTTCGATTATTACAAGTGATGTCACAAGCCATTGCCACACAGGCCACTAGGTTATCCTTTGTAGACACTCAATCCGCAAACCGCAGCTCCCGCGTTTCGCCCAGCAACAACGGGTGATTCAGCTCGGTCACCTCCCTGATGTAATCCCACAGCAGGGTGATCCGCTTGAGCTTGCGCAGGTCCTCGCGGCAGTACATCCAGAACTGCCGGGTGACACTCACCTCATCGGGCAGCACCGGTAGCAGGCGTGGGTCCTGGGCCGCCAGGAAGCATGGCAGGATCGCCAGGGCGTGGCCCTGCTGCGCCGCGACAAATTGGGCGATCACGCTGGTGCTGCGCAGGCTGGCGGCGGCACTGGGCAGGACATTCGCCAGGTACAGCAACTCGTTGCTGAAGGCCAGGTCGTCGACATAACTGACAAAACGATGCCGCCCCAGGTCGCTGGCGCGGCGGATCGCCGGGTGCTGGTCGAGGTATTCCCGGGTCGCGTATAGCTGCAAGCGGTAGTCGCAGAGTTTGCAGCAGACGTATGGCCCGTGCTCCGGGCGCTCCAACGCAATGACGATATCCGCCTCGCGCTTGGACAGGCTGATGAAGTGGGGCAGCGGCAGGATGTCGACGGAAATCGCCGGGTAAGCTTCGACGAAATGACTCAGTTGTGGGGTGATGAAAAAGCTGCCGAAGCCTTCGGTACAGCCCATGCGCACATGCCCTGAAAGCGCCACGCCGGAACCGGAAACCTGCTCGCAGGCCATGTGCAAGGTGCTTTCGATGGACTCGGCGTAGCCCAGCAGGCGCTGGCCTTCGGCGGTCAGGACAAAACCGTTGGTCCGCGATTTCTCGAACAGTAAGGTGCTGAGTGCCACCTCCAACGAGCCGATGCGCCGCGACACCGTGGTGTAGTCCACCGCCAGGCGCTTAGCCGCGCTGCTGGCCTTGCGGGTTCGAGCGACCTCGAGGAAAAACTTCAGGTCGTCCCAGTTCAATGAACCCAACGTGATGTTTTTTTGCATGTTGATCCGGTTTTTATGTGCGTTTTTATTAGAGGAATGCACACCTATACTCCAAAAACAGTCCGGTCACCATGTTCGGGTGCTGCCGTGCCCGCGTCGGACACGCTCCCAGGATTCGTCCCTACAATAATCATTCAGGAGACTTCCATGAACGTTTCTCTCAAGCCTGACGCTACTCTCAAGACCGCTAGATTGCTGATCGATGGCGAGTGGGTCGAATCCAAAACCAGTGAATGGCATGACATTGTCAATCCGGCGACCCAGGAAGTCCTGGCCAAGGTCCCGTTCGCCACCGTCGATGAAGTCGAGGCCGCCATTGCCGCCGCGCAGCGGGCCTTTCAGACCTGGAAGCTGACTCCGATCGGTGCCCGTATGCGCATCATGCTCAAGTTGCAGGCACTGATCCGCGAACACGCCAAGCGTATCGCCATGGTCCTCAGCGCCGAGCAGGGCAAAACCATCGCCGACGCCGAGGGCGATATTTTTCGCGGCCTGGAAGTGGTGGAACACGCCTGTTCCATCGGCACCCTACAAATGGGCGAGTTCGCCGAGAACGTCGCTGGCGGTGTCGACACCTACACCCTGCGCCAACCCATCGGCGTCTGCGCCGGGATTACCCCGTTCAACTTCCCGGCGATGATTCCGCTGTGGATGTTCCCGATGGCGATTGCCTGCGGCAACACTTTCGTGCTCAAACCCTCTGAGCAGGACCCCCTGTCGACGTTGCTGCTAGTGGAACTGGCGCTGGAAGCCGGAATACCGCCAGGAGTGCTGAACGTGGTGCACGGCGGCAAGGATGTGGTCGATACGCTGTGCACCCACAATGACATCAAGGCGGTGTCCTTTGTCGGTTCGACCGCGGTCGGTACTCATGTGTACGACCTCGCCGGTCGCCACGGCAAGCGCGTGCAGTCGATGATGGGCGCGAAGAACCATGTGGTGGTGCTGCCCGATGCCAACCGCGAACAGACCCTCAACGCTTTGGTCGGTGCCGGTTTCGGCGCTGCCGGCCAACGCTGCATGGCCACCTCTGTGGTGGTGCTGGTGGGCGCGGCGAAACAATGGCTGCCGGACCTTAAGGCCCTGGCGCAGAAGCTCAAGGTCAACGCCGGTAGCGAGCCGGGCACCGATGTCGGTCCGCTGATTTCCAAGAAGGCGAAAGCGCGCGTGCTGGGCCTGATCGAAAGCGGGATCAAGGAAGGTGCCCGGTTGGAGCTGGATGGTCGCGATATCCGGGTGCCGGGCTTCGAGCACGGTAACTTCGTCGGTCCGACCCTGTTTTCCGGGGTAACCACCGAGATGCAGATCTACACCCAGGAAATTTTCGGTCCGGTATTGGTAGTGCTGGAAGTCGCCACCCTCGATGAGGCGATTGCCCTGGTCAATGCGAATCCGTTCGGCAACGGCACCGGCCTGTTTACCCAGAGCGGTGCGTCGGCGCGCAAGTTCCAGAGCGAAATCGACGTCGGCCAGGTAGGAATCAATATCCCGATTCCGGTGCCGGTGCCGTTCTTCAGTTTCACCGGTTCACGCGGTTCCAAACTCGGCGATCTGGGCCCTTACGGCAAGCAGGTGGTGCAGTTCTACACTCAGACCAAGACAGTCACCAGTCGCTGGTTCGACGATGACACCGCTAATCACGGTGTGAACACCACCATCAATCTGCGCTGAAGAAGGGACAGGCCATGAAGATCGCATTTATCGGGCTGGGCAACATGGGCGCGCCGATGGCGCGCAACCTGATCAAGGCCGGGCACAGCCTTAACCTGTTCGACCTGAACAAGACCGTGTTGGAGGAACTGGCGGCCTTGGGCGGGACAATCAGCCAATCGCCGAAAATCGCGGCACAGGGCAGCGAGCTAGTGATCACCATGCTCCCGGCCGCCACCCATGTGCGCAGTGTCTGGCTGAGCGAAGACGGTATCCTGGCGGGTATCGCCAGTGGTGTACCGGCGCTGGACTGCAGCACCATCGACCCGCAGACCGCCAAGGATGTCGCCGCCGTCGCCGCGAAACAAGGTGTGGCCATGGCCGATGCGCCGGTGTCCGGCGGTACCGGCGGTGCCGCAGCCGGTACCCTGACTTTCATGGTCGGTGCATCGAAGGAACTGTTCGCGACCCTACAACCGGTGCTGGCACAAATGGGGCGCAATATCGTTCATTGTGGCGAAGTCGGCACCGGGCAGATCGCCAAGATCTGCAATAATCTGCTGCTGGGCATTTCCATGGTCGGTGTCAGCGAAGCCATGGCCCTGGGCGCCGCGTTGGGGATCGACACCCAGGTGCTGGCCGGTGTGATCAACAGCTCCACCGGGCGCTGCTGGAGTTCCGATACCTACAACCCATGGCCAGGGATCATCGATACGGCGCCGGCTTCGCGGGGTTATACCGGGGGTTTTGGTGCCGAGTTAATGCTCAAGGACTTGGGGCTCGCCACCGAGGCCGCACGACAGGTCCACCAACCGGTGGTACTGGGTGCCGTGGCGCAGCAGTTGTACCAGGCCATGAGTTTGCGCGGGGAGGGTGGCAAGGACTTCTCGGCGATCATCAATAGTTATCGCAAGCCCGAGTAACGTTTTTTCGAAGGCTCGCGTCGGGCGGGCCTTTGGTTTTTCCGTGGATGAAATAAACGCTGCGCTCAAAGGTTGTCCGCTCAACACCCGACGTAATGAGCGCGTCACGTACTATCACTTCTGCTGGACCGCCTGATCAATGTAGCGTGCCGACTTCAATAGGCGGACCCAAGAGCGCGCGATGCCCGATGAGTCGCGCGACGGTAATCTGCGGAATTTTCCGATCGATGCCCGAGTCAGGGTGCCGAAAGCGTCTAGACTGCCCCCGATACGCTCCATAAGACCGTGCCACAAGCTGCGCACACTTGAGCGTGCCGTGCCATTAGGCACCGATATTAACCTGGACCGGGACTCGATGTGACCTGCTTATGGATAAGCCTGTACTGCCGTTCTCCTATGAACAACTGGACCGTTGGGTCGCTTCGCTGCGCTCTCGGCTGGCCGACGAAGCCTTCGCCTGTGTGGTGGGCATTCTACGCGGTGGGGCGCCGCTGGCGCTGATGGTGTCGCACGCCACCGGTCTGATGCCGGCCTTCCTGCGCTATGAGCGTGGCAGTCGCCTCGTCAGATGGGATTCGTCGTTGCCGATACCCGCACCGGGCAGCAAAGTGTTGCTGTGCGAGGACATCGCCGGTGCCGGATATACCCTCGCCGACTGTATCGAATTCCTACAAGGTCATGGCTTGTCCCTGAAAACCATGACTGCGGGTTTCGACGACCTCAGCCGTATTCGTCCGGACTACACCCTCGATGGCCGTGGCGCGTTCCTGCTGTTTCCTTGGGAACGCCATTCCCACACCGCTGAATACCGTGCTCGCTGGCAGGCCACCGCCGGCGGGCAGACCGGGCCGGTGGGCGACGATCACGACTACGAAACCTACGGCATCGACCTCGACGGTATCCTGTTGCCGGATATTGCTCGGCAGCGTTATGCCGCCGACCTGCATCAGGCATTACGTGAGCGAGACCGCCTGGAGCCGTTCGATCCCCCGGCCTGGTTGGCCTTGTCACGGGTCAGGGCAATTATCACCGGGCGTCCGGAGATGGACCGAGCGCGCACCCAGCATTGGCTCGACCTACACGGTTATAGCGGGATTTCGCTGCTGATGCGCGATGTTTCCACCCACGACGACAGTCTGGAACAGGTATCTGCCCACAAGGCGACGGCGGCGTTGCAACTGGGCTGCACGCACTTTGTCGAAAGCGATGCACGACAGGCAATCCTGATCTCGACGCGCCTGCCGCTGTTGCGGGTGATCTGGTGGGAGGCTCAGGTGCGTAGGGGGCGCGTGATCGGTGCCCATGACTGGGGTCATGTCCCCCAGCAACTGGAAGGTGTACAAAGGGCGTGAGAGAAGGGCTCCCTGGCAGGCAATGACGAGTAGAATTACCGCCCAGAAACAGTTTTGAGGTGGCGGTGGTGGATCTACAGCAGGGTTTTGTCCTGACCCGGCATTGGCGCGACACCCCCGTGGGGACGCAGGTCGAGTTCTGGCTGGCGACCGATGACGGGCCGCGCCATGTCCGCCTGCCGCCGCAACCCTCGGTTGCTTTTATCCCCGTTGCCCAGCGCGAACGCGCCGAAATCCTGTTGCGCAACGAGCGCGGCGTCGAGTTGCGCCCGCTGCAATTGCTGGATTTTCATCACCGCCCGGTACTCGGCGTCTACTGCCAGCAACATCGACAGCTGATAAATATCGAGAAACTACTGCGATCAGCCGGCGTGGATGTCTACGAAGCCGATATTCGTCCGCCTGAGCGCTATCTGATGGAGCGCTTTATCACCGCGCCGGTGCTGTTCGGCGGTACGGTGCACGGCGCTGGGCCGCTGCTCGACACCCAGATGAGGCCAGCGCCGAACTATCGACCACGGTTGCGGCTGGTGTCCCTGGATATCGAGACGACTATGCAGGGCGACCTGTATTCCATTGCTCTGCAAGGTTGCGGCGAACGCCAGGTGTACATGCTCGGGCCGGAAAACGGCGAGGCTGGCGAACTGGATTTCAAGCTCGACTATCGCCAGAGCCGTGGCGAACTGCTTGAGGCCCTCAACGAATGGTTGGACCGCCACGATCCCGATGGAATCATCGGCTGGAACCTGGTGCAGTTCGATCTGCGGGTTTTGCATGAACATGCCCAGCGCCTGAAAGTGCCGCTGCGCTTGGGGCGCGACGGCAATGTCATGGGCTGGCGGGACAACGGCGCGCGTAACACTCACTACTTCGCCGCCGCCGCCGGGCGCCTGATCATCGACGGTATCGAGGCGTTGCGTTCGGCGACCTGGAGCTTTGCCTCGTTCAGCCTCGAATACGTGGCGCAACAGCTGCTGGGCGAAGGCAAGTCGATCGACAATCCCTACCAGCGCATGGACGAGATCGACCGCATGTTCGCCGAAGACAAGCCCGCGCTGGCGCGCTACAACCTCAAGGACTGCGAGCTGGTGACGCGGATCTTCGACAAGACCCAGTTGCTGAGCTTCCTGCTCGAACGCGCCACCATCACGGGCCTGCCTACCGACCGCAGCGGTGGTTCGGTGGCGGCCTTTACCCACCTGTACCTGCCGCTGATGCATCGCCAGGGCTTCGTCGCGCCCAACCTCGGCGAGCGCACGCCCGAAGCCAGCCCCGGCGGTTTTGTCATGAATTCCCAACCTGGCCTGTACGAGTCGGTACTGGTGCTGGACTACAAGAGCCTTTACCCGTCGATCATCCGCACCTTCCTGATCGACCCGGTAGGCTTGATCGAGGGCCTGCGCCATCCGGAGGACAACGAGTCGGTGGCGGGCTTTCGCGGGGCGCGGTTTTCCCGCACCCGGCATTGTCTGCCGGCGATTGTCGAGACGGTCTGGCAGGGGCGCGAGGCGGCCAAGCGCGAGCACAATGCGCCGCTATCCCAGGCGCTGAAGATCATCATGAATGCCTTTTACGGGGTGCTCGGTTCCAGCGGCTGCCGTTTCTTCGATACCCGGCTGGCATCCTCGATCACCTTGCGCGGGCACGAGATCATGCGCCGTACCCGGCAACTGATCGAGGCCCAGGGCTACACGGTGATCTATGGCGACACCGATTCGACCTTCGTCTGGCTCAAGCGTGCCCATGACCGGCAAGAGGCTGGGCGGATTGGCCGCTCGCTGGTGACCGGGGTCAACGACTGGTGGCGCGAGCACCTGCGCCAGGAGCACGGCCTGACCAGTGCTCTGGAGTTGCAGTTCGAAACCCACTTCAGCCGCTTCCTGATGCCGACCATTCGCGGTACCGAAGAGGGCAGCAAGAAGCGTTATGCCGGGCTGGTCACGCGAGCCGATGGCACTCAAGAGATGGTCTACAAGGGCCTGGAGACCGTGCGCAGCGACTGGTCACCGCTGGCTCAGGAGTTCCAGCAGCAGCTGTACCTGCGTATCTTCACTCACCAGCCTTACCGGGACTATGTGCGCGATTATGTGCGGCGAACCCTGGCGGGCGAGCTGGACGCGCTGCTGGTGTACCGCAAGCGCCTGCGCCGGCAGTTGGCTGACTATCAACGCAACGTCCCGCCCCATGTGCGGGCGGCGCGATTGGCCGATGAGTACAACGATGCCCAGGGACGTCCACGGCAGTACCAGAATGGTGGCTGGATCAGTTACGTGATCAGTCTGGCCGGACCTGAACCGCTCGAGGTCCGGCGTGCGCCGATCGATTACGACCACTACATCACCCGGCAACTGCAGCCGGTGGCGGATGCGATCCTGCCGTTCGTGCAGGACGATTTCAGCACTCTGATCGGTGGTCAGCTCGGCTTGTTTTGAGACGGGCGGATCGTTCCCACAGTGGTGGTGTGGGCCTTGGGCTTCGGAACGGACAGGGTCGGGCGCTGGTGTAGGCCGGAACCAGCGAAACCGATCGATACCATGGCGAATGACCTCCGCCCTTGACCGTCAGTTGAGTGTTTTTGTAACGCGTCGCAGTCGGTGGAATAAGGCTCAAGAGGCTGATTTCGTCGGCCCGTTGCCGGTCGTGTCTAATGGCCATGATTTGTTATTCTCCGGTCATCACGCCTGTACTGCAGCGCGAGCATGATGGGACAAGTTTTGGTGGCGCTCGCCGGTCGGAAAACCGGCTTGCTTCAGGCTGAGTGGTCCGCACGGCGAAATGAGTTCCATGAAAAGGTACTCCTGGGCACTTCCACAGTCGAGCTGGTGGCCTTCTAACATTGGCAGTGAAGAGTTGGTAATCCCATCACTTTGACATTAGCCGTACATTTCCTGAGTATTTTGCCCACTACCCGATATTTGAGTTTCAGTCTTTGAATAAGGGTAGAGGAGAATAGCTTCCACCTGGATCTGTCGACGTAAGATTACGGTTGACAGGCATAAGTACGAATGTATTCTTTGCCCACTGCCGGGTGTTAGCTTGTCTGCCGGCCTCCGTATCAAGGGATGCCGATCTTTATCGGTAATGGAATATGAGTGATCAAGCAATCTTTCAAACGTTTGTACGAAACTCTCTCAGAAGATCTTTTTAGGATTTTTTGTGTGCGTAATCTTGTTTAATACGCTGTTAATACTGCCCGCTTCAGAGTAGTGAAATTGTTGAGTGGCAGCATTCGTCGGTTTGTTTCAAGTTTATGACGCTGATGTAGTCCTAAATAAAGTGAGCTGCCAGATTTTAGGCGCTCCCGGAGTGTCATGATATTTTTTTGACGTTCTAGAGAATAAAAACTAATGGATTCTTCCGCTCGGTAAGTTGTTCCGGGTGCGAGGTTTTGTTGGCGATAGCCATCGGGTGAAATGTCACTAGATGGTGACAAAAGAAGCGGCAGTCTCGCTTGATGGAAAATTTAATTGAGCGGATCGATCTGGAGATCGTAGATGGGTGTGTATGATTGCTTTGATTGTGAGTTTGACTCCGAGAAGGAGATTCCCAATATAAAGATCATTGCGCAAAGTACCTCTCAACTGGGCATCGATTTGCTGCTTTCGGGCGAGACGGGGACCGGCAAGGATACCTTGGCCCAGCGTATCCATGAGCTCTCGGGACGCAGTGGGCCTTTTGTGGCGATGAACTGTGCGGCGATTCCCGAGTCACTGGCCGAGAGCGAATTGTTTGGTGTGGTCAGCGGGGCCTTTACCGGGGCCAATCGGTCACGGATGGGCTACATCGAGTCGGCGCAGGGTGGCACCCTCTATCTCGACGAGATCGACAGCATGCCGCTGAACTTGCAGGCCAAACTGTTGCGCGTGCTTGAGGTGCGGGCCATCGAGCGCCTGGGGTCGACTACGGTCATTCCGCTGGAGTTGTGTGTGATCGCTTCGGCGCAGCGGCCATTGGGAAAAATGGTCGAGGAGGGGCTGTTTCGGCGCGACCTGTACTTTCGCCTCAACGTCCTGACCATCCAGTTACCGGCCTTGCGCGAGCGCCGCGAGCAGATCATCCCGTTGTTTTCCAAGTTCGTCAGCGCCGCCAACCGCGACCTCGGGCGGGGCCATAAGCCGTTGAGCGCCTCGTTGGCGCAAATGCTGCTCAGTCATTCCTGGCCGGGCAATATCCGTGAGCTGAAATCGGCGGCCAAGCGTTTCGTCCTGGGCTTTCCGTTATTGGGCGGCGATGGGTCGGACGATGTCGAGGGGCAGAGCCTCAAGGCGCAGATGCGGGTGATCGAGCGCACGCTGATCCAAGAGGCACTCAAGCGCCACGGTCAGTCCGTCGATGCGGTCAGCATGGAGCTGGGCCTGCCCCGGCGCACGCTGTACCACCGAATCAAGACCTTGGATATTTTTCTGAAGAGCGATGGCCTGGAAAAAAAGATGGAACTCAAATCGACGAGGGATCCACACATGGATATCCCACACTAACGTGGGTGAATCAGGAGCGGTGAAAATTATGAACCTTGCAAATAGAGTCACTAATGGCGCCAACACAGCGGTCAATGGTTACAACTCTGTCAAAGAGACCGGTAACTCCATCAAGGGCAATGCACAAAACCAGTCTGCTGCTGCGGATCTGGCGGGGGGGGGCAAGGCCGCTGAAGCACAACTGGCGATGATGAAGATGCAGGACGAGCAATCCGCGCGCAATATCATGTTGCAGGGCCAGGCGGCCATGCAAACAGAACAACGTAACACGCTGCAGGCCATTAGTTCCGCTCAAACTGACGCCGCGAACAAAGAAATTTCCAACGTGGCGCAAACTGCCAAAGGCATCAGCTATTAATCATCCCCGGCCCCTTGATTGTTCAGGGGGCATTGTGATCGCTAGCGAGATTCTTCTATGTTGAATTCTGTTTCCGGCTCTGCCGGCGCATTTGGACGGGTAGGTACTGTCATTCCATCCGCTTCAACTTCGGGCGCTTCTGACTCGCCCAGAACCCTCAAGGAGGTTATCGAAAAGTTAGCCGATACCTTAATGGCAGGCGGTCATCTTTCTACCGATTCGCCACTGGGTAAGATGATTGAACAGCAACTAAAGAAAAATAATTCGCTGATGGAATTAACGGGCAATAATGATGTCGATGCCGTTAAAAAAGCCTTGGGCGAAGTTATCCAGGACAAACTGGGGGGTAAGGCCGGTGCCGCTGCCGATGCCTCGATGGCCGTCGGGCAAGGCGGTCTTGACCTGCTGTCGCAGGTTATGCACGGCCTGAGCAAGGCCATCCTCAATCATGCCCTGACCGATAAGGGCGATGGGTCGACTTTTGCCAGTGCCGACAAGCCGATCTTGCAGCAGATCGCGGACTACATGGACAAGAACAAGGCGGTGTTCGGCGCGCCCAATTCCGGTTCGTGGAGCAAGGAGCTGGACGAGGACAATTATCTCGACAAAGGCGAAACGGCGAAATTCAAAGCCGCTCTCGAGCAGGTTTCCCAACTGTTCGGCGCGGGCGACGCGCCCGCCCATCAAGCTAATGCTGGCGGTCTGGGTAGCCTTGCGCCGGCGTCGATCGGTGGCGATGCGAATAATGCCTTAGGGGATGTCAAGGAGCAGTTGGCGAATCTGTGGGGGGCGAAGAGTCCGGTGGATATCTTCAAGCAGGGATTGGAGATGGGTCTTGGCCTGGCCAGTGGTTTGCAGTCTGGCGCCCTGGCGCATCAACTGCAGCAACATGACCTGCGCAACTCCGCCGCCGAGGCGGCGCAAAACATTCTCGACGTGATGACCAGCAACCTCGCCTAGGCTCTGTAGAAAATGTATCTGCGCTCGCCGTGCGGCTTCGAAAGCGGGCTCGCCATGCTCATTGACCACTTGTCAACTGCGCTGGCTTGCCTGCTTTCGCCTGGCCCGGTCTTCGCTGGAAAATATTTCGTACAGGCCCTAGTGGCGTTATTTTATTCTTTGCTACCGTTTGCCGGAGAAACCCCATGACCCTCGCCCCCATCCACACTTTCAAGGGTTTGCCTGTCGATCATGATCAGGGACTGGTTTCGGGGCCTGCGCAGGCGGATGTCGATCTGTTCAACCATGCCATGAGTCACTCCTCTGAGCCCTCCGGGCACCTGGCCGACGACATGGTTCAGGCCCTATCCGACCGCTTGCAGTCCCAGGGGCGCTTGTCTGAGCAGGCCATGCGGGCGATGAAGGTCGCCGCCGGTTCGTCCGATCCGATGGACGTGGTCAAGATGAGCCGCTCGTTGTCGCAGTATTCCCTGCAAATGGCGATGACCACCAAGGTGGTAAACAAGGGTGCCCAGGCACTCGATAAACTCACCAACCTGCAATAGGGCCGTCTGTGAGATTTTTCGGCCCGATCCTGCTGCTGTGCCTGACGTTGCTCGCCGGTTGCAGCGATGAGAGCAAGCTCTTCGGCGCGTTGTCGGAGCAGGATGCCAATGAAGTAATCGCGCAACTGGCCGACCAGCATATCGAGGCGCACAAACAGTCGGAGAAGCTGGGTGTGACAGTAATCGTCCCCAGCCATGAGATCAACCGCGCGGTGCGCATTCTCGATGCGGCAGGTTTGCCTCGACGGACACGCACCAGCCTTGGAGAGATCTTCAAGAAGGAAGGTGTGATCTCCACGCCGCTTGAAGAGCGCGCGCGTTATATCTATGCCCTGTCCCAGGAACTGGAGTCGACCCTGTCGCAGATCGATGGGGTGGTGGTGGCTCGGGTTCATGTGGTGCTGCCCGAACGCATCGCCCCCGGCGAGCCAGTGCAGCCGGCGTCGGCGGCGGTGTTTATCAAGCACACCGCCGTGCTGGATCCCGATAGCGTGCGTGGACGTATCCAGCAGATGGTCGCCAGCAGTATTCCGGGAATGTCCCAGGAGGCCCTGAACTCGAAGAAATTCGCCATCGTCTTCGTACCCGCCGTGGAGTTTGAAGACAAGCAGAAGCTGGTGCAGTTCGGACCGTTCCTGGTGGACAGCCGTGACCAGGGCTTCTGGAACATGGCCCTGATCGCGTCGTTGGTCGGTGCGCTGTTGTTGGTGGTGCTGATTGCCCTGGCCTTGCGGGCCGACTGGCGCCAGGCGCTGCTGGGACGCTTGCGTCCGGGGCGCAGCGGCTCTGGCGGTTACCCGGCGCGGCTGTGAACGAACTCGACTGGATCAACTGGTGGTGCTGCACCTGGCGTTGGGCGCACCCTGACTGGCGGTCGGGGCTCCTGGCGGCGCACGGGCTGGACGGCGATCACGATGCTGCCTTGGCCAGCAGCCGGCACGCCGCGCTGATGAGCGCGCTAGGAGTGACCCCGTGCCAGCCCCCGCCCCTGGATGCCAATGTCGCGCTGTGGTTGTCGCTGACCGTCGAGCAGCGCGAGCAGGCGTTGTTACTCGCCCGTTCGATCTGTGCGGCGTCGGTGGCGAATCAGCCGACCGTCCCCGAACGCCATGGGCACTGGTGCCGCAGCCTGGCGAAAGCGCTGCGCCCGGGCTTGTGGCTCGATCACTCGAACGTGGATCCGCGGGTGTTGTTAGCCAGTTGGCTGGGAGCACCGTTCTGGTCGCGCCTGCGCCTTGCCTGGGCGCCGGGGGAGCAACTGGAGCCTTTGGTCGATCTGCCACGGCACAAACTCGATACCCTCTGGCGCGCCGTGCTCTGGCGGGTCGATACACCATGAGTCGTTTGCGGAGTCCCTTATCGTGTTGAGTCTCAGGCGCTTGTCTCTCGGCGTGTCGCCGCTGCCGCAGTCGCCCATTGTGCGGCTGGAGCAACTGGCCCAGGCGCAGGAAGCCACGGATGTCCTGGCGGCGGCCCGGGAAGAGGCCGAGCGGTTGCTGGCGAACGCCCATGAGCAGTGCCAGCGTTATCTCGACCAGGCCTTGGGGCAGTTCTGGGAGCAGGCTAATGGTTTTCTCCAGGCCCTGGACAACGAACGTGCGGTCTTGCACCAGGAAGCTGTCGCTTCGGCTGAGAGTGTACTCGCTGCTGCCATGACCCAACTGTTCAGCGAAGTCGGGCCCGTTGAGCGGGCTCGGGCATTGGTCGGCCATCTGGCGAGCAGCCAGCGCCAGGCGGTCAGCGCGGTCCTCAGTTGTTCTCCGGAGCTGTTCGACGAGGTTCAGGGCTGGTTGGCCAGCAGTCGCTTTGCGGCGCTCTGGCAACTGCGCGAGGACGCCTTCCTGGGGCCCCAGGCATTGTGCCTGAGCAGCGACACCGGCACTTTCGAGCTCGACTGGGAAGGGCTGGTGCGTTGTTTGTCCGGGCGCGGTGAGTGACTTGTCCGAGTTCGTTAAAAAAGTGGAACCCAGCGGTCGTTTTGTTCCACTCACAGGCATCACCTCGCTGGAGCGACCTCGATGATCAGTTTCAAAGCCTTGCAGCATCGCCTCGATCACTCGTTTACCCACAACCAGACGGGTACCGACGACGCTGCCATAGCGGCCGCCGAAAGCGGTTCGGTGGAGGACATGAGAGCGTTTACCGACGCGGCGCAGAAAATGGCCACCGCGACCTCGGTGATGAGCGAAGGGCTACGCGCCCAGCATGGCCTGACAAAGTCGATTATCGATGGAATTCAGTGACTTCACAGCGATTGTCGTCCAATGGTGCGAACAACCTTCCGGCGCTCTGGACTGCTGGATCGATGACGCCAATGCCCAGCTCGTCGTCACTGAAGGCGGGGTGCGCTGCAGCATCGATCTACTGGACCCCTACGATGCGACCGATCCGCAGCGGATGGATGCCCTCCTGAGCCAGGGCGCCGCTAGCGCTGCCTGCCGGTGCGAGGGGGCGTTGGGCTTCAACCCCGACAGCCATTGTCTGGTCCTGGTCAGTTGGCAACCGCGACCGTGTTCGCCGCAGCGCCTGCTGGAGCGTCTGGAAAATCTGGCCAATCAGCGAGCGGCGATGCTCAGTCTAATGCGTACCTCCCTCGACGGTCCGGCGAGCAGTACCGCCGGACGTCCCCTCCTTTATAACTGGCAGCCGGGAGTCTGAAATGCATAGGGTTGCCTGGTGGTTGCCGTGGTTGTTGATATGGCTCAGTGCCCCGGCCCTGGCGGTGGTCCCACCTGCCTGGAAGCACACCGCGTATGCCTATGAGGCCAAGCAGGTCGATGTGACCAAGGCCCTGGAGGATTTCGCCCGGGAGTTTGGCGTTGGCCTGGAAATGGGAGCGCTCGATGGGGTGGTCGACGGTCGTATCCGTGCGCCCAGCCCCCAGGCCTTTCTCGACCGGCTGGGGCAGGAACACCATTTCCAGTGGTTCGTGTACAACGAAACGCTGTACGTCAGCCCGACCGAACAGCAGACCTCAGAACGCATCGAGGTGTCGCAGGACGCGGCGGATGATCTTAAGAGCGCTTTGACCGATGTCGGTCTGCTCGACCCGCGCTTTGGCTGGGGAGCCTTGCCCGACGAGGGCGTGGTGCTGGTCAGCGGGCCGCCGCGTTACGTCGAGATGATCCGCAACTACAGTCGCAAGGTCGAGACCCCGGAGGAAAAGCAGGATGTCGTGGTGCTGCCGTTGCGTTATGCCAACGCCGCCGACCGGGTCATTCGTTATCGCGATCAGCAGCTGACGGTGGCCGGTGTGGCGACCATTCTCCAGGACCTGTTGGAAAGCCGCTCGCGGGGCGACTCGGTGAACGCCGCCAACCTCCTGCAAGGCGCGGGGCTGGGTGGCGGTCAAGGGGGCAACCCATATGGTGCGTCCTCGACGCTACTCGGCGGTCTGGATACCGAGAGCCTCCAACAGGGGCTCGACCGGGTACTGGCCAACACCACCGCCGGGGGCAAGAACAGCCATGGCGCACTACCTGGCGGCGGCAAGTCGCGAATTCGCGTCAGTGCCGATGTGCGCAATAACGCGGTGCTGATCTATGACTTGCCCAAGCGCCGGGCTTTGTACCAGACATTGGTCAGGCAGCTCGACCAACCGCGTAACCTGATCGAGATCGACGCGATGATCCTCGACATCAACCGCGATGACCTGGCCGAGCTGTCCAGCAGTTGGAACGTCTGGGCCGGCGGGACCAATGTCAGCGGTTCGTTGCTCGATTCGGGGGCGACCCTGTCGGCGGAAAACTCCGGTCGATTTGCACTGGCGGTGCATTCCTTGGAAGCCAAGGGGGCGGCGACGGTGGTGGGCAACCCGTCGATCCTGACGTTGGAAAACCAGCCGGCGGTGATCGATTTCAGCCGCACCGAGTACCTCACCGCCATCGGCGAGCGGGTCACCGATATCCAACCCATCACTGCCGGCACCAGCCTGCAGGTGATCCCGCGTTCGCTGACGGGTAACGGCAAGTCGCAAGTGCAACTGATCCTCGATATCGAAGACGGGCAGATCGACCAGTCGGTGCTCAATGTTACCCAGCCCAGCGTGCGCAAAGGCAATGTCAGTACCCAGGCGATCATTGCCGAACGAGGTTCGCTGGTGGTCGGCGGTTTTCATGGACTGGAGTCCAACGACAAGGTCAACAAGATTCCCTGGCTCAGCGATATTCCGTGGATCGGTAAGGTATTGTTCACCTCCACCAGCCATCGCACGACCAAACGCGAGCGGCTGTTCATTCTTACGCCGCGCTTGATTGGCGACCAGGTAGACCCGGCGCGTTATGTCGAGAACGGCAACCCCGACGATATCGATGCGGCTGATCAGCGCATTAAAAGGCGACGCAGCGAAGAGTGGCCGACGCGGATTCAGGTACAGAACGCCTTCAGTCAATTGCTCGACGGCCTGCAGCCAAGCGGTTTCAGCAGCGGCGGCGCCTTGCCGTTCGTACCGGACAGCCTCTGCGACTCCGGTGGCGGCCTGGTTATCGACCGTCAACGCGCCCAATGGTACGGCCATAAGACGTGGGGTGTGGCGGTGGTAGTCGCGCGTAACACCGGCACTCAGCCGGTGCGTGTCGACGAGAGCGGCTGTGGTGGGCGTTGGGTGCTTGGAGTCGCGGTCTGGCCCCATGCCTGGCTGCGGCCAGGAGAAGAGAGCGAAGTGTTTATCGCCCTGCGCCAGCCTCGCGCCTCCCAGGGCAATAGCCCGGTGCGGGCCTCCCTGCTCAAAGGAGCACAACCATGAACAAGTTCGTCCGTTTCGCGTTGGCGGGACTGGGAACCGTACTGTCCGGCTGCGTCACGGCGCCGCCACCAGTGGGGTGTTCGGGCTTGGCGTGTAGCCGACCGGATTCTACCGATCGGAGCCTGGTGATCTGGTGGCCCGAGGAAATGCGCCACGGTTTGGAAGGTTCCGAACGAACATCGGATTTTACTGTCATGTCATTGAAGGACTAAGCGTCATGATTCGCGTTTCCGGTAAGGCGGCGTTTTACGAGCGAGTAGCAGCAGAGCAGGATGCGATTTGGCCTCTGGTCAGCGGGGTATCCTTCCTTAGTCGACGGGAGCATCATGATTGGGGGATTGCACTACATATCGAGAAGAGTGCGCTAAAACCTCAACAACTGCGTGAAACCCTTGAACGGCGTTTCAACCAATCGCATCGGTTTCCCGATTATTTTTTATTTCTCGATCCCCAGCGTAACTTCGTCGTGTGGCACGCTGTGTCGAACAACGGCGAGGGGAACCTGTCACTCGATCAAATCCGCCAGCATCAACTGATGCTGGCGGGGCTTGAACACCTCAACGACCTCCCTCGCTGAAGCACCCTACGACGCGTCCCCCTCAATGGTGGCGCGGGCGTTGGGGCGCCGGTTGACCAGGCCTGCCTGTGCCTCGATCCGTGCTTGTGCCGGTTCAACCGCTACGGCGGTCGCTGGCCTGGCCTCAATGGCTTTGCGCACGCTGCCATGAGCCTGGACCGTCTGACTCATGGTGCGATAAGCCAACCCCATGGCCAAGGCGGTGCCGGTGTTGCCGAGGAAGCTGGACAGGGCCGGCGCGGTCGTGCCCCGCGTCAGTTCGCCCATGGCCATGTTGACGGCACTGGCCAGCGAGGACCATGCCACCCGTACCGGCGACTGATCCAACAGACGACCATAATCCTTGAGCGGTAAACTCGCCTTAAACCGCTGGGTGGTGCCCGCCTGCCGGGTGTCGAGATGCTTTTGCAGGTGCCCGTCGAGAATCGCCGTGACGGTGTTGAATGCGGCGCGGGTACCGGCCAGGGTCTGGATCGAGCGGGCCAAGGCTTCGCCGCGTAGTGGCCGGTGGTCGGCACCGGTCAGGGCCGGGCTCGATAGGGTCTGGCCAGGCGGCAGAGTCCTGGGGCTGATGGAGTCCTGAATAAACCCCATGCTCAGGGTCATGGCGCCGTAGGCCCAGCCGAGCATCGCCATGTTGTCTTCGTTGACGCCATAGGTCTTGGTGTGGTCGTGCTTGCCGGTCAGGCTCAGGCTGGCTTGCAGGGTTTCGCGCGACACGGCGTAGAGCACGTTGCGCAACTGGGTCGCCAGGATCCGAGCGCTCAAAGCGCCGTCACCACGGGCCGTGCCGAGGGCGCCGAGACCGAGGTAGATCGCTTCGGCGGCGATCTGATTGCGCGTGACGTTGCGCGAGTCGCGCTGCATCTGTTCGCGTCGGGCCTGCTGCTGGTCGGCACCGAGGGCGTTCCATTGCGATTCGCTGAGCGCGAAATGCCCACGCACGGCGACAGTGGATTCGGTACCGAGGCGATCCAGGCGGGGCTGACGCACGTAGACATGGCTGGCCACGGTGGCCAGTGAAATGGCCGCCTGCAAGGCTAAGGCGCCACCTGGACTCTTTTGTGCCAGGCCGTCGGCGAGGGCGCTGTAGGTGTGCATGAAAGCGACTTCGCGGGCATAGGTCGGCAATCCACAGGTGACCATCTGTTGCAAGGTCTGCCCGGCTGCCGCCAGGGTGCTGCGTCCGGACGGTAGGTTGGCCGCTGTGTCAGCCCAGCTTTGCACGGCGGTGTGCTTGATAGTGTTGCCGGCACTGACACCGCCCTGGTAGGCCGCAGCTCCAGCGGCACTCATGCTCTTCCAGGCCGGAGCCAGGCACTGGCGATGAAATGCTTGGCTCAGCCCACTCGCTGCCTGGGCGGCACGTGCGGCGAAGCCCGGTGGTGGGGCGGCAATCTGGGCATTTTCCATATCGCTGGCGGTGCGCGCCACCAACTCGATGGTCGCTGCCGGTGGCGTAGTACTGACCGCGGGTGTCTGTATTCTCATGACCATGTCGGGCTCCTTAGCGTAGTTTTGGTAACGGAAGGAGGGGCGAAGCTATCGGCGAGTGCGACGAAGTCCAATAGCCAATCGACCCAGGCTTCGGCGTCCAGCCCCTGGCTGTCCCAGCGCGCCTGCAGGCAGGCGCCTTGTGGCGCGAGGGCGATAGCGCAGCCGGTCAACGTCATTAGCTGCAAGTTGGCTCGCAGGGCGAGTTCGCGTTGATCGCCATGCTGCAGCGGGGCATCTACCATCGTGCTGACCAGCAGGTGGCGTTGGTCGCTGTCGGCAATGATTTCCAACGCACGACCCTTGAGCCGGATCACGCCGACGGTCTGTGGGGCCGTGGCGGGTGGTGCGATGCCCAGATGGTGCAAGGCATGCTCCAGCAACGGGCGATGCCAGGTTTGTGCCATGGCC
Organism: Pseudomonas agarici; assembly: GCF_900109755.1. GTDB lineage: Bacteria > Pseudomonadota > Gammaproteobacteria > Pseudomonadales > Pseudomonadaceae > Aquipseudomonas > Aquipseudomonas agarici. The sequence continues at coordinate 133,498 of NZ_FOAR01000011.1, read as the reverse complement.
ATTTGCGCCTGCTCCTGGGCGGCGGGGCTGGCCGGCGTTGGCGGCCCGGCAGGGGTGTCGTGGGGGGCCAGAGGTGAACTCAGAGCGGTGGCGCCCGCAATCAGACTTTCGCCCAACGCCAGCAAATGACTGAGCTCGGCAGCCAGATAATGGCTGTCCGAGTACGGTCGGTATTGCAGGCGCGCGACCAGCATCGCATCGCCGCCATCATCCAGCGCGGTGGTGCAGGCCGTCATCGCGCTGGTAGCGCAATTGGCTCGCAACAGCAGTTCGTACCAGAGTGTGGGGGGGCAATCCGCAGGTCGTGGCAAGCTGGCCAGCGCCAACCATTGTGGCACTGGTTGCGTCTGCCACTGAAACAGTTGCAGGCTCAGGCCCGGCAGCGGTAATTGACCGTTTCGGGCGAAGTCGCGAGCCTGCGGATCCGGTAGCCCGAGCTGCTTGGCAGCATTGAAAAGCCAGCTCGCAGCTGCGTCTGGAATAGGCGGACGAGGGCCTTTTTCGGCGGAGGGGTGAACACGTGGCTGCATGGGCTCTACCTATAGGAGTTTGCCGCCCATTTTAGCGTAACAATGTGTCGATATAATTAAGGAGGAGGCTCTAAATCAGGCATCTTCAAGCTGAATAATGTCTTCGGTGACTTCATCGAGCTGGCGAATCACCTGGTAGATATGGGCCACGTCGAGTAAGGTCGGACGTGGGATGTATTTGCCGGTCCTGACCTTGTACAAAGTGCGTGCTAGCCACACGCTTTGCACCACCGGAATCTTCGCGCGCCGGGCACGTTCGATCAGGGCCAAGGCTTCGGCATCCTCACCCTTGCAATGGATCAGCGGTAGCGGCGTTTGACCGGGGCGGTAGTACAGCGCCACGGCGAAATGGGTCGGATTGACCAACAGCATGTCGGCGTCCTCCACGGGCTTGGTCGGTGTGTGGGGCTCCTCGTTGAGCAGTTCATGAGCCAGTTGGCGGCGATGGCCCTTGACGTGCGGATCGCCTTCGGATTCCTTGTATTCCTTCTTGATATCCTCGTGGCTCATGCGCATTTTCTTGGCGTGAAAGTACTTCTGCATGGCAAAGTCGATCATGCCGATCACCAGCAGCAAGCCGAGGGTGGTGCGCAAGACACTGCGCAACAGCGCCAGTAACGCATGCCAGTAGGTGGTCAAGTCCGAGTCCGCCAGCAGCACCAGCGAGCCCAGCACCGGCTTGATCGAGACGTAGAGCGTGGTGCCGATGGCCGTCGCCTTGAGGATGCTCAGCAATAGGTTCATCAGGTTCTGTCCGGAGAACATCTGCTTGAGGTGGCCGAGCGGATTGAGCTTACCGAAGTCGATCTTCAGCGCCTTGGGCGCGAACAGAAAACCGATTTGCACCCAACTGCCGACCATGCGCATCAGCATCGCCAGGCCGACGCTCATCAAAATGAAGTGGATCAACAGCTCAGCAGCCTCGCCGGTTATTTCGGTGAGGCTGCTCAGGAAGTGCGAGTTGATGCGCTGCAGAGGCAGCGCCAGCAGATGCTCTAGACGCGCCACGCTGTCGTCGGCCTGGCCTAGAGCGACCTCGCTGACCACCATCAGCACCAGCAATTTGCCCAGGTCCTGGCTTTGTCCCACCTGGCCTTTTTCGCGGGCGTCACGCAGCTTCTTGGGCGTGGCCTTTTCGGTTTTTTCGCTCATGGCACTTGCACCAGCAAGCCGAGCACATGCTTGAGGTCCAGTAGCTGTCGCAGTTGGCCGTTGCCCATTTCCAGCAGCGTCGGCAAGTAGATCAGTAGGAATGCCAGGCCGGCCATGCTCTTGGCCGGCATCGACATGATCGAGACGTTCAGTTGCTGGGCGTAAAGGCCAATGATGGCGAAGGCCACGTCGATCAGCAGCAGCAGGCCAATAAAGGGCGCGGCATACAGCATCGCGTGTTGCAGGGTCTGGTTCAGTTGCTCGAGAAAGATGTCCAGCCCGCCGATATTGAGCCCTGGCAACCAGACAGTGGGCGGCCAGATTTCATAGCTGTCCCAGATCACCTGGGTGATCAGTGAGAGCCCGCCGCTGAGGATCACCAGCATGATCAGTGCTTCCTGGAACAGCTCGCCCAGAGGCGTGGCGTCCGGCCCCAGCGAGGGGTTGAGCTGACCACCACTGAGGGCACCGCGCTGGCTGTCGAGCAAGGCGCCGACGGTGGCGAACATCCAGAACGGCGCGTATAGCAACAGGCCCAGCAGGATGCCGAGGACCGACTCCTTGAGCAGTAGCCCGGCGATGGTGAACCAGGCGTCGTTTTCCAGGGCCAGGGCACGACCGATACTCGGCGCCGGGATCAACGCCAGGGCACAGGTCACGCCATAGCGCAGCGGGCCCTTGAGGTGTTTGAAGCAAAACGCCGGAACCAGGATCAGGCACGGCAGCAGGCGGGCCATGGCCAGGCCCATACCGAGCATCAACTCGAAGGCGCTCTCGGCATTGAAAGGCATCAATGGGCGCCACCGGTGCGGGCGATCAGGTCGAACGACAGGTTGATAAACTGGATCAGTTCCACGCCGATCCAGCGCCCCGTCGCGGCGAGGGTCAGGCCGACGGCGGCCAGCTTGATGCCGAACGGCAGCGTCTGGTCCTGGATCTGCATCAACGCCTGTAACAGCGAGGTGATCACGCCGACCAGCACCGCCACGCCAAGGGGCGGCGCGGTGAGAATCACCACCAGGAACATGCCTTGCTTGAACAGTGCCAACGCTTCCACGGCAGGTCTCACAGATAGGAATAGAAAAGGCTGTCGAGCAAGCGCGACCAGCCCTGTACCAGCACGAACAGCAACAGCTTGAGGGGCAGCGATATGGTCATTGGCGAGACCATCTGCATGCCCAAGGCCAGCAGCAGGTTGGAGACGATCAGATCGATGACAATAAATGGGATATAGATCAGAAAGCCAATCTGGAATCCGGCCTGTAGCTCCGACAACACGAACGCCGGGATCGCCAGCAGCAGGTCGCTGCTACTGGCCTTGGCGGCCATATCGGCGGGCCACATGCGATGGGTGTTTTCCAGTAGGTGGGCCTGTACATCGGGATCGGTGTTGCGGAGCATGAAGTGCTCAATCGGCTCCATGACGGTGTTGGCGCTCACTTGCAGCTTTTCCGTGGTGCCGATTTCCAGCGGATTGTCATGCACCCGTTGCTGGATCTGATGCGCGACGGGCGCCATGACGAACAGGGTTGCCGCCAGGGCAATACCGTACATTGCCATGTTCGGCGGTACCTGCTGCACGCCGATGGCATTGCGGGTGATCAAGAGCACCATGGAGATCTTCAGGAATGCGGTGCAGACGATCAGGAAGAGGGGGATCAGGGACAGCGCGCCGAGAAATAGCGCGAGCATGATCGGATTCATGCCATCAAGGATCATCGGTCGAATACCATCCGGGTGATCTGCAAGCCCAGTTGGCCTTCCAGGTCCACCAGTTCACCATGGGCCACCACGCGCTCGCCATGGCACAGGGTCGCCTGGCCGGGAGTCACACCTGTGACTTCCAGCACGACTCCTGGCGCCAGGCGCTGCAGGGCGTATAGCGGCAGACTGATGCTGCCGCTACGCACGGTCAGGTCCAGATTGAGGCCCGCGAGGGGTGATGGCGGTGGCTCGGCTTGCTGCTCCGTTGAGGGCTCTGGTGTCGGTGCCGGAGCCTCGTCGTGGTCCTCGGGTGCGACCGGCATGTCTTCATACACTGCATCATTGTCCATCGGGCGGGGTTTCCTCATGGTTGAGCTGTACAAACAGTGTGTCGTTAGAGACGTCGGTGGCGACGCGCCAGGTCTGGGCCGCAAGGTGCATGACGCCGTGCCCCGCGCAATCGAAGTACGCGCGGTCTGGCAGCAGTACATCGCCAGGGCGTAGCGAGCGCAGCTCGTTCAGGGTCAGGCTCAGCTCGCCAAGGACCACTGGCGTGAGCAGCGGCCAGTCCTCGGGCAACGGCTGTTCGATGGCCTGCCAGGGCAGGGCGTCCAGCAGGCGGATCAGGGTCTGTGCATCGCAACCGAGACGGGCATGCACCGACTCGTCGGCCCCATGCACCGCGAGTCGGCAAACGAAGGGCCAGGAGCGGTCATGGTCTGCCCGCACGCGGGGCTCCAGGGGGGTCAGCAACTGGGCCAAAGGCGGGCTCAGTTGCTGGTTCAGGTATTGCCAATACCAGGTCTGCACCGGGCCGCCGGTAACCGCCGGCACTTCGCCGAACAGGCTCAAAACGGCGTTGGCGTCGGTCAGGTACAGCGGACCCAGGGCGCTGTCGAAGGCGGCCCAAGCGGGGTCGTCGGGCGCGAGTTGATCGGCGTCGATCAATGGGCTCAGGCTCAGTCGAGCCGTGGCGCCGCGCAGCGGATAGTCCAGCCAGCGGCCACGGCCGAGCAGGCGGCTGGCACTGGCCAGTACCCGGGACACCGGGCGCAATGCCAGGGGCGTCATGCGTTGCCGATTCCCTGCAAGGACAAGCTCACGTCCTGACCCAGAGCCTCGCTGAAGGCGTCCTCGCATACTTGTCGGTTGCTGCGCAGGCGACCGAGCACATCGGCGCGTTCAACGTCCAGATCGATGTTCCAACGGTTGTCGCGCTTGCTGGCCCGAACCTGGATCTTGCCCAGATTGGGCATCAGCAAGGTGGCGCTGAAGGGCCGATCGCTTTGGACCGGCAGTTGCATCGCCAGCTCATCGATCAATTGTGTGAGCACTTCGTCAACCGGGTGGAACAGGCTGAAGCCGGCACCGCCGTGACGATCCGAGGAGTCGCCCTGGTCGGTGGTGGAGGGCACCAGCAACTGTTCGAAAAACAGGCCGTCGGCGGTTATCTCGTTGCTGGTGTCGCGGCGGGCGCCGAACGCGCTGCCGGCCTGGCGCGAACGTTCAGTCTCGGCGCGCCGCGAGAGGGGCGCCGATGGCAATCGGTTGTCAGTCTGCGGCGCTCGTGCCGCGGGCGCTGGCTTATGTGGCGGGGGCGCGGCGGCAGGCTTGATCGTCGTGGTCATGGCGGATTTATTCCTCACTCAAGTTCTCGCTCATACAGGCGAGTTTTTCCACGGCACGCTGGCGGGCCTTGGCTTCGATTCGGGCCTGCTCCAGGCGTTGCTGTTGCAGCTCGATCTCATGGCGTAACTGGTTGATGTTCTGCTGGATATAGGACAGCCGGTCGAGCATGCGGCGCTCTTTTTCATGCCAGCGCTCGATCTCTTTCAACGCCAGCTTCTGCTGCAAGTGCGCGTCGGATAGCTGTTGGCGGCGAGCCCGCTGGTTGTCGCGCTCCTGGACCCAGGACTGTTCGCTGTGCAGAAGCTGTTGGCGCATCGTCTCCAGTGCCTCCTGTAAGCGCCGCTGCGCACGCTCGGCGCTGGCCTGGCGGTGCTGGCGCAACGGCGTGAGAATCTGGATCACTTGGGCCAGGGCGACGCGGTTGGGGTCGGCTTCGAGTTCTTCGTCCATGGTCACTCGGGCAACTGCGATGTCAGGTGGGTGAGCAGATCCAGGGTGGTCTCCAGCGGTACCGGTTCACGCAGGTCCTGGCGCAGGAAATCATTAATGGCATCGTTGAGCCGCACCGCACAATCGGTGACCGGATCGGCACCGGGTTGGTACTCGCCCAGGCGTAGCAGCATTTCCACCTGGCGATAGGCGGCCATCAGCCGGCGCAGGCGGTTGTTGGCCTGCTGGTGTTCGCGTCCGGTGACGTTGCTGAGGATTCGGCTGATGCTGGCGGGGACGTCGATGGCCGGGTAGTGCCCACGCTCGGCGAGTTTGCGCGACAGCACGATATGGCCGTCGAGCAGCGAGCGAACTTCGTCGGCCACCGGGTCGTTCATCGAGTCTTGTTCGATCAACACCGTGTAGAGGGCGGTGATCGAGCCGTTTTCGCTCATGCCGGCGCGCTCCACCAGACGCGGCAGCAGGGTGTACACCGACGGTGGCAGGCCGCCGCGCCCCAACGGTTCGCCAGCGGCAATGCCGATTTCGCGTTGAGCCCTGGCGAAGCGGGTCAGTGAGTCGATCAGCAACAGGACCTTCATGCCGCGTTGCCGATAGGCTTCGGCGATAGCGGTGGCGGTAAAAGCCGCACGGGCGCGCTCCATGCTCGACCGGTCGGATGTTGCGCAGACCAGCACCGAGCGCCGACGCAGGGTGTCGTCCAGCTCATGGTCGAGGAACTCGCGCAGCTCCCGGCCACGCTCGCCGATCAGGCCGAAGACGATCACGTCGCAGGCCATGTTGCGGGCCATTTCCGCGAGCAGGGTGGTCTTACCGCAACCGGCTCCGGCAAACAAGCCGACCCGTTGACCCTCGCCCAGCAGAATAGCGCTGTCGATGGCGCGGATGCCGGTGGGCAGCGCAGCGCTAATCCGTGGTCGTTGGGTCGGTGGTAGCGCGTCGGCGATCACCGGCGTGGTGTGCCGGGTATCATGGGGGCCGGCAAAAGCGCCCTCGCCGTCGCCCAGCAACGGCCTGCCGAAACCGTCGAGCACGCAGCCCAGCAGACTGTCGTCGACGCCGATCCGATGGGCCATGCCCAGGGGGCGGATCAGTGCACCGGTTTGGATGCCATCGGGCGTGCCCAAGGCGCTGAGCAGGGTGCACTGGCTGGTGAAGCCGACGATCTCGGCGAGTATGCAACTGCCGTCGGCCTTGCTGACTTCGCACAGGTCACCGATCTTTGCTGCGGGAATCTGGCACTCCAGCAGGATGCCGTTGACCGCCGAAACCCGCCCGCTGATCCGTACTGCCGAGCGTTGCGTCAGGCGAGCGGTCTGCTCGCGAGCCCAATGAGCAAGGGCGGCGGTCACCAGCGCACCTCGTAGTGCTGGTCGCCGTCGAACTCGATACGCTGGTCGTCGATGCGGGTCAAGCGCAAGCCGTTGAATTCGTCGCCGATATACAGGCGATGGCCGTCGGCGGTGACCAGGTGGCCGTTGGCGCCGGAGATCACCTGGACGATCACGAAGGGCAAGCCGCTGCTCGCCGCAACCACGTTGTCGACAATCGGTATGGACGACTCATAGCGCTCGTGGAAACGCTCCAGCATCCGTTGGTATACCGACAGGGCGTCGCCCTTGAGTCCGCCTTCGAGGGTTAGGCCATCGGCACTGTTTACGATCTGGACATCGCTCAACAGGCGATCGCTGAGCAGCGTGTTAAGCCGACGCCGGACTTCGTCACGGCTGCTCAGGCGGGTTTTTCCTGGCGCCGGCGGGGCGATGCGCGTGGCTACCGTCGGGTTGTCGATGGGCGGTGCCGGTGCTTCGACAGTCGGTCCGACACCGCTGCGATGCCATGCCCAGGCGCCACCGAGAACGCTCAGCAACACGCCGATGAGTAGCGCATGACGCCGACTGAATCGGCCGGCGGAGCTGGCCTTTTCCAGCGGTGCCGAAGCGGTGAAATCATCGGGCTGAGGGTCGAAGGTCGCCGAGGAGGAAGCATTGCCGTTCGCCACTGGAACCAGCGGCCACGCCTCCTCGGCTGGCGCCAGGCACAACCAGACATTGCCCAGGGCGAAGGTCTGATTCGGTGCCAGCTCGGTGACGTGGTGGGCATGGCCTTCATCGTCGTTGATCAGGCTGTCTTCGGCGTTCAGAGTCCAGCCGTCGGCGCTACGCGTCAGCCGGCAGTGACGGGGTGCCACGCCAGGATCGTAGAGAGCCAGATCCTGCTCGGCGTCGGCACCGATCAACCACTGTTCGCCCACCAACGGCAACGCGGCACCCTGGTGCAGGCCATTCAAGACCCGCAGCTCGTACATCATGCACAACTCCCTGGATCATCAGGCCGCATACTCGTCCTCCAGTGGTTGCATATCGTCTTCCAGATCGAAGCGCCCCAGTACCTTGACTTCGGCGGCGTTGCTGATTTCGGCGAACGACAACACCGGTACATGATGGAACTCGTCTTGCAGCAGGGTCCGCAACGGACTGCGCAAATCCTGGGCCACCAGTAGCACCGCGCGTTCGCTGGTGCGTAGGGGAAAGGCGATGCGCAGTTGCTGCACCAGCAGCAAGCTGGTCTCGCTGTTCAAGGCAAAGAAGGTTTCGGTCTGGGTCTGGCGCAGGCCGTCGCGCAGGATACCTTCGCTTTCCGGGGTCAGTAGCCACACCAGCAGACCTGCGGGGCTGCTGTACTGGTTGTAGATCAGCGACTTCAAGGCGATGCGCACGTAGTCGGTAAGGGCGGTGACATCTCGTTCGTGCTGGCCGTGTTCGATCAGAGTTTCGGCGATCACGCGAATCGCCCGCAGCGGTACACACTCCGAGGCCAGGCGTTGCAGCACGGCAGAGAAGCGCGCTAATGGCAGAACCCGCTGCATCTCCTGGGCCAGCTCGGGTTGCTCGGATTCCAGCCAGCTCAAAATCGCCTTGGTTTCCTGCAAACCGATAAATTGCGGGCCACAAGCCTGCAAGGCGCGCTCCATGCGTTCGACGATCAGGGTGCTGGCGCTAACGGTTTCCAGTTGCTCGACCTGTAGCTGAGGCGCATCGGCGGGCATCCACACCCATTGGCTTTCCTGGCGGTCGAGGCTGCCGGCCACCGCCTGCTCGAACAAGCTTGCATCGAGCGCTTGGGCATCGACCGCGACGTGGGTCTGGTTGAAAGTGGCCTTGAGCAACGGCACTTCGTAGACCGAAAAACGGAATTCGTCAGGCTCCAGGTGGTCGGCGGCTTCGATGATGAAGGACGGCAGCGTCAGACCGTACTGCACCACCAGGCGGTTGCGTCGTTGACGGATTTCGCTGACCAGTTCTTCGATCTGCGCCAGGTTCTGTTGTGGGTGAAATTGCAGCAGGAACTGGCGACTGGGGATAAAGGTGCGCAGGTCTTCCTTGCCATTGTTTTCCGGCGCGACGACGGTCGGCTGGGCCTGTGGCGCCTTGGGCTTGGCCCGTTGCATTTGCAGTATGGCGCCGCTGCTGCAGATCAGCGCGATGACGATGAACACGGCGGTGGGCATGCCGGGCAGGGCAGCGAAGCCGCACATTGCCACCGAGGCGATGAGCCAGGCCTTAGGCTGGCTGGTGATCTGCTCGGCGATCTCGCGGCCGATATTGGCCTCAACGCCAGGGGTGTCGTTGTTCGAGACACGGGTGATGATCATCCCCGAAGTCACCGAAATCAGCAGCGCCGGAATCTGTGCAATCAGGCCGTCGCCGATGGTCAGCACAGTGTAGAGTTGCACGGCATCAGAGGCGCTCATGCCATGCTGGACCACGCCGATGGCGATACCACCGATCATGTTGATCGCGACGATGATCAGGCTGGCGATAGCATCGCCGTTAACGAATTTCATCGCGCCGTCCATGGCGCCGAACAACTGGCTTTCCTTGCCCAGTTCGGAGCGTCGGCGGCGGGCTTCCTGGACGCTGATCAGGTTGGCGCGCAGGTCACTGTCGATGGACATCTGCTTGCCGGGCATGGCGTCGAGGGTGAACCGCGCGCCGACTTCGGCGACCCGCTCGGAACCCTTAGTGATCACCAGGAAGTTCACCACAGTAAGGATCAGGAAGATCACCATGCCGACTGCCAGGTTGCCGCCGACCACGAATTGGCCGAAGGCTTCGACGATATGCCCGGCATCCTGGTTCAGCAGGATCAGGCGCGTGGTGGAGATCGATAGCGCCAGGCGAAACATGGTGGTGATGAGCAGCACCGAGGGAAAGGTCGAGAACGCCAGGGGACGTGGCAAGTGCATCGCCAACATGATCAGCAGACAGGAAATGCAGATATTGATCGCGATCAGCACATCCACCAAGCCGGTCGGCAGCGGCGTGATCATCATAAAGACGATGGCGAGTACGACGAAGGCCCCGACGATTTCCGAGCGGCGCATGGCCGCCAGCGCGATCTGGTTGAGCAGATTGATCACTCGATCCATCAGGCGTTGGCCCCTTTGGGCAGGTTCTGCTCCTGGTGGGTCAGCTCGGCCATCAGCAACAGCAGGTTGCCGAGGGCGTTTTGGCGCGCCTTGAGGTCACGCCAGAGCAGGATCGGCAACTGTTGCAGCATCGGCCGCAAGCCATTGAGAAAGGCCAGTTGATGCTTGAGTTTCGGGCCGCCGATGTGCTGGGTCAGTTGCAGGGTTTCTTGCAGGTTCATGCCTTTTCCCGATAGGGCCAGCAGGTGCTTGAGAAAGGCTGGCGCGCTGAGCTGCAAGGCCGGGTTTTTGTCGCGCATGCGGCCCAGCAGGTGCTCGCTGTTCTGCAGCAGCGTGGCGACATGGCGGGCGGTGTTCAGGCTGTGCATGAGGTTGCGCAGCTGCTGCGGGGTACTGGACGGATTCAACGCGGCGAGATCGTCGGCGATGGCCCCGCGCAGATCGCGCAAGGTAGGTTCGAATTGTCGCTCGCCTTCTTCCATGCCCAGTAACGTGTCGATCAGGCCGGAGAGGGTCTGCTGGCCGACCACCCCGGAGTAGTACAAGTCGCGCAGACCCTGGCGCCGCCGTGGATTCAGGCTGGAGCGGGCGAAAGCCCGTGCGGTATTCATACCGGCTCTGGCCCGGCTGCCATGTTCGCGGCGCAGCAACTTGAGTTGCTGGCTCAGCACCACGTGCTCGTTGACGTGGCCTTCATCCTGGGCCTGCTTAGCGGCTGCCTGCAGCGTCACATGGGCCTTGGCCGCGTCGCCATCACTGAATGCAAGAACTTGCGCGAGGCTCGCCGTCTGGTTTTTCAACTGGCGTCGCAACGCCCTAGCGGCCTCGTCGAGGCCCCTGTCTTGAGTACCCATCAGCAACTGATACAGCTCGCCGAGCTTGACTGCCTTCGATTGCAGGGCGGTACTGCTGGCCATCAGCTCACGCTGGCTCAGGCTGAGGCTCTGCTGCACCAGGGCTGAAGCAAAGCGGGTGACCTGCCGTGCCGAGTTGTCCTGGTGCGGCGTGCTTTGCGCAATCAGTGCCGCCGACTTGGCCGGAGCGGTCAGGCTCGGTAGCGAGATGGGCGAGAGGGTCGGAGCGACGATCTTCATGGAGCATAACTTCGTGGGGCAATAACCCATGAGTGGTCAGGCGCCTGATCCGGTTCCATTCACGCTTTCTGGTGAGCAGGTTTGTGCAATAAACCTTGTACTCGGAAGGGTGGTTTGTGCAATTTTTTGCAATGAAACCTTAAGTAACAAAAAATAAAATCTATTAAAATCAAAGAGTTATTTTTAAGTATCAGATGGCATACAAATCGCTACAGATGTTGGACACATTCTGAAATGGTTTATCTCCAATGTTCTCCAGCGATTTGATTACCCATTCACCACAGGCCTCCGGCATTCGTCAGCTCGACACCGAACAGGTGCAAAAGCTACGAGCGTTCATCAAGCGGCGGGTGATGAACCCCGACGACGTGGAAGATATCTTGCAAGGCACCTTTCTTGAGGCGCTACGCAACGAGCATAAGTTCCGTTTCGATTCCCGACCGCAGACCTGGCTGTGTGGTATTGCCCTGAATTTGATCCGTAACCATTTTCGCCGCCAATACAAGCAGCCGCTGCATGAGCGTTGGGAAGATCGTGAAGAAATGGAACTGTCCGATGGCGTCGATATCGGTGCGCAGATTGACGGTCATCGGCAGTTGACGCGAGTGGTCCGGGCTATCGCTACCTTGCCGCTGACCATGCGGCAGGTGATTCAAGTCAGCTTGGAAATGGACGGCAATTACCAAGACACGGCCCAGAGCCTTGGGGTGCCGATCGGCACCGTCCGCTCACGACTGTCACGGGCCCGCGAGCAACTTAAACGTAGCGTTCCCGGGGTGTTTTGAAGCAATTGTCAGCAGATTGGAACCGGTTGGGCCAATCGCGCCACATAACCATATGTTCGACTGACTATGGCGACCTCTCATGCGAATCTCCAATACACCCTTTTCCGGTAGTGGCGCTCCGATGTCGGGCGCCGACATGTCAACAGAACCGTCGGTCGATCCGTCGGCGGATCCGCTCAAACGCGCTAGCCTGCAAGGATTTGAGTTCGGCGCGCAGTTTACGTGCCATACCTTTGGGCAGCACCCGCCCGTCAATCAGGCCGATGAACTGCAGAGCATGATCAGCCAACTGTTGAGGCGGCTGTTGGGTGGTGGCAATGCCAAACCCGAAGGCCAGGGACCGGACAAGGCTCCGGCCACGGCTGCTCAACCCGCGCAGGCAGCCGGTGCATGTCAGGCGGCACAAGCCCTCACCGCTGTGCCGGCGGCCAGGAGCGACGATTGTTCGCCACCTGCCGCCGCACCGAGCCCGGAAGCCGCCTTTCTCGACGATTCGAAGTACTCCTCGCCCAAGGAATTGGAGCGCTGGGCACCGATGGTGGCGAACCTGCCGCCCGATCAGCGCCTGCAGGCAGAGAAAGAGCTCAATCGACCGATCGCCGCCGCGCGCATGGCCTTGGAGAAAGGCCCTGATGGGGCCAAGGCGATGAAGTTCATCAACGACAACCCGGCCATCAAGACCGCCATCGACACCGCCAAGCATGGTGGCAAGGCCGATGGCAAGATCACCGATGGCGACCTCAAGGCGTTCGCCAAGAAGATGCAGGGTGCCGCCGATAGTGCGGCCAAGGATCTTGCGCATTACCAGAAGGATCACCCCGACGCTGATCCGCAGTCCTTGCAGATGGTCCGTTCAGCCTTGTTGTTGAAAGCCAACGCCCCGCTCACCGCGGCGGCCGATCCCCACCATGGCGCTGGGACGGAAGGCGAAACCAAGATTAACGGCGAGACCAGTGCCGACGGCCTACAAGCCTTGCAGAAGAGCAATCCGGGTCTGTCCGGTGCTCTCAAGCAATCGGCGAAGACCTTCTCTCAACCGGGCTTTCTGAACATGCTCGACCAGGGCGGATTATCCGGTCGTGGCTTGGCGACCCATGGTCCGGACAAATTGTTCGACGCGGCAAATATCGGCGACTGGGTGAAGAAGCAGGCACCGACCAACGGTGGCGAATTCGCCTCCATGCTCAGTGATGCGGCGACCTTGAACGCTGTAGCCGGAACCGACATCAGCAAGCTGGGCAAGGACGTTTTCGAGCAACCACAGAACTACACCGGCGCGCAGAAAGCCGCGGTCATGGTCAAGCTACAGCAGACCCAGCAAAGCGTGGTGGCTGGTCGCGACCTGCACAAGACCGGCAAGACCGAAGATGCGCTGGCGGAAAAGATCGCCCAGTTGCAAGCCGACCCTGATGTCCAGGCCTACATGAAGCAGGCGGTGCCGAGCCAGGAACGCGCCTTGGTGGCGAGTGACCCGGCCCTGGACAAGGCAGTCAAGGGCCAGTTGCAACAGGTGACTAGTGGCCAGGCGCTACGCAACGATATGAACACCGCCGACCGTCAGGCCAAGGGCGATAGCAGCAAGGCTGACTACACGGGCGCGATCACCGGCCTTTCGGCACAGCTACAGATGCAACAGGATCTGCTGGGCCCGCAAGCCCAGTTGCCCAGCGCGCAGCAAGTGATCGGTGGGCAGCCGCAGGTACAGGCCAAGCTCAAGCAGTCCTATGAAGCCAACTTCAGCGAAGGCGGTGCGCTCAAGCAACTGCTGGGGCAGAAGAAGGCCGATGTCGGCGACTCCGTACAAACCGTCGATGCGCGCAAGGCGGCTTATGACAGCGTACTGCCCGATGACTTTGTTAGCGCTCGGCAGGACAGCTACATGAACACCACGGTTGATCAGTTGCAGCAATCGAAGAAGGGCCGCGAACTGCTCGAAGGCATGTCCGATCCGGGTACCGATACCGATACCGCGCCATCGACCAGCAAGGCCGAGCAGATCAAGAGCGGCTACGACAACACCAAGTCGGGGCTGTCGGCCGCCAAGAACGGTATCGAGACTGCCGGGAAGATGGCCGGGCGTGAGGCTTCGGTCGGGCTGGGGCGTATGGCCGTCTCCATCGGTGGGCGTATTGCCGGGGCCATAGTCGGTGAAGCAGTCGGTATGGGGGCGGTAGCCGCCATGGGCGCGGCGGCCGGACCAGTGGGCTGGCTAGTCGATGCAGCCATGAGCCTGGGCTTGGGCATCATGGCAATCATCGAAGCGGTCAGGAAACACCACGCGCAGAAACAGTTCGATCACAACGTCGATCCGACCCTGGACCAATTTGGTATCCCTCGGGCGCATTAATGTAAATCCTTAGTGACTGATGCCATCGAGCAGAGGAGCAGGACCATGAGCTTATCGATTTCTCCGGTTCGCACGGCTGTGCAAGATATTGCCAATAGGTTCGATTCCGAGCTGGCAAACCTTGGCCGGCCTGGCGGGCATGAACACGGCCTGGACAGCGGCCAGAGCGCCAACCAGAGCCCGGACCCTAGCGCCATGGGGATCTTCGCCGCCCAGCCGCAGAACCCGGTGAACTTTGCGCCGCCGGATGTCCCGAACAAAGTCGGCGCCGTCGGCGGTGCGGGTGAGGCCCAGCAGCCGGATATCCTCGATCAACTGCTGCAGGTGATTCAGAAGGCGGTGATGCAGTGGTTGCAGGCGATGCTCAAGCCCCAGCAGGACGACGACTCCGCTGACGACTCGGTGGCGCCGGCGCAGAATGGCGGTGGCGGTGGTGTTGGCGATGCCGGCGGTGGTTCGCCAGTGAAAGGCGCGAGTGGCGGTGCTCCGGCATCTGGCGCCGGTGGCGCGGGCGCGGTGGACAATGCCGGTGGCCTGAGCAGCGGTGGTGAACTGCACCTGCCCAAGCAACTGGAACCCTATCGTGCGGATATCCTCGACGCGGCCAAGGCCACCGGCATGCCGGCCAAGGTCATCGCTGGGCAAATCTGGGCCGAATCGCGAGGCAACCTGGGCGCCGCCAGCACCAACGTCAACGGCAAGACCGATGCCGGCCTGATGCAGATCAACGCCGACACCTTCGCTGGCCTGAAGAAAGAAAACCCCGGCCTGCTGGGTAACGCCAACGTCAATAACGCTCACGACAACATTTTGGCCGGTGCGCTTTATCTGCGCGATCAGGCCAAGGCGTTCAGCGGCAATATCGGCGCTGCGCTGCGGGCCTACAACTCCGGTCCCGACAAGGTCAACACGCGTAATCTGGCCGATACCGGCGGCGTCGGCAGTTCGAGCTACCCGGCCGATGTACTGAAATTCGCCGAGATCATCGGCAGCGGCAAAGGACAGTTGCCGGCCTGACGGCCGGTTGACATTTGATTGAACGGAAATTCTAAAATAACAAAATGAGGCAAGACGCCAATGACTATTTCCTCCACCGGAGCACATCACCCGAGCATTGCGCAGCGGCTCGCACATTCCGCGTCTGACGTGGAAATGCAACCGCTGGCGCAGACGTCTGCCGCCGGGCGGGTCGAGCTCAGCGCGACGCAAAACCTGGAAGGACTAAAGCAGAAGATGGCCGATGTTTTCGAGCCGCACAGGACCGTGGATAACGGGGGCTTTCTTGACGCACTGATCAATGATCGCGCCAAGGAACTGCAGCAGCTGGGCCAGACTGCTGCCGATGTCGAGAGCATGCTGAGCAAGGCCAATGGCATGGATAGGGTCACGATACCGGTTCATGGGGCGGTGGGCAGTATCCCGTTTGCCGTCGCTACGGTGTTGCTCGACAAGGTGCCAGGGATTTCCGCCGATGCGGCCAACAGTCCAGCCTATGCCGGTTTAATCGCCGGCACCGTTTCTGGTGCATTGGACGTGGTCGGTAACGGCCTATTGTCGAGAGCAACCCATGATGCGTTCTGGTTCAAGGCACCGACCGAAAAACTCGAACCTGTAATGCAGGCCGCGCAGAAGGCCAAGGCCTCGGAAAACCGCCTCATCCAGGCAGGGCAGAGCGCCTTAGCGCTTCAGACCTTTACCGTGCGTAATGTGGTGCGCGGCATACTCAACACCAGCTTGACCGCCACCGAAGGCTCGAATACGGCGGCGGCGGTGGATACTGGAGTGACCGCGCTGGGTGGGATGGTGGCAGGTGCCGGTTCGAATATCATCTCGCGCTCGTTTGACTTAAAGGCGCATCGGGCTGGTCCCGAGTACTTGTTCGGGCGTCAGGACTGGAAAGAGCAGTACCAGAAGCTGAGGGATTGTAACCCCCGTGTCGATCCTTTAACCAGCGCTCTCAAGCGTATAGCGAAGCTGCCAGTGGACATCATGACCGACGCTCTGAAATCCGCTAGCGCGGCGATTTCCATGAGTAGTCTGGCCAATAATGGCCTAGCCCTGGGCGGTGGTTTTGCCCTTGCTGGGGAGGTGCGTAGCGCGGTCAAGGGGGCCGCGACCGAGGCTGGTCTTTCTCTCGTGAAGGGGGTCGCATTAGACCAGTTGGCCAACGTTGTCATGTCGGCGCTGGCTTTTGCCGCTTTCGGAGCGACCGCGACCCTGGTCGGGCCGGCCAGCGACGGCGCGGTCAAGGTGTTGCAGGAAGACTTACCGCCCAAGGCTCAGGCTATCGCCAAGCAAGTGCACGCCGAGGTGGTGGCCAAGGCCGAGTCCGCCAGCAGACAGATCAGTTCAAGCTACACGGAGGTCAAGCAAGGCGTGAGCCACGTGATTAACGAGATTGGTGGTGCCGCGTCGTCTGGGGCCGATAGACTGGCGGGCATGGTCAACAACTCGAGACTTCGTAATCGCCCGGCGGCGCCCAACCCCAACGACCCGGCAGTCTGACTCGTTTGTGCATCAGCCTCCGGCTGCCGACGCGGCCGGTAAGCATCGCAGGCGCTATTCAGGCAAAGACGAAGTACTTGCGCACGGCTTCGAGCTCTTCCTTGGTTCCTTTTACCCCACATACGGCTACTATCAGGCCTGTTTCCGGATGAGGGGTCAAGGTGAAAGCCAGATCCGATGAGTTGCAGATCTTTGTCGGCGTGATTGAGTGCGGTTCGATTTCAGCGGCGGCTGAGCAGATCGGCCAAACCCCGTCGGCGGTCAGTCGCTGCTTGTCGCGGCTGGAAGCCAAGCTCGATACCACGCTGATCAATCGCACCACCCGACGCATGGACCTGACCGAGGAGGGCAAGTTTTTCTTCGAGCGGGCCAAGCAGATCCTGGAGCAGATGGACGAGTTGGAAGAGCGCCTGTCCCTGCGGCAGCGCACGCCGGCCGGGCGCTTGCGGATCAACGCCGCGTCGCCCTTCATGCTGCACGCAGTGGTGCCGTATATCGCCGAGTTTCGCGAGCTGTACCCGGATATCCAACTGGAACTCAACAGCAACGACCTGATCATCGATCTGCTGGAGCAGAGCACGGATATCGCTATTCGTATCGGCAATCTGGCGGACTCGACCTTGCACGCCCGTCCGCTGGGCAGCAGCCCGCTGAATATCCTCGCCAGCCCCGCGTACCTGGAGCGTCATGGTGTACCGGTCAGCGTCAATGACTTATCCGCGCACACACTACTTGGCTTCACCCAGGCCGAGAGTCTCAACCACTGGCCGTTGCGGCATGCCCAGGGGGATCGTTGGCCAATCCAGCCGAGCATCAGCGCATCCAGCGGCGAGACCTTGCGTCAGTTGGCGCTGGAGGGGCAAGGCATTGCCTGCCTGTCGCATTTTATGACCTGCGAGGACATCCGGTCCGGTCGCCTACGGGTGATCCTGGCGCCAGCCAACAGCGGCTATCGCCAGCCGATCCATGCGGTGTACTACCGTAACTCGCGGCTGGCCTTGCGCATCCAATGCTTCCTCGACTTTATCCAAGGCAAGCTGGCCAGGTATGCAAGCTGACTCAGGGGTCTCGCGCCGATGATTCGTGACTCCGACGCAAGAGTAAATTGGAAATAATAGGGTTATTCGGCACGGATAAGTCACCGATACTCATCCCATCACTTATCCACGCACGGAGTTTTTCCATGAACGTATTTGTTACCGGCGCCGCCGGCTTTATCGGCGGTTCCATCGCCACCGGGCTGGTCGCGGCTGGCCATCGGGTCAGCGGCTTGGTACGCCATGCCGGACAGGCCGAAGAGTTGCACGCCTTGGGGATCACCCCGGTGCTCGGCACCCTGGACGACAGCCGCTTGCTCGCCGAGCAGGCGCGTCAGGCCGATGCCGTGATCAACGCTGCCAGCAGTGACCATCGCGGTGCGGTCGAAGCTTTGCTCGACGCCCTGCGCGGTTCCGACAAAGTGTTCCTGCACACCAGCGGTTCGAGCATCGTCGGCGACGCAGCCGGCGGCAAGGCCAGTGATATCGTCTATGACGAGAACAACCTGCCGCAGCCGACTGTCGACAAGGCGGCCCGCGTAGCCATCGACAACCTGGTTCTCGCCGCGGCGAAGTCCGGTGTGCGTTCGGCGGTGTTGTGCAATACCTTGATCTACGGTCACAGCTTGGGCGTGAGCCGCGACAGCGTGCAGTTACCGCGCTTGTTGGCACAGGCTCGCAAGAGTGGTGTGGTGCGCCATGTCGGCAGCGGCGCGAGCATCTGGTCCAATGTGCATATCGAAGATGTGGTAGCGCTGTACCTGCTGGCTCTGCAGAAAAGTCCGGCGGGTACGTTCTATTTCGTCGAAAGCGGTGAAGCGGCGTTTATCGATATGACCACCGCGATGGCCAAGGCCCTGAACCTGGGCGAACCACAAGACTGGCCGCTGGCGGATGCCGAAGCCGAGTGGGGGTATGAAATGGCCAACTACGCCCTGGGCTCCAACAGCCGGGTGCGCGGCACCAATGCCCGCGAGTGGCTGGGTTGGGCACCGAAGCGCACCTCGGTCACCGAGTGGATCCTGAACGAGATGATTTGACTGACGATGGGTCGGTATCGAGCATGATTCGATAGGATGGGGATGGAACCAGTTTGCGTGCTAGAACCACTCAGCAGCGTTCTACTCCTCTCGAATCAATCTCATGCCTCTATCGACGGGTTTAACTTTTAGGGGCGATCCCCGATATTTCAACACCGGTGATCGCAATCACACAGTGTCGGCACGCCGAGTCTTGGCCCCAGGCGACCCGCAGCATTTCAAGGCTACGGTCACCGTGCCCGTAGCGCAGATGAATGCGCTGCTGCTATCCAACCAGGCCATCGACGACACTTGGCGAATCCTCAATTACGGTTCGGGTAACCAGAGAAGGCATGTCCGGGCGACTCAGGCCGAGTCCTTCAAACGCACGGTCGTGAGCTACGATGCCGACAAGAGTCAAGGCTACCCCGGCTTTGCGCGGAGTGCGGCGCGGTTCGGGGCTGGCAACTGCGACCAGATGGCCATGGTGAATGCGTTGCTGTTGGCGAGCGCCAAAGATCAACACCAGCAGGTGTCCGTTGTGCTGGCCGCGGATGTTGGCCATGTCTTCGTGGAGGTCGGCGACTCGCGGGAGAGCAACAATACCGTGATTTCCGATGCCTGGCCGGAGTTCGGTCGAGCGTTGCGCCGCCAGGATTTTTCGTTGCTGGGCGCTCATCCCGAGGTTCTGTATCGTTATCAACCGCGCTACAACCCAGATGAGCGCGAGCAACTGTTACGCGGCCCCAAGGCCAGCCAACAGGAGATCGACAGGGAGTTTGCCCGTTTGCGACCGAACGAGCCATCGGACAAGGCACAACTGACGGATTTCTTGCTGGCAAACACCAAACTCTATACACAGGTCCATGCGTCGAAGAACCTGGGGCTGCGCTATGAGGGTGACTCGAGTCGGGGAGATGAGAGACGCATTGACCAGAATTTTTCGGAGCGCCAATTCCGCAAACGACTGGACCAGTTGGGTATCAACCCCTGGGACGGCACGGAGGTGCCGCATAACCCGCCACCGGCACCGATCGTCGCTACCCTGGATTTTCCGTCGCTGAATGAGCGCTCCCGTGGGCGCAACGCCTCGTCCAGGGTGCCGGCCGCTCCGCTGGGCCGCTCGGAGACGGTCGATACGCGTAGCAGCCCGGTCGTCACGCCTTATGTTGCGCCTCGGGACGATCGTCGTTGGGTGCCGCCCACCGACGCCCGGCATTACCGACCGCCCGTGGACAACGGCAATGCCTCCCGTGGACGGGTTCCGCCGCCGCGTGCCCGCGCAGAGTCGCTCAGTACCCGCGAGCGACCGGTGATTCCCCACTACGCGCCCGCTCCCGTGGAGCGTCGGCATGCGCCCTCGGTCAGCGTCCGGCGGGAGCGCGTACCCACCCACGACGGTGCTCGCTACCGTGACACGCCGCCGGCCCGTCGCGAACGTTCCAGCTCATTAATGGCGCGGGTGCGCAATTTTATCACTCGATAAGGTCAATAGCCGATGGCGAGCCAGTTGAAACAAGTACTGTCCCCGGTGTTTCACCAGGTGGGCGTCGATGAGCGAGCGCTGGAGCTGTCAGACAGCTATGTCATGACTTTGCCGAGCGGCCTGGTGCTGGAGTGGCGCGAGGCGCCCAATGATTTTCTGACGGTCAGTTGCCTGCTGCCCGTGTCGGAGCAACGCTTCGATGACCCGCAGACCCTGGCCATCCTGCTCCAGGCTAATTTGCTGGGGCTGGAGCACCCGCCGATCCTGACCGGGGCGATTGTCGAGCAGAAGAAAGTCATTCTGTGGAGCCGTCAACCCTTCCTCATGCTCGATCACAGTGCCATGCTGCGCCTGTTCGAGCGTTTCACGGAGCAGGCCGACAAGATGGGCAACTGGCTGGCGCTGACGCTGGAGGAGTTGGCGGCACGCGAACAGACCCCGCCACGCCCCGCGCAAGAGACCCCGTTGCGTGGAGCCGTGCCGCTCGCTTAAGGCGTTTGTAGCGTTTCGCCGAGGTGGGCCATTTGGAAGGTCAATCGGGTCCGGCAGCCCGAGTCGAATTACTTGTGGACGATAAGGCCAGGGCAAGACGCTCCTGCGACTACTTGGAGGTACAGCTACAACCCTTTATCTACAAGGCCTGTAGCTGAGTTTATCGATCTTTGGCGGTTCAGACCCGGAAGTGGCTGACCATCATCTGCAACTGATTGCCCAGGCGGGCCAGTTCGACACTGGAGGCGGCGGTTTCATCGCTGGCGGCAGCGGTCTGTTCAGACACGTCGCGGACATTGATGATGCTGCGGCTGATCTCTTCGGCTACCGTGCTCTGCTGCTCGGCCGCCGCGGCGATCTGCTGGTTCATCGATTGAATATTCGACACCGTGCGGGTGATGTTTTCCAGTGAGGTTCCGGCCTGGCGGGTCAGTTCGACGCTGCTATCGGTCAGGCCACGGCTGTTGTTCATCATGTTCGCCACTTGCTGGGTACCGTTCTGCAAGCCTGCCACCAGGCCTTCGATCTCTTCGGTGGATTTCTGTGTCCGTTGGGCCAGGCCGCGTACTTCATCAGCCACCACGGCAAAACCACGTCCGGCTTCACCGGCGCGGGCCGCTTCGATGGCAGCGTTGAGCGCTAACAGATTGGTCTGCTCGGCCACGGCCTTGATCACGTCCATGACGCTGCCAATCTTGTCGCTTTCGCGTTGCAGCACTGTCATGGCCTCGGTCGAGCGTAGCACTTCGGCAGCCAGGCGCTCGATCTGGGCAATGGCTTGGCCGACCACCCGATCACCTTCACGGGCTTCACCATCTGCCGCCGCCGCCGCGAGCGAGGCTTCTTCGGCATTGCGCGCGACTTCTTGCACGGTGGCAGTCATTTCATGCATGGCCGTGGCCACTTGGTCGGTTTCGATTTTCTGGTTGTTGACCCCGGCGCTGGTCTGCTCGGTCACCGCTGACAACTCTTCGGCGGCGCTGGCGATCTGGGTGACACCGTCGCGAATGCCGCTGATCAAGTCACGCAGGGTGCCGCTCATGCGCTGGATGCCTTGCTGCAGCACGCCCAACTCATCGCGGCGGCTGATCAGCAGCTCCTGTGTCAGGTCACCGGAGGCAATGCGCTCCACCACACCGAGGGTCTCGCGGATCGGCCGATTGATTTGGCGGGTGATGACCACGGCGGCAAGAATGCCGAATAGCAGGGCGAGCAACGTGCTGCCCAATTGCAGGTTGCGGGCCTGGGCACTTTCGCTGTCACGACGCTCCAGTTGGATCTGGTAGAGATCGCTGCTGCGTGCCACGATGCCATTGCCCTGGTCGGTCATTTCCTTGCGCGCCAGTATGACGGCGCTGTTGGCAGTCTTATAGGCTTGCACCGCGACCCGGTAATTGTCCAGACGTGTTTCCAACTGCTGCAGCTCATTCTGCTGGCTGCTGCTGAAATGCTGCTGGAGTTGTTTCAGGCCGGCAATTGTTTCATTTAGCTGGTTGATGGCTTTCTGTTCGGTATCCGGGGTACTGCTGGCGGTGTAGCCACGCACTTCGTAGCGGGTCAGGTGGAATTGTTCCTTGGCCTGGATAATGGCTTGGAAGCGCTCGAAACGACCTTCATCGTCCGGCGCCATTTGCAGGACGTTGTTGTGGATCGTGGCAATCAGTTTCTGGATGACCTCGGCGTTTTCGCCCATGGTCTGGCGAGCGCTGTTGCCGGTGCGATAAGCGTCGCGCATTTTGTTCAGCGACTGCTGGTAGCTACCAATGAACGCGGCCTGCTCGTTGAGCAGCTTGAGATTCTCCGGGCTTTTGAAGCTGCCGAGCAATTTCTGCTGCTGGGCGATAAAGGCGTCGAGGTTGACCTGCACGTTCTGTGCGGCGGTCTCGTCGCCGTTGGTCAGCATGTACTGCAAACGGGCCACGCGCAGTTTGGTCAGCGAGGCATTGAGCTGGGTGATGTCGCTCATCCAGTTACTACGGTCGATCAGGCCACCGAGGCTGGTCCAGCCTGTCAGGGCCAGAATAGTAGTAAGCACCAGGACCAGGCCGAAGCCCAGACCCAGTTTCAGGTTGATGCTGATATTGGCAAACCAGCTATTCATTGAATTCCTCCAGGAACGTAGTGTTGCTTGCTCGTCGGGTGGCTGGAAGGTGTTGTTTTTAGTGCCAGCTGAATTTGTTCGTAAGGGGTGTATCGGCGGCAGTTCCGATAGCTGAACCCTTTTTCTCTTGAACGGGTGCTTCACGACGTACAGTGGAGGGTGCTGTTTTGCGCGTTAGCTATTTAGTCCCCCAGCGCCTCGCCTTCGCGCCGTGGATCGGCGCCGCCGGCCCAGGAGCTGACGCCCTGTGGATCGCGTACACGCATGATCGCCTGAGTGCCGCTGGTCATCTGCGGTTCGTCGAGTTCATGGCCCTTGTTCTTTAGTGCAGTGATCAATTGTGGAGAGAACAGCCCCTGCTCCAGTTCGGTAGGGCCATTGCGGCTGCCGAAGTTGGGCAAGTTGATCGCCGCCTGTGGGTCGAGCTTCCAGTCCAGCAGGCCGACCAGGGTCTTGGCGACATATTCGACGATTTGCGAACCACCGGGAGAACCGAGCGTGCCAAGAAACTCGCCGCTCTGGCGGTCGAACAGCAGGGTCGGCGCCATCGACGAACGTGGGCGCTTGCCGGGCTCGACACGGTTGGCCACGGGTTTGCCGTTTTCGCTGGGGATAAACGAGAAGTCGGTCAATTGGTTGTTGAGGATAAAGCCCCCCACCATCAGGTGCGAACCGAAGGAGCTTTCCACCGTGGTAGTCATGGACACGGCTCCGCCCAGATCATCCACCGCGACGATCTGCGAGGTAGAGATGCGCATGGGCGAGCGGTCGGGGGCGAGGGCGACCTGGAGTCCGGCGGGTATGCCGGGTTCGGCCTTGCCCAGACTGCGTTCGCCGATCAGCGTGGCGCGCTGGGCCAGATACGCCGGGTCGATCAGACCGGCCACCGGTACCGCGACAAAATCGCTGTCGGCGACGTACAGGCCGCGGTCGGCATAGGCCAGTCGCTCGGCCTCGGCGATCAGGTGAACGGCTTGGGGGTGCGGCTCAAGACCGGCTGCGGTCGCGCTCTTCAGTGGCGCCAGGGGCGGCAGCGCCCAGTTTTTGTCTCGGGCCTCCAGCGCCTGCAAGGTGCCGAAAATCTGCGCGATGGCAATCGCACCGGAGGATGGTGGCGGCATGCCGCAGAGCTTCCAGCGCTTGTAGTCCGAGCAGATCGGCGTGCGCTCCTTAGCCTGGTAGCCCTGTAGGTCGGCCAGCGACAGGCTGCCAGGGTTGGCACTGCCGTTGACCGCCGCAACCGTCTCTTGGGCGATGGTGCCTTTATAGAGCGCGTCGCTGCCTTCCTGGGCGATGCGCTTGAGCCCTGCGGCCAGCGGCGGGTTTTTCAGGATCGTGCCGACGGCTTTCGGGCTGCCGTCGGCGTTGAGGAAATAGGCCGCCATGGCGGGGGATTTCGGCAGGAACGGACTGGCGGCAATCTGTTTGTGCAAGCGCGGCGAAATCGGGAAACCCTCTTCGGCCAGATGGATCGCCGGCTCAAACAGCCTGGCCCAGGGCAGCCGGCCATTGTTGCGGTGGGCCAGTTCCAGGGCGCGCATCACCCCCGGGGTGCCCACCGAGCGACCGCCGATCTGGGCTTGGGTAAACTCCATGGGACTGCCGTCGGGGTTCAGGAACAGCTTCTCGGTAGCGCCCGCTGGAGCGGTTTCACGTCCGTCATAGGCGCGCACCTGCTTGCCGTCCCAGACCATGATAAATGCGCCGCCGCCAATACCGGTGGCCTGGGGTTCGACCAGCGTCAGCACGGCTTGCATCGCGATGGCGGCGTCCACGGCGGAGCCGCCTTGACGCAGGATTTCCCGCCCGGCTTCAGCCGCCAGCGGGTTGGCGGCAGCCGCCATATGTCGGGTCGCATGTTGCGTGACCATCGCGGTGCGATAACCCGTGCCGATTTCCGGGGCAGCGGGCAGGGCTGTGCTGGTGGGCGGCGGGGCATGGCAGGAGACAAGCGAGAGCGCGATGGCCAGAGAGCAAAGCGGACGGAGATAGAGGCGAGGGGTGGAAATTATCGAGTGCACTGCGTAGGGCTCCTGCCTTGAACGTGCCTGGCACTATAGTCCGTGCCGGGACGGCGAAACAACACGGGTGTTGCGCGGATAGCGGCTGCGCGCCATGGCCCCGGCGCGATCTGGCAATCGCACCGGCTCACCCGACGTTTTAGGTTATGTGGCGCGGTGGTATTAACGGCTCAGGCCAGAGTCACCATGTGTTTGAAGAGTTCCTTCAAGTCATGTTGCTGGTCAAGATTCCAGGCTATTTGAAAAAACGCCTGGGATTGTTTGTCTTTCCATATGCCCTTGACCGAGCGCAGGAATTTTTCCTCGGTGCCCAGGCGGGTAAGCGGCTTGCCGCCGAAACCGGGAAGGTCATCGACCTGTTCGCTGATGACCCGGCCATCGTTTAGCGTCACCGTGACCCGAGTAGGCAGCCGTTGTGGGGACATTTGGGTCAAGGCATCGTCTTCCTCTACCGTGAGTTTTTTCAGTAGAGCCACCAGACGCGGGTCCTTTAACGCTGTATCCGAATAGCTGGAGTCCTTGATTTCATGGTCGAGCATCGCCCGCACCACAATGTAGGGCAGGCTATGGTCAGCGGTTTCCCGGGTCTTGGGGGCGAATTTTTCGGGTGACTCGGCCGAGTACTGATGGCCGGCATGGGAGGTGGCGATGACGATGGATTTGACCTTTTCCGTGTCCGGGATGGCCTTGCCCACTTTGGCGGCGGCGGCAATCGCGGTCTGCAACAGCGCCTGAGCCGGGTAGGGTTTGATCTGGCATTCAGCGATCTTGAAGGTCCCGGAACGGCCACCGAATTGCTCGGTGTCCAAAGTGAACGGTCCCGACACTTGTTTGAAGAACCCGGCATTGCCTTCGAATGCCGGCGCAGGCCCGGTGAGTCCAGCGCGGGCCAGTTGAGCGGCAAAAATGGCGGTGCGCCCGGCTTCGGCATCAGCCAGGCCCTTCCAGTTTGACAGTACTTGCAGACGGGTCTGGTTCATCGCCAGATGCCCGGCGAATGACAGATTGATGGCTTCGGTCAGCTGTTGGGTTGAGAGGTTCATGAGCTTGCCGGTCGCCAGCGCGGCGGATGGCAGGCTGAAGTTTGGATGATCCCAGCCGCGTGCGCTGATTTGCACCGTGTCGAGCAGGCGGCAATCGATTTCATAGGCCAGCGCTATGGCCAGGATCAACGCTTGACCGGAACTTTTTTGCGCCTCGGCCACGGCCAGGCAGGGCGTGATGTTGTCGCTTGGGTGCCCGACTTCTTTCCCGGCGTAGGAGTCGTTGAGATCGAAATAACGTACCGCCGCGCCGTTGGCGAAGGACGCCAGGTCCATGTTGCTTTTGCGCGTGCTGCCGATCAGTGTCGATACGCCGCCCGGTATCGCCAGCGCCACCTCGCGCACCTTCTGCACTTGTGGCTGGTTCAATGCACCGATCGCGCAGCCCATGGCGTCGATGAAGTGTGCTTTCACGCGCTCGACGATGTTGGCCGGTAGGCTGGCGTATTGCATAGCGGCCACGTAGTCGGCCAACTGTTCAGCGAGGGAGGGTGCAGACGCAAGGTTTTTATCCTGCGCGAATGCAAAGGCCGGGCTCAGGGCCAGGCAGGTCATTGTCCCTAGCAAGCGACGTCTATTGATCATGTACGGCATGAGCACTCCAGCTTCTTTTGTTTTTAGGGATGAATCCGTGGGCAAGCGTGGTTCAATCGGTAAAGCCGTAGAAGTGGGCTGGGTTGTCCACCAGGATGGTCTGGCGATGTTCACCGGCCCAGTCGTTCAGCAGATTGACCAGTTGAGCATCGTCGGGCTTGTGCTGTTCGGTGATGTGCGGCCAGTCACTGCCCCAGAACATCCGGGTTGGCGCCCATTGCACCATCTGCCGTGCGGTCTCCAGCGTCGGTGCATAGTTGGGCGCGCCGCTGTCGCTGTTCAGATAGGCTCCCGATAATTTGATCCAAGTCTTGCCGGCCTCCAGCCAGCGGCGTAGCAACCGTGCGGCGGGGTGAGCCAGCCCGGCGTGGGGCGGCAATCGGCCCATGTGATCGATCACCAGCGGTGTTGGCAGGTGGGCGATCAGTCGTTCATGCGCCACGAGTTGATCGGCTGCCGCGTGCAACTGGATATGCCAGCCCAGCTCGGCGATCCGGGCCGCCAGGGGCGCGAGGGTGTCCCAGGAGGCGACTGCATTGGCGTTGTTCCACAAACTGAAACGCAGCCCGCGAACGCCAGCCTGGTCGAGACGTTCCAGTTCACGGTCGCTGATATCGGTCGCGACCACGGCGATACCGCGTGCTTTGCCCTGGCTGCGGGCAATGGCATCCAACAGACAGGCATTGTCAAAGCCGTAGTGCTTGGCTTGCACGATCACCGCGCGACTGCTGCCCAGATGCTTTTGCAGCAAGCCATAGTCATCCCAAGTCATGTGAGTCGGGGTTGGCGTACCGGCAATGGCCGGGGCGAAACGCGCATCGAGGATGTGCAAATGGGCATCGCAGGCGTTGTCCGGCAACGCTGGCCGTGGGCGCTCGACGCTTGATGAATGAGGTACTGATGAGGCAATCATAAGCAGGGCTCCTGGAGCGGACGGGCGACAATGGTGCAAACAGCGGCGTCGGCCTGGCGGCGATCGCACCGTCGATGCGGGCGACGGCTGCCAGTCAGAGGCGGATGAGGTCTGCCGCTCACGTCGAGCCGCTCGCAAATCATGATCGCTCACGGGCTGCTCAATGCCACCTCTCTATTATTGTTTTTGCGGCGGCGTTGAAGTCGCCGCACTCACGCGTATCGCGCCGCGATCTAGCCGAGCAGGCCGGCGCTACGCGCTCGTGCCAGCAGTGTCTGGGCGCTGCGCACGAAGGGGCCGTCGACCATCTGGCCATCGACCCTATACGCGCCAATGCCCGCTGCTTCGGCTTTGGCGGCGGCCTCGACCACACGCGATGCGTGGGCGATTTGCTCGGCGTTGGGTAGAAACGCCTGATTGGCCAGGTCGATCTGGGTCGGGTGGATGCATGACTTACCGACATAACCCAAGCGCTGGGCAGTGTCGGCTTCAGCGCTGAAACCCTGGGGGTCGTCGATCCGGGCGAAGGCTGAATCGTAAGTCGCCACCCCGGCTTCACCCGCCGCCAGGCGCAGGCTCAGGCGGATCTGGTGCAGCGCCCATTGATCCTGGCGGTCGATGCCCAGCGGCTCGAACAAATCGGCCAGGCCCAATTGCAGACCGTTGACCCTGGGGCTGGCGGCAGCAATGGCCGCTGCATTACGCAGGCCCTTGGGGGTTTCGATAGTCGCCAGGATCGCGATGGGACGGGTCATGCCGTGCTGTGTTTCGAGCTCATCGAGTCGCTGGGCGAGGGCCTGAATCTGCTCGGCGGATTCGACTTTCGGCAGGTTGATGACCTGCATCGCGGTGCCGACCAGCGCGCTCAGATCATGCTCGTAATGGGGCGAAGACGAGTCGTTGACCCGTACCACGATGATTTTGTCGGTGGGCTCTAGGGTACCCAGGAAGTCGCAAAGCCATTGGC
This sequence comes from Pseudomonas agarici, assembly GCF_900109755.1. Lineage (GTDB taxonomy): Bacteria > Pseudomonadota > Gammaproteobacteria > Pseudomonadales > Pseudomonadaceae > Aquipseudomonas > Aquipseudomonas agarici. The sequence continues at coordinate 105,197 of NZ_FOAR01000011.1, read as the reverse complement.
GCGCACGGTCTTTCGCGCAGGGATCGACCGCGTCCTCCAGGTCGAAGCTGACAGCGTCTGCCTTGGAAGCCAACGCCTTGGCGAAGAGTTCGGGGCGCGAGCCGGGCACGAAGAGTTTGCTGCGCATTGACGATCCTCGGTGTTCTTCTTATGGGCCACGCCGAAGGGCGACGCAACGGGATCTATATTGCAAATCAGAGGAAGATAACTAAAGTGACTATTACTTGAATTAGAGTCCAAAAAAAATTCACTATGGATACTCGCTATCTGGAAAGCTTCCTCCAAGTCGCTCGCCTGGGCTCCACCGCCGCTGCCGCCCGTCTGCTCAATCTCACGCCCACTGCCGTGGCGCAACGAATCAAAGCGTTGGAGCATGAGATCGGTGCGACCTTGCTGACCCGCGCCGGGCGCAACATGCAGGCGACAGCGGCCGGAATGGCGTTGATCGAACCCGCCGGCGAACTGGTGCGGCGTACCCGCGACCTGAGTGCTATCGCTGCGCTGGATGTGATAGCCGGAGATTTGCGCATTGGCTGCATCTCCACCGCCCTGGCGTATCTGGTGCCCAGGGTGCTGGCGACGCTGATCGAGCGTCACAAACACTTGCACACACACCTGGAACCTGCGGTGTCCACCGAGCTGTACCGCAAGGTGGTGGCAGGGGATATCGACGTTGGCTTGATGGTACGGCCTGGTTTTGATCTGCCTAAGGAGTTCACCTGGCGCGCACTGTACGATGAACCGTTCATTGTGCTGGCCCCCGCGCAATTGATTGGCCGTCAAGCGCATCAAGTGCTGGCGAGCGAGCCGTTCATTCGTTATCACCGCCGTTCATGGGGCGGCTTGCTGGCTGACCGCTATCTACTGGAAGCCGGTATTGCTCCTCGCGAACGTTTCGAGATCGATGCGCTAGACGCGATTGCCGCGATGGTCGGTGGCGGACTCGGCGTGTCATTGGTGCCACGTTGGCATCCGCTGCACGCCAACCTCGATGCACTGGCGCAACTGCCGCTACCGGGCGCGGGTTTGCGTCGGCCGATTGGCTTGCTGTGGAAACGCAATTCGCCGAAGGTCAATCTGATCAATGCGTTTTGCGAGGCGTTGTACGAAGGGGCATCCGGGCGAGTGGGACAATTGTTATAATCCAGTTTTATTTCACTCTGAAGCTATTGAAAACTATTTTTAATCTCTTGTCGCTGAGCTCAAACTTTATTCCAACGCCGTGCGGTCGCGCCCTCCAGCGAAACGACTGACGCCATACGAATTAAGCAGTACAGCGGAGATATTTTCATGAGTGAGCGCCTCACCCCCGCGTCACGCCTCGAACACTCGGGATCCGTTGGCCCCTTGAGTGGGATCAAGGTGTTGGACCTGAGCGCTTATATCGCCGGACCTTATGGCTGCTCGTTGCTGGCCGACCAGGGCGCCGAAGTCATTAAGATCGAACCGCCCACCGGCGACAACTTGCGCAAATACCCCTCGACCCTGTCCAGCGAAAGCCGTGCCTTCCTCGGCGTCAACCGCAGCAAGCTAGGGGTTGTGCTCGACCTCAAACGCCCTGAGGGCCTGGAGACGCTGCGGGCCTTGGTACGTGAAGCTGACGTGCTGGTGCACAACTTTCGCCCCCGCGTGCCGGACCGGCTGGGGATCGGTTACGAGCAACTCAAGGCGCTCAACCCGCGCCTGATCTATTGCGCCGTCACCGGTTATGGCGAAAGCGGTCCGCTCAAAGACAAGGCCGGATACGATCAGGTGCTGCAAACCATGACCGGCATGTGCGCCGCGCAAGGCAAACCAGGCGGTCCGCCGGAAGTGCTGTATGGCTCGGTGGTTGATTACTATGCCGCCGCGCTGGTCGCCGGGGGGGTATCGTCGGCTTTGTACGAGCGAGAAAAAACCGGGGAAGGCCAGTATGTCGGCGTGTCCTTGTTGCGTAGTGCCTTGACCATGCAATCGGCGCGGCTGATCTGGGCTGAGGGCGAACCGGCCAAAATGGATCGCGACATGCGCTCCGGTGGCATTACCGGTATTCATCCGACGCGGGAAGGGCACTTGTACCTCTCGGCCAACACCCCGCATTTCTGGCAGGCGTTGTGCGAGAAGACCGGCCTGTTGAACCTGCTCGATGCACGCTATGACAGCGTGCGCAAACGCGCCGAGCACCACGCGGTGATCGTTCCGCAATTGCATGCCAGCTTGCAGGCACGTACCGCGCTGGAATGGGAAATAGAATTTGGCGATGCGGTGCCCTGCGCCGCGGCGCGTCGGATCGAGGGCATGTTCGATCATCCGCAATGCCAGGCGGAGGACTTGATCGCCGATTATCAGCACCCGGTGGTAGGGCATTATCGCGGCTTCACCCGGCCCATTCATTATGGCCGCACCCCTGGCCCGCAGCCGTTCGCGGCGCCGACCTTCGGCCAGGATTCGGATCGGGTTCTGCGCGCCCATGGATTCACCGATGAACAAATCAGCGGGCTGCGTGACTGTGGCGCATTGCTGTAAGCCGAACCCTGCATGAACGGGTGCGTTGAGCGCCCTGGCTGTTCCATCCATAACAATCACAATAGGATTTTCTTCATGCCAAACGACCTGGTGCAACACTGCGCGTTAGTCCTCCACACGTGGAGGATGGCCAAATGACCGTGGCGCTCAACACACCTCGCAGCCTGCGTACCCGGCTGACGGACAACACGATCCGCGTGTTCGAACGGACCATTCCCGACCCGTTCGTATTAGCGATCTTCCTGACCTTTGTGATCGCCCTCGCGGCACTGATCTGGGGGCCGCAGGCGTCCGTCAGCAATGTGTTGTCCGGTTGGTACAAAGGCTTTTTCAATATTTTCACCTTTGCCTTGCAGATCACGTTGGTGCTGGTGCTGGGGCACGCATTGGCCCACGCGCCTATCGTGCAGCGCTTCTTCACTCGGCTGATCGGTTTGGCACGCACTCCGGCACAGGCCGGCGCGCTGATTTTCGTCAGCGTCGCGGTGACTTCGTTTTTCAACTGGGGTTTTGGTTTGGTGATGAGTGCCCTGCTGGCGCGTGAAATCGCCAAGCGTATGCAGGTCGATTTCGCCTGGATCGTCGCGGCGGGATTTTCCGGCTGGGTAGTCTGGGCCGGTGGCCTCTCCAGTTCGATCGTGTTGGCGCAGTCCACGGCCGGCAGCCCGATGAACGTGGTGGAAAAAGTCACCGGACAGGTATTGGGGGTGGGCGAGATGGTGTTTGCGCCGTTCAATATGGTGCCCACCCTGGTGATGCTACTCGTCATCCCGTTCGTGATGGCCGTATTGCGTCCACGGGGTGACGATGTTGTCGCACTGGATATCAGCAAGCACCCGGACCCGGTACCGGAACGTAAGCCCGAGGGGCCATGGACGTTCGCCCAACGCCTGGAGTACTCGTGGCTTGGTAGTGTGTTGATGGGCGCTGGCGGCATCGCGGTGATGGTCTTTGCCTACTTTGGCCACTTGCAGTTCACCGGCGTCAACGCGGTGATTTTCGTGATGTTCACCGCGGGTATCCTGCTGCATCGCTATCCGTTGGCCTATGCCAATGCGGTGAAGAACGCCGCCAGGCAGAGCGGCTCGATGATGCTGCAATACCCGCTGTACGGCGGCCTGATGGGGATCATGGAAGCTACCGGGTTGCCAGGAGTGATCGCCAATTCCTTCGTCGCCATTTCCAACGAGCACACACTGCCGTTCTGGAGCTACGTCTGCTCGCTGGTGGTGACGTTTCTGATTCCCAGCGGTGGCGGTCATTGGGCGGTGCAGGGGCCTTTCGTGATTCCCGCCGCGGTCACACTGCATGCCTCCTTGCCGGGAACTACCATGGCCGTGGCCATGGGCGAGCAGGTTTCCAACATGCTGCAGCCTTTCTGGGCGGCGCCGGTAGTGGCGATGGCCGGGGTAGGAGTTCAGCGCGTGCTGGGCTTTACGTTCGCGACGTTCCTGGTCGGTGCCGTCGTTTATGGTGCGGCGTTGCTACTTCTTTTGTAGCGGGGCGCAGGAGGAAGTTGTGCGGCGCCCTGGCGGCTACGAAGTCGAAGCTTGCGGCCGGTGCGATTGGTGATGAGGCGATCCCCGGTGTGTATCGCCATCACCGTCGAGGTCCTGGCGTCGGCGAAGTCTACAGCTGAGCCTTTTCATACCTCAGTGCTCCACGAGACTCTATTCCAAGCCGATATTTGTTGTCAGCCGCGCTCCCAAGTTTTTCTGAATCGCTACCGTAACCGGGTGAAAATTCTTTACTGGGAGCGCAACGGCTTCTGCCCGTAACTCCAGCGACTGGATACTGGATTCATCGGCCAAAAAAAGAGTCGAGGGTCCATCGATTCGAGCCAGCGAGGCCCAGAAATAGGGCGCAGAACATCGCGGAGGGTACGGAGTAGTCGAATGGCGACTTGATCCCAAACGAGATCGCCATGGCTGCACCGAACAGCAAGAGCAGACCTGCGCTGCCGAAGGCCGCCCACCGCTGCGCGAGTCCGAGTATCAGCGCAACGCCAAATAGGAGTTCCAGCACCGTCGAGGCAAAGCCGAGAAAGGCGATCGTCGATGCCGGTGCAAACGCATTGACTTTGGCCGCATAGCCCAGAAATCGCTCGAATGTACCCCAGGAAACTCCGCGATCTCCCGGATTGCCGTAGAGCCCGAGCCGATCGCAGGCCGATAACAGGAACGAGCCACCCAATGCGACACGGCTGCCCAGCGAAAGAAGATCGAGGGCAAGAGCACCACCTAGCGTCGCGGGTTGTAGCTTGAGAATCGGTTGACCCTGTGAAGTGCTTAGGATGCTGCGAATCTTTTTGGTTGTTATCATGAGTCCTGGTTCCTAATGTCCTGTGTTGCTAGTGGTCTGTGTGGTTAGTTCTCTTAGTCAATTTCGACGCCACACCCCCTGGCCTGCGTTGTCGGCAATCCGCAACCGCGCTGGCTTGTCTGCTTTCGCCGGCCTTCACCCTACGCGTATTCATTTTTGCGCAGGTCGTTCAGCAAAATAGTCACCGTGCTCCCCGGCAATAAAATCTGCGTAAGTCAGTGGCTCGGATAGCTGAATGGCCCCATCCGGGTGAAGAAATGGCATAAGCCGGCGAATGGAAAAACCTTCAGATTTCAACAGTTCCCACATATCATTTACCGCTTGCCGATATTCCTCAGTACCGTGGTCGAAGCTGTAGCTTGACCATTCGAAAATGATTCTTAATCGAGGAGAATGCCTGATCATAGCTTGTGCTCCCGCTATGACATACGGCTCAGCTGCTTCGACATCACAATGAAGCAGATCAACTTGCTTTGTGCCTATGATATCGTCCAAGGCCAATGTCTTGGCGTTGACTTTATTCATGATTCCTTTGCCGGGAAGCCACTGACCGTTATGATCGAGAATAGACGGTACAGAGTCTTTTGACCAAAATGGGTCTGCAGAGCTCGGTTGTTCTGTTACATTGAGTTCCAGGTGACCTCCACCGGCGAACTGATAATCAAACACAAATCCCAATTCTTCTCCTGTTTCTCGATAAACGGCACGATTGAACGCAGTCGTTCGATCGGGAATGCCCGCATACATTATCGTTTTTAGCAAAGTGGCAAAGACTGCCGGATTTGCTTCGAATGAAAAGACCTTGCCCTTGTTGCCGACAATTAAGCCGCCAAGGCTGGTGTAGTACCCGAAGTTTGCGCCTACGTTGACATAGGTGTCGCCGAGTTTCAGCGTCTCTTGCACTAGCCGAGTTGTCCAAGGTTCATGCACGCCATCACGAATGATCCCTATTGCAACGTCAACATTATAGGACGGTACGACGACGTGTCCTCCCCATCGGGTTCTAACCAGGCAGAGATCCCGCCCCAGGTAAGAAACGCTGTGATCGCTTGAGGGGTTCGAATGTATTTCGTTCAGGTTGCGATTAATCTTTCGAGCGGGAAGGGTCATATTTGTGATGACATTCCGTCCGCGTATCGCAAATTTCGCTGTGTTCTTTATACCTTTAATTAATGTTTTTATCCGATTGTCGACCAAAATCCTTCCCCTCATCTCTTGTCGATTAATCTATAAAATGCGCGATCAAACGTTTCTGCGATGTTTAATTTTTCGCAGATATAATTCAGGATCTTGATTGTCTTCCAATCTACCGTTGATAAGACGGATAGTGCGACTTGTCATACGTTTCAGCAGTTCTTCATTATGTGAGGCAAATAGAAAGCCTTCATTTCTTTGAATATAGTGTTCAAGACGATCATTTGCCTTATCTTGGAATGCCTGGTCAGCAACACCAATCCATTCATCTAACAGGAGAATATCTGCCGGCTCCACCGTGCTCATGGCAAATTGCAGGCGACTGTACATGCCAGGGGAGTAGGTTCCCATGGGCATGTCAAAGAACGCACCGATATCGGAGAACGCTTCAACGTCGGAAACATATTCCGATTCCGTGATGCTTTTAATCCCAAGAAGGGCATAGCGCATCTTTACATTCTGCCTTCCAGTCAGCGCCGGCACCGTACCCGCACCGATGGTAAGCAGAGTACGTATAGATCCATAAACCTCCACCGTGCCCGATACTGTCGGTAGCATCCCTCCTATTAATTTGAGAAGAGTGGTCTTTCCGTTACCGTTTCCACCGACAATGCCAATGCGTTCACCCCGGCGGACCTCAAGGGATATGTTTTCCAATGCCCTCAGGACGATGGACCCATTGCGTCGGCGGATTATCCGAGGATCTGTGCCAACGACCTCTTCCTTGACTCCCCTCAAAGGAATTTCGACAGTGGCGTTACAAATCCGAATTACGATATCCATGCTAAGACATCCATCTGTAGACAACAAGACAGCGATTTGCCGGAAAAAGAAGATACGACACAGTGAACCCCATCGCGATCAAACCGACGCTAATCAAGATCGAGGTAAGGGGAAAGTTTCCATCAATAATAGGGGATCGAGCCAGCTCTATGAGGTGATAAATTGGATTAAAGTCGACCAGCCATCTGTGAGACTCAAGGCGATCGGGTGCCCAAAGAATCGGAGTCACTAGGTATATCGCAAATAGGATTTGAGGTAAAAAACCCCGAAGGATCCTCACCCTGTCGAAGAGATAGGCTAGGGGAAGGGACCAAGTGAGCAAAACCAGCGTTAGCAGAAATAGACCTACGGCAAACGCTAAGTAACTAGCATTGAATATAGTTGTCGAGTTCGCAAAAAGAATAATTACAAACGATCCGCAGATTTTCAACAGCAAGGCAACTACAAATTCGTAAGTTGAAGAGAGATTGCTTATGAAGCCAGAAATGTTGGGGAACGATATGTAACGCATGGCCTTGTCGTTGGAATAGGATATGTCTGAAACGAAAATCGAAATACCTTGCCAGATGGAAAACGATACGGCGAAAAATGGAATGAATTTTTCCAAGGGCTCGTTGAAAACGAGCCCCATAACTGATCCCAAAAGGAGAACGTGGATCAATACCGAGATGAAGGGGGCGATGAGCCCCAACCCCGAATTGCGTTTGTTTTCCGCAATATCCGCCAGATAAAGCTGCCATGCCAGCTTTCGTTGTGATACGAGAACATGTATGTCTGTAAAAAAATCACGTTCAACCCATCGCCATTGATTGCGCTTTAGCATGGGGTTTAGTTCTCCTTTATCAGTCGCCTCGCCGCAGCAATGTAACTTGCTGAGCGATGCTCGACGCTAAATTTTTCAAGATAGTTTTTTCGAGCATTAATGCGATCGGCTCGATCACCGTCGGTCAGCAACAATTTTTCCGCCAACTCCATATGATTTCCGATTTCAAAAAAGGAAATCGCGCCGGGCTGATACCGATCCAGTTCGCCGAAACACTTCGTGCGTGAACAATATAAGGGGCGCAACATATCAAGTGCCAGAGCCGCGGGTCCTGATGACGTCTGACCCACCTCTGCATATGGAAGTACCACGGCGTCGCACGCTAACATCACCTGATTGAACTCTTCATTTCCAAGCGCACCGCAAAAATGCACTCGCTTGCTCAACCCTTGATGTTTTTTGATCACCTTGAGCAGTTTCTGGATATAGGGCCGTTCAACGCTTCCTCTGTCGACTCCCTCGGGGTGCAGACCGCCCACTACAAGTAAATGATAGTGGCTTGGCAATGCGCTCAAGGCTTTAATTGCGATTTCGATTCCCTTGTAGGGTGATAAAAATCCGAAGCAACCGACTAATGTAGCACCGCTGCCGATGTTCATCTGCGCCAGGATTTTTATTTTGGCAGCATCATGACTCATGTGTTCTCTAACGCCCTTGCTGATGAAAGCAAGCGGTTGGTGTGTAATGTTGTCTTTCCGGACGCCGAGCAATGTAAAGTTCTTTGCTTCACGCGCAGTTTGAACAATGTGATGAAATTTTCCAGGGTTTCTGCGGAATTTTGCAAATAACCTATTAAATACGTAGTTACCTCGCCACGCCCGCAAATAATCGACCATGCCCTGCCGGCTGAAATGGAACCTTGGGCTGTCAAAAGAAGGGACTGTATGGTAAGTAATGATCACCTTTTTACTCTTTCGAATTATGGCGTTTAGATTGCTCCAAATCTGCGTTGGCACGAAACCCAGAAGACCGGGTTCGAATTGAATGTTAATAATATCGGCGCTCTCAATTTTTTGCAGGAGAATATTAAATTCAGCTCGCGCCGCGCGTTTTGCATAGGGGGATTGGGATCTGAGAAGATCAACAGGCAATGACGCGATTTCTACATCGAAGTCATTCTGTTGACGCAAAGGCAGTTCCAGGAACTCAACGTATTGGGCTATTCCACACGCACGGCGATAACTGGAAACGATCAATAATTTTGGTAATTTCACTGTTTGATCAAACCGCGATTTTATATCTAAATATTCCATAAAGCTCCCCGCAGACGAATGGCTGCAGCATTGCATAGACCGATGAGCAAAGGTCTGTCGGATTCAGAACGATGACTTTTTGAGCGTCCGATGTAATGAAGCCATCAAGGCATTCAAATTTGGTGAATTGGAGTACGGGCCTTCAGTGAGGGTGGGCACCTGGTCTTCGGCACAGTTCATGTTGATGCCAATCTTTGCTGACGCGATAGATGACCGTCGGCAGGCATTGTTAACTCTCCTGGTTTTCCCCCAGACATCATTTCTCGGTACATTTCGGCGTATGCGCGACCCATAATCGTTCCCGAAAAGGTCTCTTCGAAGCGGCGGCGAGCGGCCTTGCCAAAACGTTCCGACTCAATCGTCTCGTGAGCCAGTCTATTTATGGCATCGGCGAGAGCCTGGACATCATTGGCCTTGACCACCAGGCCCGTTTCTCCCTCCAGGTTTACGAAGCTGGTACCTGTACCTATTTCGCAGGTGATCATTGGTTTACCGAACATGGCAGCTTCAACTAACGAGAGGCCAAAGGCTTCCGAACGCCTGTTTGACGGGAAGACAAATGCGCTACATTGTTCAAGCAATGCGGTCTTTTCTCGATCGGAAAGCGCACCTACAAAGTGTACATTTTTCAGGCCGAGTGTCGCGGTGCGTCTCTTCAGATCCTTTTCCATCGGCCCGTTTCCAACTATAACCACGTCAGAATCAATCCTTGCTGCAGCCTCCAAGAGGATGTGCAGGCCCTTGTAATAGCGAAGCACGCCAACAAAGAGAAAAAACGGCCTCGGAAATCGAGAGCGCCATGTTTCTTTTTCTTCTAACGTTGATGGAGGATAGTCGGCCTCATCCAGTCCAAGGGGTATAACCGTTGTCTTTGATTTGTAACGCTGCAGCACCAGGCTCGTTTCGATATAGCGAGGTGATGTCGCGACAATACGGTCAACGCTTGATAAGAACCGATGCATCAGTATCGTATAAATCCGCAACAAAAATTTTTGCTTGACGATATCCGAATGATAAGTGACCACTGTCGGCTTGCCGGGAGGGGAAGTTAGGTGAACGATGTCCATCATGGGCCAGGGAAAATGATAATGAATGATGTCCGCCTTTGAGGCCAATTCACGAAAATGTGTGATCACTTCCCGCGAAAAGCCGGTGGAGGCGAATTCAAAATCAAGCTTTGACTTATAAGCTATATGACCGCCAAACTCGATGGTGGCGTTTTCGGGATTTCTGCTCAGGGAAAGCACATCGGATTTTATGCCGTAATTCGCGGCTCCTCTGGCAATAGCGTGGATCGCACGTTCGATACCGCCAAAAGTATCCGGCCAATAGGTCTTATAGAAATGCAGAATCCGCATAACGCTCCTGTGCTGGCCTCGAATGGCGAGCGACTTTTTCGAAGGGTATATCCGTTGTGCCTGGTTTCCCTCGCATAGGCTCAGGGAGGCGTCGCGAGAGAGATTGGTTGGGCGCGTGGATCCCGGGTCTTTCCGGCTTGCGATGGCCCTTGAACCGCCCTGATCATGTGTTTGTCGAAGGGGGCGCGACATTTCAGCGACCGGCGTTGAGTTGCTGCGACATAATCGAGATATTGCGTAAGAGCGCTGACGAGGTGATAGAAGATCGAGGCGGGTACGTCTTCGGCCCTGGGTCTGCCCTTTTCATCGATCACGTCAATCCACAGACCCCGCGGGGCTTGTTCGATATGCCAGCGGAATAGACGCCCCACCCGCGCCTCGACTTCTGGCTTGAGATCGGGTCCTCCATTGCCATCGAGTGCAATAGCTGCCCTCACAGCCTCGGTCTGGGGCCAACTACGCGATTGGGTATCAAGCGCCAGGCCATGGCGAGAAACAGCGCCATAGGCGAGTTCCGTGGTGCGGTTCAGGCCGTTGGCAATGGCTGAGGCATACAGTTTGCGTGCGTGGCGGATGACATCTTTCTGACCGGATGCCGCGGCAAAACTAGACAAAAGATGGGCCCATTCAAAATGATGTCCAGGCTCCGTCCACTCGCCTTTTTCGCCCGGTGCGCGCTCCCAATCGTCGGTAAAATACTCGCCGAGTGTCCACGTCTCTGCATCGAAGAGGTGCTGGCGGAACAAATCGACAATTCGTGCGGCCTGCTGAAGATAATCCCGGTTCCCCGTTACGTCGTACCAGGCCAGGAACGACTCAAGTAGATGCATATGTGGATTGGATCGACGTAGGCCGGTATCCCCCGGTACTTCCAGAAAACCCCGCAGCTTGGAATCGGCAAGATACTGGTCGAGGAAGGTAAAGGTTTGCGTGGCAAGATCGAGCGCCTGCGGATGGCCCGCCCGATGGGCATGTGCCAGTGCCAAAAGCACGCAGGATTGATCATAGGCATCTTCTGTCCCATCGAGGACCGTACCATCAGGATTGAATGTCTTGATCCAGCCGCCACGATCCGTCCGGCCATTGGCCGTGATGAACTGTATACCGTGATCGATCAGATCATTGGCCGGTCCGTCCCAGCCCATTTCATGCGCCACTGCGAAGGCGTAGATCTGCCGCGCCGTGGTGCGCATCCGCTTGGGTCTGGTGATGGGGGTGGCATCGAAAGTCAGTGCCTCGTGGAAGCCGCCGTAGCGGCGGTCGACACCGACCGTCGACCAAAGCGGCAATGTTTCCTCGAACAGCCAATGGCGAACCCGCTTCTCATAGGCACCGATTAGCGGCAGGCGGTCCTGCGCCGGTGTGAACTGGGTTTCAAGGCGGCCGGTTTTCTCCAACTGCTCGACGATCTTGCGAACATTCTGACTTTCGGTGACAGGCGCAATGAATGTTGCATCGCAGGTCGACACGACAGCGAGATCGCGAAGGCCGATGGCGGAAAGCAGGCGACCATCGCTGCGCAAATAGCTGTTCTCGCAATCGATGGCGACGACATCGCCAACGATCACATTACCGTTGCTGTCGGTGGCGCTGACTTCGAGCAGCGATTGCCACGATCCGAGATCGTTCCAGCGAAAACGTGCCGGAACCAGCGCAATGTCTTGCGCATATTCCATGATGGCGTAGTCGAAGGAAATGGCCGCCACCTGCGCATAGAGATTATGTGGCAGATAGGTTCCACAGACGTTGCTTGTCGCTTCGTCGAGCGCTGCCACGGCCCCATCCCAGATCTTCGGCGCATGCGCCCGGAACGCATCGCGCATCGTGCTGGCACGGAAAAGAAAGATGCCGGAATTCCAGAGGAAATTCTTGGAGGCGAGGTACTGGGCCGCAGTTTCCTCATTGGGTTTTTCCACGAACTTTATAACGTCACGGATGTTTCCGTTCTGCGGACCCACCTCAATATAACCATAACCGGTTTCTGGCCTGTCCGGTTGGACGCCGAAGACCACGATACGACCGGCCATGGCCGCGTCTGTGCCGGCTTCTACAGTGTTCCAGAAACCGCGATCCGTGGTAATTTCGTGATCGGACGGAACGACGAGCACCAGATCATCGCCATGTTCGCGCAGCGTCGTCTCTGTTGCCAACACAATGGCGGCAGCCGTGTTACGTCCTATCGGCTCGAAAATCGCTCGCCCGCCCGACAAGTCGACGCCGCAAAGGTCTCGGCTGATGCGCTCCGCATGACGTTCTGAGGTGAGTAGATAAACCGGAACGCAGGTATCGCCTTCTCGTGCACTCATACGTTTGACCGTGCGCAAAAGCATGGAGCCCTGGCCGGACAGGTTGTGAAACTGTTTAGGGAAGTCTTCACGCGATAAAGGCCACAGACGTGAGCCCACCCCGCCGCTCATGACAAAGCTGATGATCGTTGCTTGTTGGGTCATTTTTATACAGCAATCAAATTAGTTGAGAAGGAGTCGGGATAATGGTTGTCGCCCTTTTTCCGTCCCGAGGTATCGAGCCACTTGATCTTCAGTCCCTGGACCGGACACCCAGGTGAACCCACCAAACCGAGTGCCCTCCATTGACAAGCTATGCCCCTTATTTGCCTGCCACTTGGCGTTATCATTCAGTGGATGGAGTTTTGTGACGCAAGTTGGCAGGGGCGTATTATCATCGCGAAAATTTGCCCAGGTCTTTGGGATAGCTGACGGAGCTTTTGTTGGAGAGGACAGAAAATAAAAAATCGGCGGCGCTAAGGTCTGACTCAATGCCGTTCGGTTCACCGACGGCATGTAGATAGATGTCGCCATCGGCGCCAGAGGCTCATGACATCTTGACAAGAAAAATACTAAGAGAATTTAGCTAATGGATGACGGGCGATACGAAAGGCGGCCGGCTATGGTGGGGCATGCAGCTGCGTTATCCGACCCGCTGCCACATATTCTGCTTATCGACGACAACCCGGAAGATATCCGCGCGACGCTCATTCTGCTAAAGACGCAATCATGGCGCCTTTCGGTGGCCTGTGATGCCAGCCAAGGCTATCAGCGGGCGTTGGCATTGCGTCCGGACTTGATCGTTCTGGATGTCTATATGCCGCAGATGGACGGTTTCAGCCTGTGTCGGCTATTGCGCGAGGCACCGGCTACCCGGCAAACACCCATCCTCTTCTTGTCTTCGGCGAACAGCTCTGTCGAGCGTCTGGAAGGGCTGACATTGGGCGGGGTCGACTATATATCGAAGTCCTGCGAACCCGAGGAGGTGCTGGCGCGCATCCGTATCCATCTGCAATTGACTTGGCGCGAACGACCGGCCCGCCAGTGCGACCCGACAGATCCGGCATTGGAAGGTGATGAGATCGTTCTACGTGCGGCGATGCGCCTGATTGGAAACCAACTGGACGACATGCCCTCGCTGGCTGAAATCGCACAAAAAGTCGGCACCCATGAGAAACGCCTCTCTCGTATATTCCGCGAGCATCTGGGACTGACGGTGTTCTCCTACATTGGCGATGCACGATTGCGTCGCGCTCAGGAGTTGCTGGCCGAAAGCTCCATGAGCATCCAGGATATCGCCGAACTGGTGGGTTTTCGCAGTGCCTGTAATTTCGCCACGGCGTTCCGACAGCGACGAGGTATGGCACCCAGCCAGTTCCGTCAGCAAGCCCAGGGCGTTGCTGACGAAGACTTGGCTGGACGCACATAGTGTTGCCGTTACAGTCTTTGCTGCTGATGGTGGGCTTGTTGTTCGCCAGCCTTCTGCATGCGGCTCAGGTGCCACTCTGCCAAGCTAATTATCTGAACGTGCTGTCTGCTACGCAGATTTTCGAAGACCCGCAAGCAAGGCTGAGTTTGGAGGACGTTACGCAGCTTCCCGCCGCGCGTTTCAAGGCCACGACCACTGACTGGCCGACTCGGGGTTACAGCCACTCGGCGTTTTGGTTGCGGCTGCAGTTGACTAATTCGAGCGATATGAGCTGCTTGCGCTGGCTGGTGGTCGGCGCTCCACGCCTGGAAGATATCCAGGTGTACCAATGGAACGCCGGGCGCTGGAGCCGTTCGCATGCGGGAAGCGCCTATCCCCTGGACGAATGGCCGCAGCCGGCGGCGCGCCAGCCTGCCTTCCAGGTCTCGCTGCCGGCGGGAGAGACCGTCGTGCTGTTGGTCCGGGTGACCAGCACCTCACAGCTATTCCTCGGCCCACAACTCTGGGCGGAGCGAGTGCTTCTTCGAAGTCAGCAACATACCTATCTGGTCGATGGGCTGACGCTCGGCATTGTCTTATTGATCGTCCCGTGCGGTCTCATCGTTGGCTGGATTTTGCGTTCTCGGTTGTTGATGGTCAATGCGAGCGCGGTACTCGGCTATATTCTGCTGACTTGTATCGTAAACGGCTATCTGGTGTTTTGGCCCGCCGCGCTCGGCTGGGCGCGAGAGTTACTGACGTTCGCCAGTGTCGCCACGTTCGCACTTTTTCTTGCTTATATGCGCGTGCTGCTACAGGTCTCTCGGTTGCCCGGCATCATGGGGTGGATATATGGCGTGCCCCTATTGGGTTGTGCGCTCGGTAGGCTTTGGTGGTTGAAGGTCGATTCGGTTCAGGGCGCGTATTTTGTCCAGATGTCCCTCTTGAGTTTCTACGGGGTGTTGCTGCTTACGTTATTTTTTGGCTGGCGAAGAAGGCTGACCTACAACTGGATGGCGTGGTTGGTCTCGGGGCTGCTGTTGCTACAACTGGCGATTCGATATTTTTTCCGGCTGGATCAGTTGCCCTGGCAGTCGCCCGAAGACAAATACGATTTATCCTCGACCTTGCCTGGCGTGGCTTTGCTGGTGTGTACATTGATCATGGAAGTCAGCTGGAGTCGAAGCCGGGAAAAGCACGCGCTGTCCAGCCTGGAACAACAACGACAAGCCGAGCATGAGCGTCTTGAAAGCACCGTGGCACTGCGCACCGCGCAGTTGCGTGAGTCGCTGGCGGCACGCAGTGGGTTGATGGCTCGGATCAGTCATGACCTGCGTTCGCCGCTGGTGCGCATCATTGACTATGCACGCCTGTTGCGTGCCGGGCCAAACCGGGATTATCAGGCCAATATCGAGCGCAATGCTCGCCAGCAACTGGAGCTGATCGACGAGATGCTGGAGTTCTCCCAGGGAGAGCTGGAGCAGATGCAGCTAGCTCTCGCGCCAGGGTATCTGTACGGCTTCCTGCGGGAGATCGAGGACGAGGCAGGCTTTCTCGCATCGCGCCAGGGCAATAGCTTTGAGGTCGTTCTGTCGGATGACCTGCCGGTACTTGTGCAGGCGGATTTCAAACGCCTTCGGCAGATACTGATGAATCTTTTGGCAAACTCGGCGAAATTCACGCGCAACGGACATATTCGCTTCGAAGTGACTTGTTGCCCAGGAGCGACCCCTGAGACTGTGGAGTTGTGCTTCGGTGTAGTCGACACAGGAATCGGCATTGATCCGGGAGAGTTCGACCAGTTACTTCAGCCGTTTCGCCGTGGACGCAATGCGCAACGCTACGAAGGCTGCGGGCTGGGCTTGTCGATCGTCACTCAATTGCTGGAACGTATGAACAGCCGGCTGGAACCGCAGACCACGGAGCAGGGCGGCAGTCGCTTCAATTTCCGTCTCCAGTTGAAATATGCGCGAGAACAGGAGCTGGAGAACGGCATCCTCGATAACAATACCGCGCCCTTTGATGGACAGGGTAAACATATCCTGTTGGTCGATGATATCGGGCAGAACTGCGAATGGCTGTACGACCTGTTGGCCGGTTACGGCTTTGAGGTGAGCATTGCGGCGACCGGACAAGAGGCTTTGGTCGGTCTGGGAGAACAGCAGGTCGATCTATTGATCAGCGATCAGATAATGCCCGGTATGAGCGGTTGGGAACTGCTGCGACGCGTGCGCGGTCGGTGGTGCAGCTTGCCGGTGATGCTCTATTCGGCGGTCCCGGCCCGCCGGCCCAACGATCATCCGGCTGATCTGGTATTCGATGCGGTATTGCTTAAGCCTGCGGATAGCAGCGAATTACTGGCTTGCGTCAAGGCACTGACCCTCTCAGATACAGTGCGGCGCGCCAGGGCAGGGGAGCAATAATATGCTCGGTTTGGGAGGGAGATTGCTCTTGCTCGGCAGCCTGTCAACAGTGCCCTGGGCGTCGGCCAATGTGGTGGATGAGGCGCTGGCGCGACGCATGTCATCGTCGCCAAACAAGCTGGTGCTCGACGAGACGCCGGTGACCGCTCGGCGGCGCGAGGAAAACCCGCAGCAAGTGCCGATCGCCATTAACGTGCTTTATGGCGAACAACTTGAGGAGGCCGGCCTGCATAGTCTGCAAGACATTCAGCAGCGGGTGCCCGGACTGGTGGTGTCTGGCCACGACAGCCGCTATACCGGTATCGGCCTGCGTGGGTTTGGCGCTAGCGCATACAACGATGGCTTGGAAGGCAGTGTCGGCACCTACGTCGATGGCGTTTATCTGGCGCGCCAGGGCATGGCACTTACCGAGTTGCTGGATATCGAGCGCATCGAAGTGCTGCGTGGACCGCAGGGCACGTTGTTTGGGAAGAACACCACCGCTGGTGCGTTGAATATTGTGACTCGACAACCGACTTTTTATCCCGAAAGCCAGCTTGAAGCCAGCTACGGCGAGCATGGCATGCGCCAGTATCGTGGGACGATTTCCGGGGCGGTGCTCGACGATGTGCTGGCCGGGCGCCTGAGTATCTTTGACCGCACGGTCGACGGGCGAGTGGAAAACCTGGTGGACGGAGCCCGGCTCGGTGATGCGGACAGCCAGGGGCTGCGCGGGCAATTGCTATGGACGCCGAACGTGGACTTCAGTGCGCGCCTGATGGGGGATTACGCTCAGCAGAACGAGGCCGGCAATGTCCTGCTGGTCAATCACTACGGCACGCAGACACGCGAGCGGGCCAAATTCTTCGGTTATCCGCTGTCGGAGCCCGACCCTTACCGGCGCCAGACGCGAATCGACGCACCGGGGCGTCCCCGCACCCTACAAAACGGCCTTTCGCTGGAGTTGAACTGGGACCTGGACGATGCGATGCGCTTCACCAGCATCACGGCTTACCGTGACTGGGACTACCGCGCCGGGCGCGACGGCGATAGCAGTGCCCTGGCGGTGGCGCAGTCAGACACTGAGCTCGGGCACCGGCAATTCAGCCAGGAACTACGGCTGTCCGGCGCGGCAAGCTCGTCGCTCGATTATGTGGTCGGACTGTACTATTTGCGTCAGCACCTTGACCGTGAAATTGACGTCGAATTCGGCAAGGATGCCGCGCCCTGGTTCGTTGGCGACCAACTGGCGGTATTGCACGACCTTTATGGCATCACCTTTACCGATCCCTCCCAGGTTCCGGCCTTACTGTTGGAGGGCGCCCGACAGCGCTTTGACGGCGAGCAGCGAAGCGACAGTCGAGCCCTCTACGGTCAACTTTCCTGGCGCCCCCTCGAACGCCTGGAGCTGACCGGCGGGCTGCGTTACAGCCGCGAGCGCAAGGACGGTTGGATTTCCCGAGACACCAGCAACCTCGCTTCGCTGGCCGGTTTGCCTGCGACTTTCCAAGCGGGTGGCCAACTGTTGCGTGACATCGCTCTGGGTGGCGGCTATTACCGCCAGGATTCGATGGCGCAAGGTAACCTTTCCAGCCTTCTGAGTGCCAGCTATCGCGTTAGCGATGCGGTGATGGGATACGTCAGTTGGTCGCGTGGCTACAAAGCCGGCGGGATCAATTTCGATGTGGTCGGTCCATTCACTGCGCCCACCTTCGATGCCGAACGTGCGACGTCGCTGGAGCTGGGCATGAAGACGCGCTTTTGGGATGAGCGGGCGATGCTCGATCTCGCCCTCTACCAGACGGATGTCGACAGCTATCAGGCGCTCACTTATAGCCCCCCGGCCTCCCTGTTCGCGCCACCGCTACGCGACAACCTGATCAATGTCGGCAAGGTGCGCCTGCGCGGTATCGAACTGGATTCAGCCTGGCAACTGCATCCCCGGCTCAACCTGCGCGTGGGCCTGGCCTGGAGCGATGCGCGCTATCGCAGTTTCGCCAACGCACCTTGCCCGCCGGGCTCGGGGCAGTGGACCTGCGACCTCAGCGGTGACCGGCTATACAACGCGCCAGAATGGAATGTCAGCAGTGGCTTGGACTATACCCATCCACTGCCCTACGGACTGGAAGCTTACAGCGGTCTGGATTACAGCTTCAGGAGCGGGTACTACGGCACTCTCGAAAGGGGCGAAGGGAGCTATCAGCCCAGCTACGGCCTCACCCACTTGCGCGTGGGGCTGCGTAGCCAGGACCGTACATGGGAGGTGGAAGGCTGGGTGCGTAACCTGTTCGACCGTCGCTACATCACCGCCGTTTATTCGCTGCTAGGGGCCGGCGACTATGGGGTAGTGCCCGGCGATCAACGGACAATAGGCACCACCGTTCGGATGCGTTATTGATTGCCTCTGACGTTTATTGCATGCGGCACCGTCTCACTATAGCTGTAGCCGCTGGCGCAGCCCGGCGGCTACACAAGCCTCTAACAATGAAGACGATCATCCCCGGCATAGATCGCAGTATGCAAACCGCCCTCGGCATCGCGCCAGGCGCGGTACATGCCGGGGGTATTGAAGCTGAGCACCGTCTCACCGGAAGGCGAAACCGCCACCACTCCGCCGTTACCTCCCAAGTCCTTGAGTTCGCCCAACACGACTTGCTCACAGGCCTGATTCAGGCTCGCGCCGGTCAGGCGCACTCGGGAAGCGATGTTGTGGGCCACCACCGTGCGTATAAAGAATTCGCCATGGCCGGTGGCTGAAATCGCCGCGCTGCGGTCGTCGGCCCAAGTACCGGAACCGATCAGCGGCGAATCGCCTATTCGCCCATAACGCTTGTTGGTAATGCCCCCGGTAGACGTGGCGGCGGCAACATGCCCGTGACTGTCCAAAGCCACCGCGCCGACGGTCCCGAACTTCTTTTCGACACCGCCCGGCTCCAACGATACAGTCTGCGGCTGCTCTTGTTGCGCGGCCCATTGGCGAAGGCGTAGCGGGGTGTCGTACCAACTGTTGCTGACGTGCTCCAAGTCCGCTTGTTCCGCCAGGAAGCGGTCAGCTCCGACACCGGCCAGGAGCACATGCTCACTATGCTCCATCACTGCCCGTGCGCCGCGAATCGGGTTGCGCAGGTGATGAATACCGGCCACGGCCCCGGCTTCCAGATTGGCGCCATTCATGATTGCCGCGTCCAGTTCATGGTCGCCGTTTTGGGTAAACACCGCGCCCTTGCCTGCGTTGAACCAGGGGCACTCTTCCAGTTCCACCACACTGGCTTGTACCGCGTCCAGGCTGCTGCCGCCCCGCTCCAATACGACCACTCCGGCTTTGAGCGCTTGTAGCAGCGCCTGGTGAATCGCGTCCTCGTCGGTCGGGTCGAGCAGGCCGGGGGTCAGTACACCGGCGCCGCCATGCAAGGCCATCGCAATTGAATGGGTCATAGCGTGTGTACTCCGTGATCAATAATCTGGCTCAAGAAACGTTGGGTGCGGGGGGATTTCGGCGCGGAAAAAAATCGTTCGGGCGGTGCCTCTTCGACGATTTCGCCCTGGTCCATAAACACAATGCGGTCGGCGACCTTACGGGCAAAACCCATTTCGTGGGTGACGCAAATCATGGTCATGCCCTCTTCGGCCAAGCCGGTCATCACCTCCAACACCTCGGCGATCATCTCCGGGTCCAGGGCCGAGGTCGGCTCGTCGAACAACATGACCTTGGGCTGCATACACAGTGCCCGGGCAATGGCGATACGTTGCTGTTGGCCACCGGAAAGCTGCGCTGGGAACTTGTTGGCGTGGTCGCGCATCTGGACCTTGTCGAGCAAGCCCAGCGCTCGCTCAATGGCCTGGGCTTCTGGTACGCCGAGGTTAGAAGTTTGCGGCAGGGTGCAGTTCTTCAACACCGTCAGGTGGGGAAACAGGTTGAAGTGTTGAAAGCACATGCCGACCTGGCGGCGAATCCGCTCCAGACCTTTGACGCTGGCGTTGAGTTCTTCGCCCAGCACTTCCACCAAACCCTGCTGATGCTGCTCCAACTGATTGATGCAGCGAATCAGGGTGGATTTGCCGGAGCCGGAAGGCCCGCAGATCACCACTTTTTCACCGGTTCGCACGGTCATGGAGACGTTTTTCAACACCTGGGCATTGCCGAACCATTTGTTCAATTGCTCGATGCGCACGATAGGTACGGCATCAACCTTGGCAGTCACTTTCATGAGCGGCTCTGCTCCATTCGTTGTTCAAGGTGTCGGGCATAGCGCGACAGTGCAAAACAGATGACGAAGAAATAAAGTGCCAGGAACACGTAGATCTCATGGCCGTAGTTGACCCATTCCGGCGCTGCGGCGGTGCTCATGGCGATGCCGACGATGTCCAGCACACCGACGATCATGACCAGCGTGGTCTCCTTGAACAGGCCGATAAATTGCGTGAGCAAGGGCGCGATGGATTGCTTGAGCACTTGCGGCAGGATGATCTGCCCCATGGCTTTCCAGTAACCGAAGCCCAAGGCCTGCGCCGCTTCGTACTGGCCCCTGGGCAGATTCTGCAAGCCGCCGCGCAGGGTCTCGGCCATGTAGGCGGCGGTGAACAGGATCAGCACCAACTGCACGCGCAGCAGAATGTCGAACGCCGAGCCGGGTGGCAGGAACAACTGGATCATCAGCGAAGCCATGAACAGCAACGAGATCACCGGCACCGAACGCACCAGCTCGATGTACAACACGCTGAGCAGGCGAATCACCGGCAATTTCGAGCGTCTACCCAACGCCAGCAGGATCCCCAGCGGCAGCGCAAAAACCATCCCCACCACGCCGAGAAACACGGTCACCAGCATCCCGGCGAACTGGGTCGAGGACACGGGCGTCAAACCGACACCACCCTTGAGCAACCACCACATCAACACTGGCAGCACGGCCAGGTAGCCCAATAACAGACGCCGATCCAGGCGCTTGAAAAACAGTAGGACAAACGTGGCGCCGGCCAGTATCAGCGAAAGGCTGACTCGCCACTGCTCGGCCTCTGGATAAAAGCCATAGACAAACAGGTTCCAGCGCTGGGTAATCGGCAGCCAGCAAGCGCCGGCGGGATTGCAGTCCTTGCCGCTGGTGCCGACGAAAGTGGCGTTGAACACCAGCCAGTTCAGCGCGGTCGGGATGCACCAGGCCAACAGGGCGATTGTGCCCAGGGTCAGCAGGCTGTGGCCCGGACTGGGAAATAGCTGGCTGCGACTCCAGGATAGGGCCCGTTGTGTCCAAGGCAAACGCGGCGGCAATTGGATGGGCAGGACTGGATTTATTGCGCTCATGTTCAGTGTCCCCTCTGGCTGATATGATGGTTGTAGAGGTTCATCGCCAGGGAGATCAGCAAGCTGATCAGGCAGTAAGTCCCCATCACCAGAGCAATGCATTCGATGGCCTGGCCGGTCTGATTCAAGGTGGTGCCGCCGGTCGAGGAGACCAACTCCATAAAGCCGATCACCACCCCCAGCGAGGAGTTCTTGACGATGTTCAGGTAGGTGTTGGTGACTTGCGGAATCATCGGGTACACCGCTTGCGGAACGATCAACTGACGCATAGTCGGACCTTGCTTGAAGCCCAAGGCCTTGGCCGCTTCATATTGCCCCCGATGCACCGACTCGATGGCGCCCCGGACAGTTTCCGCAATGTAGCTGGCGCTGTAGAACGATAGGGCCAGGCACAGCGCCAACAACTCTGGCACCAGGACGATCCCACCCTTGAAACCGAATCCACGTTTCACCGGGATTTCCCACTGCCAATGGGCGCCACTGATCCAGTACACCAATAGCGGCAACAACAATCCTCCAGCCAGTAGCAGCGGCCAGCGGGGCGGCGTGAAATCTCTCCAGGCGCCACGACGCTCCTTGAAACGACACGCCAAATAAGCCAGCAGCATGCCCAGGGCAATCAAGGCCAGACCCCAGCCGACCAGATTGCCCTGTCGCGGCCAAGGCAGCATCAAGCCGCTGTTGTTCAGATAGACCACGTCAAACAACGACACCGACTGCTGGACCCCTGGCAACGCCAGGGCCAGGCCGTACCACCAGACCAGATGCACCACCAGCGGCACGTTGCGCAGGAACTCGATGCAGGTGCTGCTCAGGTGCCTGATCAGCCAGTTCTGTGAAACCCTGGCCAGACCCAGCGCGACACCCAGCAGGGTCGCCAGCACGATACTGAGCGCCGAGACCAGCAACGTGTTGAGCAGCCCTACCCAGTAGGCCCGTGCGTAACTCGCGTCCGGGGTGTAGTCGATCAGCGAGAAACTGATGTCATAGCCCGCACGCTGAGACAAAAAGCCGAACCCGGAGGCGATGTTCAACTTCGCCAGGTTCGCCGCCGCGTTGCTGACCAACAGATAGAGCACCGTCGCTACCAAGACCAGGACCAAGCCTTGCTGCAAGAGGCTCATGATGCGAAAACGAGGAGTCAACATGACCGGCATTCCGTTCGGTTAATCAAGGGTACGCAACCATCAACGAATCGGCGGCGCATACAGCAACCCTTGGTCCTTCCAGCTTCGGTTGAGCCCACGCGGGAAGTTCAGCGCGGTCTGTTGGCCGAGGTTACGGTCATAAATTTGCGCGTAATTACCTACCTGCTTGATCGCACGATAAGCCCACTGGTTGTCGAGGCCAAAGGCTTCGCCGACAGTGCCTTGGCTGCCGAGCAAGCGAGCGATATCCGCTGGCGCCTCTTTTTTCCCGCGCAACTCATCGACGTTGTTGGACGTGACGCCCAGTTCTTCGGCGGTCATCAGGGCGTAGGCGGTCCAGGTCACGATGTTGCGCCAGGTGGTGTCGCCCTGGGCCACGAACGCGCCCAGGGGCTCCTTGGAAATCACCTCCGGCAACAGCGCATAATCCTTGGGATTGCTCATCTGTGTGAGGCGCGAGGCCAGGCCGGACAAATCATTGGAAATGGCATTGCAGCGCCCGTGCTGGAACGCGGCGAAGAGTTCCGGGCTCTTCTCGATGACCACGGTCTTATAGGTCAGGCCGCGCTGGCTGAAATAATCCTCCAGATTCTGCTCGGAGGTGGTGCCCGGCGACAGGCAGAAGGTGGCACCGTCCAGGTCCGTAAGCTGCTTGATGCCGTCCTTGGCATGGGTCATAAAACCCTGGCCGTCGTAGAACCAGACGGTGGTGAAATCCACTCCCAGGCTGGCAATCCGGTCGGCGGTCCAGGACGTGGCACGCGAGAGAATGTCGATTTCGCCAGAGGCGAGGGCGGTGAAACGGTTTTTCGCGGTGGTAGCCAAATACTCGACCTTGTTCGCATCGCCCAATACGGCGGCGGCCACGGCGCGACACAGATCGACGTCCATGCCAGCCCAGTGGCCTTTATCGTCAATCAGCGAGAAACCGGGCTTGTCGCTGGCCACCCCACAGCGCACCGCGCCGTGCGCCTTGACCTTATCCAGCACACCCGCCTCGGCAGTGCCGGCCAGGGTCAACGCCAACGCCGAGGTTGCGAGTAAAACCTTCACCTTGTTCAATTTATGCATATTATTTGCCCTTGAGAGTTTTTCTTCTTGTTCACCCACGGACGGCAGGTGGCGTGTTTACGCACAATAGACACTGGGGCGGGCATTGGGATAGCAACTCTTGATCCACTATGCTGGCCGCGCTATCGAATTTTGGAATAACTTTATGAATATCGACTGGTATGAAGATTTTCTCGCCCTAGCCGATACCGGCAAGTTCACGGCGGCGGCCAGCATGCGCGGCTCATCGCAGTCGGCATTGAGTCGGCGCATTCAATTACTGGAAGCGCGCCTGGGGACCACCCTGATAGATCGGGACAAGAATCCAGTACGCCTGACCGCCGCCGGCGAAGCCTTGTTGCCCAACGCCGTGGAACTGGTACGCATGGCCCGCGACTGCGAGCAAAGTGTGAAAATCGTCAACCGCCCCTTGACCTTCGCTTCGTTGCACACCTTGGCCTGCAACTTTTTCCCGGGCTGGATCAGCCGCCTCAACCGCCCCGAAACACCACTATTCACCCGCATCGATACCGGCTATCGCAGCACCGATGACTACTACATGGCACTGATGTCGGGACGTTGTGACTTCATCCTGTTCTACCGCGATGCCAAGACCGGCCCCTACTCACGGCAAAGCGAGTTCGAGGTGAAATCGCTGGGTCATGACGAACTGTATTGGGTTGCCACGCCGGCCTTGGCCGAGCATTGCGCGCGCACCGACGAACCGATCCCGTTGTTGAGCTACGCGCGCAGCGCGCAATTGCATGAACTGTCGCGCACCCAGATCAAGCGCCACCCCCAGCCCCAGCGCTTGCGCCAGGTGTTCGAAGCCACCGTCTCGGAAGCCCTCAAACCGATGGTGGCCAGCGGTCAAGGCGTGGCGTGCATGCCCCACAGCATGGTCGCGCCACTGATCGAACGACAGGAGCTGGTGCGCCTGTACCCCGATATGGAGTCCGATCATCTGGAAGTGATCCTGGTGCGCTGGCGGGATAACCGTAATCCTCATACCGAGGCTTTTTGGCAACGACTGGTCGAGGAGTGTTGAGGATTTGGAGGGGGGGGAGGTGGCGATAGGCGGCGTGCGCCTCGACAAGAGGACGGGTTCTGCTGCTCAGTGTCGGTGCCTGTGATGGATATCGGGAAAGTGAGCATGACTGTGTCGGATGGGAGCATGGTGATGTAAATGGCTATGAGGTTGAGTGTCGCCCCACTCAAAGGCGTGCTTATGTTGATGTTGTTCGTCGTGAACGTGCTGATGGTCATGCGTCTGCGGATTATGTTGATGTTCGTGTAAATGACTCTCGGTGAGATGTATCCAGACTCCAATCGCCATTAGGCCCGCAGCGCCCCAAAACACCCATGACACGGTTTCGCCTAGAAACAGGATTGAAATAGCTGCTGCTAGGAATGGTGCGGTAGAGAAGTACGCCCCCGTCCGCGCTGTTCCGAGCCCTCGCAAAGCCAGCACGAAAAGTACCAGGCTTACGCCGTACCCTAAGAAGCCTACGAGCAGCGTTGGCCCGAGCAGAGAAAATTCCGGGAGATGCATTCCCAGGGCAATCCCCAAAGTGCAGTTGATGACCCCGGCGACCAGGCCCTTGATGCCTGCGATGAACAACGCATCCGACGCTGAAACCTTCCGGGTAAGGTTGTTATCGATAGCCCAACAAAAACAGGCGATTGCTACTGCGAGCGGACCCATCCACCCGTGGATCTTTGGTGAGGTTTGAGGCCAGCCCAACAACCCCCCCCCTGCAACAATTGCGATCATTGCAATGACGATTCGCCTATCGGCGTTCTCCTTGAAAACCATCCATGCAAGAAGGGCGGTCAACACCGTCTCAAGGTTCAGCAACAGCGAAGCCGTGGTGGCAGATGTCAGGGAAAGTCCGAACATCAACGCCACCGGACCCAGCACTCCACCTAATGCAATAGCGCCAAGGAGCCATGGCCATTGCGATGTAGTTAAGCCGGAAGGCTGCCAGCCGCGATCACGGATCAGTCTGCTGACCGTCAAGCCTAAGCCGCTTCCCAGGTACAGCAACCCGGCGAGCAGGACTGGAGAGACGTTAAGCCCCAGAACCTTGGCCAGAGGGGTGCTGGCGCCTTGAGTGCAGCAGCACTCAAGGCGTAGAAAATGCTTTTGGTCATCATCCAATCCGTAGCAAGGGTATTGATGTGACACACGATACTCGTCGCAAGCGGATAGCGTGTTGAATCGCCGTTTGGGGGCGATGAAAAACGTGGGGCCCCGAGGACGACTTAAGCATACGGGGTGGAAACCTGCGACATCGTGGTAGCGACGGGCTTTCGAGCTTACTGAAACTTCAGCGTTGAAATGGCAAGGATCAAAAAAAGGTCATCGATTTAACAGACGATAAATCACCCGTGGAAGGGAGCTTGCTCGCGAAGCGGACAGTACATCCAAAATACCTTCGCAGTGGCGAGATGACCCTCTACAACATCAGGCGCCGGTTGAATTTGGTTTCCATGACGATATAGGACGATGTATGGGCCACACCCTTGATCAAGTTGATCTGCGTGAGTTCGCCGTTGAGCTCGCCTAACGTATGGGTGGCGACGTGAATGATAAAATCCGATTCGCCGGAGACGGCATAGACTGCCTGGACCGAATCCATCTTACGCAGTGCGGCCATGACATCGGTATAACTTTTGTTGGTGCAGGAGGTCATGGTGAAGCAATTGACGGTTTGTTGCAGCTTGTCCTGGTTGATTCGGACGCTGTAGCCGGTGATCACGCCAGCCTTTTCCAGGCGATTGATCCGCTCCTGCACCGCTGAGCGCGAGACCCCAAGCTTGCGTGCCAGAGAGGCCGTTGGCTCGCGGGCGTGAAGCTGCAAAAGCGCAAGCAGTTGCTTGTCCTTCTCAGTCAAACGAAACAACGAAGTGGGACGCTGCTCATCCATGGATAGGTTCGCACTCTTGATAGGGTTCAGTGTCTAGCCGCTCGGCGTGTCGAGCGCGCTTCCTGGAACATATCCATCAGTTTTAATCCGGCGTAGACCGTCTGCGCTGCGGCAGGCCCAAAAGGTCCACCATTCCACTCCAGGCCATAGGCATCGAACAGACGGTAACGATCAGATTCGTCGCAAATCGCCTCGGCGACAACCCGTGCACCGATTGGCGCGGTGTTCATACCATGACCACCAAATGATGTACAAGCCCACAGCCCCTGGCCCAGCATACTTATGTGCGGCATTTTGTGGCGAGCGTAGCCCATCAGTCCGGACCAGGCTTTTTCGATTTTCAAGCCGCGCAATTGTGGGAAGACGTTGAGAATATCGTTGGTCAGCATGTGCGCCAAACGCTTTTCATCCTGCACATCTCGCGTGGTGATGTGCCCGCCCCAGAGCAGGCGATCACCCTCGACCACCCGGTAGTAATCCGAGGCACGGCGACTATCACCAACGGCATCGGTGGTGCGTATCGAATCCCGCAGCCGGTCGCCCAAGTGTTCGGTGAGCACCACATACGTCGCAATCGGCAAAAAAGCGCGCCGCAATCGGCCGAACTCAGGGCCGCCATAGCCGCCACAGCAGTGCACCACGTTGCCGCAGTCGACCATCCCTTGCTGAGTCATGACTTGATGGCGGTTGCCTTGGCTTTGCACCCCAATCATGGGCGAATTTTCATAGAGAACGCCGCCCTTGGCCTCAATCAACTCGGCCAAGCCCAGGCAATAGTTCAGTGGATGGAAGTGAAACCCATGGCTGTCGCGCAACCCATGAAAATAGCGTTCAGTATTCAATCGCGTCCGGATCGCCTGGGTATCCAGATACTCCATGTCGAAATTGAACGCCTTGGCCATCCGATCACGTAGGCGTTGGAGATTATCGCCATCGTCGTAGCGCAATACGCTCAGCTTACCGCTGGTGGGCGCGCAGCCCTGTAACTGATGCTGATCGATCATCTTGCGAACGATGTCCACGCCTTCTAGAGAAAGCTTGAACAGCGCACATGCCGTCTCAGGGCCACACCGGCGCTCAATTGATGACAACCCTTCGGACCAGCCCTGCAGCACGAAGCCGCCATTGCGTCCGGAAGCCCCCCATGCAACCCGCGCGGCTTCCAGCAACACCACCGAGCGTCCCCGGGAAACCAGCTCCCACGCGGTGCTCAACCCTGCCAAACCGCCACCGATCACACAGACATCAGCCTGAACATGGCCAGTGAGTGTCGGGCGCGGCGATGCGTATCGCATCGTAGCGGTGTAATAACTGTTGCTGTATTGGGACATGAATCGGTCATCCTTTGGCAGGAGCAAAAACATGCCGTACACCCGCCGTCAGGATGGGTGTACAAGCGTGTTGGTTATTGCACGGTGGTGAGGTCGTTGCCGTACCACTTCTCGGAAAGTTTCTTCAGCGTGCCGTCGGACTTCATGTCTTCGACGATCTTTTTCAGCTCAGCCGAAAACGCTTCGTCGCCCTTGTCGACCGCTAGCGCCAGAGGTTCGTAATACGCCGGTTTGCCTTGCGCCTGAACGATGGGGTAGCCATGTTCCACGGCGCCTTTGATCGTCGGCAGTGCAGACAGCGTGGCATTGAGTCGAGTGCCATTGCCCAGGCGCAAGTCATCCAGCGGCCCCATGCTGTCGCCGTAAGTCCGGACCTCACCTGGCTCTACCTCATAGCTGAAAGGCGGAACACCTACCGCATCGATCTTTAACCGGCGATTGATGTAGTCCTCGGAAGTGGTGCCTGCCTCCACACCGATCACCTTGCCGTTAAGGTCAGCGACCGTGGTCCCGGCGGCATCCTTATGCACCGCAAACACATACGGGGTGTAGTAATAGATTGCAGGGAAATCCAGGACACGGGCACGCTCGGTAGTCGGGGTCATGGAACCCACCGATATGTCCCAACGGCCTGACCAGCGCCCTGCGGTGATGATGCCCCACTCCGGCGTGACGAACGTCACCTTGGCGCCCAGGCGATGGCCGATCTCGGTAGCCACATCAATATCGAAGCCTTTTAGCGCATTGTCGTCTCCCAGGAACGACTGCGGCGGCCAGTTAGCGGCAGTCGCTACTTTCATGACCTTGCTTTGATGGATGCGGTCGAGCGTTGCGCCAGCCCAGGTAGAGCCTGTGGTGACGAATACAGCGCTGGCGACAGCTGCGGCAGCGAAGAAGCGAGTGACAGAGGTCATCGGTAAGTCTCCAGGTGTTGCAGGTTGACGCGGATGGTCAGGCTTATCCGCTGATGAGTGCATGGCGATTGCGCCGACTGCGTCCTGGCGCCCCTGCGGCCATTAATGGCTGAGGATTTGCGAAAGGAATTCCTTGGCCCGTTCGTGTTGCGGGTTATCGAAGAAAGCCTGTGGTTCGCCCTGCTCGATGATTCGCCCCTGGTCCATGAAGATGACCCGGTCAGCCACCCGCCGAGCGAAACCCATCTCGTGGGTCACACACAGCATGGTGATGCCTTCCTCTGCCAGCTCGCCCATTACGTCGAGCACCTCCTTGACCATCTCTGGGTCAAGCGCCGAAGTTGGCTCATCGAACAACATGATCCGGGGTCGCATACAGAGGGCGCGGGCAATGGCGACACGTTGCTGCTGCCCGCCCGAGAGTTGGCCGGGATACTTATCGGCCTGGTTACCGATTCTCACTCGCGTGAGATATTCATGCGCCAGTTGGCGGGCTTCTGCCTCGCTCAGCTTGCTCACCAGACGCGGCCCCAGTATCAGGTTTTCCAGCACGGTCAAATGCGGGAATAAATTGAATTGCTGGAAGACCATGCCGACATGCCGCCGAACGGCAGCCACACTCGCCGCGCTACGGGTCAGTGCCGTGCCGCTGATGAGCACTTGGCCTTTCTGGAAGTCTTCAAGCAGATTGAGGCAGCGGATGAGTGTCGATTTGCCCGACCCGGAAGGCCCGCAAATGACGAGGATTTCCCCGCAAGCAACGTCCAGGTCGATGTCTTTGAGAACGTGAAAATCGCCATACCATTTTTGCAGCTTGCGAACTGACACAGCTGATCGAGGGGTAGGGCGGAGGGGATCGAGGGCGCCATTCATGGTGTTGATCCTTGTTCAGCGGTGAGCACGGTCAAAGCGCTTCTCGAGGCGAGACTGGACGGTCTCCAGGACAATCGACAACAGCCAATAAAGCACGGCGGCGGTGATCAGCATTTCCAGATGCCGGAACTCGGCACGTCCCTGTGTACGCGCCAGGAACATCAACTCCCAGACCCCAATGACCGACACCAACGAGCTGTCCTTGAGCATTGAAATGAACTGGTTGCCTGTTGGCGGAATGATCAAGCGCATGGATTGCGGCATGATCACGCGGGTCATGACCTGAAAAGGCGTCAAGCCGATAGCCCTGGAAGCCTCCCATTGGCCGCGTGGAATGCTATGGATGCCAGCACGGAAGATCTCGGTCATGTAAGCGCCGTAGCAGAGCGACAACGCCAGGACACCAGCCGGAACCGCACCGACTACATAACCAAGCTGGGGAATGCCCAGGTAGATGAGATAGATCTGGATCAGCAATGGCACGCCGCGAAAGAACGAGGTGTAGAAGTTCGCAATTGCAATCGCAAAGCCGTTGGAAGATAACTTTGCCGTCGCTCCCAACAGCGCCAGGACGAAGGCAATGCTGATAGAAATAGCGGACACGTACACCGTGGTGAATACCCCTTGGGTGATCATGAATCCGACTTTGCTGAGGATGAAGCTGTAAGACAAATTGAAGCTGTCGAAAAACAACAGGAACAATAGAAGCAGCTCGCCCCAGACGGTGATGATCTGTGCCCGCAATGGGAATCGGCCTAGGATAAACAGGTTGGCGACCAGCGTGACGGTTAAGGTGAACGCCACAGCGAGATCACGCAACAGGGGCGACGTGAGGTCGGCAACGATGGGGGCCATCAGCTTTGCTAAGCCACCCTCTCCAGCGCCAGCAAAGAACGCGATGACAAATATCGCAACAGCAACCACCCCCATGAACGCGATGTTGTCGGTCGCCCGACTTCTAATGATGTTGTCTTTGTACATCGTCTTTCGTCCCCTAATGGAGTAGAAATGCCAACGTGTTCCATTTCCATTATGGGGGTGCAACCTGCTGTGGAATATCTTGCGATTTGTGCTTATTTTGAGATTTTTTTGAGCATTTACAGGGTGTATAACTGTAAATATGACGGTATTACCTTTTCAGCACACGGGTTGACCAAACGTCTGTTTCATCTGTGACGTGGGAATAAGAGTAATGTCTGCGCCGAGCATTTCTTGAATGTTGAAAGGCGCTTCAAGTGAACGAGCCCCATGAAAGGCAGGACCCCGCTCCTCCCTTAAGATAGCCGCTGAGACCGTCGAGTGCTTCCACGCCAACCAGCGCGTGGCTAGCCATCTGCGCTCGCCGCACAAAGGCCGCCACACCACCCAAACCGAGCACATGCCCAAAAGTCCCCGCGAACATGCCGAACGGACGCCGCAGCAATTGATCCACTGGGCAGAGCAGACAGGCTCGAGTGCGGCTGGCGTCATCGCCTACATCCTCGCGCGCCGAATCTACCCGCGGCACGGCTTCCGCGCCTGCCTGGACATCCAGCGCCTGAGCAAGCAGCACGGCGAAGATCGGCTGGAAACCGCTTGCCAGCGTGCACTGGCACTGGGCGCGTGCAGTTACAAGAGCCTCGAATCGATCCTGCGCCAAGGCCCGGAACGGCTGCCGCTGGTCCACAAAGCTTGCCGCGACGGTTACAGCGTGCGCTATTTACGCCTGTCCCGCTTGATGGAAGAGCTGGGCTTGGCCCACGGCGACGTCCGCTTCGCGAAACTGATGGCGAGTTATACCGAGACCGACTTGCTGATCCTGGACGACTGGGGCTTGGCGCCGTTTACCGCAGCGCAACGGCGCGACATGCTCGAACTGCTGGACGACCGTTACGACAACCGTTCGACACGGTGACCAGCCAAAAATAACAGTGGACAACGGGCATGCACTGATCGGCGATCCGACCTTGGGCGACGCGATCCTCGACCAGCTGGTGTACAACGCTTATCGAATCGAGCTGAAGGGCGAATCGATGCGCAGGCGCGCAACGAAATTGACGACGGCAGAGGCTTCAGACTAACAATGCAAACCTGCGTCGGTGCGCTCCGGCTGCTTGTCCGAATGAGCGTGGAGCGAGTGTCCAGATGTTGGTGGGCCGAGTGTGCGGATGGCATGGAGTCGGCAACCTGAGAATATGACTGCCGAGAACTAGTGCGCGATAATTGCCGAGATAGGTAGTCTTTCCGGAACTGACGTTGTACTTTACTGTCACAACGGAGCTTTATTCCAAATTTACGGATGGCAAATTAGCTACCAAGGAGAGGTAGAGGATGGCTTTCGACGCGTTTATTCAGATCGCAGATATTCCAGGCGAATCTGTGGACGAGAAGTACAGCAACTGGATTGAAATTACCGGCTATAACTTTGGTGTCAGCCAAAGCACCTCCGCCACCGCAAGTTCCTCAGGCGGTGCTTCATCCGATCGTACCACCATGACCAACTTCACCTTTACCAAATACCTCGACAGCGCCAGTTGTAAGCTGATGCAAGCCAGCTGCACGGGTCAGCACTTGAAGGACGTAAAGCTGGTGCTCTGTCGAGCGGGCACCGACAAGCTCAAGTATTACGAAGTGGCGCTTGAAGAAGTCATCATCGCTGATTATACGCAGAGTGCGAGCTCCGGTATTCCCATGGAAATCGTACAGCTCAATTACGGCCGGATGAAAACCACTTACACGCTGCAGAAACGTGTCGATGGCGCTGCGGGCGGTAACGTGACCGGTGGATGGGACCGGATCAACAATAAAAAGTATTCGTGAGGCACGACCATGGCCGAAGTACGATCCTTTATTAATGCCAGAACACAGACCTTCGACTCTCTGATAGCGAACCTTGTGCTGCCAAAGAATGCTAAGGCCAAGTTGGTTGCCCTCAACTCCCATATCTCGGGCGGTGTTGTCCTCGCAGGCGATCTAGTGATTGTGGGCGACGCGTCCACTCCATCCTCTACCGCGCAGGAAGCCGCGCTGATGGCTAAGGCTGCTGAGGTACACACAGCGTTGATGGTAAACGGAGAGGGTGCAGACGACTTTTTTCTAGAGAACTTTGAACTGCTCAAGACCACGATTTCCTATACCTCTATGGGTGTTGGTGCTGCAAGTGATGGTTGGAGCAAACACCTGAACTCCATCAAAGAATCGCTTCAAAGCATTGAGAAATTGTACCGGGAACACATGGGCTCCGGCACCATGACCCAAAGGGACGCCTTCTATACCAAGAGAACAGAACTGTTCATGAAGCTTGAAAAGCAGCTTGACAGTTTCGCTGCATTTGGATCTCGGTTGCGTAACGAAGGCTCGATAAAGAGACTGCTGGGGCTTTCGACGAACAGCTACATGCATACAGGGGAAGTTGCAGGTTATGCTGATAAAGTGTCTGGCGTGGCCAAAGCTTCTAAATGGATCAAGAGAGGAGCTTATATCGGCACCGCACTTGAAGTCGGCTCCTCCGGACTTGCCATTCAGAAAGCTTGCACGCTAGGTCGCGAGGAGCAGTGTCGTAAGGTGAAATATGTTGAGGGTAGTTCACTGTTGGGCAGCGCCTTTGGGGCCGGTGCTGGTGGATTTGTAGGAGGGGCAATTGCCGCCACAGCTTGCGTCGCAATCGGTATTCCTACGGGCGGTGTGGGTGCACTTGCATGCGGCGTGGTTGGAGGTGTTGTAGGCGGTTGGGGGGGAGGAGAACTAGGCGAGTCGCAAGGTGAAAAGCTCGGGGAGATTTTTTACGGGAAAATGATAAATGACTAGCGCCCAAATAGGTTTGTCCGCTGGATTTGTACTAGTATCTATCGGGGTGGTGTTACTTGCTGTAATACTGATCGCTCATAAATACGTTGAAAATATCGAAGATCGCCTCCCGAACTGCTCTTATATAAAAGACAATAAACGTGTTTGGTCAAGCGCTGGCTTGCTCGGAAAGGTTATGAGAGGGGGTATCATTGCAATGGCATTAATTATGCCGAAGATGCATGTTGAAAGAGGTTTGGTCGACGCTCAAGAGTTGAATAATCTTCCGAAGCGTTATAAGTATCTTCTCATAGTGCCTCTGGTTACGTGTTGTGTGTTGCTTGTTTTTCTTATCGTGCTGAGAATAATGGAAAAATATGTCGCGTAGTCAGGTGGTGGGTGCAAAGTCATATAGCAGTTTAATTGTAGTGAGTAATCTAATGTGCGATCAGCTCTAGGCAGATTATCTATTGCATCCCAGGCCTTGACGCCTCATTAAACGTCTGTTTATAGTCCAATGCTGCTATCCCGGATATTTACTCAGGTTGAAATTGAAGTAAAGGTCGCCGGGGTTTGGAGGTGGCTGGAAGCCGATCACCGGGCTTATCGATGGATACGCTGCGAGCGTAGCCGTTACCCTTTCAAGATATGGCGCGACCTGACTCTCGGTGCTCTCGGCAGTGGCGTAACCTGGCCATTGCCTTCGAGCATTACAACGAGCAGCATCCGCACAGCGCCTTGAACTATCGCTCGCCGAGGGAGTTCAGGCGCTTGGCGGCAGCATCAATTTAACAGGGAGTTGGTGTCCGGTTTTGTAGGGGCAAGTCCAGTTCCATGGCGGTTGAGAGTCAGATATGAAGGGTTGCGCTGCATGGTAGGCACCGGAAATGAATCGCCTGAATGTCACACCTCAGTGGTGCACTAGCCGAAAATGCTAGCGCCGGGGGGATTTAAACCCGCATCTAATCCAGTGTTTCCGGGTCTTCCAGCGCGATTGCTGTCATAACGCTGTCATTACTGTAATGAGTCACACATAGCTCGATAAGCTTGCCAAAAAGTGCCAGACAGTTCTGCAGGTCATGAACAAAATTTTCGAAATTATTCGACGAGATCACGACATTATCTGCATGCGCTAGGGTGTGCCGAAGGTCTTTCCAGCTTTTAACGTGCGCTTTCTCAAGGACACCGGATTCGCTTATGTCCGTGAGGATGGTAGATACTGTTTTTGTTTTCAAATTTCCTAAAAAATTCAGGATGGTTTTTTTCCAGTTGGTGGAATGTTAGCCGCTGACGATTTAATGAATTTTCGGGTGTCTGAAATCTCTTGCAAAGTTTTGGCGTCTAAATCCGTGTTTGTCGAAAAATAGTTTTTTACCATTCCCTCTATATTTACACAAAGCACGAGTGCAGCAGCTTCGGTGTTAGCCTTAGATATTTCTTTGAGACGGTGCCAGTAATTAGCTAAATGGTTAAGACCTTTGTGTCTTGCTTTCATGTACATCTGCAGGAATTTATCTAGCTCGGCCTCCCTTCTTGGAAAGATATCGACGATGGGATCTGCCATGGTATAAGTGTTTTCGCTAACTCTCCCTTGAATGAAAGCTTCATATGCGGTTCCATTTCTCGCAATAATGAACGAGGCTTCGAGAAGCTGTCCAGTTGCAATGCTGATCCCCTCCAGAAGATAGAATAGTGTATCTAATATAATCGGATCTTTGCTGTCCGCAATCTCAATATCTAGCTTGTTGCCTTTTTGTATCATCTCAATAGTTCTTGTTCCTTGCGAAAGTGCCAGTTTCGCTAGCTCCATAGACCCTCTGCCGTTATCTATGAACTCATTGAATGGCAATCGGTAGATGCCATTTACCGCTATCAATGCTCTGCCGCCAGGGTCTGGCTGTTTCAGCTGTGTAATTGATCGAGCGTTGTTGAGGCGGAGCTCTAATACCGTGCCTGAGGGGTATGTATCGATTCCTTGTTGTACGAGGATGCGGTTGTTTTTCCATGTTCTACCGGAGGCGTCCTCCGCCTCTAATGTGAAATATCTTTCTTCTGGAATTATGCCTGGATGGTCGCTCCATAAGAAATTCATCATTTTTATGGATCCCGAGGTGGTCGAGGCAGAATACATTTTGACTTTTAAATTTTTCTTCTCGTCAAAAAATAAACAGCCAGGCCCGTTGAAAACCAATGGAGAGTTGGGAGTATTCTGAGTAAGGGTGATGTTAAAGCACTCGATGGTGGCTTCACGCCCCGCGATAGAGTCAATTTTCGTCTGGTCGAACATGATCAGTCCTTTGAATACTCGGTGTTGAGCCCCATTTTAGCTCTGCTTTTGAGCCTGAGGATTCATTAGTGTCCGGCATCCACCTTCCGTATACCCTGGCAATCATTGTCCAGTCCCTGTGCCCCATCTGCTGAGCTACCCACATCGGATGCTCACCCGCTGAGAGCATCATGGATGCGTAGGTGTGGCGAGTTTGGTAGGGGCGGCGGTAGCGCACGCCGGACTTCTTCAGCGCGTGTGCCCACATTGTTTTTCTGATCGGTCCGTCTCCCACCCAGCGCTCGCCGGTCCTTGGGTTTTGGAAAACCTCTGCATCCGCAAGAAAAGTGAAGGCTTTCTGAGCCTTTAGCGCTTCCATGGCCGGCCCTAGTAGCTTAATGCTTCGCTTGCCCGAAATCGTCTTCGTTACCTCGGCTTTACCCTTGGCTGCCTGGGTCATCGCTCTGGAGACGTGCACTTCGCCGCGCAGCCAGTCGATATCACCCCAATCGAGCGCTACAAGCTCACTGGTGCGCATGCCGGTCCAGAACGCAAACTGGACCATGTTCTGTGCCTGGCCGGTGAGCGCTTCCGCTATCGCACGCTGCTCCTCGGCTGAAAAAGGGTCCACGTCGTCGTCTTTTACTTCGCCCTTACGCGCGTAGGTCCAGCCAGCCAGTGGGTTGATGTCGATCAGTTCCTCGTCGACCGCGTCGTTCAGCGCAGAGCGTAGGCAACTCTGGATGTTGCTCAGCGTCTTATTACTGACCTTCTGGGTGTCGAGCCAGTCGCGGATCGTCTTCCGCTTGAGCTCAACGACCCTGGTCGGGCCCAGCGCTGGGATCATGCGCTGCTCCACTATCTTCCGATAGCCCTCAAAGGTGCTGCTAGAGACGTGCTTTTTCTTTCCGGTCAGCCAGCGAGTGAGGAAACCAGCCACGTCTTCCCGGCAGACCTCTGGAGCGAACCGCGCCGCTCGCGGGGAGTTTGGAAAAGTAGCTAAGTAATCAAATACGCCTGTAGCAATGTCATGCTCAATAACATTCTTGTAACGCTCTGCGAGCTTTAAATTAGTGGCGGTAGGCTTGAGCGAGAAGCGCTCACGGCACCTAACCCCGCGGTACATGAACGTGATTTCGATACTCGAGTCCGAGACCGCCCGAACTCCCCGCCCATCTCTACCCATGTCTCATATCCTTTCACATCAATTAAAACCCGGCCATCTGGGGCCTTGATCCATATTTCTCCGAGTCGCCAAATCCCGTCGCGAAGTTTCGAGCGGATAGCGTCTTCGGAGTAGCCAGACTCGCTGGCGAATTTCCTGACGGTCACGTAGCGCATATGTCGTTAATCCTGACTCGTCAGGGTTTGCGACTGCGCGCAGGATGACGTATCTGTTAGTTGACTCCGGCTCGCTGGAGAAGCGCTGTCTTCAGGCTTGTCGTTGACTTCTTGCATGTAAATGCAGCGGTTAACCCTGTGTTGGTTCATTTTCCGAGTTCCTTTGAGCTACCCGGATAGGCTACGGGCGGCTGCCCGGCGTGTGTTTCGCTTTCAGGCAACAAAAGCGACGGAATTTGAAATCAGGATTTCCCAGCCGGGGAAAGTGGGCGAGCCTGCGCGGAGTGACGTGACGCGAGTCAGGTTGCAGGTTGTCCTTTAAAACCCTCAGGCCTGCTGCAGCCTTTTCTGTTCGTATGCAATGCGGTTCATTACGCAAACTGGAATTGCGAACCCTTGGATATTTGTTTTGAGGGTTTCGCAACCGTCTTCGACGATTCCGCAGGGCACACCCCGACGGAAACGCATTCCCCTCCCGACGTAATTCCGCAGGATGATTTCCCAGGACTCGTCGTCGTAACAAAAGCCCGAGATCTCAGCCCAGTTCGCCGTAACGCCGCTTCCAACAATCCCTGCAGCTGTCAGACAGAAAATTTCTACTTGGTTTTCCTGTGTCACAGGTACGGCGTAAATCCGGCCGTTCGGTGCTACTGGAGGGAAAGTCTGTCCATTGCCTAAGTGGCGAAATTCCATAGTGATGCTCCGAATGCATGAGGTTGCACGACACGCTATGCCAAGGTCTGGAAATCCCAAGCCTGCGGAGCTCATAAGCTTATGCCATTGGGTTTCCTGGACGCCTTCGTAAGCTGTGGCAATCAAAACAAGGAGTGACGCCATGGGTAACAAATCAACAACGATCCGAATCGGCTTTCTGGCCGCGACAGTAGCTCTTCTGGTTGGGTGCTCTGGCACCCGCGGGGCTAGGACTGTGCAGCTTCCTGAGCCGGAGGATGTACCGAGGGAAAAATGGTCGGATGCTATGCATGTTCTGACCGCCATGGGGATTTCCGGGCAGCGTGACATTCCAATCGAGCTGGTAGAGGCAGTTCATGGCGCGAGCCCAGCCGCCGGCTCTGGAGAAGTACTCGGGGATGCTGGATTAGGCGCGGGTAGCTTCGCGTCGCCACCTACAGGGCTGAGTGGTGGCGCGGCAGCGGGAATTGGCTTGGGTTTGATGCTATTAGGTGGGGCGAGCGATCCGGCGCGCGCAACTCAGGTTGTCGCGTGGGTACCCGCTGACCAGGTAGGCTCGTCGGACGCGGCATCTGCTCTTGCATTGCGTAAAGTCGAAGACGCTCGTAAGAAAGTTTTTGCCAATGGCCTATCGAAGCTGTCAATGCAGACAGGTAAATATCCTGATGGTCATGCCCGCAGCTATGCATCCTTGGCAGATAGCTACGCAGAGCGGCCCATTCCATACATTGATGAGTTTTCTAAATCGCCGAGCTTTCTGAGATCTTCACTCAGCTACGGACCGATCTTCATCCGTGACAACCAGTTCACGCTTGATGCCTACAAGAACGACATGACGACTTCGGAGGCCATGCAGCTTGTATCACAACACTTGCCTGAGTGGATCTACATCTACCACCCTGGCCAGCGGCTGAGGAAAAACTCGATCCCTGCGGCAATCTTCAATCAGGGCAGGGCGCTCTACTTCGTAGGGAAATAATTCTGCTGGGCTGTAGCGCCGTGGGGTTTCGAAAATCTGCGGCGATTTTTTGGGTATGCCTATCCAGATACAGGCTTATTTTGCCTTTTTCGGACTTTCCGCTTGATAAGTAACACCCATAGTGCAACAGCATTAGTAGAACGTCCTAACTGATACAGGCACCTATCATGTTCATCCGCGCATACCTCCGAGCCTCCACCGTCGAACAAGACGCCGGCCGTGCCCGGGCCTCGCTCGAGCAGTTCGCCAGCGACCATAACAAGGTCATTGCAAGCGTGTACTTGGAGAGCGCCAGCGGCGCCACCGCCGACCGGCCTGAGCTGCTGCGCCTGCTCAAGGATGCTCGTAAGGGTGACGTGTTGCTGGTGGAGTCGATAGACCGCCTCTCCCGCCTCCCAGTGGAGGACTGGCAAAAGCTAAAGGCTGCGATCGATTCCAAAGGGCTTCGTATCGTTGCGCTCGACCTGCCAACCAGCCACCAGGGAATGCAGAACACCAAGGGCGACGAGTTCACCGGGCGGATGCTGGGAGCGATCAACTCAATGCTGGTGGAAATGATGGCAGCCATCGCCCGCAAGGATTACGAGCAGAGGCGCGAGCGCCAGGCACAGGGCATCGAGAAAGCAAAGGCGGCCGGCAAGTACCAGGGCAGACCAGTGGACGCCGATCTGCATAAGCGTGTACGAGAGCTTCTGGCCGCCGGCCTAGGAATCCGAGCTACAGCACGACACGCTGATTGCTCCACAACCACCGTAATGCGTATTCGGGATGAAGAGAAGACACTGTAAGGTCAATCTGAATCTGGCGTAAAACCTGAATCAACCTGACCGTGCAGTGCGTAAAATTCAGTTGCTGGCGGCAAGCCTGTGGCAGTCGTTCCCAGGATGCTTGCAGTAATCACTTTGCCGTCTTTCACGCGGGCCAGAGCATGCAAAAAGATCGGGGTCTCTCCGATGAATGACGACATAATTTCGTTAATTCCGCCGGCTGCGTGTTGACCCTTGAAGAGATCCACCTTGATCGGATCTTCACTTCCCACCTTCACAACATCTAAGCGCCACTTGTCGCCAGCACTCTTGATTGAAGTGACGTAGTAGTTTCCGTCAATCCGAGTGGGGGTAGTAACTTCTCGCTCTCTTTGGCTTAGCTGAACAATCTGATCACGCTCAAAAACCGCATTACCAGCGGTAACCTTCGTGGCGTCGGGAGTGCTTTTCACGATCGTAATCAGTGCCTGATTGGTATCGGCCAACGCCGATGCCATCTTCTGATTATTTTCAATTAGCCGGGTCTCTAGACTGCTGCGATTGGACTCAGCAGCAATGGCCAATTCGGTGCTTTGCTGGTTGGCATGACCAAAATACAGCGCGGCGACCAAGGCAAGACCCACTACCGTAATGACAATCTGACCACCGGTCATTTTATCGATCATTTTCTCACCCAGTTTGTTGAAGGTTTCCTGCAAATAGGCCTGGATGTCGCTAGAGCCCTCCGCGACGCTGAAGGTTAGCTCAAGGGCTGATCTATCCTCCTCCGTCAGCGCGCGTGCGCCCTTAGAGTACACGTTATCAGCGAAGATACGATTTATGACCTGCTGGTATTCCAGAAGCCCTTTCATGAGCGGGGTCGTCACAGTGCTGTGATAACGCCCCCCTTCTACGTCTAGCTCAAAAAGTGGCCAGCCGTCGAATTTAATCAGGTAAGAATCTTCATCAGACAAGACTCCAGCCAACGCCTGCTCCAAAACCGCCAGTGCGTCCGACTCGCTACGAATTACTACTTCCCTTACTTCACTCATGTAGCCTTCCCTGGTTTATTCGACGGGCCGACGAGTGTCTGCCGCTAAGCCGCTTAATTATAAGGGACGGATTGAAGCACATTGCCAGCATTTGGGAAATGCCGCCTGAGTCGCAGGAAGAGCTTCAGAAGCGAAATGAGAAAACGAGATCTCATGGCGACGAAAAAGGCCTCGTTGGATGTACCTAACGAGGCCTCAGTCTGATCTTTTGCTGTCAGCCTGCTGTCACAAGAAAACCGAGCTGACAACGTATAGGCGCCATAGCCTTGATTTATATGGTGTCCCAGGGCCGGTTCGAACGGCCAACCTTTCCCTAGGGGGGGCAAAATTTTCCGTTGTTTAAAAAGGCCCCCCTGAAAAGGGGCTACATCAGCGCGTTGGTGAACTGCTTGGCGCTGGCCAGGGCATTCGGGCAACCGCTCCCCATGCAGGGTTCAGTACCACCACAGCGCTTAAACCCGCGATGAAGTGACCAAGTAGCGAGGCAGTTTTGCGCACTGTCGAGCAGCAGTGACATCCTTTACGAATTCTAACCAGGCTGTATTCGCCGCCTGGGTAGCATTCCGGTCGCCTGGAATGTGCTGGCTCGTCTAACGGCCCAGGTGCCGTAGCAATACCCTGATAATTCTGGCGCGCAGGAGAAAGCTTGCGACAGACACCGCAAGCCTCATACCGCCCGCCAGTTCGCCTAAACGGGCGAACGCAACGATATTCACCAAGGCAAGTACCATGATGCCGTGGTACTCAGCATTGGCCTTGCCGGCAGCCAGAGCCTGATGTTCGGTGAGCATCCACTTCTGCGACAGACAGAAGGGGCATACGGACGACTCCGGGTCACGGCCGCCCACGGGTATTCCATTGATGTAGAACGGCACGCTAGTGACCACCTTTGGAACCATCATCTTCTTGCAGCACTGGCACTTAACTTTGCTCATGACGTGAACCTGCTGGACTTGGCACATGCCTGAACGTTACCCGAGCACTGGCGAATCCCAAGCCACCACCATGCGCATCTGCCGATGTGCTGAGAAATCAGTCGGTGTGATGCTTCTTATCGAGATGATCTGCGACCTTGTAGCCAATCACCGCAGCCACTCCCAGCGTGCCGACCACGCCGATGACCGCATAAACCAGTAGCTCAATCGAGTCCATGTCTTGCTCCTTCTGGGCTGAAAATTTGCACTGAATACAGCTTCTCATCTGCCATGCCAATCCCAAGGTTTTTATCCTCCTGAAATGCGTTCCGTCGGCTCTTGGGTGACTAAATTCCAAAGCGACCAGAGCACCGCTCATATCCGCTCCGCGACACGTTTCAAAAAAAACATGCTCACTTCCCATCTATTACTTATGGGAGTCTGACGGTTCACCTCCCATAGAGTGATCTGCCGATCTGAGCGAAGGGGTGTCGTGAAGGGGTGTTGTCTCTGTAACCCGCATGAATACTGGGTTTCAGATCTTTCACGAGCTTTGTACAAGATAATTGGCGTTGTGAAGGGGTGTCGTGAAGGGGTGTTGTCTCTGTAACCCGCATGAATACTGGGTTTCAGGTCTTTTACGAGCTTTGTACAAGATAATTGGCGTTGTGAAGGGGTGTCGTGAGTAGGTGTCGTCGCTGCCGCTCTATGGATACAGGGTCTCCACAGTTCGCAATGTCCATGGCGGCAGCGGGAGAACGACAGTAGATGACAACTGAGCATCAGAAGGTATCCGCCAGGTGCGCACAGTGACAACACATGGTGGGCAAATGACGACTCTCCGGGCCAGCGAAAGGGCGCGAGCAATGAATGTGTAGCAGATGACGACGATGAGTTGCATTAGAAATCCCGCTACTCAAATGGTTAGGCTGGCTGATCGGTTTTTTGCCGGGGGACCACTGTGGGAAATTGCACCTCACTTGACCAAGCGTTTGCATTCCACTTGACCACCTGTTTGCATCGGATTTGACCAGCCGTTTGCATTGGATTTGACCACCCAAAGCACGCAGTGGTGGAAAGCTAAAAAAGCGATGTGGGTGGCACCTTTTGAGGCTCGCCGTCAACGATGCACATCCATCCCCAGGTTCTGAGTGCTGACGTTTTGTGGAACTCTTTCACTAAGTCCCCCGCGATCTCGCCGACGTCGTCTCGCAAGGCAAACTGCGGACGCATCGCGTACATGACGTCCAATCCCATATCGCCGGCTAGAAGCTTGCACATCAATCTGGTGCGTAGCTTCCAAGGAAGGCTCTTTCCACGTCGTTCCGGATGATGGAAGACCATGGCGTTCAGATGAGCTGACGCGTGAATGTAGTCAGTGCTACTCATCCAAACCTCTAAATGGGCAGGTACACCAAGGGGCAACACATTGAAGACTAGCCAGTCGATCAAGACCACTGCGACCCCGCGTGCTTGTAGCTCCATGGCGAGCATCAAAAGCACTTTGTGCAACGAATCTGCTGCTTTGATAGCCAAGGCACGACGGCCCATCTGATCTGCTTCCATCACTATGGCTACCAGCGCCGCTAGGCTATCTAAACTCGCCCTGCGCTCAAGCTTTTCTAGCAGGTTTTGAGTGACCAATTCGCGCTGTAAATTGCCCCACGCCGTGTCGCTGGCGGTTCGGAACAACACCCCCTGTACTTCGGCATTCAACGTTCCAAAAAAATGGTCGAAATCGATTTCCTCTTGCTTGATGCTTAGCTTGAGCAGTGTCCATAACGGATGATTCAGATCGCGAGAAGATCCCGGTGCCTGAAGCTCTACCTTGGCCAAGGTCTTGGCCTTGGGCGATACCGTTTTTTGCTCGTACCTTGACCACTTGCTTCGGTAATGCCGAATCGTGCCATTGCTATTCCTTCGAAACGAATCCGCTTCGAAATGCAGCTCAAGCGCGTAGGCCGTTTTGAGACCTGTCCGCTGCCTCAGCCCCTCGAACCAATAGCCCACGGCGAGCATTTCCACAGTGTTACTGCGGGGGTTGGTATTTTCCGGTACTTGTTCGCGCACATTATCTGCGAAATCCGAATAAATTTTCGCAATTCGTTTGAAGTCAGTCACTTACAAATTTCCAGCTAATGTTTGTACCGTAAAAAATGTAGAAGCCTTACGGCTGGAGTGCAAGAACGTCGTTTATTACTATTAACTGTGACCAAACCGGACATTAAGTGCGATGCGCGAGCCTCTTGAAATCCACAACCTGGCATCCGAATTAGAGCTTGATCTCAAAGATCGATATGGCCTGATGGTGGGAGGCAGTGCGTTGTGGAGAGAGCTGGGATACGCCTCGTATGACGCGTTCCGAAAAGCCAAGCAGCGTGGAACTATCGAAGTGCCACTTTTTGAAGTGCCTAATCGTCGAGGCTTTTTCGCCCTGTCCAAAGAAGTCGCCTGCTGGATAGCCACGCATCGCTGCGCTAGACAGCAAGCCGTATAAATCAAACAAATAGGAGTTTCACAA
This sequence comes from Pseudomonas agarici, assembly GCF_900109755.1. Lineage (GTDB taxonomy): Bacteria > Pseudomonadota > Gammaproteobacteria > Pseudomonadales > Pseudomonadaceae > Aquipseudomonas > Aquipseudomonas agarici. The sequence goes on along the minus strand of NZ_FOAR01000011.1, from coordinate 61,042 downwards.
TGAGCCCAGGCTAGGAGTTAGCCGGTGGAATTGGGACACAAAAAAGCCCAGGGGTGGAGCCCTAGGCTTTTTTGATGGTGTTAGGTTTTGAGCCCTACGCACCACCATTCTGTGTTCCCTCCCGTTCGACGTCAAGTCGGCCACCTTCCGTTTGTCTGCAATATTCACACGGCGCGATTTGTGAGGCTTCGACACGCCTATCGCGAGGAGGACACATGAGGCTGCCAGTACAATCGCAGCGCGAGGTGCTGCGTCTCGCATGCGACGCCAGCTTGTCAAACAGATCAATCGGTCGCTTGGCCAAAGTTTCCCATAATACAGTTCGCACTATGCGCGATCAGTTGAAGTTGTGCGGACAAACCTGGGAACAGCTGCGACACCTGGACGATAAAGCGCTTGCGGAATGCCTACATACTCAGCGCAGGCCCACAGCGCAGAGAAAAGTGTACCCATCTTGGGTCGCCATTCACGAACAACTGAAACTGCCAGACATCACCCTTGAATTGCTTTGGCAAGAGTTTCGGGAAACGGAGCCAGATGGCCCCTCATACGCCCAATTTACAAGGGTTTATCGTGAGTGGCTGAATAAGCAAAAGCTAAGCATGAGGCAGATCCACCTTCCCGGCGACAAGTGCTTCGTGGACTTCTGCGGACGGACTATGCCTGTGACAAACCCGGACACAGGAGAAATTGCCCAGGCTCAGGTATTCGTGGCTACGCTAGGAGCTTCCGGCTACATATTCGCCACGGCAGTGGACAATCAGACGACGCCGAATTGGCTCAGGTGCAATGTTCTGGCGCTTGAGTATTTCGACGGGGTTCCACGCTTCATTGTCCCCGACAACTTGAAATCGGCGATCACAAAAAACACTCGGGATCAGGTCGTTCTGAACCGTGCATACTCCGAGCTTTCCGAGCACTACGGATTCAAGATATTTCCGGCCAGGCCTCGCAAACCGAAAGACAAATCGCTAGGTGAAATTGCTGTGCAAATCGTACAGCGGTTTGTGCTGGCAAGGCTGAGAACCAGGACATTCTTCTCGCTGGAAGAGCTAAACGAACAGATTGGATACTGGGTCGATCAGCTCAACAACCGGGTGACTCGAACGTACCCTAAGAGCAGGGCCACTCGGTATCTTGAACTCGACTACCCCGCGCTCGGCTCTCTCCCAGAACAGCGGTACAGCTACAGTCAGTGGGTCTACCAGATTCGCGTGGGCACTGACTACCACGTCGCATTTGAAGATCACAGCTACTCAGTCCCCTATCACTTTGCGAACCTGCTAGTTGATTTGCGCGTGCGCGACGATTGGCTGGACATCGTGTACCAGCGCCGCGTCATAGCCTCGCATAAGGTCAACAGACAACGAGGATTCAGCACTTTGAGCGAGCACTTGGCACCCAACCATAGTCGGTACCAAGACTCGCAACCAGACGCACTGATGGCCTGGGCTGAATCTATAGGCCAGGAGACGTTGCGGTACGTGAAAGACAATCTCGCTCTGCGCCGAGACTTTGCGACTGGCATGAAGGCAGTCATAGGCTTGAAGCAAGATGTACGCAAAGGGGACATCTCCGCCTCCCGGCTGGAATCAGCCTGTGCGTATGCTAATAACCTGAACATCCTCAGTTCAGAGCGCCTGCGGGCAATCATTCGTAACGAGTCCGATCTGCGGCCCAGCCCCCAACGATCCGCCCCTTTGGTCGAACACGCCAACATTCGTGGCGCCGAATATTACGCAACACAAGGAGATGAGCCGCTATGAAACCGGTATTCAACACTGTTCAGAATTTGGTGAGCCTTGGGCTGCACGGCATGGCCGTGGCTTACGAGCGTCAACTGGAAACCCCGGCATTATTGAAAGAGGCGTTCGACACAAGGCTCGGATTGATGGTTGACGCCGAAAACAGCGAACGAGAAAGCAGGAAGATTGCGCGTCTGTTGAAAGCTGCAAGGCTTCGTGAGAGCGAGGCCACGATGGACACGATTGAATTCAAATCATCCCGTGGCCTAGACCGGAATACCGTAATGGCTCTCGGGGAGTGCGACTGGTTGATACGGCGGCAGAACGTAATCATAACGGGGGCAACTGGCACCGGAAAGACTTGGCTGGCTTGTGCCCTGGCGAACCAAGCCTGCCGCTTTGGACGACCAACGCTGTATCGCACAGCAACCAAACTCTTTGAAGAAATCTCCCTGTCTTACGCGGATCACACCATGCCGAAACTACGACGGCAATTGATTCGCGCAGAGCTGCTGGTCATCGACGACTTGGGCATAGGCGGCATCGATGCTCAGCTCGGCCCGTTTCTGCTAGACGTAATTGATCAGCAGTCACAAAATGGTTCATTGCTGATCACTAGCCAGTATCCGAAAGAAAAATGGTATGACTTATTTTCCGACCCCACAATCGCGGACGCGATTCTCGACAGAATCGTTCACAAATCCCACTTCATCGAGTTGAAAGGTGACTCAATGCGTAGGGTGAAAAGCCGCCGACGCGCTTGAAGGACACTGTTCGCGCCTGGGCTGGTCAGGTCGAATGCAATTGGTCACGTCGAATGCAAACGGGTGGTCAAGTGCAATGCAATCTTCTGAATTCAGAGCACTTTTGGCGTGTTCCGTAAAGGCTCAATCATTTTGGGGTGCTTACGAGCCAACGCCACTGAAGCGACGCTGTCAGAAGGGATCGGGGCCACCCTCGACGCCGGTAAACGTGATCTCAGGAGGTACGCCTGTTCGCTGCCACCCGAATTGATAATGCAGCCACTGATACGCACCTTCTTGGCGGTCAGCTACGAGCAACAGCGTCCATCCGACCCGGAGCAGCAGATTGGCATTTTCTTCATTGCGGGTGCTGATCAGTTGAGTTGTCTTGTCGATGCTCATCAGATGGCCTTCAAGCTGGGATGATCTCGATACGATAGCTCAAGCAGCCACTCATCTCGACCATAGGGCGTTGGGGGTATCCACGCCCATGAATGAAGAGTCGGCAGTTCTCGTCTCAAAGTTGACAGCGGTCACAGATAGAAATCGGAGAATAGCGGGCACTCTTGCATGGGAAGTGTCGCTAACAGCATTCCTTTAAATCCTGCGCAACCTTATTTACGCCCGATCAGCGTCGCGAAAGCTTGGTGAGAATTCATGTAAGCCTCATCGCAGAAGGGCTACACTAACCGAGTTGTATCTTTATGTTACGAAGCAAGAAGTCGGTCAAAATCCGACGCGGTCGCGCCACTGTGATCGGCTCCACGCCGAAAGCCAGACCTTTCTTCGACCCTCCTCACCATTACCGGGACGCGAAATCCCAAGAGGTACTCATGGCTTATACCGCTACTACTGATACAGACATCTCCATCCCGACGATCCCTCTTGGCGAAGTGCTTCCGTGGGCGATCTTCGGTGGGCTGTTGCTGATGTTGGCAATCTACTTTGTCGGTGCCGAACAAGGTGCTACTGCGATTTTCTCCGGTGCCTACGTTCATGAGTTCGTGCACGACGGTCGTCATCTTCTGGGTTTCCCCTGCCACTGATTATTTGAGGTCTTTCACATGACTGGTCGTTTACTCGTCAGGGGCATGCTCGTCGGTCTGATTGCGGGCCTGCTGGCATTCGGGTTCGCCAAGGTGTTCGGTGAGCCGCAAGTGGACAAGGCGATTGCCTTCGAAGAAAGCATGGCGCACATGCACGGTGACGCCGACGAAGAGGAAGAACTGGTGAGCCGCGACATGCAAGGCAGCGTGGGGCTACTGACCGGCGTCGTCGTTTACAGCGTATCGCTGGGCGGCATTTTCTCGCTTGTATTCGCCTACGCGCTGGGCCGAATTGGTCGCATTGGCCCTCGTGGGCTCGCGGCGCTACTGGCACTGGCCGCGTTCGTGGTGGTGTTCCTGATCCCGGGCCTGAAATATCCACCGAACCCGCCATCCGTGGGTAACCCGGACACCATCGGGCTGCGCACCCAGCTGTTCTTCCTGATCATGTTGGTGTCGTTGATCGCTGCCGTGATTTCGGTCAATGTCGGACGCAAGCTGATGGCCCGAAACGGCACTTGGAGTGGCGCCATCAGTGGGGTCGCGCTTTATCTGGTGATCGTCTCGGTCGCCGCGTACCTGTTTCCGACCATCAATGAGGTGCCGGAGAACTTCTCTGCCGTACTGTTGTGGAAATTCCGTACAGCGTCGTTGGGCATTCAGGTCGTACTCTGGACGAGCCTGGGTCTGATTTTCGGCAAAGTGGCCGAGCATGCGCTTTACCCCTCCCTACAGGCTTCTCGCGTTTAAGCCAGCGGTCACGTCGGTAGCGGAGCGTTGATTATTCCGTTACCGACGTGGCGGCAGATCCTTTGTAACATCCAAGTCCCCGAACCTGCGCACGTAACGGCTCAAACCGTGCTATGTGTGGCGAGGTTGCGGTATTGCCCTTTGAAGTACAGCAACGGCTGTCCCGCAGTAGCTTGTTGCAGGTTCATCGCTTTCACTTCACCAATCACGATCACGTGATCACCTGCCACGTGCTCTGCGTGAATTTCGCAATCCAGCCAGTGCAAACTGCCAGCGATGATCGGATTACCCAGAGGCGATTCCTGCCAGTCCACCCCGAGCCATTTGTCCGTACCCCGCCGAGCGAACTGGTTGGAAATATCCACCTGCTCGCCCGACAGGATATTGACTGCGAATCGTCCTGCCCGGCGAATCCTGGGATAGCTCGCCGAACTGGACATGACGCTGAATGACACCAGTGGCGGACTCATCGACACGCTGTAGAACGACTGACAGGTGAAGCCAATCGGCTCGCCATCAACGTGCGATGAAATAACCGTAATACCCGATGCGTAGTGCCCGAGCGCTTCGCGAAAGCCCAAGGGCTCGATTGATTGACCAGGAAGTGACATCGCTCAACGCCCGTTCGAAAGTTCTCTGCGCACGATCTCTGCGCCGGCATTCAACGCGTTCAACTTGCCGCTGGCCACTCGACGAGGCAACGGCGCCATGCCGCAGTTGGTGCAGGGATAGAGTTTGTCCGCATCGACGAACTGGAGTGCCTTGCGCAGGGTATTGGCAACTTCTTCAGGCGTTTCAATAGCATGGTTAGCCACGTCGATTGCACCGACCATTACTTTCTTGCCGCGAATGAGTTCGATCAGATCAATCGGCACATGGGAGTTGTGACACTCCAGAGAGACGATATCGATGCTGGACTTTTGCAGCTTCGGAAACGCTTCTTCGTATTGTCGCCACTCCGAGCCCAGCGTCTTCTTCCAGTCGGTATTCGCCTTGATGCCGTAGCCGTAGCAGATGTGCACGGCGGTTTCGCATTTAAGTCCTTCAATGGCCCTTTCAAGGGTGGCAACACCCCAGTCATTGACCTCATCGAAAAACACGTTAAATGCAGGTTCATCGAACTGAATGATGTCGACTCCGGCAGCCTCCAGCTCTTTGGCCTCCTGGTTGAGGATCTTGGCGAATTCCCAAGCCAGTTTTTCACGGCTCTTGTAATGAGCGTCGTAAAGGGTGTCGATCATCGTCATCGGCCCTGGCAGAGCCCACTTGATAGGCTGCCCAGTTTGCTGACGCAGGAATTTTGCGTCTTCAACGAACACAGGCTTTTTCCGAGCAACGGCGCCCACCACTGTCGGCACGCTCGCGTCGTAACGATCACGAATCCTGACCGTTTCGCGCTTCTCGAAATCAACGCCGTCGAGGTGCTCAATGAAAGTCGTCACGAAATGCTGGCGAGTCTGCTCACCGTCACTGACGATATCGATGCCGGCCAGCTGTTGTTCATGCAGAGAAAGGCGCAACGCGTCTTGCTTACCCTCGACCAGCTCATCGTCCTGCAGTTTCCAGGGTGACCAAAGTGTCTCGGGTTGGGCCAGCCAGGAAGGTTTGGGCAAGCTACCAGCCGTCGACGTGGGCAACAGTTTTTTCATGGGGGATAACCTTAATGTTCTAAATAATCAGAAAGCGCAGCTAACGGACCATTGCTCAAGCACGGCTTGATAGGGCTTGATGAATTGTTCTTCGGCAAACTTGCCTTGCTCGACTGCCAGCCGACTACGCTCTTCTCGGTCATACACGATGCGAGTCAGCGAGTAATCCTGGTTCTTCAGACTAGGCTGATAGGATTTTCCAGCCGCCGAATTCGCGTTGTAGATCTCAGGCCGGTAGATTTTCTGGAAGGTGTCCATGGTGCTGATGGTGCCAATCAGTTCCAGATTGGTGTAGTCACCCAGCAGATCACCCGAGAAGTAAAAGGCCAATGGTGCGGCGCTGTTGGGCGGCATGAAGTAACGAACCTGCAAGCCCATCTTCTTAAAATACTCGTCGGTCAACGAGTACGCGTCCTGCTCGTACTCAAAGCCCAGCACAGGATGCTGGTTCTCGGTTCGATGGTAGGTTCTGGTGCTCGACACACTGAGGCAGATCACAGGCGGCTTGGCAAAATGCTCTTTGTAGGCACTTGAATTGACGAACGACTTGAACAGCTTGCCGTGCAAATCGCCAAAATCTTCTGGCGTGCTGAAACCGGCCTGGTTCTTGTTGTGCTCCAGCAAGCGCACGCTGAAATCGTAGTCCCGCACGTAGGACGAGAAGTTGTTGCCCACGATGCCGTTGATACGCTCGCCGGTTTTTTGATCAACAATCGTCGTTTTCAGCACCTCAATCAGCGGTATGGTGTGGTCTCGACTTTCAGCATCGATATTCATTTCAGCGGAAATGATATCCAACTTGACCGTGTAACGATCCCCCTTAGGGTTATCCCAATGCGCCAGAGCGTTGAAGCGGTTATCAATCATCTTGAGCGTGTTGCGCAAATTCTCCTCACGGCTCGCACCTCTGGCCAGATTGGCGAAGTTGGTCGTGATCCGAGTATTGTCGGAAGGAGTGTAATGCTCATCAAAGCTGATGCTGTTGATGGAAAAAGTGAATTCTTTGTTCATCGTGCCTGACACCCTGTTCGTCGCGCCAGACCTGAATTTGCTGATTGCCTTTCAGATGTGGCCATCGTTCCGTTTTCTCACGCCACAGCCTTTAAATCGCCGGTCGTGAAGAGCTGGGCGCATTTTATGCGGGGTGCCTGTATGAATAAAAACGAATTGATTTCAATAAAATATTAGGAACGCTCATGATTGCGCAGCGGAGCGGCGCCAAGGGGATTGTGGAATCTCAGTCTGGGGTTACCGCTGCGTTTGCCGAGAGGAATCGCTGTAATCCCTCTTTTCGATAACCTTGAAAAATATCGCTGCGTACCAGAATGTCCTGGGCTCGTACGTAAAAGTATTCGTGCTCGGCAATGGTGACCCGGCCATACCTGCGTGCAACCTTGTAGCGGGTTCGCCTGACTGATTCGATGACCGGAGGCGCTATCGACTGCTTCTGCGGCATCGAGCCGTTACTTTCCTGGCTCAGTGCCTGCCGTGAGTTCGACGTCAATCGGATGTCCCTCTGGTCTGGCTAGCGTCAGCTTCAAACCACCGTGGCCAGGAGCTGCTGTGACGGCTGCCCTGTTCAACGCAAGGAATCAGTCGATCCGTGAGAATCTGAATTTGGCGAACCGATTTGGCAGTCCGGTACTTCACGCTGTGGATGCACTCGCGATCCCCAAACTCGCACCTGTTGAGGTGAGTGCCGCCGCAGGGGCCATTGGACAAGCCTTTCGGGCATGTCTCAGGGCAGATATACAGCGTGTCCTCTAGTCGACACTGCCCACAAGTGTCGCAGCCTACCAACGGGCGTTTTAGGCTCCGCTCCAACTGGCGCAGTAAAGACGCCCCTCTGTATGACGACCATACCGGGCGGCGGACGGCCCACCCCAAAGCCTTGCCGAGCAATTTGGTGCGGCTGAACAGACTCGAATGAAAGCCCGCCAACACGTGATAGCGCAGCGTTTCTTTCGACGTCGCCTTTACGCTGGACTCACCCAGATACCAGCTTGCTCCAGGCGGATTGAATGTGACTGCCAACTGGCCTGGCGGCTGCCAGCTGTCCGCCCAGGCTGCTGACCAGTGTTCCAGCGAGCCGATGTTCTTCTCCCAAATGGCAATTCTCTGCTCCAGAGCCTCAAGCTCTTGCGCGGTATGGATGCCAGACAGATGAATTCCCGCATACCCCATCAATCGCAAGCCAACGATCTGGAGGGCCAGGCGATCCGTGCAGCGTGACCGAGCATGCTCCTTGGAAACAGCTGCTTCAGCCGCAAGTACACCAAGCATTGGAGGGCTGACCACGATGCCTGGCACACTTTTCAGCAAGGATGCGCGCTTCTCGGTTAGCCCCATCACGCAAGCCAGCAGAGGCTTGGCCGTTTTCTGCCTGGTCATCCAAGTAATCGCCTCGATATGCTTCTTGGCATCGAAACCCAACTGGAGTGTGAGAAAATCTGCACCGGCAGCAAGCTTCTTATGCGCTTTGAGATACTGGGCGCAGCCTTCCTCTTCTCGATATTTAAATGGATTGAGTGCAGCCCCCAACAGCCAGTCCGGGCGAGCCGCGCGTGCGATTTGCAAGGCAGGCACCGACTCCAGATAACGCACCGGGTGCTGGCCGGGCTGATGACCTGGCAACCGGTCGCCACTGATGAGCAAGAGCTGATTTACACCCAGGCGATCCATTCTGTCCAACTCAGACAACAGGTCGGAACGCTCACGGTCTTTGCCAGAAAAGTGGATGAGTGCTGGAGTTGGCCCCTTGAGGGCAGCGCATGCATCTACGGGAGCAATATCGAATTTGCCACCGACGCGATCTGCGACAGCAGGAACGAGCGGCCATTCGTGAAGGCGCGATTGCTCCATCAGCGCTTCAAAAGCGGTAAAGCGCTCCGACGAAGGTTTGGGCACATACTCAACGACGCACGTAAACACGCCATCTAGCAGCGCCTTTTTCAACACACTCATTTTTTATCCGTATCGACGGGATCTGAACACTCAGCCGGGCATCCTCATCGCTTCCAACCACAAAATAAAGTGAGGAGTTTTCCTCATGCCTATGAGTACGGTTTCTCGAAGATCACGACTGAGCTGAACTGTCTTCGTCCTCATCCCCGTAATACTTCACGCCGATCCGGATGATGTCTCGCCCCTGATCCTTGCGATGGTGATTTGTGTCTCGCAACGAGTAGATGCAGCCGCAGTACTCTTGCTGATAGAAACGCTCGCGCTTGCTGATCTCGATCATTCGTGTCGAGCCACCACCCTTGCGCCAGTTGTAGTCCCAGTAGGTGACACCGGGGTATTTCTGCGCGCTGCGAATGCCGCTGTCCGTGATCTGCTTCATGTCTTTCCAGCGGGAAATACCCAGCGAGCTGCTGATCGTGCTGAAGCCGTGCTCGAAAGCATAAAGCGCCGTCCGTTCGAAGCGCATATCGAAGCACATGGTGCAGCGCACACCGCGTTCCGGTTCATGCTCCATGCCCTTGGCACGCGCAAACCAGTTATCGGTGTCGTAGTCGGCATCGACAAACGGCACGTTATGGTCTTCGGCAAAACGGATGTTTTCATCCTTGCGCAGCAGGTATTCGCGCTCAGGGTGAATGTTCGGGTTGTAGAAAAAGATCGTGTAGTCGATCCCCGACGCCGTGATCGCCTCCATCACCTCTCCCGAGCATGGCGCGCAGCAGGAGTGCAGGAGCAGTTTGTCGGCGCCGTTGGGCAGGGTGAGCAGGGGGCGCTTTACTGCTGTCATCGCGAACGTCCCTCGCTTATCTCCGCGCCAGCTATGCGTCCAATGTGGGGAAATTCGAAGGTTTGGGCCAAAGCCATCAGTGTGTTTCCAATCCGTTTATCTAGTAGACCAATTGTCGGCGCTTGATCTATGGTGAGACAAACTAATTTTATTACTCACAAACTCAAATTTTATTCATAGTCATGATCGATATTCGTCATCTTAAAACCGTACAAGCCATGCGGGACACCAGCAGTCTGGTGGAAACGGCTGAGCGTCTGAACCTGACCCAGTCAGCCATTTCCCACCAGCTCAAAGAGCTGGAAGAACGGATGGGGATGACGCTTTTTACTCGTAAATCAAAGCCGATGCGCTTCACCAGCGCAGGCCTGAGATTGCTGAGATTGGCCGACGAAGTGCTGCCATTGCTGCGCGAAGCCGAGCGTGATTTCAGCCGGTTAGCAGGTGGTTCGGCTGGGCGGTTGCATCTCGCGATCGAGTGCCACAGCTGCTTCCAGTGGCTGATGCCAGCCATTGACGCTTTCAGGACATCATGGCCGGAGGTCGAGATGGATCTGGCATCCGGATTCTCGTTCGCACCGCTACCTGCCTTGGCCCGTGGAGATCTGGATTTAGTCGTGACGTCCGATCCGATCAACCTGAACGGGATCACCTATGTGCCGCTGTTCACCTATGAAGCATTGCTGGCTGTGGACAATCACCATCCGTTGGTGGAGAAGAGCGTCATCGAGCCAAAAGACTTGAAGCCACTCACGCTGATCACCTATCCAATCGAACGAGACAGGCTCGATATCTTCACCCGTTTTCTTGATCCCGCCGATATAGAACCGCTCAACGTTCGAACTTCCGAGATGACGGTGATGATGATGCAATTGGTGGCTTCCGGCAGAGGCGTTTGCTGCCTGCCCAACTGGGCGCTTCACGAATACACCTCGCGCGGATATGTCACTGCCCGGCGCCTGGGTAACAAGGGGTTGTTTCCCACGCTTTTCGCGGCAGTGCGCTCAGACATGCTGGCTACGCCTTATATGAGCGATTTTCTGCTGACTGCGAAAGACACGTCCTTCTCAACGCTCGCGGGGATCAGTGCGGTTCGGGAATAGTGGGATACAACCAAGGCTGGAAACAAAAGGGTATCTGGGGCATGGCCTGGATACGCTGATGCATCGGGGTTTCTCATCATTCAGGTGTCAGCAATGGGTCGATTTCTGCGGGTCAAGGCATACGCGTGCGCTGGTCAAATAGGATGCAAACAACTGGTCAAGTCGAGTGCAAATGGGTGGTCAAATCCATGCAATTACGCACACTGCATAGACTGCTAAAACCCCGTTTCGAGAACACATTGCAGCAGACATATCGTTGCTGGCTAACGTTCGAGTGCGGCCTTAGCACCTTTGAGTATTCGGAGCGGAGTGAAAATAGGCCGTCGGTTCTGTGACAGGGCGCCAGCTCTAAGGGGTAAACTTGCGTTTTTGCCCGTACTCCAAGGAGTTATTGCGTGAACACGGAAAATCATTCCCAGACGGCCGCGTTTCTATGGTCCATTGCCGATCTGCTGCGCGGTGACTTCAAACAATCGCAATACGGTCGCATCATCCTGCCATTCACCCTGTTACGGCGCATGGAGTGCGTGCTCGCACCGACCAAGGGTGAGGTGATCAAACAAACCTTCGCTCAGGAAGGCCGTCCGGACCAAGTGCGTGAGATGATTCTGCTGCGCGCTGCCGGCCAGCAGTTCTTCAACGGCTCGCCGCTGACCCTTGGCACGCTGTCAGACACCCAAACCGCCGCCGACCTGATGAGCTACGTGCAGGCCTTCAGCAAAGACGCCCGCGAGATCTTCGAACACTTCCACTTTGAAGACTTCGTCCAGCAACTGGAAACCGCCAACCTGCTGTACCAGGTGGTGCAGCGCTTCGCCGCCACGGATCTTAGCCCCGAGTTCATCAGCAACTTCGGCATGGGTATCATCTTCGAAGAGCTGATCCGCAAGTTCGCGGAAAGCTCCAACGAAACCGCCGGGGAGCACTTCACCCCGCGCGATATCGTGCACCTCACCACCTCGCTGGTGATCACCGATCAGGACCACAAGCTCGCGCCCAACAGCATCGTCACCATCTATGACCCAACCGCCGGCACCGGCGGTTTTCTGTCTGAGGGTGATGAGTACATCCAGTCCATCAGCGAGAAGGTCAGCGTGTCGCTGCACGGCCAGGAGCTCAACCCCGAGTCCTACGCCATCTGCAAGGCGGACATGCTGATCAAGGGCCAGGACGTGGCCAGCATTAAGCTCGGCAACACCCTATCCAACGACCAGCTTGCCGATAAGCGCTTCGACTTTATGCTCAGCAACCCGCCCTTCGGCGTGGAATGGAAGAAGGTGCAAAAGCAGATCACCGACGAGCACACGGTGAAGGGCTTCGACGGCCGCTTCGGCCCTGGCCTTCCACGGGTGTCCGACGGTTCGTTGCTGTTCCTCCTGCACCTGGTCAGCAAGATGCGTGACCCGCGCGACGGTGGCTCGCGCATCGGCATCATCCTCAACGGCTCGCCGCTGTTTACCGGCGGCGCGGGTTCGGGTGAGTCGGAGATTCGCCGCTACCTGCTGCAGAACGATCTGGTCGAAGCCATCGTCGCGCTGCCCACCGACATGTTCTACAACACCGGCATCGCCACCTATGTGTGGATACTCAGCAACCACAAGGCCGCTGCGCGAGAGGGCAAGGTGCAGTTGATCGACGGCAGCCAGCACTACGCCAAAATGCGCAAGTCGCTGGGCAGCAAGCGGCAGTACATTACCGAGGATCAAATCAGCGAGCTGGTGCGCCTGTATGGCAGCTTTGAGCAAACCGCACAGAGCAAGATCTTCCCCATCGACGCCTTCGGCTACCGCCGTATCACCGTCGAGCGCCCGCTGCGCCTGAACTTCCAAACCAGTGCCGAGCGCATCGCTAAGGTGCTGGAAGAGAAAGCCCTGCAAAAACTCGACAGCGCCGTCCAGCAGCATCTGCTGGCCGCCCTGCAAACGATGGACGCCAGCGTGCTGCACCGCAACCGCGAGCAGTTCAGCACGCTGCTGAAAAAAGCCCTCACCGCTCATAGCGTCAGCCTCAGCACGCTGGAGCTAAAAGCCCTGATGAGCGCCCTGAGCGAGCGCGACTCCGAGGCGGATATCTGCATGACCAAGGGCCAGCCGGAAGTCGATGCCGGCCTGCGCGATAACGAGAACGTGCCGCTGGGCGAGTCGGTTTACGACTACTTCCAGCGTGAAGTCATCCCCCATGTGCCGGATGCCTGGATCGACGAGAACAAGACCGATGCGCAGGACGGCGAGGTCGGTATCGTCGGCTTCGAAATTCCCTTTAACCGCCACTTTTATGTCTTCAATCCGCCGCGTGCGCTGGCTGAAATTGACAAAGATTTGAAAGCCTGCACCGACCGTATCAAGCAGATGATTGAGGGGCTGTCGGCATGAGCTTTCCTAGTTACCCGGCATACAAGGATTCTGGCGTAGAGTGGCTGGGCGAGGTGCCGCAGAATTGGTCGGTTCACTCACTTAAACGCACGGTGTATGGGTGCGTAAACGGCTTGTGGGGTGATGAGCCCGATGGCGAGAATGATATTGCAGTCATCAGAGTTGCCGACTTCGAGCGATCTTTTTCGACTGTTGGGCTCGATAAGCTGACCTACAGAAGTATCACACATAAAGAAAGACAATCGCGACTTATCAAATCAGGTGATTTGCTGATCGAGAAATCTGGGGGCGGAGAAAAAACGCTGGTCGGCTGTGTTGTTTTGTTCACGCATGAGTTTGATGCAATTACTTCAAATTTCGTGGCGAGAATGCGACCGCTATCGGAGTTCGATAGCCAGTTTCTTTGTTATGCCTTCGGCAATCTTTACCATGGCCGGGTTAACTACCCTTCGGTGAAGCAGGTTACTGGTATCCAAAATCTTGATGCTGAGTCCTACTTGCAGGAGCGGTTTTGCTTTCCTTCGCGAATCGAACAATCTCAAATCGCCCGTTTCCTCGACCACGAAACCGCCCGCATCGACGCGCTGATTGAAGAGCAGCAGCGCCTGATCAAACTGCTCAAGGAAAAGCGCCAGGCCGTGATTTCCCACGCAGTCACCAAAGGCCTCGTCCCCACGGTGCCGATGAAAGACTCCGGGGTGGAGTGGCTAGGCGAGTTGCCGGCGCATTGGGAATTAACCGCCGTGAAATATGTGGTTCAGGACATGAGTCAAGGATGGAGTCCTCAGTGCGACAATTATCCGGCTGAGGATGGTGAGTGGGGTGTATTAAAAGTTGGGTGTGTAAATGGTGGAATGTTCAATCCTGCTGAAAATAAGCGCCTACCAGATGAGCTTGAGCCAGATGCGGGATTAGCCATCAAGCAGGGCGACTTATTGATATCAAGAGCAAATACCCGAGAGCTTGTTGGCAGTGCTGCTGTTGCAGTCAGCGATTATCCATGGCTAATGCTGTGCGACAAACTCTATCGATTGCGTTTAAACGCTGAGAGAGTTGCTCCTGAGTTCTTGGCTCTATACCTCGGATCAAGTGCTCCTAGGAGTCAGATTGAATTGGCTGCAAGTGGTGCAAGTGACTCGATGCAAAATATCTCGCAGTCCGTCGTGATGGATATGTCTCTTACCTTGCCGCCACTTAGCGAGCAGAAGATCATATTGCAATGCCTAGGCGACACGCTGAAGATTTCTGATGAGTTGGTTGCCGAAGTCACCAATCAACGTTGCCTGCTCCAAGAACGCCGCTCCGCCCTAATCTCCGCCGCCGTCACCGGCAAAATCGACGTGCGCGGTTGGCAGCCACCGGCCAGCGCGCCAACTCCCGAATTAGTACAAGAGGCCATGTAATGGCGGACAGCAAGGAAGCGCAGTTTCAACAAGACATTATCGGCGCCCTGGCCGCCCAAGGCTGGCTAGTCGGCACCACCAGCGGCTACGACCGGCGCACTGCGCTGTATACCGAAGATGTGCTGGGCTACTTCAAGGACGCCTGGCCGGAGCGTTGGGACAAGTTCGCCAAGGCCAACCCGAATGATCCAGACGGCGTGCTGGTGCAAAAACTGGTGCGCGAGCTGGAACAGAGCGGCACCCTGGATGTGCTGCGCCATGGCTTTAAGCTGCCGGCGGTAAAGGTGGAGCTGTGCAGCTTCCAGCCCGACCACGGCATGAACCCGGACACCCTCAAGCGCTACCAGTGCAACCGCCTGCGCGTGGTGCCGGAGGTGTCCTACTCGCCGCATGCGCGTGAGGCTGGCAGCGGCGGGCAGAGCTACAACCCACGGCTGGATCTGGTGCTGTTCGTCAACGGCATCCCCACTGCCACGCTGGAGCTGAAAAGCGAGTTCAAACAGTCGGTGGAAAACGCCAAGCGCCAGTACCGTTACGACCGCCCTGTAAAAGACCCAATTACCCGTAAGCCCGAGCCGCTGCTGACCTTTAAGCGCGGCGCGCTGGTGCACTTTGCCGTCGGCCAGAACGAGGTGGCGATGACCACCAAGTTGGCGGGTAAAGACACCTTCTTCCTGCCATTCAACCTCGGCAGCGCAGAAGGCGGCGCGGGCAACCCGCTGCCAGAGGATGACAGCCAATACGCCACCAGTTACCTGTGGCAACGCCTGATGCAGCCGGATGCCTGGCTCAAGGTGCTGGGGCGCTTTCTGCACCTGGACAAGAAAACCAGCGAAGGCTTCGACGGCACGCCGGTAACCAAGGAAACGACGATCTTCCCGCGTTACCACCAGTGGGAAGTGGTCAACCAGCTGATCAACACCACCCGCGCCGAAGGGCCGGGCAAGCGTTATTTGATCCAGCACAGCGCCGGCTCGGGCAAGTCCAACTCCATCGCCTGGACGGCGCATCAGTTGGCCTCGCTTTACGACGATGCCGGCCAACGGCTGTTCAACTCGGTGATTGTGATTACCGACCGCACAGTGCTGGATAAGCAGTTGCAGGACACCATCTACCAGTTCGAGCACGCCCAAGGCGTGGTCAAGCAGATCAACCGTGAAACCAGCAGCCAGAGCAAATCCGAGCAGCTGGCCGAAGCGCTGGCCGAGCAGACGCGCATCATCATCGTCACCATCCAGACCTTCCCCGCGCTGTTCGATGCCCTGGACAAGTACCCCAAGCTGGCCAGCGGACGCTATGCGGTAATCGCCGACGAGGCGCATTCCTCGCAAACCGGTTCATCGGCCAGCAAGCTGAAACAGATCCTTGGCAGCGATGCCCTGGAAGGGGAAGAAGTCAGCGCCGAAGAGCTACTGGAAGCCGCCGTGCAGGCGCGCCAACCGAACGAACGCATCAGTTACTACGCCTTTACCGCCACGCCCAAGGCCAAGACCCTGGAGCTGTTCGGTCGCCCGGCCGACCCAACGCTTCCGGCCAGCTCCAGCAACAAGCCCGAGGCATTTCACCTGTACTCCATGCGCCAGGCCATCGAGGAGGGTTTTATCCTCGACGTGCTGCGCAACTACACCACCTACAGCACCGCCTGGAAGATCGCCCACCCGGATGGCGAAGACGACGAGGTGGACAGCAAGAAGGCGCGCATCAAACTGGCCCGTTGGGTGCGTTTGCACCCGTACAACATCAGCCAGAAGGTCGAGGTGATCGTCGAGCACTTCCGCGCCAATATCCGTGGCCTGCTGAATGGCCAGGCCAAGGCCATGGTGGTGACCAGCAGCCGTCAGGAGGCGGTGCGCTACCAATTGGCATTGAAAGCCTATGTGCAGCAGATGGGCTACAACGATGTGCACCCGCTGGTGGCCTTCTCCGGCAGCGTGTTGCCGGATGGGGTGATCCCCGAAGAGGTGACGGAAAGCAGCAGCCTACTCAACGCTGGCCTGAATGGCCGCGACCTGGCGCAGGCGTTCGACACCCAGGACTTCAACGTGATGATCGCCGCCAACAAGTACCAAACCGGCTTCGATCAGCCCAAGTTGTGCGCCATGTACGTGGACAAAAAACTGCAGGGCGTGGACTGCGTGCAGACCCTGTCGCGGCTGAACCGCACCTTCGGTGACAGCAAGCAAACCTTCATCCTCGACTTCTTCAATGAGCCGCAGGACATCCTCGACGCCTTCTTGCCGTACTACACCAAGGCCGAGCTGACCGACGTGACCGACCCGCAGATCATCTATGACCTGCAGAAGAAGCTGGATGCCGAGGGCATCTATCACTGGCAGGAGGTCGAGGCGTTCGCCATGGCCTTCTTCGACCCCAAGGCGGCCGCCAGCAAGCTCAGCTACTACTGCACGCCGGCCAAGGAGCGCTTTGCCAAGCGTTATGCCTTCTCCGTTGAGTCGCGCCAGCAGGCGCTAGACTTCAAACGCACCGCCGAGGCCAATGGCGACAGCGCCGGCCTGAAAAAGGCCGAGCACGCACTGAAAGAGGCCGGCGAGCAGGTGGACCAGCTCGACCTGTTCCGCAAGAACCTGCAGAGCTTTGTGCGCCTGTATGAGTTCCTCTCGCAAATCGTGCCTTATGAGGACCGCGAGCTGGAGCAGCTGTGCGTGTATGCCAAGCACCTGCACCCGCTGCTGCGCGTGGATCGCCTGCAACAAGACGACGTGGACGTGGGCGAGCTGCAACTGAGCCACTACCGCCTGAGCAAGCGAGCCGAACACCAGCTGCGGCTGAGTGAGGGGGAAGGCGAATACAAGCTAAAGCCGGGTAGCGATGTGGGCAGCGGTAAGCCGCATGACCCGGAGAAGAAGCGCCTGTCGGAAATCATCGACGCGCTGAACGATATCTTCGGTGCCGAGGTGAGCGATGACGACCAACTGCAGTTCCTCACCGGTATCGCCCAGCGCATCAGCCGTCAGGAAGATGTGATGGCTCAGGTGAACAGCCACTCGGCGGAGCAAGTAATGCACGGCCTGTTCCCCAAGCGTGTGCTGGATACCGTGTTGGACGCCATGACCGACCACGAGAAGCTGTCGCTGGAAGTGCTGGATAACGAGACCAAGAGCCGGGCGTTTGCGCTGGTGATTTTGAAGATGCTGAAGACGGCTGCGGGGCTCGATGAGAATGGCTTGCGCGGCGGCCTACAAGGTTAGGGAGTGACGATGGCAATTCCGGATTTTCAAAGTGTGATGCGGCCGGTGCTTGCCACCGTACAGAACGGTGCGCCGCTGCCGCTCAATGAGTTGCGCGAGCGGATGGCCGATCAGTTCCAGCTGACCGAGGATGAGCGCAAGGAGCGCCTGCCCTCCGGCCATCAGACGGTGATCAACAACCGTGTGGGTTGGGCGCGTACCTACCTGAACAAGGCCGGACTGCTGTGCATTCCCGCCAAGGGCATGGTGCAGATCACTGCGCGTGGCCGGGACGCTTTGGTCAGTGGCCCCGAGCGCATCACTGTGAGCTGGCTGAAGCAGTTTCCCGAGTTCGCGGACTTCCATACCGCCAAGCCTCAAGTAGCTGATTTACCTGCTGCGCTGGACATTGAGATTTCCGAGACCACGCCGGATGAGCAGTTGGCCGAAGCGCATCAGGCATTAGTGCAGTCACTGGCAGACGAGCTGCTGGCGCAAGTGCGGGCAGCGACACCTAGCTTCTTTGAACAGCTGGTGGTCGATCTGATGATCGCCATGGGCTACGGCGGTTCGCGCAAGGAAGCCGGCAAGGCGACTCAAGCGACCAATGATGGCGGTATCGACGGCATCATCAAAGAAGACAAGCTCGGTCTTGACGTGATCTACCTGCAAGCCAAGCGCTGGACCAACACGGTGCATCGCCCGGAGATCGACAAGTTCATCGGAGCCTTAACCCGCCAGCGAGCGCGAAAGGGCGTGTTTATCACCACTTCGGACTTTTCCGATGGTGCCCGTACTGCAGCGCTGGGGCTGGATATCAAGGTGGTGCTGATCGACGGTGTTGGGCTGGCGCGTCTGATGGTGGAGAACAACCTGGGGGTGAGCGTTAAGCAGGTGTACGAGGTGAAGCAGCTCGACAGCGACTACTTCGCAGAGGATTGAGTCACAACCCAGGAAGCCGGCTCACCCAAGTAAGTATGAACTCGGAGATTACTGTTGTTGTGGCAGTTTTTATCCCTGCCAGGGGTAAGGGCGACCTACGAAACCTACAGAACTAGGTTTCGTAGGTTTTGTAGGTCGTCCTATCGGTCTTTTTAGTGAACAGGTTGGGTTGAGCTACGTTTTTCGCCACACATAGCGAATCGATGGGCGTCCACCTTTTTCTCCGGCCACCTCGTAGCCAACGATGAAGTCATGTTCAGCTAGAACGGTGAGCGCATTATTTACCGCGTCCTGCGTGCCTAATCCTGTCCAATCCTTCTGGCGCACCTCTCGGGCAGTAAATGGCTCGGGCAATTTCTGCTGGCGCTCCAGAATCAGTAGCGCAGCGATTAGTGGTGCGTTGATTGCCGCTCCGTACAGCCGCTGGGCGTGGCTCATCAGGTAGTTCGCCCAGTTTATGGCGCGGTCAGTGGACTCAGCGCCCACGGCTTCCCGTCCGCCTTCAATCAGCTCAAATAGGAGGGCCAAGCCTGCAATGGTTTTCGGCATTTTCAGGTAATGGGATTGCAATGCGGGGTGAAGATGATCGCTCCGGCTTGCTTGCATGTGGGAGGTATACCAGGCGATAAACTTCTCCTGGGCTTCTGGAGTAAATCTGAGGGCAGAGTGAGGCTCATCAGGTATCTGGTCGAGCTGTTCGATAACCTCCGAGATGCGCTCAGCGGCGATTTTGTTCGGCCAACGGTCGATATAACGCCACTCTCGAACATCGTCGGGATATACCGCCAGCTGCAGGCGCTGAATCAGGCCGTCATCCAGTTCGCCGCTGACGGCAGCGTTTACAAGGGACGCAATTCGTGAGGGTTGAATCCCACCGATCAACGATAAACAACATGACTTGATATAAATGGTTCCTCGGCCGATACGGTCATAGGTGAATGAGCCGTTGCCGTCGAAACATTCCAAATAAAATGCTCGCGCAACCGAACCGTCTTCGCTCTGCATCGTTGCCAGCCAGCCCCCCAGCTCGTCACGCTCAACTACTAGGCCGTTTGGATTCTCGTTGAGCAGCTCGCCGAGTTTTTCGACCGTTGCATCGTTGACGATGTAGCGCCGCTGAATTGGGGGCGGGTTCTCGCTTGAGTGACGTTTCAGTTCTTCCTGAGCTGCATTCTCGTCACCCCCACTGTAAAGCTTTCTGGCTTTTACCCTGGCTGCATTGCGCTTCATGTCGTAAA
Source organism: Pseudomonas agarici (assembly GCF_900109755.1). Lineage (GTDB taxonomy): Bacteria > Pseudomonadota > Gammaproteobacteria > Pseudomonadales > Pseudomonadaceae > Aquipseudomonas > Aquipseudomonas agarici. The sequence goes on along the minus strand of NZ_FOAR01000011.1, from coordinate 41,112 downwards.
GCTCGCTAGCGGCCTTGTGCTCGGCTTGAGCTTGGCTATAGCGTTCTCGCGCTTTGGCATCCAAGGCGCGCAATGGAAGCAGGGCCTGTTTGAGTGCCGGCGTTTTCATCGCAGATGGTCGCCCGATGATGACGCCCCACTGGTTTGGAACGACCATCCAGTCATCCTTCTGTTTCGGGTAGACGCTGAATTTGCGCCCAACTACTGTGCTGACTGCCACGATAAGCGCGACCCCAACAAAATCAGGTGGGCACTGGGTACGCTCAGCAACATCCCGCACGTACTCCTGAAGAGCAGTAGGCAATAGTTCATCAAACCAGGGCATGACCCTGGCCAACCCGCTCGGTAGTGGCTTTGGCGCAATGTTAGGGTTCATGTATGCGGCAAATGCCGGCGCGGGCATCTCTGCTAAGAACGAAGGTATCTGCTCGTGTGTAGTCATTGGTCTTCTCGCCCGGCGAGATCCAGAGCGATACCATCACGCTCGCTGATCTTGCTCTCCAGCCAGGCTTCCACCTCTGCGACAACGAAGTAAACCCCAGCCTGTTTGCTCGAGCCAAATTTGATGGGGCGAGGGAAGCTGGCATCGGTTTCGCGTAGCTTTTCTAGTCCGGAGCGGCTCTTGTCAAAGCAGTGCTGAAGAGAGGTGTGACTGATCAGGTATTTCTTGGGGGAATGTGTCGACATGTGTGGGGCTCTGTGTGTAAGTCGACTCCTATTAAATATCCTGTCCGGTCAGTTGGGGGGCGATTTCAAACCAAAAAAGCGCCGGAAAACGTTCTGTCGATTGTTGAAGTAAAGGCGACAGCCGCGGATGGGCTTTGCGGTTAGACAGGCTGTCATAAGCTGGCATAACCCAGCCGAAACAGCCCTGAAAGGCACAGAAAAGTCACTGTAGTTATTAGGTAACTACCTGATTTATAACGGTAATTTTTTTTGTTGGGGGGGCCGTATCCAGCCCTTGTATTTCGCGGCTTCACGCTACGACGTCCTGCCGCAGTCTTCGTCGTCTCTGCCGTGCCCTTGCTGGCTTGAGTCATTGCGCGGCTGGACGATCCGCAACCGGGTGGAGATGGACCTGCACAACGACGGCAAGCCAGACTGGCGGGGCGGGGCTAGGCCGGTGTGTGCCTGAAGCCAGATGCTGGAACAAGAGCGTTCCGAACCACGCGTACTTGAGTGGTGCGAGGCCAATTCCTGCGAAAGAGCTCACCCGAGCGCGGATTGCCGCTGACCATGTGATCGACAGCACGGCCCCGGACCCAACCGGCGGTGCCACACACTATTACGCGACGACGATGCCGAAGCCGCCGACCTGGGCAAAAGGCGCCAAGCAAACGCTGAAAGTCGGGCACCACATCTTTTTTAAGGATGTGCCGTAACGGGGCCCTCTTCATCTGCCCTGAAAACTAACGACGCCGTGTATCCCGTGAAGCAGTAGGCGCATTTCAGTTTTGATCCTTCCTCCAAGCGCGATATGAATACTTCCAAATCCTTGCCGCATTTACCACAAGGGGCCATTATTTTCGATCCGAGCTTTATCATGCCGTCTTCTATCAAGATGCGGTGTTCGTTTTTGCATTGATCGTTCTGACATAGAATGGATTTGTTGTTTTTCACATAGTGAGAGGTGTAGAGGATTGGCTTTCCGCACGCTTCACATTCAAAATTTTCATAAGGAATCCCATAGATTATGAGATTTCCAGTAGTAAGTCGTTCGAGAGCCAAGAAAATTTCATTGAGTTTAGGTTTATTTATTTTGTAGTCTTTGGCTTTGGTGGGTTGTGATAAATGAAGAAAACTGCCCAATGTATTGTAATAGCTCGTCAGTAATGAATTCTTTATGTTGGGCGAGTTAATCACTAAAGGCTCAGTACCGTTAGCGTTGGAAATTGTTAGGCGTAAATCCATGTCCGCATATTGATCGAACATGGACAGCATTTTCATAGCTTTGTTTGGCTCCCATTTTTCAATTATGGTTTTTGGAAGACTGTCCACCCCGTTTAGAAGTCGTTCGTAAACATGAGCTTCTAATAAAAATCTCAATTCTAGACTGGCATATCGAAGTTGCTGGGATTCTTCTTCTTCCAAGAGTTTACGGGCATTGTCCAAGTGGAAAGTTTTGTCATAGGTCCTTTTGTCCATACAGCCTCCATACCTTGCATTGATAGTCATACCGCTGGCTGAGACCGATTATCACTCGGACGCCATCAGCACCGCGAGCGTCAGCTTGATGAACTCTTCATTCTTGTCGATGGTGTCCAGGGCGCCGCGCACATTGTCGGAGACTTCTGACGATCCTTGCTGCTCCACCCAGTTGGACAATCCATAATGGCTGCCTCGAGCGCGAGCTGATTTTCGTTGATCTTGTAAAGCAGACTGGGGAGCAGGGCTGAGTTGGGCATGGGAGGTCCGATTTTTGAGATGAGAGATGTGATTTTTTGGCTGTTCTGCTACATCCCTAGTTCTCACTTTTTAGCATTCTAGACTTTTTGATTCGAAGATCGCACCACTCGATTACCTCTACTCTAACCCAGGCCACAGCTCGACCACCTAGTTTAACTTGTCGTGGAAATGTACTCTGACTTACCATTTTGTAGATCGTACTAGTCGACATACCTGTAATTCGCTTTACTTCAGCTAGCCTAATGAAAAGGATCGGTTGTCGACTAAGATCATTTGACTCTCTAGGTTGAGAAAATGTATCAGTCTCAGGTTTTTCGAATTCGCGCGGCTCTTGGCTTAAGGATTTGGTAGCCTGCTTCCTCGTCCGATCAAGCTCAAGCTTGGCTCTATCTCGCTGTCGATCAATGTAATCAGCAAGATCCGACAGATGAACGCCTCGTGCAGTTTTTTCGTTCAGCTCCATGGAGACAATCAGTAGGTCAATCTCACCTGAGGAGACCTTTGTTCGTAGATTTGCTGGTGTCAGATGAGTGAAATAGTCGGCGCATACCCGACTCAAGGACACAATCGTCTGGCCATGATATTGAGCCATTAAGAGAAAAAGAGTGTTCATCGCTCGACTCCCTCGCATAACGGCGGCATTAATCTACCGGTGCGGTTTGTTCCATCCTTCGGATCCAAGCATTTTGCCACTCTCTCTGCTCAAGTCGACTCACGAAGAATCTCAAAGCGCCGGCACTCATTGCGACGATGATAGTTATATATTCGAAGCGTTCACCGTATACGCCTGCAATCGCCAGCGCGGTCATCGCGGCTAGCCCAGCGGCCGTAGAAGCCAGTATGCAGTCTTTGACTTCGTTCGCTACGGGTCTTGGGCCTTTGGTCGACGTCACGAAAGCCTCGGCTTCCTTCGCGCGTGAATGATAGCTGTCAGGTCCTTCTGCGTTTTCATTCATCTTTGCACCGCTCCTGGTTATCGCCTGAGCTTAGCGCGAATGCAGGAGATGATCATCGCAGATGCTGCCATTAAACTGGCATAACCGAGCCAAAACCACCCATTCAGGCACAAAAAAGGCACTTGCGATAAACGCTAAGTGCCTGATTTGTATAGCTAATTTGGTGGAGCCGGGGGGATTTGAACCCCCGTCCGCCAGTACTCCGCTGTCGGTACTACATGCGTAGCCGTGTCTATTAAGTTAACCCTCAGCGACCCGACGGGCAGGGTGCTTTGGGCGAGTTGTGTAAGTTTTAGCCGCTTCGTCCACAACGTACTGCACGGCGATTCTGTTCTATATGACAATCATTTTGGGTTTACAGACATCCCCTGATGATTGCTGGACCCGAAGGTGCCAGGAGTGCATGTCAGCTGCAATTAAGCAGCGAGAGCAGCACCGTAGTGGTCGTCATTGGCAACTATAAGTAGTTGCAACAGTGGATTTACGAGTTCTGTTACCAACTCGGCATGCACCTAAAGTTTCGCAACCGGCGTCGAATCCTAAACGGCCCCGAACCTGCTGTGCATTACCAGCAGGTAGCCTCAGTGTACCTCAATGTGGCTCCAAAGGCCATCCCGATCGGCAGGCCGACGGTTTTACCGGGCACCCTTCTGGCTGTTCTGGATTTTCTGGATCGCCCTTTGCGTAATGACGATGCATTCCTTGGAGCCTGCAGCGGTGTCTTTCGTCTGGGCAGCCTGGGCTTGCTGGATGTCGCTGTCGATCTGGCCCCTCAGGTCGGCGGCCAGGACGCTGGCCTTGGATGTGTTGATATTTTGCAGGTTGCTTGCGCACAGATCCTTTTCGCTGTCGGCAAACGCCGGGGCGGCCAGCAGTGAAGCGATAACCAACCAGCCGGGCAGTACGGAACGTTTCATGGCTATCTCCTTGAACCGGGGTTCAGGTATCGAGACTGGCGCCTGGGCGCGTGGGGCCTTTGGGTAGCGCCTGATCAGTGGACTGCCCTGGTTGGTCAAGGTTCTACTTTTTTGCCGTGGTCACCCGATCCACCAGGTAGACCAGTCCGTGATAGTCGATCCCGCCATGCTGGCTGAGGCCGATTTCACAGGTGCGGCTGGTGGAGATGCCTTCCGCGCAATATTGCACGGCGTCCTTCAAGGTCCGCAGCGAGTGGGCATTCAGTTCCGGGGTGGTGAAGCCTTTGTCGCCGGCAAATCCGCAGCAGTGGATACCTTCGGGGATCACCACGTTGTGGCTGCAGCGTCGCGCCAGGTCGATCAGTGCCTGGCTTTCCCCCAGGTGCTGGGTGCTGCAGGTCACGTGGACGGCAATCGGTGTGTCCTGGGGGGTGAAGGTTAGTTTGTCCACCAGGTGTGTGCGAATGAAACGTACCGGGTCGTAGAGGTCGAGGCGACTGTCGCTCAGGTCCTGGACCAAGCGCAAGGTGCATGGGCTGGTATCGCAGTAGATCGGGTCGAGGCCGCCGCGGCTGGCATGGAGCAAGGCGCCGATCAGTTCCTGGCGCTTGCGCTCGGCCTGTTCGGCGTAGCCCTTGGATGCGAAGGGCTGGCCACAGCACAGCCGTTCGGGGTTGTCCGGAAGTACTACTTGGTAGCCGGCCTTTGCCAGCAGGCCGCAGGTCTTGTCGAACAGTGACATTTGTTCTTTGTCACCTGCCGCCGGGCCCATCACTCGTGAGACGCAGGCGGCCAGATAGACCACCCGTGACCGCTGGTCATCGAGCGCCGGACTAAAACGCACCGCCCGCTCCGGTTGCGGCAGGGCGGTGCTCCACTGTGGAACACGCCCGTTGGACAGGCGCGTCAGGCTCGATGAGAGCCTGCTCAGGCGCGGCGCTCCGAGCAGCATGCGGGCGCCATTGGCGACATGCAAGGTGAGGCGGGCGCCCTGTAATGTGGTGGCGAAGTGTGTTGCCAGCCAGTTGGCGGCTGTCACATGGGTTGCCTGGTGGCCGCGCAGTTTTTTCATCAACTCGCCGGTATCGATGCCCACCGGGCAGCGTTGCGCACACAGGCCGGTGGCGGCGCAGGTGTCGATGCCCTGGTATTGATAGGCGGCCTCGAGTTCCGAGGTGTCGATGCCGGCGCGTTTCTTCGCCTGGATATCACGCCAGATCACGATGCGCTGGCGAGGGCTCAGGGTCAGTCCTTTCGACGGGCACACCGGTTCGCAGAAGCCGCATTCGATGCACTTGTCGATGATTTCGTCGGCGGCGGGCAACAGTTTGAGGTGCTTGAGGTGAATCCGTGGGTCGTCGCTGAGTATCACGTCCGGGTTGAGAATGCCTTGGGGGTCGAGCAGGTGTTTGATGGCCCACATCAGTTGGTAGGCGTCGCTGCCCCATTCCAGTTCGACAAAGGGCGCCATGTTGCGACCGGTGCCGTGTTCGGCCTTGAGCGAGCCGCCGAACTCCACGGCTACCAACTGCGCGACGTCGTCCATGAACGCCTGATAGCGGGCGACTTGTGCTGGGCTGTTGAAACCCTGGGTGAAGACAAAGTGCAGGTTGCCTTCCAGGGCGTGGCCGAACAGGATCGCTTCGTCGTAATGGTGCTTGTCGAACAGCTCGATCAGGCGGTTGACGCCGATGGCCAGTTGTTCGACGGGGAAGGTCACGTCTTCGATGATTACCGTGGTGCCAGTTTCACGCACGGCGCCGACCGCTGGGAAGGTGCCCTTGCGGATGGCCCAGAGCCGGGCGTTTTCCACCGGGTCCGCGGTGAAGTCGACCTGCTTCTCCACTGGGAACGGCGCCAGTGAGGTCATGATCCGTGCCAGTTGCTCCTGCAATAGCGACGAGGAGGCAGCGCGGGATTCGATCAACAGCGCGCAGGCATTGCTCGACAGTTGTTGGACAAAAGCCGGCATTCCGGGCTGGCCCTGCACTGAGCGCAGGCTGCTGCGGTCGAGCAGTTCGACAGCGGACACCGGCTGGCTCTTCAGTACGGTAACGGCGGTGCAACAGGTTTCCACATCGGGGAAGACGATCAATGCCGACGCTTTGTTCGGGTGGTCGATTACTGTGTCGTAGGTCACCGCGCTGATAAAGCCCAGAGTTCCCTCGGAACCGACCAGTAAATGGCTGAGGATATCCAGCGGCTCGTCGAAATCCACCAGGGCGTTGAGGGACAGGCCGGTGGTGTTCTTCAGGCGGTATTTGTGACGGATCTTCGCGGCCAGTTCGGTGTTGGCGCGGGTTTCCCGAGCGAGGTCATCCAACTGTCTGAGCAGTGGGCCGTGGCTCTGGCGAAAGGCGACGAGGCTGGCCGGGTCCTCGGTGTCCAGGCGGCTGCCGTCAGCCAGCACCAGGCGAATTCCCGCGAGGGTGTGATAGGTGTTCTGCGCGGTGCCACAGCACATGCCACTGGAGTTGTTGGCGACAATGCCGCCGATCTTGCAGGCATTTATCGAGGCGGGGTCCGGGCCGATTTTGCGGCCAAAAGAGGCCAGCCAGGCATTGGCCTGTGCGCCGATGACGCCCGGTTGCAAGCGGATTTGACGGCCCTGGTCGCGTATTTCCCGGCCATTCCAGTTGTCGCCGAGGACGATCAGCACCGAGTCGCTGCTGGCCTGGCCCGACAGGCTGGTGCCGGCGGCGCGGAACGTCACCGGCACCTGGTCGCGGTGGGCCAGCTTGAGCAGTTCGACTACTTCATCTTCGGATTCGGCCCGGATCACCAGCTTGGGGATCAAGCGGTAGAAGCTGGCATCGGTACCGAAGGCCAGGGTCGAGAGTGCATCCTCGAAGCGGCGCTCGCGGGGAATCAGTTGTTTCACTGAGTGGAGGAACGGGGCGGGCAGGCTCATGCAAACTCCTCACGGGTTGGTGGCATCTGGTGCGCCATGTGCCCCGTTCAATCAGCCGGTGATTCGGGTGGGCACGAGGTTCAGGCGCCCAGTTCGCGGACCAGCAAATCGCGGTTGATCGCGCCGATGGACTTGGCGCCGGTGAGCACCATGGCCACACGCATTTCTTTTTCGAACAGATCCAGCAGGTTCTTCACGCCGGCTTCGCCCGCGACGGCCAGGGCGTAGAGGAAGGCACGACCGATCAGGACGGTGTCCGCGCCGAGGGCGATCATGCGCAGCACGTCCAGGCCGCTGCGGATGCCTGAGTCGGCAAGGATCTTCAGGTCGCCTTTGACGGCGTCGGCAATCGCCGGCAGGGCGCGGGCGCTGGACAGCACGCCGTCGAGCTGACGGCCACCATGATTGGAGACCACGATGCCGTCGGCGCCGAACTTCACTGCGTCCTTGGCATCCTGCGGATCGAGAATGCCTTTGATGATCATCGGGCCGTCCCAGAATTCGCGGATCCACTCCAGGTCCTTCCAGGAAATCGACGGATCGAAGTTGGCGCCGAGCCAGCCGATGTAGTCGGCCAGGCCCGTCGGGTTGCCACGGTATCTGGAGATATTACCCAGATCATGGGGCTTGCCCAGCAAGCCGACGTCCCAGGCCCACCGAGGATGGGTCATGGCTTGCCAGGCACGCCGCAGTGGCGCGTTCGGGCCGCTCATCGCGGCGTGTGCGTCACGGTAACGGGCGCCCGGTACGGGCATGTCCACGGTAAAGACCAAGGTAGTAACGCCCGCTGCCTTGGCGCGTTCCAGTGCGTTGCGCATGAAGCCGCGATCCTTCAGTACGTACAGCTGGAACCACATGGGCCGGTCAATGGCCGGGGCTACTTCCTCGATCGGACAGACCGACACGGTCGACAGTGTAAAGGGAATGCCCTTGGCCGCCGCCGCGCGCGCAGCCTGGACCTCACCGCGACGGGCATACATGCCGGCCAGGCCAACCGGTGCCAGCGCCACGGGCATGCTCAGGGTTTCGTCGAACAGGCGGGTTTCCAGGCTCAGTTCAGACATGTCCCTCAGTACGCGCTGACGCAGGACGATGTCGGCCAGATCCTCGACGTTATGGCGCAGGGTGTGTTCGGCGTAGGCCCCGCCGTCGGCATAGTGGAACAGGAACGGCGGCAGCTTGCATTGGGCGGCGGCACGGTAATCGGTAGCGGCGGAAATGATCATGGGAGCTCGCAACGTTGGGTGAAAAAGCAGTTGCCGGGGTGTCGACAGCCCTGACATGTGTCACTTTGGTGCACCAGCATGCCGGTGAAGACGTAGGCTTGGGCGAGGGTGATGCTGCCTGCGACATGACCCTTGAGGCGAAATACCCCCAGGACGAGGGAGAAACACGATGGGAATAACGACAGCGACAGCAGATAGGCCGAGGTTGCCGAGAGGACTATAGAGCTGTTGCCAGGTTTGCATATGGAGTGGCCCTTAATGGTTCCTGGTAGGCGCTGATCAGCGAATGTAAATTGGTATTACCAATTTACATTCGCTGTGAGCTAGGTTAAAAGCCCTATTAGGCGCGTGTCAATTTGCCGTGCTGAAGCTTTCGTCGGCGAGGCGCAGGAAGGGGCTGGGTGGGTGTTTTTGCGCTGTCCGCTAGGGGCCGGTGCGGCCTCAATAGACCCGAATAAGGGCCTCCGCCAAGGGTTTGGGGCTGCGAGGAGTCAGTAATGGGGTTTGATCAGGTTCGTCAGCGCCGTTTGTCTGACGATATTGTCGAGCAGCTTGAGCGGATGATCCTCGAGGGCGCGTTGAAGGCCGGTGAGCGTCTGCCGGCCGAGCGTGCGTTGGCCGAGCAGTTCGGCGTCTCGCGCCCCTCGTTGCGCGAGGCGATCCAGAAGCTGGTGGTCAAGGGCTTGCTGGTCAGTCGCCAGGGTGGTGGCAATTATGTGGTGGAGACGCTGGGTTCTACCTTCAGCGACCCGCTGCTGCATTTGCTGGAAACTAATCCGGAGGTCCAACGCGATCTGCTCGAATTTCGCCATACCCTGGAGGCGTCTTGCGCCTACTACGCGGCATTGCGGGCGACCGAGGCGGATCGAGAGCAGTTGCAGATTGCGTTCGAGCTATTGCAGAGCTGCTATTGCCGCGAGGGAGAAGTGAGTCGAGCGGAGGAAGGCGAAGCTGACGCGAACTTCCACCTGGCAATTGCCGAAGCCAGCCACAATGCGGTGCTGCTACACACGATTCGCGGGTTGTTCGATTTGCTCAAGCGTCACGTGGTGATCAATATCGGCGGCATGTATAAACAGCGCACCGAAACCCGCGATAGGTTGATCAGTCAGCATCGGGAACTGTATCTGGCGATTGTCGAAGGTCGGGCGGAACAGGCTCGTGAAATCTCCAGTCGACATATCCTGTATGTGCAGGAAGTGCTGGAAGAAGTGCGTCAGGAGGCGCAGCGGGTGGCGCGAGCGAAGCGGCGCAAGGGAATTTGACGAGGTCGAGGGGCGAGCCCCTCGACATGCCAGGCCACCCCTTTTGTGGTGGCGCAGGGGCTCAGTCGTCCTTACCTTTATTGCGCACCGCGCGCTGTAGTTCGCGACTGGCATCGCGCTCGCGTTCGGTATCACGCTTGTCGTATTCCTTCTTGCCCTTGCCCAGGGCAATCTCGCACTTGACCAAATGCTTGCTCCAGTACAAAGAGAGGCAGACGCAGGCGTAACCTTTCTGTTGCACGGAAGCGAAGATCTTCTCCAGCTCGCGCTGGTTGAGCAGCAGCTTGCGCGTGCGCGTCGGGTCGGCGATGACGTGGGTGCTCGCGGTGGTCAGCGGCGTGAAATGGCTACCGAACAGCCAGGCCTCACCGTCCTTGAGCAAGACATAACTGTCGACCAGTTGCGCCTTGCCTGCCCGCAAACTCTTTACTTCCCAGCCGGCCAGGACCAAGCCAGCCTCGAACCGTTGTTCGACGAAGTAATCGTGGCGCGCCTTTTTATTTTGCGCGATGGTCCCCGTGGGGTGTTTCTTCTGTTTAGCCATAGGGGCGGCATTATAGGGGGTTGCGCGTCAGTCGGCTACGGTGAAGCTGCGTGCTTGAGCGCGTAGGATGAATCCCGGACAATGCGCTCACTTTTGTTTGCCGCCCAGCTGTGGAATCAACGCTGACATGACGACCCATATTCAACGTTCGGCCCTACTGCCTTATCCGGCACAGGCGCTTTATGACCTGGTGAACGACGTCGCGCGTTACCCGGAATTTCTACCGTGGTGCTCGACGGCCCAGGTGCTGGAAAGCTCCGACGTGCACATGCGCGCCACACTGGGGGTCGCCAAGGGCGGCTTGAGCCAGCAGTTCGTCACCCGCAATACGCTGGTGCCGGGGCGGTCGATTGAGATGAATCTGGAGGAGGGGCCGTTCACCCAATTGCATGGTGTCTGGGTGTTCAAGCCGCTAGGGGAAAAGGCCTGTAAGATCAGCCTGGATCTGACCTTCGATTATGCCGGGCCTATCGTGCGGGCGACCCTTGGGCCGCTATTCAACCAGGCGGCCAATACTCTGGTGGATGCTTTCTGTCAGCGAGCCAAAGAGTTCCATGGCTGACTCCTGGGTTTCGATAGAGGTGGTATACGCCGAGGTCGGGCGTCAGTGTCTGTTGGCGATTTCGGTCCCCGTGGATACAACGCTGCGTGGTGCTGTCGAGTTGTCGAAAATGGCGCAGCAGTTCCCTGGGATTGATCTGTCGAGTTGCCCACTGGGGATCTTCGGTAAAGTAGTCGGTGATCCCGACGTTCGGATCGTGAGGGAAGGCGACCGTATCGAGATCTATCGACCCTTGTTGGCTGACCCGAAAGAAGCGCGGCGCCTGCGAGCGGAAAAAGCAGCCAGGAGCAGGGCCTAGTGGCCTGTATGGTGAGTTCTATGAGTCCATTTCGGCGCCATAAATCCCTGGCCTGCGTTGCTGTTCCTCGCCATAGCCCGGCTATGACTCGTCACAGCGCCTTGGCCATGGGCTTATGGCATTCGACCTTGAGCTAACGAACTCACCGTACAGGCCACTAGAAGCTCACTGGTGCATGGATAATAGAAAGCCCGCCATTCCGGGCTTTCTATTGTGTCGGTTTATTACCGTGGCGACGTATCCAGTGGTTCCGGGGTTGGAACCGGCACGGTTTTTACGCCGTCGACATCTTTCTGGATCTGCTCAAGCAATGAGCCTGGTTTGGCCGGCTTCTCTTCCTTTGGCTTTTCGGCGTTCTGGTTGGGCGCATCGACGGTGGTGCCGCTGTCCTTGCCGAGAATGGCTTCGTCGCGACTCATGCCGGGCATGAAGTCGCCGGACAGGCTGGCCAGTTGGTCATTGTCGTTGAAAATCAGACTGACCCGTTCCTGTTGGCGTTCACCGCCACCAGGTTGCAGGCTATACAGGTAATCCCAGCGATTGGCGTGGAAGGTATCGGTCAGCAGGGGGTTGCCCATGATAAACCTTACTTGATTGCGGGTCATTCCCGGACGTAACTGGTCTATCATGTCCTGCGTGACGACATTGCCTTGCTGGATGTCGATTTTGTAAACCCCAGGGAATGAACAACCGGCGAGTGCGAGCAGTCCCACTAAGGTAAAGCTGGTTAGCAAGAGCTTGGTGTTTTGCATCGGTGGGCGACTTCCACTATCTTGGCTGGGACAACGTAAACCCCGATCATACCTGTATTAAGAGATGCTGCGAAGCAGCGTCGCGAGAAAGCTGACCATGGTTGAAAATAGCGAACTACGTAAAGCCGGCCTGAAGGTGACTCTACCGCGGGTCAAGATTCTGCAAATGCTCGACTCCGCCGAGCAGCGTCACATGAGCGCCGAGGACGTCTACAAGGCGCTGATGGAGGCTGGCGAGGACGTTGGTCTGGCCACGGTCTACCGTGTTCTGACCCAATTCGAAGCGGCTGGGCTGGTGGTTCGCCATAACTTCGATGGCGGTCACGCGGTATTCGAACTGGACGACGGCAAGCATCACGACCATATGGTCAACGTCGAGACCAGTGAGGTGATCGAATTTTTCGACGAAGAAATCGAGCGACTTCAGAAGGCAATCGTCGAAAAGTATGGCTTCGAGATGGTTGATCACAATCTTGTGCTGTACGTGCGCAAGAAAAAGTAAGCATATCGTGCGAGCTTAAGATTCGCGAAACGAGCAAAGGCGACCCAAGGGTCGCCTTCGTGTTTTTTGCCGCTCCTAGATTTTTGCGGTGATGACCATCTTTTTTGCGTGAGCCAGGGATTCCTTGGTCAGGTCGATGCCTCCGAGCATGCGTGCGACTTCCTCGATCCGTTCGGCCTTGCTCAGCTTCGAGACCGCCGTGCGGGTGGCGTCGCTGCCGCGCATTTTGTGCACGAATAGGTGGTGGTGCCCTTGCGCCGCCACTTGTGGCAGATGGGTGACCGTCAGCACTTGTCCGCGTTCACCGAGGCGGCGCAGCAGTTGGCCGACAATTTCCGCCGTCGGGCCGCCGATGCCCACGTCCACTTCGTCGAATACCAGGGTTGGGATGCGCGAGGTCTGCGCGGTAATCACTTGGATGGCCAGGCTGATCCGCGACAGTTCGCCACCCGATGCCACCTTGGCCAGGGCTTTGAGGGGTTGGCCGGGGTTGGCGCTGACCAGCAGCTCGACCTGTTCCAGCCCATAAGGTAATGGCTCGCTGCTGGCGTTGGCGTGCAGTTCGATGCTGAAGCGCCCGCCGGGCATGCCCAGGCGCTGGATTTCCTGCTCGACGGCACCGGCCAGGCCGGTAGCGGCTTGGCGGCGCAGGTCGCTGAGTTCCTGGGCGCGCTCCTGATAATGCCGAGTGTAGGCGGCCAACTCCTCGCCGAGGCGCTCAATGGCTTCGTCGTTGGCATTCAGAGTCTCGACCTCATCCAGCAATTTCTGCTGGAGGGTGGCGACTTCGGTGGGCTGAATACGGTGCTTACGGGCAAGGGTGTAGATCGCATCCAGTCGTTCTTCGAGCTGTTGTAGGCGTGCCGGATCGGCATCGAAATGGTCGAGGAAGCGGTTCAATTCGCCGACGGCTTCCTCGACCTGGATCTGCGCGCTGGCCAGCAGGTTGGTGGCTTCACCGAGTGCGCCGGTGCCGTTGCTGACACTGCTTAGGCGATTGAGGCTGGAGGACAGGGCATTGAGTATGTTGCCAGAGTCGCTTTCGCTGCACTGCTCGACCACTTGCCGGCAAATGCCGAGCAGGGTTTCAGCATTGGTCAGGTGCTTGTGTTCCTGCTCCAGGTCCTCCAGCTCGTTTTCGCCCAGACCCAGATTTTCCAGCTCTTCGAGCTGATAGCTGAGCAGTTGGTGGCGGGCCCGTTGTTCATCACCGGAATTGGAGAGGCGCTCCAGCTCATGGCGGGTCTGGCGCCAACGCTGGGCCGCGAGCTGTACCTGGCGAGCGAGATCGGTTGCTCCGGCATATTCGTCGAGGAGGCGACGATGAGTGTCGGTCTTCAGCAAGGATTGGTGTTCGTGCTGGCTATGGATGTCGATCAGCAACTCGCCCAGGGCCTTGAGATCTCCCTGGGGGCAGGGCGAGCCATTGATATAACCCCGCGAACGGCCTTCGGTGGTGATCACCCGACGCAGGATGCAGGGGCCGTCATGGTCCAGGTCGCGTTCGGCCAGCCAGCTACGGGCTTCTGGAATGTCCTCCAGGTCGAAGGTGGCGAGAATGTCGGCCTTGTCCGCACCGGGGCGCACCACGCCGCTGTCGGCGCGATCGCCCAGGGTCAGCCCGAGTGCGTCGAGCATGATCGACTTGCCAGCGCCGGTTTCGCCCGTGATGACGCTCATCCCGCGATCCAATTCCAGATCGAGATGCTCAACGATTGCATAGTTATGTACGGACAGGTGCACCAGCATGAAGGCCGCTCCCAGGCTTTATGTCTGGTTATTTATACAGTGTTTTGATTTCGACTGACAATGCCTGGACTTAGCTCGATTTGCTTGAATGACTGTTTTTTTTAGCGCTAAGGGGAATGTACCGCTCGCTCCGTGGTATGCATTGGAGCCCTTGAACCTGGAAAATGCGGCCCCATATACGTGGGCAGAAGCGCGGGCCCGGCTCGCGGACGATATTGAAAGGAGGTTTTTTATGGCTGACGAACAGAATCTGGATTCGCAAAATCAAGAGGCCAACCAGGCTGCCGAGGTTTCGAGCGACGACCTGGCAACTCGCGTGCAGGTGCTTGAAGAGCAATTGGCTGCCGCGAATGACCAAGCGCTGCGCGTCGCCGCCGACCTGCAGAACATCCGCCGCCGTGCCGAGCAGGATGTCGAGAAGGCGCACAAGTTTGCGCTGGAGAAGTTCGCTGGCGACCTGCTGCCGATCATCGACAGCCTGGAGCGTGGCTTGGAGCTGTCTAGCCCGGACGATGAAAGCATTCGTCCGATGCGCGAAGGCATCGAGCTGACCCTGAAGATGTTCCACGACACGCTCAAGCGTTATCAGCTGGAAGCCATCGACCCGCACGGCGAACCGTTCAACGCCTCGCTGCACCAGGCCATGGCCATGCAGGAGAGCGCCGACGTCGAGCCCAACAGCGTCCTGAAAGTATTCCAGAAAGGTTACCAGCTCAATGGTCGTCTGCTGCGCCCAGCGATGGTCGTGGTGAGCAAGGCCGTTGCACCGGTTTCGCCGACGATTGACGAGCAGGCTTGAAATCGGTCGCAAGGCCCCCATTTGTAAGTCAAGCGTTTAAGTGCTACCGCAGTTGGCGATAACCGCTGCGGCAAAAAAATCAAAATTTCGGGAGAGTGAAATGGGCAAAATTATCGGTATCGACCTGGGGACCACCAACTCGTGTGTCTCGGTCATGGAAAACGGCCAGCCAAAAGTCATTGAGAACGCCGAAGGCGCGCGTACCACGCCTTCGATCATTGCATACGCCAACGACGGCGAAATCCTGGTCGGCCAGTCGGCTAAGCGCCAGGCCGTGACCAACCCGCACAACACCCTGTACGCGGTGAAGCGTCTGATCGGTCGCCGCTTCGAAGAGGATGTCGTCCAGAAGGACATCCAGATGGTCCCTTACAAGATCGCCAAGGCCGACAACGGTGACGCCTGGGTTGAAGTAAGTGGCCAGAAAATGGCTCCGCCACAGATTTCGGCCGAAGTGCTGAAGAAGATGAAGAAAACTGCCGAAGACTACCTCGGCGAGCCTGTGACCGAGGCGGTAATCACCGTTCCGGCCTACTTCAACGACAGCCAGCGCCAGGCGACCAAGGACGCCGGACGCATCGCCGGTCTTGACGTAAAGCGCATCATCAACGAACCGACCGCGGCCGCCTTGGCCTACGGCATGGACAAGGCCCGTGGCGATCACACGGTGATCGTTTATGACCTGGGTGGCGGTACCTTCGACGTTTCCGTGATCGAAATCGCCGAAGTCGATGGCGAGCATCAGTTCGAAGTACTGGCGACCAACGGTGACACCTTCCTCGGTGGCGAAGACTTCGACATCCGTCTGATCGACTACCTGGTGGACGAGTTCAAGAAAGAAAGCGGCATGAACCTCAAGGGTGACCCGCTGGCGATGCAGCGTCTGAAAGAAGCTGCCGAAAAAGCCAAGATCGAGCTGTCGTCGAGCCAGTCGACTGATGTCAACTTGCCGTATATCACCGCAGATGCTACGGGTCCGAAGCACCTGAACGTGAAGATTTCCCGCGCCAAGCTGGAATCGCTGGTCGAAGACCTGGTTCAGCGCACCATCGAGCCTTGCCGTATCGCCTTGAAAGATGCCGGCATCGATGTCGGTTCGATCAACGATGTGATTCTGGTTGGCGGCCAGACTCGTATGCCAATGGTGCAGAAGACCGTTGCCGACTTCTTCGGCAAGGAAGCACGCAAGGATGTCAACCCGGATGAGGCCGTTGCCGTGGGCGCCGCCATTCAGGGCGCGGTACTGGCCGGTGATGTCAAGGACGTCCTGTTGCTCGACGTCAGCCCGCTGACCCTGGGTATTGAAACCATGGGTGGCGTGATGACCGCGCTGATCGAGAAAAACACCACGATTCCTACCAAGAAATCGCAAGTGTTCTCGACGGCCGACGATAACCAGGGCGCCGTGACCATCCATGTGCTGCAAGGTGAGCGTAAGCAAGCGGCGCAGAACAAATCCCTGGGCAAGTTCGACTTGGCCGAGATTCCACCGGCTCCACGTGGCGTGCCGCAAATCGAAGTGACCTTCGACATCGATGCCAACGGTATCCTGCACGTAGGTGCCAAGGACAAAGCGACCGGCAAGACCCAGTCGATCGTGATCAAGGCCAACTCCGGCCTGTCTGACGAAGAAATTCAGCAGATGATCCGCGACGCCGAGGCGAACTCCGAAGAGGACCGTAAGTTCGAAGAGCTGGCCGCTGCCCGTAACCAGGGCGATGCACTGGTTCACTCGACTCGCAAGATGATTGCCGATGCCGGTGACAAGGTTTCCGCCGAGGAGAAGACCGCGATCGAAGCTGCCGTGGTTGCTCTGGAAGCCGCCGTCAAGGGCGACGACAAGGCTGCTATCGAAGCCAAGGTCGAGGAGCTGTCCAAGGTTTCCGCTCCGGTTGCCCAGAAGATGTACGCCGAGCAGGCCGAGAAACCTGCGGGCGGCGCGGAGCCGGCCCAGGAAGAGGCTCATAAGGACGACGTCGTCGACGCTGAGTTCGAAGAAGTGAAAGATCACAAGTAAGTCTTTACTACAGGCAGCTTGTTGATCGGCCGGTTGACTGCTCTGTAGCGGTGGCTGGTAGGATGTCGCCGCGCGGGGGCTTGCTCCCGCGTTGGTGTGTCTGGAATACGCAAATTTTTACAGCATGCGACGGCGGTCGGATGCTGGCGGTAGGGCCGGGAATGTTCCTGCGTTCCGGTTGAAGTGACCGCTTCTGTCGATCGATCCTTCGGTCGTTTAACAGAGAACAGGATCGTTGAATTGACCTGAGTCGGGCCGAACCCGTGTCGGGCTCGACTGGTTCGGCATGGCTCCAGGAAGGGGCGCCGAACGTCCTCAAGAGTGCAAAGACTTATGGCAAAGCGTGACTATTATGAGGTGTTGGGGGTCGAGCGTGGCTCCAGCGAGGCAGAGCTGAAGAAGGCTTATCGGCGTCTCGCGATGAAGCATCACCCGGACCGAAACCCAGGTGACAAGGTATCGGAAGACCTGTTCAAGGAGGCCAACGAGGCCTATGAGGTGTTGTCCGATTCCAGCAAGCGCACGGCCTACGACCAGTACGGCCATGCCGGTGTCGACCCGAGCATGGGCGGCGGTGGCGCGGGCTTTGGTGGGCAGAACTTCTCCGATATCTTCGGCGATGTGTTCAGCGATTTCTTCGGGGGCAGTCGTGGTGGCTCCCGTGGTGGCGCTCAGCGCGGCAGCGACCTGCGCTATACCCTGGAGCTGAACCTGGAAGAGGCGGTTCGCGGTACTACTGTGAATATTCGTGTGCCGACGCTGGTCAACTGCAAGCCGTGCGACGGCTCCGGCGCGAAGAAGGGCTCGGCACCGACCAGTTGCCCGACCTGTGGCGGTATCGGCCAGGTACGGATGCAGCAAGGTTTCTTCTCGGTACAGCAGACCTGCCCACGCTGTCATGGCCAGGGCAAGATCATTTCCGACCCGTGCGACGCCTGTCGCGGTCAGGGGCGTGTCGAAGAGTACAAGACCCTTTCGGTGAAAGTACCGGCGGGTGTCGATACCGGCGACCGCATTCGCTTGTCCGGAGAGGGCGAGGCGGGTGCGCAGGGTGGTCCGACGGGCGACCTGTACGTGGTGATCAATGTGCGCGAGCACGCGATCTTCCAGCGTGACGGTAAACACCTGTTCTGTGAAGTGCCGATCAGTTTCGTCGATTCGGCCTTGGGAGGTGAGTTGGAGATTCCGACTCTCGATGGTCGGGTCAAACTGAAAATTCCGGAAGGCACCCAGACCGGCAAGCAATTCCGTATTCGCGGCAAGGGTGTAGCTCCGGTGCGTGGCGGCGGCGCGGGCGACCTGATGTGTCGCGTGGCAGTCGAGACGCCGGTCAACCTGAGTCGTCGCCAGCGCGAGCTGCTTGAAGAGTTTCGGGCCTCTCTGGACGGTGACAGTTCGCACTCTCCCAAGGCCAGCGGCTGGTTTGAAGGTGTGAAGCGCTTCTTTGGCGACCTGTAAGGAGCGAGTCATGCGACGTATAGCTGTGATGGGTGCCGCCGGGCGCATGGGTAGGATCCTGGTCGAGGCGGTGCAGTTGCAGGTGCCGCTTGGCGGTCTGACGGCAGCTGTGGTGCGGCCGGGCAGTTCTTTGGTCGGTGCCGATGCCGGCGAGCTGGCTTCGCTGGGGCGGATCGGTGTGCCGTTGTCCGATGGGCTGGAGAAAGTGGCTGAAGAGTTCGATGTGCTGATCGACTTCACGCTGCCGGAAGTGATGCTGAAGAACCTGGCGTTCTGTCGTAAGGCCGGCAAAGCCATGGTAATCGGTACCACTGGGCTGACTACCGAGCAGAAGCAATTGCTGGTGGAGGCGGGCAAGGACATTCCCATTGTCTTCGCCGCCAATTTCAGTGTCGGGGTCAACCTGTCGCTGAAGCTGCTTGAGCTGACCGCCCGGGTGTTGGGCAACGATGCCGATATCGAGATCATTGAAACCCATCACCGGCACAAGGTCGACTCGCCCTCGGGCACCGCCATGCGCATGGGCGAGGTCATCGCCAATACGCTGGAGCGTGATCTACAGAAAGTCGCGGTCTACGGTCGCGAGGGCCATGTCGGGGCGCGGGCGCGTGACACCATCGGCTTCGCCACCGTGCGTGGCGGCGACGTGGTCGGCGATCACACCGTGTTGTTCGCTGCCGAGGGTGAGCGGCTGGAGATCACTCACAAGGCTTCGAGCCGCATGACCTTTGCCAAGGGTGCCGTGCGTGCGGCGCTTTGGCTGGAGGGCCGTGCGGCGGGTCTGTACGACATGCAGGATGTGCTCGACCTGCATTGATGGGGGGGGCAGCGGTACTTGTGGGGTCGGTAAGCTGGCTCCACAACCTCCCCAACGTTGTGACTCCCCAGCCTCCCGTTCAGTCCGCCTGGCGACGCCCTGTCGCATTCCCTGACCTTTAAGGCTCATTAGCGGTGGACCAAAAAAGCCTTTTTCTGTAAGCTACAGCTTTAGTGTGTCCACTAAAAGCGCGCAGGATAATTCAGTGAAAGAAGCGGGGTGACGTGTCCATACGTCATTCCGCTTTTTTACAACCTGCGATCGCCCCTTCAGGCTTTATTTACGGGAGGTCTTCTTGACTAAGCCAGCCATACTCGCCCTTGCTGATGGCAGCATTTTTCGCGGCGAAGCCATTGGAGCCGACGGTCAGACCGTTGGCGAGGTGGTGTTCAACACCGCCATGACCGGCTATCAGGAAATCCTTACCGATCCTTCCTACGCCCAGCAGATCGTTACCCTGACCTATCCGCACATCGGCAATACCGGTACCACACCGGAAGATATCGAGTCTGATCGTGTCTGGTCGGCGGGTCTGGTGATTCGCGACCTGCCACTGGTCGCAAGCAACTGGCGTAACACGATGTCCTTGTCCGATTACCTGAAAGCCAATAACGTCGTGGCGATCGCCGGTATCGATACACGCCGCCTGACCCGCATCCTGCGTGAAAAAGGCTCGCAAAACGGCTGCATCATGGCCGGTGAGAATATTTCCGAAGCAGCGGCAATTGCCGCCGCGCAGGGCTTTCCCGGCCTCAAGGGCATGGACCTGGCAAAAGTCGTCAGCACCAGGGAAAAGTACGAGTGGCGCTCGACGGTCTGGGATTTGAAGACCGACAGCCACGCGACCCTCGAAGCCGTTGACCTGCCTTACCATGTCGTGGCCTACGACTACGGTATCAAGTACAACATCCTGCGCATGCTGGTAGCGCGTGGCTGTCGTGTGACCGTGGTGCCGGCGCAAACGCCTGCCAGCGACGTACTGGCCCTGCAGCCGGACGGTGTGTTCCTGTCCAACGGTCCGGGCGACCCGGAGCCTTGCGATTATGCGATCCAGGCCATCAAGGAGGTATTGGAAACCGAGGTCCCGATATTCGGTATCTGTCTGGGCCACCAACTGTTGGCCCTGGCCTCTGGCGCCAAGACCCTGAAAATGGGGCACGGCCATCACGGTGCCAACCACCCGGTGCAGGATTTGGATTCCGGTGTCGTCATGATCACCAGCCAGAACCACGGCTTTGCCGTGGATGAAGCGACGCTGCCGGGCAACGTCCGGGCGATTCACAAGTCGCTGTTCGACGGTTCCCTGCAAGGCATCGAGCGCACCGACAAGAGCGCGTTCAGCTTCCAGGGCCACCCTGAAGCAAGCCCAGGCCCGAACGACGTGGCACCGCTGTTCGACCGTTTCATCAATGAGATGGCCAAGCGACGCTGAATGAGTGGCCTGAGGACGGCCCCGAAACCGGCGGCCCCTCAGGCTCTTCAAAGATTGTTCAAGACGGCTTGCCGACTGACCCGCGGATTTGAGTGACCCACCCATGCCAAAACGTACAGACATACAAAGCATCCTGATTCTCGGTGCTGGCCCGATCGTGATCGGCCAGGCCTGCGAATTCGACTACTCCGGCGCCCAAGCCTGCAAAGCCCTGCGCGAAGAGGGCTACCGCGTCATCTTGGTGAACTCCAACCCGGCGACCATCATGACCGACCCGGCCATGGCGGATGCGACCTACATCGAGCCGATCAAGTGGCAGACCGTTGCCAAGATCATCGAGAAAGAGCGTCCGGACGCCCTGTTGCCCACCATGGGTGGCCAGACCGCCCTGAACTGCGCCCTGGACCTGGAGCGTGAAGGTGTCCTGGCGAAGTTCGGGGTGGAAATGATCGGCGCTAATGCCGATACCATCGACAAGGCCGAAGATCGTTCGCGCTTCGACAAGGCGATGAAGTCCATCGGCTTGGCCTGTCCGCGCTCCGGTATCGCCCACAGCATGGAAGAGGCCAATGCGGTCCTCGAAAAGCTCGGTTTCCCGTGCATCATCCGTCCGTCCTTCACCATGGGCGGCACCGGTGGCGGTATCGCCTACAACCGTGAAGAATTCGAAGAAATCTGCGCCCGCGGTCTGGACCTGTCGCCGACCAAGGAACTGCTGATCGACGAATCGCTGATCGGCTGGAAAGAATATGAAATGGAAGTTGTCCGCGACAAAAAGGACAACTGCATCATCGTCTGCTCTATCGAAAACTTCGACCCGATGGGCGTGCACACCGGTGACTCGATCACCGTCGCGCCGGCCCAAACCCTGACCGACAAGGAATACCAGATCCTGCGTAACGCCTCCCTGGCGGTGCTGCGTGAGATCGGCGTGGAAACCGGCGGCTCCAACGTCCAGTTCGGCATTTGCCCGAACACCGGTCGGATGGTGGTCATTGAGATGAACCCGCGGGTGTCGCGTTCCTCGGCGCTGGCCTCGAAAGCCACTGGCTTCCCGATCGCCAAGGTCGCGGCCAAGCTGGCCGTGGGCTACACCCTCGACGAGCTGTCGAACGACATCACCGGCGGCAAGACTCCGGCGTCCTTCGAGCCGTCCATCGACTATGTAGTGACCAAGCTGCCACGTTTCGCTTTCGAGAAGTTCGCCAAGGCCGACGCACGCTTGACCACCCAGATGAAATCGGTAGGTGAGGTCATGGCCATCGGCCGGACCTTCCAGGAATCGCTGCAGAAGGCCTTGCGCGGCCTGGAAGTCGGTGTCTGTGGTCTGGACGAGAAGCTCGATTTGAGCAACCCCGACAGTATGGGCGTGCTCAAACGCGAACTGACCGTGCCGGGTGCCGAGCGTATCTGGTACGTGGCGGACGCCTTCCGCGCCGGCATGACTGTCGAAGATATCTTCGGCATGAACATGATCGATCCATGGTTCCTGGTGCAGATCGAGGACCTGATCAAAGACGAAGAGAAGGTCAAGACCCTGGCGCTGTCGGCCATCGACCACGATCTGATGTTCCGCCTCAAACGCAAGGGCTTCTCCGATCAGCGTTTGGCCAAGCTGCTGGGCGTGACCGAGAAGAACCTGCGCACCCATCGTCACAAGTTGGAAGTGTTCCCGGTCTACAAGCGCGTCGACACGTGCGCGGCCGAGTTTGCCACGGACACCGCCTACCTGTACTCGACCTACGAGGAGGAGTGCGAAGCCAAGCCTTCGAAGCGCGACAAGATCATGATCCTGGGCGGCGGACCGAACCGTATCGGCCAGGGTATCGAGTTCGACTACTGTTGCGTGCACGCGGCACTGGCGCTGCGTGACGATGGGTATGAGACCATCATGGTCAACTGCAACCCGGAAACCGTTTCCACTGACTACGACACCTCTGATCGCCTGTACTTTGAGCCGGTGACGCTGGAGGACGTGCTGGAAATCGTCCGTGTCGAGAAGCCCAAAGGTGTGATCGTCCAATACGGCGGCCAGACCCCACTGAAGCTGGCGCGTGCCCTCGAAGCGGCTGGCGTGCCGATCATCGGCACCAGCCCTGACGCCATCGACCGTGCCGAAGACCGCGAGCGCTTCCAGCAGATGGTCGAGCGCTTGAACCTGCGCCAGCCGCCGAATGCGACCGTGCGCAGCGAAGACGAAGCCGTGAAGGCCGCCGGTAAGATCGGTTATCCGTTGGTGGTGCGTCCGTCCTACGTGCTGGGCGGGCGGGCAATGGAAATCGTCTACAAAGAAGAAGAACTCAAGCGCTACCTGCGTGAGGCGGTCCAGGTGTCCAACGACAGCCCGGTGCTGCTGGACCACTTCCTCAACTGCGCCATCGAGATGGACGTGGACGCGGTCAGCGACGGCACCGACGTAGTGATCGGCGCGATCATGCAGCACATCGAGCAGGCTGGCGTTCACTCCGGTGACTCCGCCTGCTCGCTGCCGCCCTACTCGCTGCCGGCGCATATCCAGGACGAGATGCGCGAGCAGGTCAAGAAAATGGCCCTGGAACTGGGCGTTGTCGGCCTGATGAACGTGCAGTTGGCTTTGCAGGGCGAAGACATCTACGTCATCGAAGTCAACCCGCGTGCCTCGCGCACCGTACCTTTTGTTTCGAAGTGCATCGGGGTTTCCCTGGCGATGATCGCTGCCCGTGTGATGGCCGGTAAGACCCTGAAGGAGCTGGGCTTCACCAAGGAAATCATCCCGAACTTCTACAGTGTGAAAGAGGCCGTGTTCCCCTTCGCCAAATTCCCTGGCGTGGACCCGATCCTCGGCCCGGAAATGAAGTCCACCGGTGAAGTGATGGGCGTTGGCGACACCTTCGGCGAAGCCTTCGCCAAGGCTCAAATGGGGGCCAGCGAAGTACTGCCGACTGGCGGCACTGCGTTCATCAGCGTGCGCGATGACGACAAACCACTGGTTGCTGGCGTGGCTCGTGATCTGATCAACTTAGGCTTCGAAGTGGTTGCCACCGCCGGTACCGCCAAGCTGATCGAAGCTGCCGGACTGAAAGTGCGCCGGGTCAACAAGGTCACCGAAGGGCGTCCGCACGTGGTCGACATGATCAAGAATGACGAAGTCACCCTGATCATCAACACCACCGAAGGGCGTCAGTCGATTGCCGACTCGTACTCCATTCGTCGTAACGCGCTGCAGCACAAGATCTATTGCACAACTACCATTGCTGCTGGCGAAGCCATCTGCGAAGCGCTCAAGTTCGGTCCAGAAAAGACCGTGCGTCGCTTGCAGGATCTACACGCAGGATTGAAGTCATGAGCATAACCAAGTACCCAATGACTGTTCAGGGGGCCAAGGCCCTGGAAGAGGAACACGCTCACCTGACCAAGGTTGTCCGTCCGAAGCTGAGCCAGGACATCGGCACGGCCCGCGAACTGGGTGACCTCAAGGAAAACGCCGAGTACCATGCTGCCCGCGAGCAGCAGGGGATGGTCGAGGCGCGCATCCGTGATATCGAGGGCCGCATGCAGAATGCGGTGATCATCGATGTCACCACCATCGCGCATACCGGCAAGGTGATTTTCGGCACCACGGTCGAGATCGCCAACGTCGAAACCGACGAAAGCGTGACCTACCATATCGTTGGCGAGGATGAGGCTGATATCAAACTGGGCAAGATTTCGGTGGGTTCGCCCATCGCCCGTGCCCTGATCGCCAAGGAAGAAGGTGATGTCGTGACCGTCAAGACGCCCGGCGGCGTGATCGAGTACGAGATTGTCGAAGTCCGCCACATCTAAGCAACGGCGCCCGCTGCCTGTGGGCGCGATGCTCTGGCAACTGGCCCAGATACTCTGGGTCGGTGGCCTGTGGTTACTTCATGTTGGGCTGTTGCCGGTTCTGGCACAGATCGGCCTGGCGCCGCTGCTGATCAATGAAATTGGCGGCGTGCTGGGCTCTTTATTGGTGGGATTTGCCGCAGTCTGTGTGAGCGTGCAAGTGCTGGTGTTGGTTCAGGCCAAAGGATGGGTAAGCCTGTGGCGCGATATTCGCGGACAGTTGCTGCTGATGGCGTTGTATGCGTGTGGGATGTATTACGCGGTGCGGTACTGGCAGCCGGAGGCGTTGCGCTGGCAGTTGTTTAGTTATCTGGTGCTTGGCTTGTCTGGCCTGGTGCTTGCCCTGCAGCCCGTCCCTGGCGAGAGCCGCAGGGCACGCGAAGCGTACCCTTGACCCCTTGTCTACATCACTTGAAGCGGTGAACGTTCGACAACTGCTTGTTGACGCTGAAATTCTTGCGATAAATCAGTGCCATCTTGCCGATGACCTGCACCAGATCAGCTTTGCCGACTTTGCACAGTTCGGCGATGTTCGCCAGGCGAGCTTCGCGATCGAGGATGTTGAGCTTGATCTTGATCAGTTCATGATCGCTCAGCGCGCGTTCGAGTTCGGCTAACACACCTTCAGTCAAACCGTTGTCAGCCACAGTCAATACTGGTTTCAGATGGTGGCCGATGGACTTGTACTGTTTCTTCTGCTCTTGAGTGAGCGGCATAATCTGACCCCTGCGTCTGATCTTGTAAAAAAGCGGCGGCCAGTTTACCCGAGCGAGTCCGGGACCGCCCAGTTAATCGCGATTCGACTATTTTTTCGAGGTGGCCCGTGGCCCGTTCCAAGACTAGCCTTAACTGGCTGAAAGAGCATTTCAACGACCCATTCGTCAAAAAGGCGCAAAAGGACGGCTACCGCTCCCGTGCCAGCTATAAACTGCTGGAGATCCAGGAGAAGGACCGGATTATCCGTCCGGGCATGAGTGTGATCGACCTCGGCGCCGCGCCGGGTGGCTGGTCGCAAGTGACCAGTCGTCTGATTGGCGGCCAAGGGCGACTGATCGCTTCCGATATCCTCGATATGGACAGCATCCCCGATGTGACCTTCATCAAGGGCGATTTTACCGAGGACGCCGTACTGGCGCGGATCCTTGAAGCTGTCGGAAATTGCGAGGTTGATCTTGTGATTTCCGATATGGCCCCCAATATGAGTGGTACGCCCGAAGTGGATATGCCGCGTTCGATGTTCCTTTGCGAGCTGGCACTTGATCTCGCCGGACGTGTCTTGCGTCCCGGTGGTGATTTTTTGATCAAGGTTTTCCAGGGTGAGGGCTTCGACGAGTACCACAAGAACTTTCGCAAGCAGTTCGACAAGGTACAGACACGCAAGCCAGCATCGTCCCGCGATCGCTCCCGCGAGCAGTATTTGCTGGGTCGCGGCTTTCGTGGGCGGAGCGAGTAAGGCGAGGTTTTTTACCGGGGTGATAGGAATTTCGCATTTCGCCTCGTGAACATAAACGAATATCGTGTAGTCAATGTTTCACAAAGGGTTACAGACGGCGCCTGCGAAGCTGTAGGTAATGTAGTAAGTTATGCCGGTGAATATCATGCGAAGCGCGCGCCACAAGCGGAGCTGGCTTCAGAGGGTAGTTAATTGAACGATATGGCAAAGAATCTGATCCTGTGGTTGATCATTGCGGCTGTCCTGGTGACGGTGATGAACAACTTCTCCAGCCCTAACGAGCCCCAGACCCTCAACTATTCCGACTTCATCCAGCAGGTCAAGGATGGCAAGGTCGAACGCGTTGCCGTGGACGGTTACGTGATCACCGGTAAGCGCAACGATGGCGACAACTTCAAGACCATCCGCCCGGCGATCCAGGACAATGGCTTGATCGGCGACCTGGTGGACAACCACGTGGTGGTCGAGGGCAAGCAGCCTGAACAGCAGAGCATCTGGACCCAGTTGTTGGTGGCCAGCTTCCCGATCCTGGTGATCATTGCGGTGTTCATGTTCTTCATGCGCCAGATGCAGGGCGGTGCCGGCGGCAAGGGTGGGCCGATGAGTTTCGGCAAGAGCAAGGCACGACTGCTGTCCGAAGACCAGGTGAAAACTACCCTGGCCGATGTTGCCGGCTGCGACGAAGCCAAGGAAGAAGTCGGTGAGCTGGTCGAGTTCCTGCGCGATCCGGGCAAATTCCAGCGTCTGGGCGGTCGTATCCCGCGCGGTGTGCTGATGGTCGGTCCTCCAGGTACCGGTAAGACCTTGCTGGCCAAGGCCATCGCCGGCGAGGCGAAGGTGCCGTTCTTCACCATTTCCGGTTCCGACTTCGTCGAAATGTTCGTCGGTGTCGGTGCCAGCCGTGTGCGCGATATGTTTGAGCAAGCCAAGAAGCACGCACCGTGCATTATCTTCATCGATGAAATCGACGCGGTCGGTCGCCATCGTGGTGCCGGCATGGGTGGCGGTCACGACGAGCGCGAGCAGACCCTCAACCAGTTGCTGGTGGAGATGGACGGCTTCGAAATGAATGACGGCATCATCGTCATCGCCGCGACCAACCGTCCTGATGTGCTGGACCCGGCATTGCTGCGTCCAGGCCGCTTCGACCGCCAGGTGGTAGTCGGCTTGCCGGATATTCGCGGTCGCGAGCAAATTCTCAAGGTCCATATGCGCAAGGTGCCAATGGGCGACGACGTCGCTCCGGCGGTGATTGCCCGTGGCACGCCGGGTTTCTCCGGCGCCGACCTGGCCAACCTGGTTAACGAGGCCTCGCTGTTCGCTGCCCGTACCGGTAAGCGCATTGTCGAAATGAAGGAATTCGAGCTGGCCAAGGACAAAATCATGATGGGCGCCGAGCGCAAATCCATGGTCATGTCCGAGAAAGAAAAACAGAACACCGCCTACCACGAAGCCGGTCATGCGATCGTCGGTCGGGTAGTGCCCGAGCACGATCCGGTCTACAAGGTCTCGATTATCCCGCGCGGTCGTGCGCTGGGCGTGACCATGTTCCTGCCGGAAGAAGACCGCTACAGCCTGTCCAAACGGGCCTTGATCAGCCAGATTTGCTCGCTGTACGGTGGTCGTATCGCCGAAGAGATGACCCTGGGCTTCGACGGCGTTACCACCGGTGCTTCCAACGACATCATGCGTGCCAGTCAGATTGCCCGAAACATGGTCACCAAGTGGGGCCTGTCGGAGAAATTGGGTCCGCTGATGTATGCCGATGAAGACCAGGAAGTGTTCCTGGGTCGCGGCGGCGGCGGTCAGAGCACCAGCTTCTCCGGCGACACGGCCAAGCTGATCGACTCGGAAGTCCGTAGCATCATTGACCAGTGCTACGGCACCGCTAAGCAGATCCTCACCGATAATCGCGACAAACTTGACGCCATGGCCGATGCGCTGATGAAGTATGAGACCATCGATGCCGAGCAGATTGACGACATCATGGCCGGTCGCGTACCCCGCGAGCCGCGTGATTGGGAGGGTGGTTCGGGCACTTCGGGCACGCCGCCTGTGGTGCTGAATGAGCGTCCCGATGCGCCGATCGGTGGCCCTGCTGCTGATCACTAAGGTTTGAAATGACACTCGTGAAGTCCCCGACCCGGTTGCCATGTGGCAGCCGGGTTCTCGATTTGGCCCGGACGCATGTCATGGGCATTCTCAACGTCACCCCAGATTCCTTTTCCGATGGTGGGCGTTTCAGTCAGTTGGAAGCGGCTTTGCGGCATGCCGAGGGCATGGTGCAAGCGGGCGCGACGCTGATCGATGTCGGCGGCGAGTCGACTCGGCCTGGAGCGCGTGCAGTATCGCCGCTGGAAGAGTTGGAGCGGGTCGCGCCGATTGTCGAGCGTATCCATCGAGAGCTGGATGTGGTCATTTCGGTCGATACCTCGACACCGTCGGTGATGCGCGAAACGGCACGCCTCGGCGCGGGTCTGATCAATGATGTGCGCGCCCTTCGACGCGATGGCGCGCTGGACGCGGCGGCGGCTACCGGGTTGCCGGTGTGCCTGATGCATATGCTCGGGGAGCCGGGCGACATGCAGAACAATCCGCACTATGGGAATGTCACTGAAGAAGTGCGGGCATTTCTTGTCGAACGCATGCGTCAGTGCGAAACGGTAGGTATTGCGGCTGAACGGATCATTCTTGACCCAGGATTCGGCTTCGCCAAGACTCTGCAGCACAACCTCAGCCTGTTCAAACACCTGCAAGTCTTGCATGCACTTGGGCGGCCCCTGTTGGTAGGCGTTTCGCGCAAGAGCATGATCGGCCAGGCTCTCGGGCGTCCGGTGGGTGAACGCCTGTATGGTGGTTTGGGGCTGGCGGCGCTGGCAATGAGCAAGGGCGCACGGATTTTGCGAGTGCACGATGTGGCCGAGACGGTCGACGTCGTCAACATGCTTGCTGCCGTTGAAGCGGCTGAATAAGAACGATGGAGTACTTATGAAAAAGAAATATTTCGGCACCGACGGTATTCGCGGTCGTGTCGGGCAATACCCGATCACCCCTGATTTCATGCTCAAGCTGGGCTGGGCCGCTGGCATGGCGTTCCGCAAGCTGGGCACCTGCCGGGTACTGGTCGGCAAGGACACGCGCATCTCCGGCTACATGTTCGAGTCCGCCCTGGAGGCCGGCCTGTCGGCCGCAGGCGCCGATGTGTTGCTGCTGGGGCCGATGCCAACACCGGCCATCGCCTACCTGACACGGACTTTTCACGCCGAGGCGGGGATTGTCATCAGTGCTTCTCACAATCCCCATGACGACAACGGCATCAAGTTCTTCTCCGGCGAGGGCACCAAGTTACCAGATGAAGTCGAGTTGATGATCGAGCAATTGCTTGATGCGCCGATGACCGTGGTCGATTCGGAAAAGCTCGGCAAGGTTTCACGGATCAATGACGCGGCCGGTCGTTATATCGAATTCTGCAAGAGCAGCGTCCCGACTGGCACCAGCTTGTCGGGCCTGAAGATCGTGCTCGATTGCGCGCACGGTGCCACCTACAAGGTCGCTCCGAGTGTGTTCCGCGAGCTGGGGGCGGATGTCGTCGCCCTGTCTGCGCAACCCAACGGGCTGAACATCAACGATAACTGCGGTTCGACCCATATCAAGCCGCTGCAGGCTGCCGTGCTGGCCGAGAAGGCCGATCTGGGCATTGCCTTCGACGGCGACGGTGATCGGGTGTTGATGGTCGACCATACCGGTGCCGTGGTCGATGGTGACGAGTTGCTCTTCATCATTGCCCGAGACCTGGCCGAGCGGGGTAAATTGAAGGGCGGTGTGGTCGGGACCCTGATGAGCAATCTGGGGCTCGAGCTGGCGCTCAAGGAGCTGGATATCCCGTTTGTGCGTGCCAATGTCGGAGACCGCTACGTGATCGCCGAACTGCTCGAACGCAACTGGCTGGTGGGGGGGGAGAACTCCGGGCACATCTTGTGCCTGAGCAATACGACCACCGGTGACGCGATCATCGCGGCGCTGCAGGTCCTGTTGGCGGTGCGTCGTCGCGGCGAAAACCTGGCCCAGGCGCGCCAGGCGTTGCGCAAGTGTCCGCAGGTACTGCTCAATGTGCGTTTCGGCGGTGACATCGATCCGGTCAAGCATCCGCAGGTGACGGCGGCTTGTGAGCGCGTGACCGAGGCCATGCAGGGGCGCGGACGCGTGCTGTTGCGCAAGTCGGGAACCGAGCCGTTGGTGCGTGTCATGGTCGAGGGCGAAGATGAAGTTTCGGTTCGCGGCCACGCCGAGGCTCTGGCAAAACTGGTTGCTGAAGTTTGCGCCTGAATTCGGCTTGCCAGTGATGATCTGGTTGGGTAATATCTGCGCCCACTTTGACCTGCGAGGTACAGCATGCGTCGCCCATTGGTAGCTGGTAACTGGAAAATGCACGGTACCCGCGCCAGCGTCGCTGAGCTGATCGAAGGGCTGCGCAATCTGGCCCTACCGAGTGCTGTTGATGTTGCGGTATTCCCGTCTTGCCTGCATATCAATCAAGTGATTGAAGGTTTGAAAGGCAGGTCGATTTCGGTCGGTGCGCAGAACGCTGCGATAGACTCCATGCAGGGCGCTCTGACCGGTGAGATTGCGCCGAGCCAGTTGGTCGATGCAGGTTGCGCCTTGGTTCTGGTGGGGCACTCCGAGCGGCGCCTGATCATAGGTGAGACGGATCCCACTCTGAATCGCAAGTTCGCGGCGGCACAGGCTTGTGGTTTGATCCCGGTGCTCTGTGTAGGGGAAACCCTGGAGCAGCACGAAGCCGGCGAGACGATGGCAGTGGTTTCGTGTCAGTTGCATAGTATTATCGAGGAGCTGGGTATCGGTGCTTTTTCCAAGGCCGTTATCGCTTACGAACCGGTTTGGGCCATTGGCACCGGGCGGACAGCTTCGCCGCAACAAGCGCAGGATGTGCACGCGGCCATTCGTGCGCAGTTGGCGGCAGAGAATTCTGAGGTCGCACAAGGTGTGCGGCTTCTATACGGCGGCAGCGTGAAGGCGGCCAATGCGGTCGAACTGTTCAGCATGCCGGATATCGATGGGGGGCTCATTGGTGGAGCGTCCCTGAATGCAGATGAGTTCGGTGCGATTTGTCGTGCCGCGGGAAACTGAAAAAATGCTGGAAACAGTCGTGATCGTTCTTCATCTGTTGGGTGCGCTGGGCGTTGTTGCTCTGGTGCTGCTGCAACAGGGTAAAGGTGCGGACGCTGGTGCGTCTTTCGGGGCAGGTGCTTCAAATACTGTGTTCGGAAGCCAAGGTTCCTCTACCTTTCTTAGTAAGTTTACTGCTATACTTGCCGCAGCTTTTTTCATAACCAGCTTGGGGTTAGGTTACTTTGCTAAAGAGAAAGCTCATGAGCTGACTCAAGTAGGTTTGCCTAGTCCTGCGGTGTTGGAAGCGCCAAAGCAAAAACCGGCATCTGATGATGTACCGGTGCTCCAGGAGCAAAAGTCGGCTACTCCAGCGACTGACGTACCTCCGGCGACTGGGCAGAAGTAAAACGGGTTTGATGTTGTAAATGTTGTACTGCCGAGGTGGTGGAATTGGTAGACACGCAACCTTGAGGTGGTTGTGCCCATAGGGTGTAGGGGTTCGAGTCCCCTTCTCGGTACCAATTATCAAGAGAGCCCGCTGTAGCGGGCTTTCTTGTAGGTGGAAGGTTACATTGACCCTGTAAGGGATCGGTCGTATACTTCCGCCCCAGCTTTGTCGCGGGGTGGAGCAGTCTGGTAGCTCGTCGGGCTCATAACCCGAAGGTCGTCGGTTCAAATCCGGCCCCCGCAACCAGTTTTAGCGGAGCCCCTTTTCAGGGGCTTTTTGTTAGCTGGACACTTTATGACGCCGCTGTTCGACGGCGTTTCAGGGATGGGCGATTCGCCCATTTTTTGTTTATTTCAATAGCATGCACGTACATGCACGAGGGGGTTCAGGTGTCGAGCAAGCTAGAACAGTTGCAGGCCTTGTTGGCCCCGGTGGTCGTGGCCCTTGGCTATGAATGCTGGGGTATCGAGTTTTCAGCTCAAGGCCGCCATTCCGTGTTACGCGTTTATATCGATAAAGAAGGTGGTGTACTGGTAGATGACTGCGCCATTGTCAGCCGCCAGCTCAGCGGCGTGCTGGATGTCGAAGATCCGATCACCACTGAATACACGCTTGAAGTTTCCTCTCCTGGCATGGAACGCCCGCTGTTCACCCTTGAACAGTTTGCCTCGCATGCCGGTGATCAAGTGAAAATAAGGTTGCGCTCGCCCTTTGAAGGTCGACGTAATTTTCAGGGCCTTCTGCGCGGAGTGGAAGAACAGGACATTGTGGTGCAGGTAGAAGATCACGAGTTTCTGTTGCCGATCGATTTGATCGACAAGGCCAACATTATTCCCAGTTTTGACTGAGACGCGGATCCCGCGGATCCAATGGCTTGCGAAAGGCGAGGCGTACGATGAGCAAAGAAGTATTGCTGGTTGTTGAGTCGGTATCCAATGAAAAGGGTGTACCGGCAAGCGTAATTTTTGAAGCACTGGAAGTGGCCTTGGCCACTGCTACCAAAAAGCGTTTTGAGGACGAAGTCGACCTGCGTGTGGAAATCAATCGCCACACGGGTGCCTATGAGACTTTCCGTCGTTGGACTGTCGTCGAGGAGGCCGATCTGGATGATCCGGCCGTGGAAACCTGGCCAAGCAAGGTCGCGTTGACCCACCCTGGCGCACAAGTCGGCGATGTTGTTGAAGAAAAGATCGAGTCCATCGAGTTTGGTCGCATCGCTGCTCAGACCGCCAAGCAAGTCATTGTGCAGAAAGTCCGCGAGGCCGAGCGTGCTCAGGTCGTCGACGCCTATCGTGAGCGCCTGGGGGAAATCATCTCCGGTACCGTGAAGAAGGTCACTCGCGACAACGTCATCGTTGACCTGGGTAACAATGCCGAGGCGTTGCTGGCGCGTGAGGACATCATTTCCCGCGAGACGTTCCGGGTCGGTGTGCGGGTTCGTGCGCTGCTCAAGGAAATCCGTACCGAGAACCGTGGCCCTCAGCTGATCCTGTCGCGTACCGCGCCGGAAATGCTGATCGAGCTGTTCCGCATCGAGGTGCCGGAAATCGCCGAAGGGCTGATCGAAGTCATGGCCGCCTCCCGTGATCCGGGCTCGCGTGCCAAGATCGCCGTCCGCTCCAAGGACAAGCGCATCGACCCGCAGGGCGCGTGCATCGGCATGCGTGGTTCGCGTGTCCAGGCCGTGTCCGGCGAGTTGGGTGGCGAGCGTGTGGATATCGTCCTGTGGGACGATAACCCGGCGCAGTTCGTGATCAACGCCATGTCGCCGGCTGAAGTCGCGGCAATTATCGTTGACGAGGATGCCCATGCCATGGACATCGCTGTCGGCGCAGACAATCTGGCTCAGGCCATTGGTCGCGGCGGTCAGAACGTGCGTCTGGCCAGCCTGCTGACTGGCTGGACCCTGAACGTGATGACCGAATCGGACATCCAGGCTAAGCAACAGGCAGAAACCGGTGACATCCTGCGCAACTTCATCGACGAGCTGGAAGTCGACGAAGAGCTGGCACAGGTGCTGGTCGATGAAGGTTTCACCAGCCTGGAAGAGATTGCCTACGTACCGTTGGAAGAAATGCTCAACATCGACGGCTTTGACGAAGACATCGTCAACGAGCTTCGCGCTCGTGCCAAGGATCGCTTGTTGACTAAAGCCATCGCTACTGAGGAAAAGCTGGCAGACGCCCATCCGGCCGAAGACCTGCTCTCGCTTGAGGGTATGGACAAGGATTTGGCGATGGAACTGGCGGTGCGCGGCGTAATTACCCGCGAAGACCTGGCCGAGCAGTCTATTGACGATCTGCTCGACATCGACGGCATCGACGACGATCGTGCCGGCAAGTTGATCATGGCCGCCCGAGCCCACTGGTTCGAGTAATTAGGCGCGGCCTGAGGAGAGAAGTGCATGACGCAAGTCACGGTGAAACAACTGGCCGATGAGGTCAAAACACCGGTAGAGCGCCTGTTGCAGCAGATGCGTGAGGCAGGTCTGCCGCACACCGCCGCCGATGAAGGTGTGAGCGACAGTGAGAAGCAGTCTTTGCTGACTCACTTGAAAAGCAGCCACAAGGCGAAAGTGGAAGAACCGCGCAAGATCACATTGCAGCGCAAGACCACCAGCACCCTGCGTGTTGCGGGTAGCAAGAGCATCAGCGTTGAAGTACGCAAGAAGAAAGTCTTCGTACAACGCAGCCCGGAAGAAATCGAAGCCGAACGCAAGCGCGAGCTTGAAGAACGTCGCGCCGTGGAAAATGCGGCTCGCCGCAAGGCTGAAGAAGAAGCCAAGCGTCGCGCCGAAGAAGAGGCGCGTCAACAGCCTGCTCCTGCTCCGGTGGCGGTCCCTTCGGTTGAGCCGGTTGCCGCACCGGTGGTGGCTGCCGAACCTGTGCGTGAAGCACCGGTTGCCGCACCCGCACCTGCAGCCGACACCCGCAAGCGTGAAGAACCGCGCCGCCCGGACAAGCCTCGCGCCGACGATAGCAATCGTCGTAGCGGTGGTGGCGATGGCGAACGCAAGAACGCCCCGCATCGTGCTTCGGTCAAGGAAAAGGCGCCGGCGCCACGTGTGGCTCCGCGCACTACCGACGAAGAGAGCGACGGTTTCCGTCGTGGCGGTCGCGGCAAGGCCAAGCTGAAGAAACGCAATGCCCACGGTTTCCAGAGCCCAACCGGCCCTATCGTGCGTGAAGTGAAGATCGGCGAGACCATCACTGTCGGCGATCTCGCTCAGCAGATGTCGGTCAAAGCGGCTGAAATCATCAAGTTCATGTTCAAGCTGGGCACTCCGGCCACCATCAACCAGGTACTGGATCAGGAAACTGCCCAGTTGGTTGCTGAAGAACTGGGCCACAAAGTGACCCTGGTCAGCGACACCGCCCTGGAAGATTCCCTGGCCGAGTCCCTGAAGTTCGAAGGTGAGGCGTTCTCGCGTGCCCCGGTCGTGACCGTCATGGGCCACGTCGACCACGGTAAGACGTCCCTGCTCGACTATATCCGTCGTGCCAAGGTAGCGGCAGGCGAAGCCGGCGGTATCACCCAGCACATCGGTGCGTACCACGTTGAAACCGAGCGCGGCATGGTCACCTTCCTCGACACCCCGGGTCACGCTGCGTTTACCGCCATGCGTGCTCGTGGCGCCAAGGCGACCGACATCGTGATCCTGGTGGTGGCGGCGGACGATGGCGTGATGCCACAGACCATCGAAGCCGTTCAGCACGCCGTCGCGGCTGGCGTTCCACTAGTGGTGGCGGTGAACAAGATCGACAAGCCGGGTGCCGACCTCGATCGCATCCGTAGCGAACTGTCGGTTCACGGCGTGACCTCGGAAGAGTGGGGCGGTGATACGCCGTTCGTTCCAGTTTCGGCGAAAGTCGGTACTGGCGTTGACGAACTGCTCGAAGCCGTTCTGCTACAAGCCGAGGTCCTGGAGCTCAAGGCAACGCCTTCGGCGCCTGGCCGTGGGGTGGTGGTTGAATCGCGTCTGGACAAAGGTCGTGGCCCGGTGGCAACCGTACTGGTCCAGGACGGTACCCTGCGCCAAGGCGACATGGTTCTGGTCGGTTCCAACTATGGCCGTGTACGGGCCATGCTCGACGAGAACGGCAAGCCGATCAAGGAAGCCGGTCCTTCCATTCCGGTCGAGATCCTCGGCCTGGACGGGACCCCGGATGCGGGCGACGAGATGAGCGTGGTGGCCG
Organism: Pseudomonas agarici; assembly: GCF_900109755.1. Taxonomy (GTDB): domain Bacteria; phylum Pseudomonadota; class Gammaproteobacteria; order Pseudomonadales; family Pseudomonadaceae; genus Aquipseudomonas; species Aquipseudomonas agarici. The sequence goes on along the minus strand of NZ_FOAR01000011.1, from coordinate 5,431 downwards.
ACGAGAAGAAAGCCCGTGAAGTGGCGCTGTTCCGTCAAGGCAAGTTCCGCGAAGTCAAGCTGGCTCGCGCCCACGCCGGCAAGCTGGAAAACATCTTCGAGAACATGGGCCAGGAAGAGAAGAAGACGCTCAACATCGTCCTCAAATCCGACGTCCGTGGTTCGTTGGAAGCGCTGCAAGGCGCGCTCAACGGCTTGGGTAACGATGAAGTGCAAGTGCGTGTGGTCGGTGGCGGCGTCGGTGGTATCACCGAGTCCGACGCCAACCTGGCGCTGGCCTCCAGCGCGGTACTGTTCGGCTTCAACGTGCGCGCCGATGCTGGCGCACGCAAGATCGTCGAGCAGGAAGGTCTGGATATGCGTTACTACAACGTGATCTACGACATCATCGAAGACGTCAAGAAAGCCTTGACCGGTATGCTGGGCAGCGATGTCCGGGAAAACATCCTGGGTGTGGCCGAAGTTCGCGATGTGTTCCGTTCGCCGAAGTTCGGCGCAATCGCCGGTTGCATGGTGATCGAAGGTACCGTACACCGTAATCGTCCGATCCGCGTGCTGCGTGAAGACATCGTGATCTTCGAAGGCGAGCTGGAATCCCTGCGCCGCTTCAAGGACGATGCCTCCGAAGTGCGTGCCGGCATGGAATGCGGTATCGGCGTGAAGAGCTACAACGACGTCAAGGTCGGTGACAAGATCGAAGTCTTCGAGAAGGTTCAGGTTGCTCGCAGCCTCTGACTCGCACGCTTCAAGAGCCGCGATGGCCCGCCGCAGTTCGCGGCTCGGGTCGTCCCGGACTCTAAACGCAACGCCCGGTCCGGCTTCTGCCTGGCCGGGCGTTTGCCGCTTTCAGACCACACGGGTTTCACCGTGGGGCAGTAACAGGTAACAAGACATGGCAAAAGAATACAGCCGTACCCAACGTATCGGCGATCAGATGCAGCGTGAACTGGCGCAACTGATCCGTCGTGAAGTCAAGGACCCGCGCGTCGGCCTGGTCACCATCACTGCTGTCGACGTCAGCCGTGACGTCGGCCACGCGAAGATCTTCATCACTGTGATGGGCCAGGACAACCCGGACGATATCGCCCAGAGCATCAAGGTGCTCAACGCGGCGGCCGGCTTTCTGCGCATGCAACTGGCCCGCGAGATGAAGCTGCGCAGCGTGCCGCAGTTGCACTTCCACTACGACGAAAGCGTCGTGCGTGGCGCGCATCTGTCGGCGTTGATCGAGCGTGCCGTGGCCGAAGACAGCCAGCATGTCGGCGATGAGGCTCCGCAAGGCAATCCTCCAGCAGACGACCGGGAGTAATCGGTGGCTCAGGTCAAGCGTATCCGTCGTAACGTCAGCGGTATCATCCTGCTCGACAAACCACTGGGGTTTACCTCCAATGCCGCGCTGCAAAAGGTTCGCTGGTTGCTTAACGCCGAGAAGGCCGGTCACACCGGTAGCCTCGATCCGTTAGCTACCGGCGTGCTGCCATTGTGCTTCGGCGAGGCGACCAAATTCTCGCAATACCTGCTCGATTCCGACAAGGGTTATGAAACCCAGATGCAGTTGGGCAAGACCACCACCACCGCGGACGCCGAAGGCGAAGTTTTGCGGACTCGTCCGGTGACCGTTGGTCGTGCCGATATCGAAGCGCTCTTGCCGGATTTTCGTGGGAAAATCAGCCAGATACCGCCGATGTACTCGGCGCTCAAACGTGACGGACAGCCACTTTACAAGTTGGCTCGTGCGGGGGAAGTAGTGGAGCGCGAACCGCGTTCTGTTACTATTACGCGCTTGGAATTACTGGCGTGCGAGGGTGATACTGCCCAACTGGCGGTGGACTGTAGCAAGGGTACCTATATCCGTACCCTGGTGGAGGACATCGGTGAGAAACTCGGTTGTGGCGCCTACGTTGCCAGACTGCGACGGACCCAGGCCGGACCTTTCACCCTGGCGCAGACGGTCACGCTCGAAGAGCTGGAAGCGGTGCACGCCGAAGGTGGCAATGAGGCAGTCGACCGCTTCCTGATGCCGTCAGACAGCGGTCTGCAGGACTGGCCGTTGTTGCAATTCTCGGAACACAGCGCGTTCTATTGGCTCAACGGCCAACCGGTACGTGCCCCGGATGCGCCGAAGTTCGGCATGGTACGGGTGCAGGATCATAACGGTCGCTTTATCGGTATCGGTGAAGTGAGCGAAGACGGGCGCATCGCGCCGCGTCGACTGATTCGGTCAGAATGACCGAAACCAGCCCGCGTCATAGCGGGTTGGCGAGGGTGGCTGTCAACAGGCGCGGTCACTGCTCATTTATAGATACAGGGATTTGTCCCTGGCCTGTTGAAACTGTTTTCTTGAAACAGTTTCCTGATAAAAGGATTGCCTCATGGCTCTCAGCGTTGAAGAAAAAGCTCAAATCGTTACCGACTACCAGCAAGCTGTTGGTGATACGGGTTCGCCAGAAGTGCAGGTTGCACTGCTGACCGCCAACATCAACAAACTGCAAGGTCACTTCAAGGCCAACGGTAAAGATCACCACTCCCGTCGTGGTCTGATCCGCATGGTTAACCAGCGTCGTAAGCTGCTGGACTACCTGAAAGGCAAAGACGTAAGCCGTTACAGCGCTCTGATCGGTCGCCTGGGTCTGCGTCGCTAATCAGCGATGGCACTAAGGCTGGTTGTTTGCTGTGTGTCAGCGGGTTGTTCGCCGGCACATGGCAAGCTTCCGGCCTTTAGTGGTCTGTGTGGCTAGTGCTGTGAGTCAATTTCAGTGCCACCAGCCCCTGATCGGTGCTACTGCTCCTTGCCATAACCGGCTATGACTCGTCACAGCGCCTTGGCCATGGACGTGTGGCCTGCGAATTCGAGCTAACGAACTTAACCGCCCAGGCCACTGGTTTTATCTGAGTACCTGCTTTACCCGAAGATAGCATCCGGACAATGACAGTCGGGCCGATTCCCGGCGTTGCCCAAGAATTTCGCAAGAAGACAAGTTCCCCCAAGAGCCACAAAAGAAGGTAGGACACCGTGAACCCGGTAATCAAAAAATTCCAGTTCGGTCAGTCGACCGTTACCCTCGAGACTGGCCGTATCGCTCGTCAGGCCTCCGGCGCGGTGCTGGTCACCGTTGACAACGACGTCAGCGTATTGGTGACCGTTGTCGGTGCCAAGCAAGCGGATCCGGGCAAGGGCTTCTTCCCTCTGTCCGTGCACTACCAGGAAAAGACCTACGCTGCCGGCAAGATCCCTGGCGGCTTCTTCAAGCGTGAAGGCCGTCCTTCCGAAAAAGAAACCCTGACTTCGCGCCTGATCGACCGTCCGATCCGCCCGCTGTTCCCTGAAGGTTTCATGAACGAAGTGCAGGTTGTCTGCACCGTCGTCTCCACCAGCAAGAAAACCGATCCGGACATCGCTGCGATGATCGGCACTTCGGCGGCCCTGGCCATCTCCGGTATTCCTTTCGACGGCCCGATCGGCGCCGCTCGCGTGGCTTTCCACGAAAGCACCGGCTACCTGCTGAACCCAACTTACGAACAACTGAAAGCCTCGAGCCTGGACATGGTCGTGGCCGGTACTTCGGAAGCCGTATTGATGGTTGAATCGGAAGCCAAAGAGCTGACCGAAGACCAGATGCTGGGCGCCGTGCTGTTTGCCCACGACGAATTCCAAGTGGTTATCCAGGCGGTCAAAGAGCTGGCCGCCGAAGCTGCCAAGCCCACCTGGACCTGGGCTCCCCAGGCAGAAGCCAGCGAACTGCTGGGTGCTATCCGCGCCGAGTTCGGCGAAGCGATCTCCCAGGCCTACACCATTACCGTCAAGGCCGACCGTTACGCTCGCCTGGGCGAACTGAAAGACCAGGTGGTTGCCAAACTGTCGGGCGAAGAAGGCCAGCCTTCCTCGAGCGACGTCAAAGCCGCTTTCGGTGAAATCGAATACCGCACCGTTCGCGAAAACATCGTCAACGGCAAGCCACGTATCGATGGTCGTGACACCCGCACCGTGCGCCCTCTGAACATCGAAGTCGGTGTTCTGCCAAAGACCCACGGTTCGGCCCTGTTCACCCGTGGCGAAACCCAGGCCCTGGTTGTTGCCACGCTGGGCACCGCCCGTGATGCACAGTTGCTGGACACCCTGGAAGGCGAGAAAAAAGACCCCTTCATGTTGCACTACAACTTCCCGCCGTTTTCGGTGGGCGAATGTGGTCGCATGGGCGGTGCCGGTCGTCGTGAAATCGGTCACGGTCGCCTGGCGCGCCGTTCGGTCCAGGCCATGCTGCCGGATGCCGCCGAGTTCCCATACACCATCCGTGTGGTATCGGAAATCACTGAATCCAACGGTTCGAGCTCCATGGCTTCGGTCTGTGGTGCTTCCCTAGCCCTGATGGACGCTGGTGTGCCGATGAAGGCGCCGGTTGCTGGTATCGCCATGGGTCTGGTTAAAGAGGGCGAGAAATTCGCCGTGTTGACCGACATCCTGGGTGACGAAGACCACCTGGGTGACATGGACTTCAAGGTAGCCGGTACCGCCAAGGGCGTTACCGCGCTGCAGATGGACATCAAGATCAAGGGCATCACCGAAGAGATCATGGAAATCGCCCTGGGCCAAGCCCTGGAAGCGCGCCTGAACATCCTCGGCCAGATGAACCAGATCATTGGTCAATCGCGTACCGAGCTGTCGGAAAACGCCCCAACCATGATCGCGATGAAAATCGACACCGACAAAATCCGTGATGTCATCGGTAAGGGCGGCGCGACCATCCGTGCGATCTGCGAAGAAACCAAGGCTTCGATTGATATCGAAGACGACGGTTCGATCAAGATCTTCGGTGAAAGCAAGGAAGCTGCCGAGGCTGCACGCCAACGCGTCCTGAGCATCACCGCCGAGGCTGAAATCGGCAAGATCTACGTCGGCAAGGTCGAGCGCATCGTTGACTTTGGCGCGTTCGTCAACATCCTGCCGGGCAAGGACGGTCTGGTACACATCTCCATGCTGAGCGACGCTCGCGTAGAGAAAGTGACCGACATCCTGAAGGAAGGGCAGGAAGTTGAAGTACTGGTGCTGGACGTGGACAACCGTGGCCGTATCAAGCTGTCCATCAAGGACGTCGCAGCAGCTAAGGCGTCGGGCGCTTAAGCGCGTTTCGACTTCTCGCTGAGAAACACCACCCTTCGGGGCTAATGCCAGTCAGTTAAGCTGACTGGCATTTTTATTGGTGCGCCAAACATGGCGCGTAGCGCAACCAGTTTGACTACGCTGGTGAGGTGGAGGTGCAAGCTGAAAAATAAATTTGTGCTCCTTGCGCTGAATGCAGCAGAAAGGCTGGGCAAGTTTGTCCTCGTGTCCTATTGTTCACAGCGTCGGGTTGGATTGGTCCGGGCTCCACTGCCAGAACGTCAGGCCGTAGTCGCTGCCTTCTATTTCGGGGAAGGTCGCGCCCTGCTGGAAG
>NZ_FOAR01000003.1:96603-305759 GCF_900109755.1 Pseudomonas agarici | reverse complement strand
CTGTCATTGCCGATATTGACCTTGAGCACCACCTGTGGCGACCACTTCACCGAGTAGTTGCCGCACTGGTCGATGACCTCGTATTCGAGCACCTTCTGGCCGTCGCCGACCTTGAGCCAGGTTTCGTAGTAGATGGTGATGGTCAGCGGTAATCGGTTGTTGGCCTCGTCCCAGGTGACAGTGTGCACCGGTGTGACCAAGACGCCGCCGATAAACAGGCGGATCTTGTCGTACTCGGCCATTCGCCAGCTATGGGGCGTGGAGTCATCCAGTGGGTAGGGTTTGATGGTGATCGGCACGCCGTGTTCGGCGGTGTCTTTGTCGACCCCGAAGTCGATGACGAATGGCGGCGGTTCCGGTGGGGCCAGTTCTTCGTGCCAGGGCGTGCTGGGGATGGGATCGTAGGGCCCGGCGGGCGGGATGGTATCGACCAGCAGGCTTTTGTGCAGGGTTTCTTCGCTGTTGCCGCCGGTATAGCGGGTGAGGCGAAAGAACACCGGCTGGATCACGCCGTCGGGCAGGCGGGCACGAGGGATGAACAGGGGAATTTTCTCGTCTTTGTCCGCTTGGTCCTGGGTCACGGAGGTGACGGCCACTGGATCGTCGGCATTGCCGCAGAACAATTCGACAAAGTCGCCCTCCGCCTGCGACAGATAGGGGTGCAGGTAACACAGCAGGCCGTCGAGATAGTAGGTGTCGAGGGCGGCCTTGTTGACACCGATATCGGCGCCGATCACTGGGCGCTGGCCATAGACCTCGATCACCAGGTCACTGAAGGGACGGCGTTCGGGAGTGGGGTCGCGTTCGAAGCTGAAATCCGGCTGCCTGGGAGCGGACGAGGGGTTGAGAGAGAGGGAGTCGATACCTTGGGACGTAGGCGACACGGACAAGGAAGGATCTTCGTTCATGACGAGGCACCTTTGGCGGATTCAGGGAGGCGACCCGAAAACCCGGATGGCGAGTCGTGAGGATCATTCAACGCCTGGGGAGGAGGACTGGCTAGCTGTCAGAAATAACAGTGGCGACGAGTGGTCTACAGGGAAAACAGCGAGAAACCACCGGTCTGCTTTCCCGCTTTTCCAGGGCAAGACTGTCATTTCTGACAGTAGACATTCCCTCTCCCGCCACTTCAAATGATGCCAACGCGCAGTGGCACAGGGCGGCCGATAGCCCATGTTCCGAATAAGGGTGCGCCTGATGAAAGAGCAACCGCTTGCCGAACTCGATTTGCCCGAGGCCAAATTACTGGATGCCGATGGCGGGCATCTCGACAGTCTTCTGGTGCCATTGGACGGCACGCCTGTCGAGGTCCGTTACCCCGGCATGCTGGCGACCGACCTGATCCACTTCTACTGGCCGGGCCTGCTACCGGATGAAGAGTTTGCCCCGATAGAGCCTGTACATGGGAGTACCGATGAAGTGGTCCACTTCAAGGTGCCCTATGACTATGTCGGGTATGTCCAGGACATGTATGCCCGTTTTTTCTATACCGTTACTCGCGGTGAAGAGACGATCAAGTCGCGGGCGGACGATGTCAGGATCAGCCGGCCAAACACGTTTCCGCCTCTGAACCTGGTGCCGCTGATCGACAATACTCTGTTCGTGTCGGCGCTGGCCGACGAGCATTTCACGCTGCAGATGGACCCTTGGCCGTTTATCACTTCGGATTGTCGGGTCACGGTGTGGGCGCATGTCGACAAGCCGGACGGCGGAAGAGTCGATTTTCGTATCGTGGAAAACGAGCCGGTGACCGAGGCTGATATTAATTTCGGCTGGAAACGCCGGTTTCCCAGTGACGTGTACGCAACGAGTCCTTCCGGCAGCACGCTGTTCTTTAATTTGTTCGCGTCTTACGGTGGGCATGATCACAGCATTCTGTTTCGCCCAGGGATAGCATTTGTGACCTTGAACAAGGATCCGTTGCCCGTTCCGAAGGTGGCACAGGCCCGTGAGGGCGTCTTGGATATCCGCACCTTTGAGGGTGATGCCGAGTGCACCGTGGCGTCCTGGCCGTTTATCCAGGCTGGGCAAAAGGTCTGGTTGCAGGCCGTGGGGGCCCGGCTGGACGGCAGCTTGTTCGACATCGTGCTGATGCAGGGAGAACGGGTCACGGACAATGAAGTGCGCGAGGGTCTGCACCGGTCGCTGCTGCGTGAGGACCTGGAGCAACTGGCGGATGACAGTCTGTTGATCATCACCTGCAAGATCGACCATGGGCAGGGCGAGGCCGTTGCCCTGGAGCCGCTGGAACTGACGATGCGGGTGCCGATCAGGCTGGTTCTACCGCCACCCAGTGTCCGTGAATCGACAGAAGACGAAACCGACGGTTGGCTGCTGAACCCGGTCAATACCACGCACGGTGCGACCATCCAGGTGGCGTATGGCGGCATGAGCGCGGGGGATTGGGTCTGTCCGGCCTGGGCCGGCACGCCAGGTGCCGGTTCGCCGGCGCTTGAGTGCCGCGAGGTTCGGGAAGGCGAAATGGCGCTTGAGTTCCATGTGCCGCCCTCGGCCATCAGTGCAAATTTTCTCCAGACGGTGACGGTGCCCTACACCGTGACGCAAAGCTCGGGCGTCTTCTGGCAATCGCCACCGCGCCTGGTGACCGTGCTCGACATCAGCCAGTTACCGAGACCGATGGTGGAACAGGCTACTGCCGACAAACTGGATCTCAACACTTTTTCCGGGGATGCCGATTGTCTGGTCGAGCCGTGGGACTACCGGGCGCTTGAACAGCCTTGCTGGCTCTGGGTGACCGGCGAGCAGGAGGATGGCAGCGCCTACAGCTTTCAGGTGCTCGAAGGCGAGCCGCTCGATGCCGAGTGGCTGGAGACGGGCGTGAGTACCTTGCTGCCGCGCGCCCAACTGCAAAAGCTGGCTGACTGCAGCCGGATCGAAGTGCATTTCGCGGTGAATTTCAACGGCGTTACCGATAAACCCACGGCCACGCTGTTCCCGACCCTGACGCTGGAAATCACCCAGGAGGACTGGGTCCTGAAGGCACCCATCGTTCGTGAGGCCGTCGGTTCGCTGCTGACGGTGTACAACGGCAGGGATGGGGTGACACTGCGGGTAGAATACGATGCCATCAGTGCCCGGCAGAGCATTCAACCTTGCTGGAAGCGCGAGGCCGGAGGCTGTTTGCCACTGGCGCCGAAACCCGGTAATAGCGAGTTGGGGCACGTCGATTTTCAGATCCCGCGTGAGGCGGTGATCCACGGTATCGGCAAGACGGTGCCGATCAACTATACGGTCACCGGCCACTGCAAGGTCGCGACCTCGGCAAATCTCGATCTGCAGATCAGCGTACCTGTCCGGTTGCCGACACCGGTGGTGCCGCAAGCAATCAAGAGCCTCCTGGACCTGCGTACCTTTAGCGGCAACGCCACGATCGCGGTAGAGCCATGGTGGTTCATCCTGCCGGGGCAGAAGGTCTGGCTGGTGGGCACCGGAACCGGGAAGGACGGCCAGCCGTATACCCTCAAGGTCTATGTAGGCGATACGCTGACGCCGAGCGAAGTGAATAACGGGCTACGTTCAGTGCTTTCGCGTGTCTTGCTTGAACAACTGCAAAACGTCAGCACCCTGACGTTTACCTGCAAGGTCACTCCCGATGGCAGTGCTCATGAAAGTGAGGCGGTGGAGTTCCCTGCGTTGATACTGACGATACGCCTGCCATTTGATGACCTGACCACCTTTGACCATGGTAACTGGAATGGTTGGGTAAAAGGCCCCGCTGCCGCGGATCCCCGTGATCTGGTCATCAGGCATGAGGACGGCAATTGGTTTTTGTACAATTGGACTTATACGGAACGATCCAGCGGCGTGTTCTTGTATCGAGACTACAGGGGGCTTGAGCCGGGCATGAACTATGAGTTCAGTATTTCGATTCGGCGAGTCGGCAATGTGCATCTCACTCCTGTCGTGTCGCTGTGGATCGAGAATAAATCATTGGTGGGACCCTTCACGATCTCCAATCAGAACTGGCACACCTTGAAAGGTATTTTTACCGCGACAGCCACCACCATGCGCTTGCAACTGTATAACCATGTAGCGTCCGGTCAAGGGAATGACTATTCGGTAGACGACGTGCGAGTGAAGGAGCTGGGTCTTTCAGGCTGACTCATGCGCCCTGGGTTTTCCGGGACCCTTCGTCGGGACTGTCATTTCTGACAGTTTCCCGACGATTCGTTTTTTGTTGAGATGGTCAAGGGAAATGAAGATATGACAGAAGTAACTGGCTGCTCATGTCGGACTTTCTTATAACTGGTTTATCAGAGGAGTCAGGATAATGTCTGGATCAAAAAGAGTCATTAAAGTTAATCTGCCGGCACCTCGAGTGCTTGAGATTTCAGGTGGTAAGCTCCACGTCCCTGATCTTAATGGCAAACCTGCTACGGCAGAGGTGAGTTATGCGGCTATGAAGGTGGGGGATTCTATTGCTCTTGTTATGGATAGACTCCTGGCAATTTATGAAATAACCCATATAGTTTCCGCGCCTGATGTTTCAAGTGGCAAGGCGACAATAGCCATTGATAATGAGTTTCTGGCTGATGATCTTGGATTCAGGGATGCAAATCTTCATTACACCGTTGATAGTGTCTCTCGGTCAGAGGCTATTGCGTTTACATTGACCTACTGACAAACGGAAACAGCAGGCGTCTATCTACGTCGATAGGTGGTGTTCCTGAAACCTTTTCCTTGCCGATGACCCAGCATTGATCGGCAAGGAAAGGGTTGCTCGACCGACAAAGCAGACCATCTCCCGTTCCGCAGGTTCTCTCACGCATTGGCCAGGGCGCGACGCTGGGCGGCACGCTTGCGCCAGATGCGCAGCAGTGGCATTGACAGCATGATGCAGGTCAGCACCCAGACGCCAAGGGTGATCGGGCTCGACCAGAGAATCTCCAACGCGCCGTTGGAAATCGACAGCGCCCGGCGCAGGTTCGATTCCATCAGCCCGCCGAGGATAAAGCCCAGCAGGACCGGCGACAGCGGAAAGTCCAGTTTGCGCAGGATATAACCGAAGATGCCGATGCCGATCATCAGGAACAGATCGAAGGTGGTGGCATGTACCGCGTACACGCCAATCGCGGTGATGATGGCGATCACCGGCACCAGCGCCCAGTTCGGCACGGCAAGGATACGGGTGAAGAGGCGAATCATCGGAATATTGAGGATCACCAGCATGATGTTGGCGATGAACAGCGAGGCAATCAGGCCCCAGACGATATCCGGTTGTTGTTGAAACAGCAGCGGTCCCGGCGTGATGTTGTACAACGACAGCGCGCCGATCATCACCGCCGTGGTGCCTGAGCCTGGGACGCCGAGAGTCAGCATCGGCACCAGCGCGCCGCAGGCCGAGGCGCCGATTGCGGTTTCCGGTGCGGCGAGGCCGCGCTTGTCGCCCTGGCCGAACGTGCCGCCAGCACCGGCGATGCGTTTCTCGGTCATGTAGGCCATGGCACTGGCCAGGGTCGCGCCGGCACCGGGTAACACGCCCATGACAAAGCCCAACAGGCCGCAACGGATGTTCACCACGAACACCGATGCCGCTTCCTTGAAGTTGAACATCATCCGCCCGGTGGCTTTCACCGCTTCCTGGCCATGATGGGTTTTTTCCAGCAGCAAGAGAATCTCGCTGATGGAGAACAGGCCCAGGACCAGCACCACGAACTGAATGCCGTCGGTGAGGTGGATGTTGTCCCCGGTGAAGCGATATACACCGCTGTTGGCATCGATGCCGACGCTGGACAGGAACAAACCGATCAGCGCGGCGATAAAGGTCTTCAGCGGTCGGTCGCCGGCCATGCCGCCGAGGCAGACAATGGCGAATACCATCAGCACGAAATATTCCGCCGGGCCGAAGGCAATGGCCCATTTCGCCAGCAGCGGAGCGAACAGCACCATGCCGCAGGTGGCGATAAATGCGCCGATGAAGGAACTCCAGGCCGACAGCGATAGAGCGACACCGGCCAGGCCCTGGCGGGCCATCGGGTAGCCGTCGAGGGTGGTCATCACGGTGGAGGCTTCGCCGGGGATATTGAGCAGAATCGAGCTGATCCGCCCGCCGTATTCGCAGCCCAGGTAAACCGCTGCCAGCAAGATCAGCGCCGATTCGGGCGGCAGCCCGAGGGCGAAGGCAATGGGGATGAGCAGGGCGACGCCATTGATCGGCCCCAGGCCCGGTAACAGGCCGACCACGGTGCCGATCAACGTACCGCAGAGGGCGGTGACCAGGTTGTAGGGGCTGAGCGCGACGCCGAAGCCCTGGCTCAAATAGCCGAAAGTATCCATGTCAGTTCTCCAGAACGTCGAGCAGTCCGAGGGGCAGCGGCACGTCCAGGGCTTTATCGAACAGCAGATAAAGCCCGACGCTCATCAGGCTGATGATCACCACGCTGGGCAGCCAGCGACCGCCGTACAGGCGCGCCATCGGTACGCCGATCAGGATGCTGCTGAGGACGAAGCCCAGCGGCTCGAAGGTCCCGGCGAACACCAACAGCAGTGCGGTGCAGATGCCGATCTTGGTCAGGGTTTGGCGGTCCAGCGGCGGCTCGTCGTCGTTATGTTTGATCGGTGCCGGACGAAACAGCATGTACAGCAGCGCCAGGCCCATCAGACCGAGCATCAGCAGCGGGTAGGCCCTGGGGCCCACGGGCTCATAGGAAAATGCGGCCTGGTAAGGCCAGGCCATCAGCGCCAGGCCGGCGCAGGCCAGCAGCAGCGTGAAGGCAAAAATGCGTTGCAAGAGCATGACGGACTCCTGGGCCACGCCCCGGTGACCGAAGGGCGTGAGGCGACTAGAGAGAGATGATCACTGGATCAGGCCGAATTCCCTGGCCAGCACTTTGTAGTCGGCAACCTGCTTCTTCACGTAGGTGTCCAGTTCCGGACCGGTCATGGCGAAGGGAAACAGCTCGCGCTGGTTGCGCAGCTTGGCGAACTCTTCGGAAACCAGCAGCTTGTCGAAGGCGTCTTTCCACCAGGCGTAGTCTTCGTCGCTGACCTTCGGTCCGAGATAGAAACCGCGTACCACCGGCCAGACGATGTCGTAGCCCTGTTCGCGGGCGGTCGGAATCTCCTTCATTTCCGGTTGGTCCAGGCGCCTCTCGGCGAACACCGCGAGCAGGCGCATGTCGCCGCTCAGGATATGTGGCATGGAGTCGGAGATGTCGGTGCTGCCGACCTGGATATGTCCGCCCATCAGCGCCGTAACGATTTCGCCGCCGCCTTCGAGGGCCACGTAGCGCAGGTCGCGCGGGTTGATCCCGGCGGCCTTGGCGATCAGCGCGGTCTGCATCCAGTCCTGGCTGCCGACAGTGCCGCCGGAGCCGATTACTACCTTGCTCGGGTCGGCCTTGAGGGCCTTGACCAGGTCGTCGAGGGTTTTGTACGGCGAGTCGCTTTTCACCGCAATGGCGCCATAGCTGGTGCCGACGGCGGCCAGCCAGCGCACGGCGCCTTCATCGAAACGACCGAACTTGCCCTGGGCCAAGTTGAGCAGCGAGCCGCTGGACCAGGCCACCAGAGTCCCGGCATCGGCCGGGCGCTGGGCAACCACGGCGTTGTAGGCCACGGCGCCGACGCCGCCGGGCATATAGGTCACCCGCATCGGTTTGCTCAGGACTTTCTCGCTGACCAGGGCGCTTTGCGCCAGCTTGCAGGTCAGGTCGAAGCCGCCGCCGGGGGAGGCGGGGGCGATGCATTCCGGGCGCTTGGGCTCGGCGGCGAGGAGTTGCCCGGCAAACAGCAGGCAACCGGTAGCGAGGGCGAGGGTGCGCAATGGCAGCATCGTGGAGTACTCCGTTATTGTTCTTATTTGAGTGAAAACGCCTCGGGACGTCATTCAGTTTTTTTGGACAGATGAGTGCGTTACTCACAACGGTCCGTGAAGGGACTTTAATGTGCCAAGCTTTCACCAACCTTTCAGTGTGCAAGGCCCGATAAACCGGCGGCGGGTGGCTACCGGCGGCGGGTTTATTGGGTAAACTCGGCGCTCGGAAGGGCGGTCGAGGTAGGAAATTCATGCGTGTGCTTCTGGTCGAAGACCATCTGCAGCTAGCTGAAAGCGTTGCCCAGGCGCTCAAGGGCGCGGGCTTGACGGTGGATGTGCTGCACGACGGAGTCGCCGCCGAGCTGGCCCTGGGCAGCGAGGAGTACGCAGTGGCAATCCTTGATGTGGGTTTGCCACGCATGGACGGCTTCGAAGTACTGGCGCGCTTGCGCGCACGTGGAGGAAATCTTCCGGTGCTGATGCTGACCGCCCGTAGCGATGTGAAGGACCGCGTCCGTGGCCTCAATCTGGGGGCCGACGATTACCTGGCCAAGCCGTTCGAACTCAGCGAACTGGAAGCCAGGGTCAAGGCCTTGCTGCGCCGCAGTGTGCTCGGCGGCGAGCGCCAGCAGCGCTGTGGGGGGCTGGTCTATGACCTGGATACCCGGCGTTTCAGCCTGGGCGACGAGTTGCTGACCCTGACCTCCCGCGAGCAGGCGGTGCTCGAAGCGCTGATCGCTCGCCCTGGGCGGGTAATGAGCAAGGAACAACTGGCCTCTCAGGTGTTCGGCCTGGATGAGGACGCCAGTCCCGACGCCATCGAAATCTATGTACACCGCCTGCGCAAGAAGCTGGATGGACATGCGGTGGCTATCGTCACCTTTCGCGGCCTCGGTTATTTGTTGGAAGCCCGCGATGCATAAGCCCAGCAGCCTGCGTTGGCGGTTGCTGTGGAACCTTGCACTGCTGTTGGTGGTGTTGATGCTCGCCAGTGGCTTGAGTGCCTACTGGAACGGTCGCGAAGCCGCCGACACCGCTTATGACCGAACCTTGCTGGCTTCGGCGCGGACCATCGCCGCTGGCCTGTCGCAGCGCGATGGCACCCTCAGCGCCGAGGTGCCGTATGTGGCGCTCGATACCTTTGCCTATGACAGCGCAGGGCGGATCTACTATCAGGTCCGAGACATCAACCAGCAACTGATTTCCGGTTACGAACACCTACCGCCACCGCCACCCGGCACCCCGCGCACCGATGACTATCCGGCCCTGGCGCGGTTCTACGACGCGCAGTATCGCGGGCAGAACGTCCGGGTGGTGAGCCTGCTCAAGGCGGTCAGCGAGCCGAATATGAATGGCATGGCGGAAATCCGCGTGGCCGAGACCGATGAGGCGCGAGTCACCATGGCCCGCAGCCTGATGGCCGACACGTTGCTGCGCCTGGGCATGCTGGCGGTGGGCGCGTTGCTGCTGGTGTGGTTTGCCGTGAGTGCGGCGCTGCGCCCGCTGGAGCGCCTACGGACGGCGGTGGAGGAGCGCCAGTCGGACGACTTGCGCCCGTTGCCGTTGGTGGAAGTACAACACGAATTGTGGCCCCTGGTGAGCGCCCTCAATCATTTTACCGAGCGCCTGCGTCGGCAGTTCGAGCGTCAGGGGCAATTTATCGCTGATGCCGCCCATGAACTGCGCACACCCTTGGCGGCGCTGAAGGCGCGGTTGGAGCTAGGGCTACGCGCCACAGATGCCGATACCTGGCGCCGTACCCTGGAAACGGCAGCTCAGGGCACCGATCGCCTGACGCACCTGGCCAACCAACTGCTGTCGATGGCACGGGTGGAAAACGGTGCGCGGGCGATAGCCGAAGGTGGCGCGCAGTGGCTTGACCTGAGCCAACTGGCCCGGGAACTGGGCATGGCCATGGCACCTCTGGCTCATGCCCAAGGCGTGGCGTTGGCATTGGAAGCCGATGAGCCGGTCTGGTTGCGTGGCGAGCCGACCTTGCTCAACGAGCTGCTGAGCAACCTGGTGGACAACGCGTTGGCCCATACACCGGTCGGCGGCAATGTGATCTTGCGGGTGAGCGCGCCGGCTGTGCTGGAGGTAGAGGATGACGGATCGGGGATTCCCCTGGAGGAGCGCGACCGGGTCTTCGAGCGCTTCTATCGGCGCAGCCAGCAGGGTGTGGGGGCCGGGCTGGGCCTGGCGATTGTCGGCGAGATCTGCCGGGCGCACCTGGCGCAGATCAGCCTGCACGACGGTGAGCGGCGGGGGTTGAAGGTCCGGGTGAGTTTTATCGCCGGTTAGAAGCTTCTGGGGCTCCGACAAGCCCGCTCCCCACAGGCAGGGTCTGTCGGTTAAATGAACATCATCCGCGCATCATTGAGTTTTCCGACCCAGACCTCGCTGTCCGGGGCCAGTTTCAACCGCCTGAAGGCCGGCAGACTGCCGAGCGGGATATTGGCATAAGCTTGTGTCGTGCGCTGATGGCAGAACACCGTGGCGATCTGCACCAGGTCAACGTAATCGACGGTACCGCTATCGCGCTCCAGGTCCTGGTATTGTCCGGGCAGCTTGACCAGCCGTTCCGGGAAGTCCCAGACTCTTAGCAATTTGTCGCCCAGCAACGGATGAATGCTCTCGATCACATGATCCAGGCTCAACGGATCGGCCAGCAGTTCGTAGTGATCTTCGGCGTAGGTCAGGATCGGCAGCACACCGATCTGGTGTACCAGCCCACCCAGCGCCGCCTGGTCCGGCTTGAGCAAGGTAAAGTCGCGGCACAGCACGTAGCTGACCCCGGCAATTTCCAGACTCTTGCGCCAGACATCGCGCATTTTCTGTTCAACCACCCCGGAGCGAGCGTGAAAGATCTGTTCCATCACCAGGCCGATCGCCAGGTTGCTGCTGTAGTTCACCCCAAGCCGGGTGATGGCGGTGTGCAGGTCGGTCACTTCATGGCTGGCGCGCAACAACGGGCTGTTGACCACCTTGATCAGCCGTGCCGACAGAGCGGTGTCGCCACCAATCACCTTGCTCAGGGTACTGACGCTGATTTCGGGATCTTCCGCCGCCTCGCGAATCTTCAGGGCGACCTCCGGGAGCGTGGGCAGAACCAGGTCGTCGTTGTCGATGGCCGTTACCAGATCCTGTTGGACCTTTTCCGCCAGCTTGTTCATTTGTGCTCTCTATGGCGGTGCGGTTAACGCTGGATCTCACCATCACGGTCCAGTTGATAAGGTAAATCCAACAATGTCAGGGCCGGGCCTTGCACATCGCCCAGATGGACAGTGCCGGCTTCGGCCGCTTCGGCTTGTAGCACGGCCAGCAGTTCGATCGACTCCTCGGCCGTGGCGGCGATCACCACTTCGCCGATGGAACTGTTGTGGGCGGGCGAAAACAGCGGCGTACCGGGCTCAGGCAGTTGCCCTGCGTCCAGCTTCAGGCGATACAGGCGCCGTTTGAGTTTGCCCAGGTACTGCATGCGCGCGACGATTTCCTGCCCGGTGTAGCAGCCTTTCTTGAAGCTCACGCCACCCACGGCCTGCAGGTTGAGCATCTGCGGGATAAACAGTTCGCGGGTTTGCGGCATGACCTGGCCGATACCGGCGCGAATCTGCCCGAGCAGCCAGGTGTTGAGATCGGCTTCCGGCAGCGAGCCAGCCAGTTGCGCCTGCAGGTCTCGCGCTTGGGCCGCCGGGACCCAGAGCTCGCTACGCCCGGTGGACACTCGTATGGCGATCAGACCATTGGCTCGCGCCACGGCATCGGTTTCCTCGGGCAGATCGACGCCCAGGTCGGCCAGCACGCGGGTGGCCTGACCCAGCCCGAACCGGACCCAACCGGCGCTTTCATCGGTGAGCTTGGACTTGGAGAACACCGCGTACTTCTTCAGGTCCGCCAACTGCGGTTCCAACAACTCGCTGGCCATGGCCAGCAACACGCCGTCACCTTCGAGCAGGATGCGGAAACTCGACTGCATGCGGCCTTTCTGCGTGCAGCGAGCGCCGAGGCTGGCCTGGGTCTCGCTGAGGTAATTGAGGTTGCAGGTCAACTGACCCTGCAAGAACTTGCTGGCGTCGGCGCCGCGGACGGCGAGAACGCCTTCGTGGGAAAGGATGCAGAAAAAAGCGGAATCGGCCATGGGTCTTCGCAGCATGAATAAGTCTGGCGGACATCATAGAGGGGTGCTCCGCAAATGGGTAGTTCACAAAACGCCGGGTGCCGCGACCAAAGCCGACTGCGCGGTGATGATCGGGCCTGTATACTTGCGCACAAATTTGAGGAGCGCTCCATGGTCGAAGATGTAGAACTCAATCGTCTCTATTGGCACAGCCGTCGCGGTATGCTGGAACTGGACGTGCTGCTGGTACCGTTCGTCAAGGAGGTGTACGCGCATCTGAACGACGTCGACCGCGAGTGCTATCGCAAGTTGCTCGAATGCGAGGACCAGGACATGTTCGGCTGGTTCATGGAGCGTTCCGAATCGCCAGATCCAGAACTGCAGCGCATGGTACGCATGATTCTCGACCGTGTTCAGCCCAAGTAACACGTTCGAATGCCGCTGGCGGGCCTCACGGCTGTTGCTGGTGGCATATCTCGGAGCTCTGGGTCTGGCGTTGTTATCGTGGTGCCTGCTTGAAATTCCGTTCTGGGCGAGCCTGTCCGGGGCGTTGCTGTGCCTGCTTCATGGGGCTTGGGTCGTACCGCGACAAATACGCTTGAACCATCCGTCGGCTTTTACCGGTTTGCGCCGGGACGAGCGGGGTTGGCAGCTCTGGAGTCGGGCGGCTGGCTGGCAGTCGGTACAGTTGCACCGCGACAGCCTGGCCTTGCCCTGGCTGGTGGTGCTGCGCTTTCGTCGGCGCGGAGATTGGTGGTCGCGCTCGATTTGCGTGCCCCGCGACGCGCTGGCGAGCGACCTGCATCGGCGCCTGCGCGTATGGCTGAAGTTCAGCCGGCGTAGATGGGCGGCACCAGAATAGTGTCAAGGGCCTCGGGTAGCAGGTCCGGGTAGTCGAGGGTGTAATGCAGGCCCCGGCTTTCTTTTCGCTCCATGGCCGAGCGAATCATCAACTCGACCGTTTCAACTCGGCACAATCAGCACCCATCACCCGCTCCAGACTGATCACGATCTTATCGCCGGAGCCTTGGGCTCTGCCTGACCCAAACCGAAAGCCACCAGTATCACGAGCAACCGAGCTACTCAAAACTGCCTATTTAGGCCCATCGTGACCGCTCATTTCGCTAACAACGTGACCGATTTTCCGCGTGTTCCGAAACAGCCGGTCACGTTGTTAGCGAACTGCTTAAACTTCGTTGCGCATGGCCTGACCTGCCGCCACCCTGCGTCTCATTTCAGGGAGTCGAAGGATGGCGTTGCAGCGAGTAGCCATGCGTAATATCAAAGAATGCCTGCGCCTCAAGTTCGAGGTCTACCTGTCTCACGAGAAGATCGCCCGTGCCTTGCAACCCTCCAAGGGCGTCGTCAGCAATACATCAAGGTGACGCTCGGCGCGGCTCTGGTGCTCGCCGCCGAGATTGTCCACACCTGCGGAGGCAGGGTGTTGTCCGACGTCATCACCCTGCACCGCGAGCTGCGGCGCAAAGGCGTGACGCTGCAACTGCGGCGGGAGGAATACGCCGCCGCCCATGCCGATCAGCCGACCTGCCGCTACACCCAGTTCGTCGAGCACTATCGCAGCCATGCAACCATCGCGGCATGGCTTCAGATCTCGTCGAGATGCCAAGGAAGCGGTGAGGCAGGTGCACCATTACACCGCAAGGATTGGGTTGAGAGACGTTGTCGATTCCACAAAAGGTATCGCAGGCTTTTCCGCAACGAAAACCTCCTGACGCTAGCCAAAGACTCGGGCGAGTCAGAAGACGAAATCGTAGGGTCGATCTTAGCCGCCGCGACTTAGCTGCAGATTTTGTGTTGTGCACTCAGAAGTGCTAACCGTACCCATGAATGCATTCATCTTCACTGCGCACTTCTCGATGTTCAAGCCGTTGCGGCCATCGCTGGAAATGTTGGTGACGTAAGGCCCGGCGGTGGTGCAGCCAGCCAGCGCAGCGATAAGACCCAAAATAATGACGTTCAGCTTCATATGAATCCCTTTGATTTACGGCACATCCGTTAAATGGCCGCGAATCTTATAGCAACGAGCTATTGCAGGTAACCCCTACCCTACTGTCGTGGTTACGGAGGGACAGTCGGCTATAGCTGGCGCGAAGCCCGCCGTCTCGCTGGGATTGACCGCACTGGCAAATTGCGGGCCTTGATGATCACTCAAGGGAAAGCCCATAAGACATCTTCAGGCCACACCAAGCCTTTTCCTGAAGGCCTTTTCAAGGTGATCTCCAAGGGTCTTGTAGAATGGCTGAAGGTAAAGGCAGAGGTAGTGAACAATGCGATCACTGGTTCACAGCGTCCTCACAGTGCAACAAGGACCCCAGGGGCTTTGGGATAAAGCTGTTACAAAACGGCATTTCACCATGCTACGCCGAGGGCTCCTAAACGTGCCTCATTTGGTTGGGGTAAGGATCGTATCCTTCGCCTCTGGCAGCATCCCTGGATAGTCCAGCGTGTAGTGCAGACCCCGAGATTCCTTCCGCTCCATAGCAGACCTGATCATCAGTTCCGCTACTTGAGCAAGGTTCCTCAGTTCAATCAGATCTCTGCTTACTCGGTAGTTGCTGTAGAACTCATCGATTTCGTCCAGCAGCAGCCGCACCCGGTGCTGGGCTCGTTGCAGACGCTTGGTGGTGCGCACGATGCCGACGTAGTCCCACATGAAACGTCGCAGTTCATCCCAGTTGTGGGCGATGATCACGTCTTCGTCGGAGTCGGTCACCTGGCTCGCGTCCCAGCTCGGCAAGGCCGCGGGCATGGCGACCCGTGGCAACTGCTGGAGGATGTCGGCGGCGGCCGAACGGGCATAGACAAAACATTCCAGCAACGAGTTGCTGGCCATGCGGTTGGCACCGTGCAGGCCGGTGAAGCTGGTTTCGCCAATGGCATACAGGCCAGGGACATCGGTACGGCCCTGCTGGTCCACCAGCACGCCACCACAGGTGTAATGCGCCGCCGGGACTACCGGGATCGGCTGCTGGGTGATGTCGATGGAGAACTCCAGGCAACGTTCGTACACCGTCGGGAAGTGTGTCCTGATAAAGGCTTCGGGTTTGTGGCTGATGTCCAGGTAGACGCAGTCGATACCCAGGCGCTTCATCTCGTGGTCGATGGCTCGGGCGACAATATCCCGTGGCGCCAGCTCGGCCCGTGGGTCGAAGCGTGGCATGAAACGTTCGCCGTTGGGCAGTTTCAGGTGTGCGCCTTCGCCGCGCAGGGCTTCAGTGATCAGGAAACTCTTGGCCTGCGGGTGGTACAAGCAGGTCGGATGGAACTGGTTGAATTCCAGGTTGGCGACCCGGCAGCCCGAACGCCAGGCCATGGCGATGCCGTCGCCGCAGGCGCTGTCGGGATTGCTGGTATAGAGATACACCTTGGCCGCGCCGCCCGAGGCAAGAATGGTGAAGCGGGCCCCGTAGGTATCGACTTCGCCCGTGCCGCGATTAAGTACGTAGGCCCCCAGGCAGCGTTCCCCGTCCAGGCCGAGGCGTTTTTCGGTGATCAGGTCGACGGCCACGCGCTGCTCCAGCAGCTCGATGTTCGGGCGCTGCCGGGCTTGGTCCAACAGGGTCGTGAAGATCGCCGCGCCGGTGGCGTCGGCGGCGTGGATGATCCGCCGATGACTGTGGCCGCCTTCACGGGTCAGGTGGAATTCGAAACCACGGTCATCGACATTGGCTTTTTCGTCGCGAGTGAAGGGCACGCCTTGGTCGATCAACCACTGGATGGCCTCGCGACTGTGCTCGACGGTGAAGCGCACCGCGTCTTCGTGGCACAGGCCACCACCGGCGTTTAGGGTGTCCTCGACATGCGATTGCACGGTGTCGGTGTCGTCCAGCACCGCGGCGACGCCACCCTGAGCCCAGTAGGTCGAGCCGTTGGCCAGGTTGCCCTTGCTCAGGACGGCAATGCGCAGATGGTTCGCCAGCGTTAGCGCCAGGCTCAGGCCGGCGGCACCGCTGCCAATCACCAGCACATCGTGTTGAAAATGTTGGCTCATCTCTAGGAATCCGAAAAACGCCTTGGTAGGCCACGAAGCCCGCCATACCACCCACTAGTATATAGCTGGAGGGATCGGCACAATGGCAGGGCCTTCATGGCATCGTGAGACTATAACGAGCAAGAAGTGTGCGCTACTCCGGGGCGTCGTGCATGTGGTTTTGCAGGGTAAGATGATGATTTTTCGGCTATAACTAGGTTCAGGCAACCTTTGATCGATGGAGCGGCACAATGCTATTACTTACTGCAATCTCCGGGAACTTTTGAAAAGCCCCGTGCTCCATAGACAGGTACCTGAAAGAAGGGGACAGCGTCGGCTTTCTGTGGGGCCTGAGGGAAGGCTTTACCAGCGAATTCGACGCCAAAATTATTCACGCAGTCGGCCAAGTCCGTGCTGCGTTTTTCGTGTGTGTCCGTTCAGCGGATCGCAGGAAACTTGCTTGAAAGGGGGAGAACTTTTGCCAAAAGCCCGAGTCTATGTTTGCAAGTCTGATCAATTAGCAATGGCAGCCTCCTTCAAGTCCTATGAGGAGTGTTCATGCTAACCCAGGAAGAGGATCAGCAGCTGGTCGAGCGCGTTCAGCGTGGCGACAAGCGGGCTTTCGATCTGCTAGTGCTGAAATATCAGCACAAAATTCTCGGGTTGATCGTGCGTTTCGTGCACGACACCCATGAAGCCCAGGACGTTGCACAAGAAGCCTTTATCAAAGCCTACCGTGCCTTAGGTAATTTTCGCGGTGACAGTGCCTTTTATACCTGGCTGTACCGCATTGCCATCAACACGGCAAAAAACTATCTGGTATCCCGCGGTCGCAGGCCACCAGATAATGATGTGAGTTCCGAGGATGCAGAGTTCTACGACGGCGATCATGGCCTGAAGGACCTCGAGTCGCCGGAGCGTGCGTTGCTCCGGGATGAGATCGAGGGGACTGTCCATCGAACCATCCAGCAACTGCCAGAAGATTTGCGTACGGCGTTAACTTTACGTGAATTCGATGGTCTGAGTTATGAGGACATTGCAGCGGTCATGCAATGTCCTGTGGGCACCGTGCGCTCCCGGATTTTCCGCGCTCGGGAGGCCATAGACAAAGCCCTGCAGCCGTTGTTGCAGGAAACCTGAGACAGCGGCGACAGCCAAGAGAGGAACCGTCATGAGTCGTGAAGCCCTGCAGGAATCGCTGTCCGCGGTGATGGATAACGAAGCGGACGAATTGGAGTTACGTCGGGTACTCAGTGCCCTTGACGATGTTGATACCCGTGCTACTTGGTCGCGTTACCAAATCGCCCGGGCAGTGATGCACAAGGAATTGTTGGACCCGCGCCTGGATATCGCCTCGGCTGTGTCGCTGGCTCTGGCCGGCGAAGATGTGCCGAGTAAAGCTTCCCGTGGTCCTTGGCGTACCCTGGGCCGTCTGGCCGTGGCCGCTTCGGTAACCGTTGCGGTGCTGGCTGGCGTGCGCATCTACAATCAGGATGAGATTGCCGGTGCCCAACTGGCCCAGCAATCGAATCAGCCTGGCTTGGCTGCTCCGACGGCCAAGGGGCCGGCGGTTCTTGCCGGTTATACTGAAGGTTCCCAGCCCGTCGGTCCGATGGCCAGCGGGGTGCTACGGCAAGGCCAGCCCGGTTGGGAGCAGCGTTTGCCAAGCTATCTGCGCCAACATGCGCAGCAGGCGGCCCTGAAGGGTACTGAGAGCGCGCTGCCTTACGCACGTGCCGCGAGCCTGGAAAACCGCTAAGTTAAGGAGGACCATGCGCGCGCTAGCTCTTTTAACGCTTGCCCTGGCCGGTGGGTTTGTTCTGACTGCCCGGGCCGACGATGCCCGGGATTGGTTGGACCGTCTTGGGCAAGCTGAGCAGCAGCAAAGCTTTCAGGGCACCTTTGTCTACGAACGCAACGGTAGTTTTTCGACTCACCGCATCTGGCACTTAGTCCAGAATGGTCGGGTTCATGAGCGGTTGCTTCAGTTGGATGACTCGGCGCAAGAGGTTGTACGCGTCGATGGGCGCACTGAGTGTGTCAGTGGCGCGTTGGCCGCCGGACTCGATGAGCCGTCCGATGCGCACGCCCGTGCGCTCGATCCGCAGAAACTCAAAGCCTGGTATGACATTACGGTCGTGGGTAAATCACGCGTGGCTGGCCGTTCTGCAGTGATCGTGTCGCTGACGCCGCGCGACCAGCATCGCTATAATTTCGAATTGCATCTGGATCGCCAGACCGGTTTGCCGCTCAAGTCGCTGCTGACCAATGACAAGGGGCAATTGCTCGAGCGTTTCCAGTTTACCGAATTGAACACCTCCGAGGCCCCCCTGAACAGCCAGTTGCAAGCTGGCCCTGAATGCAAACCGGTGGTATTACCCGGTAACCAGACGCAGGCCAAGGGACAGGTGCTGGGCAGTAAAGTAGCGCAGTTATGGCATTCCGATTGGCTGCCGCCGGGTTTTGAACTGGTGAGTAGTACGGTGCGTCTGGATCCACAGTCCAAGACTCAGGTCAGCAGTCTTATGTATGACGATGGGTTGGCGCGTTTCTCGGTCTTTCTCGAATCCCTCAACGGCGCCAGCACCACCGACACCCGTACCCAACTGGGGCCTACCGTCGCGGTCTCCCGCCACCTGAGCACCCCCGGCGGGGATATCATGGTCACGGTGGTGGGTGAGATTCCCATTGGTACCGCCGAACGGATCGCCTTGTCGATGCGTGCCGGCGAAGCGCAGCCTCCCCAGCAGTGAGTCGCTGACCCATGAGCTCGATCAGGTCTTCACATGAAGCCATCCAGGCGGTAGGATCGAAATGCCGAAATGCCCGGTGATCATTTTCATTTGCAAAACAAACCGAACTTTCCTACAGATCAAGGCCCTAACGGCCCTGGCCTTGTTTGTTGTTTCCGGTCCGTAATCCAGGCTTAATCATCCTCGGGTTTTATGGTACCTGTCGCTTAACCATGCTCGTTGTTTACGGGAGCCGTATGTCGATACCAAGCTTGAAATCTTATTTGTCCATCTTCGCCGCTGTCCTGCTGCTTGGGCAGACGGTCGCGGCCCAGGCTGCGGAACTGCCTGATTTCACCCAGTTGGTGGCGCAGGCCTCGCCGGCGGTGGTGAATATCAGTACGACTCAGAAGATGCCGGACCGCAAGGTTTCGGAGCAGATTCAGGGGCTGGAGGGCTTGCCGCCGGAAATCCAGCAGTTTTTCCGCGGGTTCCCGCAACCGCGTGGCAAAGGTGGCGGTGGCGGTCGACAACGCGAAGCCCAATCGCTTGGGTCGGGATTCATCATCTCCGATGACGGCTATATCCTCACCAACAACCATGTCGTCGCCGACGCTGACGAGATTCTCGTGCGCCTGGCCGACCGTAGCGAGCTCAAGGCCAAGCTGGTCGGTACCGATCCGCGTTCCGACGTAGCGCTGCTGAAGATCGAAGGCAAGAACCTGCCGACTCTCAAGCTGGGTAAATCCAAGGACTTGAAGTCCGGCCAGTGGGTCGTCGCCATCGGTTCGCCGTTCGGCTTTGATCATACGGTGACCCAGGGCATCGTCAGTGCCGTAGGTCGTAGCCTGCCGAACGAAAACTATGTGCCGTTCATCCAGACCGACGTGCCGATCAATCCGGGCAACTCCGGTGGTCCGTTGTTCAACCTCAACGGTGAGGTGGTGGGTATCAACTCGCAGATCTACACCCGTTCCGGTGGCTTCATGGGCGTGTCCTTCGCGATCCCGATCGATGTTGCCATGGACGTTTCCAACCAATTGAAGGCGGGTGGTAAGGTCAGCCGCGGCTGGCTGGGTGTGGTGATTCAGGAGGTCAATAAGGATCTCGCCGAATCCTTCGGCCTGGACAAACCGGCCGGTGCGTTGGTTGCTCAGGTTCAGGACGATGGCCCGGCGGCGAAAGGCGGCCTGCAAGTCGGTGACGTAATTCTCAGCATGAACGGCCAGCCAATCGAGTTGTCGGCTGACCTGCCGCATCTGGTGGGCGCGCTGAAGGCGGGAGAAAAGGCCAAGCTGGAAGTGGTTCGTGAAGGTCAGCATAAGACCGTTGACCTGACGGTCGGTGCGATCCCGGATGAAGGCAAGGAAATGGATATCGCCAAGTCCACGGGTGCCGAGCGTAGCAGCAATCGCCTGGGGATTTCTGTCATTGACCTGACCGATGATCAGAAGAAAGCCAATGACCAGCTCAAGGGCGGCGTGATCATCAAGGAAGTGCAGGACGGTCCTGCGGCCCTGATCGGTCTGCAGCCAGGCGACGTGATCACGCACCTGAACAACCAGGCGATCACCGATGCCAAGCAGTTCACCGATATCGCCAAGGCCCTGCCAAAGAATCGCTCGGTATCGATGCGCGTGTTGCGTCAGGGACGTGCGAGCTTCATCACTTTCAAACTGGCTGAATAAACCTGGGTTGAAATGTTGCAAAAGAAACCGCCTCGAATGAGGCGGTTTTTTTATGTGCGAACGGAAAGTGTTATCGGGGTTGCTTGGGAATACGCACCAACTGACTGTTGGAGTAGATGTCATGCCAGCTGCGTTTCTGCTTATCGAAGAGCACCCATATAAAACCCAGGCCGACAAACAGCCAGGAGGCAATCGATACCATGAAACGCAGCAGCGCCTGCCAGATACTGATGGCTGAGCCGTCGGCGTTCTGTACCCGAATACCCCATACCTGCATGCCCAGGGTTTGGCCCTTGTAGGTCCAGAATTTGGCGAAGAAAGCGAACAGGACGCAAAACAGCAGGGTCGAGAGCAACGGATCATGGTCCAGCTGGCCGGCATCCGCGAGGGCTCTGAGCCGTTGCTCGCCAATGAATGCCATCTGCACCAGCTTGTAGAGGCCGTCAGTGACCATCAGTAAGGCGGTACACAGCAGAAAGTCATAGAACATTGCTGCCAGGCGACGGCCCAGGCCGGCGGCAGGAAACTCGCCCTGGGGGCTTAGCACGTGCTTTGGCATAACGGCTCTCTCATCGGAAAAAGCCATTTTACGGAGCTACACCTTAGAAGGCACCCACAAAAAAGCGCCCGATGTCGCCATCAGGGGCTTTTTTGTGTAATAAAGCTTAAGTTTAGGCTTCTGCGCTGACTTCGTCAGCCTGCATGCCTTTCTGGCCTTGCACGGCGATGAAAGTCACTTTTTGACCTTCTTTCAGGCTCTTGAAGCCGCTACCCTGAATAGCACGGAAATGGACGAACAGATCCGGACCGCTTTCAGGCGTGATAAAACCGAAACCTTTCTCGTCGTTAAACCATTTGACGGTGCCGCTCTGACGTTGGGACATTTCTTATTTCCTTTGACGCTAAAAATTAATGACAGTCTCTTTCACCTGAAAGAGTACTGGGCTGGGTTGCAGGAAAGTAAGAGACGTCGAACGGGTTGTAGCAAAACTTAGAGCTACTGCCCAGGTCACGATTCCGAGCGACCCATGCAAACACAGTGGAGAAACTCTACGCCAACTGTGGGAGAAAAAACAAGCCCCCGCCAAGCCCCGGTTTGTCTCAGTTTTCGAGAGCTTTGGCAGGGTGGATCTACAAGTACTCAGTTGGGTACAACAGTTGTAAACCAAGTTCGGTGAAAATATATGTACTATTGCGTGGCGACTGCATTGCAAAATAGTGCGCTGGTTCATCACCGTGTTAGTTGTTACTGTTGGTATCAGCCACGATAGTAACGTTGCGGAACAAAAGGCATTTTGCTGACTTTCAGTGGTATGCGCTTGCCACGGACAGTGGCCCACACATCGTTGTCCAGTGTGCAGTGAGCGCTGTCCAGGTAGCCCATGGCCAGTGGTGCGCCGAGAGTCGGACCGAAGCCACCGCTGCATACGTGGCCGATGATGGTGCCGTCCTGGTCGACGATTTCAGCACCTTCGCGTACCGGCGTGCGTTCCTGGGGCAACAGGCCGACACGCTTGCGTCGTATCCCTCGTTGCTGCTGGGCGAAGACTTGCTCGGCGCCCGGAAAACCGCCAGCCCGCGCACCGTCGGCGCGCCGCGACTTGGAAATGGCCCAGAGCAGACTGGCCTCGACCGGCGTGGTATCGCTGCTCATGTCATGCCCGTAGAGGCACAGGCCGGCTTCCAGGCGTAGCGAGTCGCGTGCGCCGAGGCCGATGGCTTCGACTTCGGTTTCGGCCAGCAGACTGCGGGCCAGACACTCGGCGCTGGCCGCCGGTACGGAGATTTCGAAGCCGTCTTCGCCGGTGTAACCGGAACGGCTGACGTAGCAGTCGACACCCAGCAGGCGCATGGCGAGGAACTGCATGAAGGTCATCCGGGTAACCTCCGGTGCCAGGCGCGCCAGCACAGTAGCGGCGGCGGGGCCTTGAAGGGCGAGCAGGGCACGCTCTTCGAACAGCGGCTGGACCTCGCACAGATGCCCCAGGTGCTTTTGCAGGTGTGCCAGATCCTGGTTCTTGCAGGCGGCGTTGACCACCAGCAGCAGTTCGTCGTTGCCCAGGTTCGCAACCATCAGGTCATCGAGAATGCCGCCGGTTTCGTTGGTGAACATGGCATAGCGTTGCATGCCCACCGGCAGGTCAATGATATCCACCGGCACCAGGGTTTCCAGTGCGCTGGCGGCGGCGGCACCGACCAGGCGGATCTGGCCCATGTGCGAAACATCGAACAGTCCGGCCTGTTCACGGGTGTGCAGGTGTTCCTTCATCACGCCCAACGGGTACTGCACCGGCATGTCATAGCCGGCGAACGGCACCATACGTGCGCCCAGTTGCAGGTGCAGGGCGTGCAGTGGGGTTTTTAGCAGGTTTTCGGTGGACATCTTCAACTCCTGGAAATTGCCGGAGGGCCGCTTGCGCCGGCCCCTCAATCAACACTCGATAATATTTACTGCCAGACCGCCACGGGCGGTCTCCTTGTATTTGCTTTTCATGTCGGCACCGGTCTGGCGCATGGTACGGATGACTTTGTCGAGGGAGACGTAATGCTGGCCGTCACCTCGCAGAGCCATGCGCACGGCATTGATGGCCTTGACCGACCCCATGGCATTGCGCTCGATGCAGGGCACCTGGACCAGCCCGCCGATGGGGTCGCAGGTCAGCCCGAGGTTGTGTTCCATGCCGATTTCGGCGGCGTTCTCGACCTGTTGCACTGTGCCGCCGAGTACTTCGCACAGGGCACCGGCGGCCATTGAGCAGGCCACGCCGACTTCGCCCTGGCAACCGACTTCGGCACCGGAGATGGAGGCGTTTTCCTTGTAGAGAATGCCAATGGCGGCAGCGGTGAGCAGGAAGCGCACCACACCGTCCTCGTTGGCGCCGGGGATAAAGCGCATGTAGTAATGCAGCACGGCGGGAATGATCCCTGCCGCGCCGTTGGTCGGTGCGGTGACCACGCGCCCGCCGTTGGCGTTTTCTTCATTGACCGCCAGAGCATACAGATTGACCCAGTCCAGCACCGACAGTGCGTCGCGCAGCGCGGCTTCCGGGTTCTTGCACAGTTGCCGATGCAGGGCTGCCGCGCGCCGCTTGACCTTCAAGCCGCCTGGCAGAATGCCTTCATTGCGACAGCCGGCATCGACGCAGTCCTGCATGACCTGCCAGATTTTCAACAGCCCGGCACGGGTTTGCGCTTCCGGACGCCAGGCGCTTTCGTTGGTCAGCATGACCTGACTGATGGACAGGCCGTGGGTGCTGCATTGCCCCAGCAGTTCCTTGGCGCTTTTGAACGGGAAGGTCAGCGCGGTGCTGTCCTCGACGATGCGGTCGGCGCCGGCGGCATCTTCATCGACCACGAAACCGCCTCCCACCGAGTAGTACTCGCGACTGCGGATCTGCAGACCGGCGGCATCGAAGGCGCGGAAGATCATGCCGTTGGGGTGATAGGCCAAGGGCTTCCTGATCATCGCCAGGTGGATTTTTTCGTTGAATTCAATGGAGTGTTCGCCGAGCAGATTCAGGCGTCCGTCACTGCGAATGGTGTGCAGGCGGGCGGCGACGGTTTCTGTGTCGACGGTATCCGGGTGCTCACCTTCCAGACCCAGCAATACGGCCTTGTCGCTGCCGTGGCCTTTGCCGGTGGCGCCGAGCGAGCCGTACAGCTCGACTTTGACGCAGGTGGTCTGTTGCATCAGGTTTTCGCGCTGCAGGCCCTCGGCGAAACGTGCAGCCGCACGCATCGGACCGACAGTATGGGAACTGGAGGGACCGATGCCGATCTTGAACAAGTCGAACACGCTCAGGGACATATGGGTTCTCCGGTTTTTCTAATAGTTATTGGGTTAAAGCTGTTGGGGATAGAGTTAGCACGCGATTCTGTCGGAGATAGAAGGTGAAATCAGCCAATGTGTTCTTTCCGAGGCAACGCTGTGGCCGGTTTCAGGGGCGCTGCGCGGCCCGGCGGAGGTGAGCCTTGTGACCACAGGCAAGCCTCTGGTCACAAGCAAGCCAACAGTTAAGCGTAATTCTCTATCGACGGGCAGGCGCAGACCAGGTTGCGGTCGCCGAACACATTGTCGACGCGACCGACCGGCGGCCAGTACTTGGCTTCGATCAACGACGCCACCGGGTAGACCGCCTGTTCGCGGCTGTACGGGTGCGTCCACTCGCCGACGATCTCCGCCGCCGTGTGCGGGGCGTTTTTCAGCGGATTATCGTCCCGGTCCAGGGTGCCGTTTTCCACTGCACGGATTTCCTCGCGGATGCGGATCATGGCGTCGCAGAAGCGATCCAGCTCTTCCTTGGATTCGCTTTCGGTCGGCTCGATCATCAGGGTGCCCGCCACCGGGAACGACATGGTCGGGGCGTGGAAGCCGAAGTCGATCAGGCGCTTGGCGACGTCATCGACGCTGATGCCGCTGCTGTCCTTCAATGGTCGCAGATCGAGGATGCACTCGTGCGCCACCAGGCTGTTGCTGCCGGTGTAGAGCACTGGGTAGTGTTCTTCCAGGCGCCGGGAGATGTAGTTGGCATTGAGGATCGCCAATTGCGAGGCGCGCTTGAGGCCTTCGCCGCCCATCATGCGGATGTACATCCAGGTAATCGGTAGAATACTCGCGCTGCCGAACGGTGCCGCACAGACTGCGCCTTCCTTGCGTGCCATG
This sequence comes from Pseudomonas agarici, assembly GCF_900109755.1. Classification (GTDB taxonomy): domain Bacteria; phylum Pseudomonadota; class Gammaproteobacteria; order Pseudomonadales; family Pseudomonadaceae; genus Aquipseudomonas; species Aquipseudomonas agarici. The sequence goes on along the minus strand of NZ_FOAR01000003.1, from coordinate 280,791 downwards.
ACGCCGTGACCGGGCAGGAACGGGGTCAGGTGCGATTTCACGCCGATTGGACCGACGCCCGGGCCGCCGCCGCCGTGGGGGATGCAGAAGGTTTTGTGCAGGTTCAGGTGCGACACGTCGCCGCCGAACTTGCCCGGTGCGCAGAGGCCGACCATGGCGTTCATGTTGGCGCCGTCGATATACACCTGGCCGCCGTTATCATGAATGATGCCGCAGATTTCGCGGATGCCTTCTTCGAATACACCGTGGGTCGACGGGTAGGTGATCATCAGCGCCGCGAGGTGGTCGCGGTGCTCGATGGCCTTGGCTCGCAAATCCTCGATATCGACGTTGCCACGGGCGTCGCAGGCGGTGACCACCACGCGCATGCCGGCCATGTTGGCGGTGGCCGGGTTGGTGCCGTGGGCCGACGACGGGATCAGGCAGATATCGCGGCGCTCTTCGCCACGGCTCTGATGGTAGGCGCGGATCGCCAGCAGGCCGGCGTATTCGCCCTGGGAGCCGGCGTTCGGCTGCAGGGAGATGGCGTCATAACCCGTGGCGGCGCAAAGCATCGCTTCCAACTCGTCGATCAGTTGCTGGTAGCCGGCGCTCTGATCAGCCGGGGCGAATGGGTGCAGGGCAGCGAATTCGGCCCAGGTGACCGGGATCATTTCGCTGGCGGCGTTGAGCTTCATGGTACATGAGCCCAGCGGGATCATCGTGCGATCCAGGGCCAGGTCCTTGTCCGCCAGCTTACGCAGGTAGCGCATCAGCTCGGTTTCCGAGTGATAGCGGTTGAATACCGGGTGGTTGAGGATCGGCGACTGGCGCATCAGTGTGGCCGGGATGGCGCTGGCTACCGAAGCGGCGAGGGCGGCGAAATCCGGCAACGCCTGGCCATCGGCCAGCAGGCTCCAGAGGGTTTCGACATCTGACTGGCGGGTGGTTTCGTCGAGGGACAAGCCCAGGCGCTCGCCATCGACCACCCGCAGGTTGATCTGGCGGGCACGTGCCTTGTCATGCAGGGCGGCGGTTTGCGCGCCGGTCTTGACGGTCAGGGTGTCGAAGAAGCTGGTTTGCTCCACGTTCAGGCCCAGCGTGCCCAGACCCCTGGCCAGAATAGCGGTCAGCTGATGGATGCGATTGGCGATCTGCACCAGGCCTTTGGGACCGTGGTACACGGCGTACATGCTGGCGATATTGGCTAGCAGGACCTGGGCGGTGCAGATGTTGCTGGTGGCTTTCTCGCGACGGATGTGTTGCTCGCGGGTCTGCATCGCCAGGCGCAGGGCTGGCTTGCCGAAGCGGTCCACGGAAACGCCGACCAGGCGGCCGGGCATATCGCGCTTGAAAGCATCACGGGTGGAGAAGTACGCCGCGTGCGGGCCGCCGAAGCCCAGCGGGACACCGAAGCGTTGAGCGCTGCCGATGGCGACGTCGGCGCCGAATTCACCTGGCGGGGTCAGTACCGTCAGGGCCAGCAGGTCCGCCGCGACAGCCACCAGGGCGTTGGCGGCGTGGAACCGCTCGGTCAGTTCGCAGTAGTCGAACAGGTCGCCGTTGCTGGCCGGGTATTGCAGCAGGGCGCCGAAGAACGCGCTGACATCGCTCAGTTCGCCTTCGTCGCCGACCACCACCTCGATGCCCAGCGGTTCGGCACGAGTGCGCAGTACGTCGAGGGTTTGCGGGTGGCAGTGTACGGAAGCGAAGAAAGCCTGGCTGCCCTTGTTCTTGCTCAGGCGCTTGCAGAAGGTCATGGCTTCGGCGGCGGCGGTGGCTTCATCGAGCAGCGAGGCGTTGGCGATCGGCAGACCGGTGAGGTCGCTGATCAGGGTCTGGAAGTTCAGCAGCGCTTCCAGGCGACCCTGGGAAATTTCCGGTTGGTAGGGTGTGTAGGCGGTGTACCAGGCCGGGTTTTCCAGCAGGTTGCGCAGGATAGGCGACGGCGTATGGCAGTTGTAATAGCCCTGGCCGATGTAGGTCTTGAACACTTGGTTCTTCGCCGCAATGGCCTTGATCGATGCCAGGGCGTCGGCTTCGCTTTGTCCGGCCGGCAGGTCGAGGACGCTGGTGCCCTTGATGCTGTCGGGAATCACACTGGCGCTCAGCGCTTGCAGGGAATCGAAGCCGAGGGTGGCGAGCATGGCGCGTTCGTCATCCTGACGCGGACCGATATGACGGGAGATGAATTCATTGGCGGTGCCGAGATTGATGGTCATGGCGGCTCCTCAGGCTTGGGCGTTGGCTTTGATCAGGCGGTCGTAGGCGTCCTGATCGAGCAGTTGGTCGACAGCGGCGGCGTCCTTGGGCTGGAAGCGGAAGAACCAGCCCTCGCCCAGCGGGTCTTCGTTGATCAGTTCCGGGCGATCCTCCAGGGCCGGATTGACGTCCAATATTTTGCCGTCCAGAGGCATGTACACGCCGCTGGCGGCTTTTACCGACTCCACGGTGGCGGCTTCGGCACCCTTGTTGTAGTCCTGCAATTGCGGCAGTTGCACAAACACCACATCGCCCAGGGCATTCTGCGCGAATGCTGTGATGCCGACCGTGACGCTGCCATCGGCTTCGGTACGCAGCCATTCGTGGTCTTCAGTAAAACGCAACTCGCTCATGGAAACTCCTCAAGGGCCAGACTTGTCTGGTGGACGCAATAAAGGCGAGAGCTGGCCTCGCTAATAGGGATTCCCTTAGCAAGTTTGTGGCCAATGTTGTTTGGGCCTTGTAAATCAAGGGCTTGAGGGGGGATTTCAAGACGCGGGAGCACCCTGTCTGTAGCGAAATCGCTACAGACAGGGTGCGTAAAAAAAGCTCAACAGGATAAAAGCCTTGTTGAACCACGGTGCGTTGGATTTGTAGCGAAATCGTTCCACTGTAGCGCTTTCAGTACAGATGAGGGTCGCTTTTGTTGTTCTCAGGCCTTGCCAGGGATGCCGTACTTGCGCAGGCGATGAGCAATCGCGGTGTGAGAGGTTTGCAGGCGGCTGGCCAACTGCCGGGTCGAGGGGTAATGAACGTAGAGCTTTTCCAGCAAGGTTTTTTCAAAGGTTTCGACCGCCTGTTCCAGGCTGTCGATTTCGCTGTCGCTCTGGCGGGCCACGGAGGTTCCGGCAATGTCCAGGTCGCCGATATCCACCAGGCTGCTCTCGCAGATCGCCGCTGCGCGGAAGATCACGTTCTGCAACTGGCGGACATTGCCCGGCCAGCGATTGCCCAGCAGCGCCGGATAGGTCCCTGGTGCCAGCCGGCAGACCGGCCGCTGGATCTGCGCGCAGGCCTGCTGCATGAAGTAGCGTGCCAGCAGCAGAATGTCCTGGTCACGTTCACGCAAGGGCGGAACCTCGACATTGAGCACGTTCAGGCGATAGAACAGGTCCTCGCGAAAGCTGCCTTCGCCGACCATCTTTTCCAGGTTGCGGTGAGTGGCACTGAGGATTCGTACATTGACCTTGACCTCGCGGTCGCCGCCGACCCGGCGAAAGCTACCGTCATTGAGAAAACGCAGCAGCTTGGCTTGCAGGTACGGCGACATCTCGCCGATCTCGTCAAGAAACACCGTGCCCTGGTTCGCCAGCTCCATCAGCCCTGGCTTGCCGCCACGCTGGGCGCCAGTGAAGGCGCCGGGGGCATAACCGAACAGCTCGCTTTCGGCGAGGTTTTCCGGCAGCGCCGCGCAATTGAGGGCGAGGAACGGTGCGCTATGGCGGGCGCTGATGGCGTGGCAGGCACGGGCTACCAGCTCCTTGCCGGTGCCGGTTTCGCCCTGGATCAGCAAGGGCGCGTCAAGCGTCGCGATCCGCTGGGCACGGGCCTTGAGGGTGCGAATCGCCGCCGACTCGCCGAGCAGGGCATCGAAGCCTTCGGCATGATCATGATGCAGCGCTGACAGGCGTTCACCGATACGGTTGGGCTGGTACAGCGTCAGTAACGCACCGGCATTGGTGATGGGCGTGGCGTCCAGTAACAGCGTCTGGCCGTTGACGGTGATTTCTCGCAGGGGCAAGCGAAAGCCGTTTTCCAGCAGCGTCTCCAGCAGGCCGGGATCAGCGAACAGTTCGGCGACGCTTTCGCCGGCCGGCTCACGCCCGTACAAGGCGATCAGCGCCGGGTTGGCGAGCAGCACCACGCCTGCGCTGTCGAGTGCCAGCAGTGGGTCGGTCATGGCAGCGAGCAAGGCATCGAGTTGCAGGTGCCGACGTTGGCCGGGAAGGATGTCCACCACCGTCACCGCCTGCACGCCATGGACGCTGAACAGCGCCTCGCGCAGTTCTTCGAGCACTTGTGGGCTGAGGGTCGGTGCGTCGATATAGACGTTGGGTGGAACCATCTCCACGGCATCCAGGTTCAGGTTGCGACCACCGAGCAGCGCCAGGACTTCCTGGGTAATGCCGACGCGGTCGATGAAACTGACGTGGATGCGCATGGGGTGGAGTACGGTTCGGGGCAAGGAGGGGCAAGTATGACATCTCTACCCGATGGTTCCCACGCTGCGGGACCCATCGGGGCGGGGAATTATTCCAGGTGTTCGGGTTGCATCGGGTCGCCGGACTTGACGTTGAGCTGTGTCCGCACGTCCTCGAACATCTCGTCGTAGTACTTGTGCATCGATGCAACATTAGCGTTTTTCGGCAGGCCATATCGCTGGGCAATACGGCTGGCATGACGAGCGAAGTCGAAGGCCTGGTCCTTGGCCAGGAAGAACGACTCGTTCAGAGATTTCTCCTCGATACTGCCCCGCAGGGTGAACCGCATGCCCCGGCCTTCCTTGGGGTCTTGGGCGAGTTCGTAGTCGATACGCAGGTTGTAGCTGTAATCGTCCTTGTTCAGCGCGTGGCGCTCGATATGCAGGTGACCGGGCTCGAACTTGGCCATGGGAACTCTCCTTCAAGGCATGGAAGTAGAGCAGACTACGGATCTGTGCCGATGTTTCAACCACCAACAACTGCTTATGCCCTGAAGCGCCGCTCAACGTAGACTTTGGCCGGCCTGGTGACGCACGTTCAGGGGGGATCGGCGAGCGGCCGGCGTTCGGGACGGGACCAGATCCACAGGTTGCCCAGGCTCATGCCGGCGATGGCCAGATAGACTGGCCAGTGGTGTTCGAGCATCACCAGCATCAGGACGGCACAGAGCAGCATGCTGACGGTGGCACTGATCTTGGCGCGGCGAGCGATGATCTTGCCGTTGCGCCAGTTGCTCAGGATCGGGCCGAATAGGCGATGGTTTTCCAGCCAGGCGCTCAGACGTGGCGAACTTCGGGTGGCGGCCCAGGCGGCCAACAGGATGAACTCGGTGGTCGGCAGGCCAGGCACGACGATGGCGATCAGGCCGATACCGAGGCTGACATAGGCGAGCATGCCGAACAGCAGGCGCGCGAGTTTCGAAGACGAGGGTGGTTTGCTGGTCATGGCATCGATTGTGGTGCGCCAGGCGATTTGGCTCAAGTCTGGAATGAATGCTCGGGCTTTGGGTGAGAACTCCACGTATGAGCCCGAGGGGCGAGGTTTGTGGCGAGCAGACTGGTCGAGGCGCCGCGCTCGGCGGCGACGCCAGGGTAACCCCTGCCTGACGGGCCGCGCTCGCCGGTTCCGGGGCCGCCTCCAGCGCGGGGGGCCGACAGCCCGCTAGCCGGTGGCGTCCAGCCGGGGACCCGGTATCAGGCCAGTTCGGGGGCCGTGGCGTAAGCCTGTTCCAGCAACACGGTGAAGCGTCGGAAGGCATCGACGGCGCCTTTTTCCACCGCAGCCTCTTCTTCAGCGCTGAACGTCAGGCCGTCGAGGGTTCTGATAAAGCTCTTCCAGCCCTCGGCACGACCACCGGCTGGCTCGCCCAGGTGCCGAGCACCGAAGGTTTCACTCAGGCCCAGACCTGCGGCGCGTTTGATCAGGAACGCGGCACCGAGTTTGGAACCCTCGGAGACAAAGATCCAGCCCAGGGCTTGGGCCTTGCTCGGATTGTTCAGCGCACCGGCGACCGGAGCCGGCACTTCGGTGTCCAGGTCGGCGAGATCGGCCTTGGCCTGTTCGGCACGGCAGCGGGCCGGCAGGTCCGGGACAATGGCGATCAGTTCGGGATCGTTGTACAGGGTAGCCAGTTCCGATTGGAACAGGTACTGAGCGACGACGAAACGGGCGAAGTTGGCCTGATTTTCGAACGGCGCATGGGCTTTCACCAACTGATCGAGCTTGGTGTGCGGCTCGTTGGTGATCTGGTTCAGGCGCTGGGAGCGCAGGCTCAGGCGCTGAGTGTTGTCCTGGAGTGTCATTGTGAAATCCTTGAGAATAAGATGTATTTTCAATTGATACATAGGTAGACGAATCAGAAGACGCGCCACAGTAAAAAAACCTCACTCCGCCGATTCCTGTCGCAGCGAGGAGGTGCACAGGGATCAGATATCCCAGATCAGATTCACCGAGACGTTGCGACCCGCAGCGGTCAAGCGGTCGAGGTTGGCTGGGTTCAGCACGCCGGCCTCACCGACACCGTCGTAGCCGCGCACGTCGTTCCAGTTCCAATATTTCTTGTCGGTCAGGTTGTACAGGCCGGCGTTGACGGTCAGATCATCGGTTACCTTGTAGAAACCGGTCAGGTCGATCACGCCATAGCCGGGCGTCTTGAACTGCTTGCTGGCGCTCAGGCCATCAGGGGCGAAGAAGGTGCTGTTGTCCACCCGCTCCTTGCGCTTGACCAGGGTCCAGCTCAACAGCGCGCCGTAATCGTCCTGGTCATAACCGAGGCCGAAGACGCCGGTGAGCGGGTTGACGCTGTTGATCGGCTTGCCGGTGTCATCGTTACGGCCGTAGGCATAGGCCACCGAGCCCTGGGTATAGAGCCCTTGAGGAGCGCCGAAGCTGTCCAGATCCAGGCGACCCTTGGCTTCCGCCCCCTTGATGGTGGCGTGCTTGATGTTGTGGGTCTGGAAGGTCGGCTCGTCATAGCCGGGCGAGACCGCGTCTTCATCGATGAAGTCGCGATACTTGTTGTAGAACACCGCCACGTCGAAAGAACCGACATCGAACTTGCCGCGCACGCCGGTTTCATAGCTCTTGCTTTTTTCCGGTTCCAGATCCGGGTTGGGCATAACTTGATAACCGCCGCTCAGGTTCTGGAAACGCCCATAGAGTGCCTTGGCCGATGGCGTGCGGAAGCCTTCGGCGTATTGCCCGTACCAGGTGTATTGCTCGCTCAGGGCATAGGTCAGGCCGAACTTGGGCGACAGGCGATGCCAGGTTTTGTTGGAACCGTCGATGGGCTCGTCGCCGGGGCCGCGTCGTGCGGCGTTGATGGTGTTGATGAACTCCTGGGTGATATGCGGCTTGAGCTGGGTGTAGTCATAGCGCAGGCCTGGCAGAAAGGTCCACTGGTTCCAGGTGATCTGATCCTGGGCGAACAGGCCGTAGCTGTCGACAGTCGGATCCGGGACGTCGCTGGATTTCACCAGACGGTCCTTCGGGCTGTCGCCTCCGACTACGGGACAAGGCGCCGATGCGGCCACGCAGGTGCCTGAGCCGGCACGCGAACCGGTGACTTTTTGCTGCTTGATCGTGGTGCCGTAAGTCAGCAGGTGATCGGTTTTACCGATGCTGAACGCCTTGTCGGCCTGAGCATCGAAGACCCATTGGCTTTCTTTGTAGAGGGTGTCGCGGGCGCGCATCACGTTACGGCCAATGGACGGGCCGAAGGTGGGCACGACATAGTTTTCCAGGGTGCTCGCGTCGGTCTTGGCAACCTGGTAGTTCAGGCTCAGTTTGACGTGATCGGCCACGGCGCTGTCGAGGCCGAAGCTGTTGTCGATGCCAAAGCGTTCGCGGGTGACGGTGTCGTTGCCGGTACGCGAGCGGTACATGTTCTGCCCCGCGCCGTTGCCGAACGGCCCGCCCACGGCACTGCGCTGATTGGTATCGATATCGCTCTTGAAGCGTTCGTAGGTCAGGCCCAAGCGTGAGTCGTCGTTGTAGTGCCAACCCAGCTTGGCCAGCACGTTGCTGGTGCGGGCAGTTTGCGGGTTAGCGGCGGTGCGGTTCAGGCCGGTGCCGCCGGTATCGCCGTAGGATTCGGTTTCGCGTCCATGACGCTGGCTCAGGTGCAGCAAGCCGTCGAAATCGCCGCTGCGACCGGCGACGGTACCGGAGGTCAGCCAGCTATTGTCGGCGGAGCTGTAGCCGCTCTTCAGGCGGGCTCCGGTGTCTTGGCCAGGCTTGATAATGTCCTCTGGATCGAGGGTGTAGTAACTCACGGCGCCGCCGATGGCGTTGCTGCCGTAGAGCACCGACGCCGGTCCGCGCAGGATCTCCACGCGCTTGATGATTTCCGGGTCGACGTAGTTGCGTTGGGTCTGTGCGTAGGGGCCGTTGAAGAAGCTATCGGGAATCTCGACACCATCGACTTGGGTCAAAATCCGGTCGCCGTCGATCCCGCGGATGTTGTAGTTGCTGATCCCGCTGCCGCGCACGCCGGTACCGCCGACCGAGACGCCGGGCTCATAACGCACCAGATCCTTGAGGGTATTGACGTTTTGCCGGTCCAGTTGCTGGCGGTCTTGGACACTCACGGTATTGGGAACCGAGGAGACTTCCTGCTTCTGGCGAGTAGCGCTGATGGTCACCTGCTGTAGATTGAGGGTGCTGCCGCCACTGCGTTTTTCCAGGACGATACTGTTGTCGCTCAGCTTGCGGTAGCTCAGGTTGGTGCCGACCAGCAGGCGTTCCAGGGCCTTTTCCGGCGGCAATGCGCCCTGTACGCCCGGTGATGCCATGCCCTGGCCCAGCGCGGCCGACAGGCCGACTTGCCAGCCGGTGATCATGGAGAACGCATTCAGCGCCGACACCAGCGGCTGCTGGGCGATGGCAAAATTGTAGTTGCCCAGGCTGCGTGTCGACTGGTTGGCGCTGGTCGCCGCCAGCACAGGAGTCGCCTGGACGCCAGCCAGTAATACGGCCACGGTGAGCAGGGACAGGGTGCACTGTTGCAGGCCGCCGCCGCGGGCCTTGGGCGTCAAACGTGTGGGCATCGATAGCGCTCCGGTGTACGAATCGTATAGTTGCGATGCGATTCTAGATACGAATCACTTGCATTGGCTATAACGAGACGAATGACCCTGCGCTATTGAGTAAAAAAACTTACAGTCAGTTGAGAATTACCAGTGCTGGGTATTCCGATATTCGGGCAGAGGTAATGTGGGCGAGAGAGCGAACCACGTCCAGCGGCTTGTCCAGGCGGTAGTTGCCGGTCACGGCGACTTGGGCCAACTGCTCGTTGTTGTTGACGATCCAACCTGGGTAATAGCGCCGCAGTTCGGCCAGCACCTGGCTCAGTGGGCAATTCTCGAATACCAGTCGACCCCGGACCCAAGCCAAGTCCTTCTGTACATCGAGTTTTTCCGGGTGGCCAAACCCGTGGGGGCCGATCCGCACGCTATTACCGGCAGAGAGGCGCAAGCGGGCGCTGTCGTCGCGGGTACGCAGGTTGACATCACCACGTTCTACCTGGACCTGTGCTTCGCCATTGAGATAACGCACGGAGAATGCGGTATCGCGTACGCTGGCCTGGACTGGACCCGCCTCGACTTCCAGCGGGTATTGGCGTTGGCCGGACACCTCGAAAAACGCCTCGCCCTGGTAAAGCCGCGCGACATGCTGTTGCTCGGTGACGTTGCTGGAGAACGCCGAGTTGGTGTTGAGCAGGACCTTTGAGCCGTCCTCCAGTTGCAGGTGCTGGCGTTCGCCGACCACGGTCAGGTGATCGGCCTGCAGGCGCAAGGGCAGGTTGCCGTAGGTGCCGATGGCAATCAGCAGCACGGCGGCAGTCGCCAAGGGTTTCCAGTGGGGACGCAGGCGTCGCGGCAGCGACGGGCGGCGAGGGGTTTGCAGGGCCTGTGCGGCGCCGCTCACCGGTTCGGCATTCCAGGCCTTGCTGGCTCGGGCATAGGCGTGGGCGTGTGCCGGGTCGGCGGCGAGCCAGGTATCGAACTCGATGCGCTGCTCGGCGCTCGGGCACTCCATCACGATCAGCCAGTCCAGGGCCTGGTCCATAGCATCGTCTAGCAACACCTGCCGAGCCAGCTCGGGGGAATGCGGGTTGGGGCTTTCCGTCACGGGAGTTCCTCGGCAGTCGCTGCCACGGTTCGATTCGATGATCTGCTGCTGTGCATGGACGCGTCTGGTCGGTCCGATGCCAAGCTTAGGAGGGATCCAGGCGTTCGGCCACTCCGACACAGATAGCCATGATCAGCTTGAGTTCCTTTTGCACGGTGCTCAGGGACACCTTGAGCTGCTCGGCGATCTCTTGATAGCTGCTGCCGTGCAAGCGGCTGAGGATGAAGATCTGCTGCTGACGGGCAGTCAATTGACCAAGACTCACACTCAGGCGCTCCAGCAGTTGTTCGGCATGGGTGGCATCTTCTGGCGGGCTCAGCGGTCCGGCGACATTCTCCACGAGCTCCGGCGGTACGTCCTCCATCAGCGTGCGCGACTGAATGCGCCGTGCGCGCAGATGGTCCAGTGCCAGGTTGCGGGCGGTCCGGAACACAAAGGGTTCGAGGTGATCGATAGGGTGTTCGCGCAATGCCCGAGTGACCCTTAGGTACGTCTCCTGCAACAGGTCTTCGGCGGTGCAGGGGTTGTGTACCATGCGTTGCAGCGTGCGCAGTAGCGAGACCCGCTGGGTAAGGAAGACTTGATTGAACTGGGATTGCGTCACGACAGCACCGAAGCGATTACAGGTTAATGATAATGCTTATCATGTGCGCTGTAGGTCAAGCGCTAATGCGCCTGTCGGTGTCTCTGGCCGAAGGTCGGGAGCATTGGCTCATGGGTTGCGAGCTTGCCCTAAAGGATTGTTGTGCGGAAATCTCGAATAGATGAACAGATGAGGATCAGGACGTTTTGAGGAGGAAATCAGTCTGTTTGGATCCAGAAGTTCTTTTTTGTCGGTATGCTCGTGTAAGCCTTTGCTTACGCGTTGCGTAAGCGATCAAGGATAAAAGTAGGAATAGATTACCTGGGTTGTTTTGTATCTTATTGAAATACATGTGTTTTTATATTTTTCAATGGATCCAAAGCACGGTGACGTCCCGTTGGATCCACTTGCGGAGGATCTGAAAACCCTTAATATCAGCCCTGTGTCGACGGATAGACACGGTGATCAGGGAAGGTCACTGCAAGGAACCTCGCAGGATGCGATTCATCAGGATGATGAAAGGGAAAAAAGGGATTAGGGAAAAAATGTGGGCGGGTTATACCGCCCCTTTTTTTTGCCTGCAGGAAAGTGAAAGCGCCAGCGCGCAAACACAAAAAGGCTCGCAAGGAGCCTTTTCAGGAACGCTCTGCAATCAGCGTTCGAGGTCTTTGATCTTGCCTTTGACGCCATCCCACTCTTCGGCATCCGGCAGCGATTCTTTCTTCTCGGTGATGTTGGGCCAGATCTCGGCCAGCTCGACGTTCAGTTGAATGAACTCTTGCATGTCCTCCGGGACTTCATCCTCGGAAAAAATAGCCACAGCAGGGCATTCTGGCTCGCAAAGCGCACAGTCGATGCACTCGTCCGGGTGAATCACCAGGAAGTTCGGGCCTTCGTAAAAGCAGTCCACCGGACAGACTTCTACGCAGTCGGTGTACTTGCACTTGATGCAGTTGTCGGTGACGACGAAGGTCATTTCTAATTTTCTCCTCAGGCGGCGGCAGCGAACCCCGGTCAAAATAGGCTCGCCAGGTCTAGGAGCGATAGTCTGCGAACCAAGCGGGTTCAGCACGATAACTGCCTGCGTGTCGATCATGGCACGTTGAAAACAGGCCCGGAATGCTCATTTAGTGAACTAAACTGCGCTTTCTCGCCTGTTTTCGCCTTGCTTGATCGCCGCTCGATGAGTTCTCGTACTGACCTGCATAGTCGGCAGCATCCCAAACCGCGCGAGATTCTAGCAGCTTGCGGCCGTCTGCGTTAGATCCGTGTCTTCAATGTATAGAGCATTTCCAATGCACGGCGTGGCGTCAGATCGTCCAGGTCGAGCTTGGCCAGTTCATCGAGCACCGGGTGCGGCAGGCTGGCGAACAGGTCGCTCTGCATCGGTGTCGCGGGCTTGCTGGGTCTGCCGGGCTTGGTCACGCTAAGCTCGTGGGGCAGGCTGGTGGTTTCCAGGCGACTGAGGTGTTCGCGGGCACGGACAATCACATCGGCCGGCACGCCAGCCAATTGTGCTACTGCCAGGCCGTAGCTCTGGCTGGCCGGGCCGGGCAGCACGTGGTGCAGGAAGACGATGCGTTCATTGTGCTCGGTCGCGTTCAAGTGCACGTTGGCCACCAGCGGTTCGCTTTCCGGCAGCACCGTCAGTTCGAAATAGTGAGTGGCGAACAGCGTATAGGCCCGCAGGTGCGCCAGGCGCTCGGCGGCGGCCCAGGCCAGAGACAAGCCGTCGAAGGTACTGGTGCCGCGACCGACTTCGTCCATCAGCACCAGGCTGCGTTCGCTGGCGTTGTGCAGGATATTGGCGGTTTCGCTCATTTCCACCATGAAGGTCGAGCGACCGCCGGCCAGGTCGTCGCTGGAGCCGATCCGGGTGAAGATCCGGTCCACCAGCGACAGCTCGCAACGGGCCGCCGGCACGAAGCTACCGATATGGGCCAGCAGTACGATCAGCGCGGTCTGGCGCATGTAGGTGGATTTACCCCCCATGTTCGGACCGGTGATCACCAGCATACGGGTGTCGTCGTCAAGGGCCAGGTCGTTGGCTACGAACGGCGTGGTCAGTACCTGCTCGACCACCGGGTGGCGACCCTGGCTGATGCGCATGCATGGCTCATCGACAAAACGTGGGCAGTTCAGGTCCAGGTTCAGCGCGCGTTCGGCGAGGTTGCTCAGCACGTCCAGTTCGGCCAGCGCCGCGGCGGTGTCTTGCAACGGTGGCAACTCGCCGATCAGGGTTTCGAGCAAGGCTTCGTAGAGCATCTTTTCCCGCGCCAGCGCCCGACTCTTGGCTGACAGCGCCTTATCCTCGAACTCTTTGAGTTCCGGGGTGATAAAACGCTCGGCGCCCTTGAGGGTCTGGCGCCGGATATAGTCGGCCGGCGCCGACTCGGCCTGCTTGCTCGGTAACTCGATAAAGTACCCGTGGACGCGGTTGTAGCCGACCTTGAGGTTGGCCAGGCCCGTGCGGGCCTTTTCTCGGGCTTCCAGGTCGATCAGGAATTGCCCGGCGTTTTCACTGAGGGACAGCAGTTCATCCAGCTCGGCGTCGTAGCCGCTCTTCAAGACTCCGCCGTCGCGGATAATCGCCGGTGGGTTATCGATGATGGCGCGTTCCAGCAGGATCGCCAGTTCCGGGTAAGTGCGGGTGGTGACAGCCAGTTGCTTGAGATGCGGCGCATCCAGTTCGAGCATCGCGTCCTGCAATTGCGGTAGGGCGCCGAGGGCGTCGCGCAGACGCGCCAGGTCGCGAGGACGGGCATTGCGCAGGCCGATTCGGGCGAGGATCCGTTCGATATCGCCGATTTCCTTGAGCTGCGGTTGCAGCTTTTCAAAGCGATAGCTTTCCAGTAGGCAAGTAATGGAGCTCTGGCGTGCCGTCAGTACCTTGAGGTCACGCAACGGGCGATTCAACCAGCGGGTCAGCAGGCGGCTGCCCATGGCGGTCTGGCAGCGGTCGACCACCGATTGCAAGGTGTTGTCCCGGCCGCCGGCGAGGTTGCTATCCAGCTCCAGATTGCGACGAGTGGCGGCATCGAGCACCACGGTGTCATCCAGGCGTTCATGCCGCAGGCTGCGCAGATGCGGCAGGGCGGTGCGCTGGGTTTCCTTGGCGTAGCTGAGCAGGCAGCCAGCGGCGCCAATGGCCAGGGTCAGGGTTTCGCAACCGAAGCCTTTCAGGTCCTGCACGGAAAATTGCTGGCAGAGACTTTTATGCGCCGAATCGCGTTCGAAATCCCACGGCGCGCGACGACGTGTTCCACGGCGCTTTTCCGCCGGCAGTCCCTGTGGCCAATCATCCGGAATCATCAGCTCGACCGGATTGATCCGCTCCAGTTCCGCCAGCAGATTTTCCCAGCCCTTGATTTCCGCGACGCTGAAGTTGCCGCTGGTGATATCCAGCACCGCCAGGCCAAACAGGCGCTCGTCGCCCAGTAAGGCGGCGATCAGGTTGTCGCGGCGCTCATCGAGCAGGGCTTCGTCACTGACGGTGCCGGGGGTGATGATCCGCACCACCTGGCGTTCCACCGGGCCCTTGCTGGTGGCCGGGTCGCCGATCTGCTCGCAGATCACCACTGATTCGCCAAGCTTCACCAACTTGGCCAGATAGCCTTCGAGCGAGTGATAGGGAATCCCGCACATCGGAATCGACTGCCCGGCCGATTGCCCGCGCGCCGTCAGGGTGATGTCCAGAAGCTTGGCGGCTCTCTTCGCGTCTTCATAGAAGATCTCATAGAAGTCGCCCATGCGATAGAACATCAATTGATCGGGGTGCTGGTGCTTCAGGCGCCAGTACTGCTGCATCATTGGGGTGTGGCTGGAGAGGTCGAAAATTGACATATTCATCAGTGGCTTAGGCGTGATTTTAAAAAAAGTGCGGGGCAAGAATGGGGCTATTTGCTTTGCATTCTGAATGCCCGACCCGCTCAATCGGTGGCTCACCATCCATTCACCTGGCGTAGACCTGGACCCGTATGCTGAAGTCCTTGTGACCCATCTGCTTTGGAATGAGCGCAAGGGTAACACGGCCAGTCAGGCGTCGGCAGGCGTGGGTGTATCGGGTTTTCAATACATCGTTAGCGCGATGTACTTTGTAAGTCTTTCGCATATACAGCTACACAATAGCTATACACTGTGCTAGCGTAGTTCTCGTGGGATATGGCATCCCACCTAACCGAGCCCACCAAGGGCCAACCCTAGAAAGAGAGGAATAGCCAATGTCACAAAATAGCCGCGCAACCAACGGCCGACGATCACATTAAGGAGGTAGGCCCGAAGCAGAAATAATACCTGGAGATGACCAAGCGATGAGCCAACTACTAGTAGAACGTGAAAAGCCCGTACCAATAAATATGCGGGTCGACACAAAAAAGCGAAACCTGATTGACGCGGCAGTCGAGTTACTGGGAACAGATCGAACCAGCTTTATCTTGGATGCTGCTTGCAAGCGGGCCGAAGACGTAATCATGGATCGACAGTTGTTTATTCTCAATGACGAAGCATTTGACCGTTTTGAGCAGGCACTTGATGACAACTCGATTAGGAGTAACAAATGCCTACAGAAACTGATGTCCAGACCAGCCCGGTGGAGCTGAGTAGACCCGAAAAACTAAACAAGCTTCACGACTTCACCGAGTTCGACTGTGGAGAGTCGTCGATCAACGACTACCTTCATAAGACCGCTAGAAAAGCGCAAGACCACAAGCAAGCGGTGGTTTATGTGACTTGTTTCGCGGGAACCAACCGCGTTGCTGGTTTCTATACATTGTCAGCCGGATCGGTTGCTCGGGAGCACGTCGTCCCTAAAAGCCATCAGCGGAACTCGCCTAGTGCACATCCAGTAACCATTCTGGGGCGCATGGGAGTAAGCATTGCAGCACAGGGCTATGGTTACGCTGTTGACCTTCTGCAAGATGCAATTCGCCGTTGCATGATCGCATCAGACTCAGTTGGAACTTCGGCTGTGCTGGTTCATCCACTCGACGACAAGCTCGCAGAGTTCTATGCGAAGCATGCAGGATTTCAGCGTTGCCCTGAATTGTCGCCGCTTACAATGTTGCTTTCCCTGCGTTAGCAGACCCCGGAAGTAGTTTTACTCATTGGATACTTAGGCGGATTGGTTTTGAGTGGAGAGGCAAGGTCGGGAGCCCGGCCCGTTGCTTTGTGATGGGCGCAAGGTTAACACGGGAGATCCGAGGTCCGTGGGCATGGCTTTTTAAAGTCAGTGTATCGGTTTATGCATGAAATATGCAAATCAGCATTTGCTATTCATGAAAAGCCCAAGCAATATGCGAGTTATGCAAATACGCAACGTTTCTACCGTCCTCCGAGCCTTGCTCGATCGCCACGGGATCTCCCCCACGGAGCTTCACCGTCGTACCGGCGTGCCCCAATCCACCCTGTCGCGCATCCTCAGTGGCAAGATCGTCGATCCGTCGGATAAGCATGTCTCGAAGATTGCCGGATACTTCCGGATCAGTACCGACCAGTTGCGCGGGCGTGCCGATATCGGTGCCGTTCGCGATCAGGACCTGGGTACGCTGCACTCTGAGCTCAAGGACATAAGCCTGTGGGACGACGATACCCCCGTCGATGCCGATGAGGTTTCCGTCCCCTTTCTTCGCGAGGTTGAATTGGCTGCTGGATCAGGAAGATTCGTCATCGAGGAAAGCGAGCAGGCCAGCCTGCGCTTCGGCAAGCGCAGCCTTCGCCACAACGGCGTGCAGTTCGACCAGGCTAAGTGCGTGACGGTGCGCGGCAACAGCATGCTGCCGGTATTGCGTGACGGCGCCACGGTTGGAGTCAACGCCGGTAAGAGCGCCATCGGCGATATCGTCGATGGCGACCTCTATGCCATCAATCACAACGGCCAGTTGCGAGTGAAACAGCTCTATCGGTTGCCTACCGGGATCCGCCTGCGCAGCTTCAACCGCGACGAACACCCGGATGAGGACTACAGCTTCCAGCAGATCCAGGAAGAGCAGATCACCCTCCTTGGCCATGTCTTCTGGTGGGGCATGTACGCCCGCTAACCCACCCTGATGCAGAAAAAACCCACGGCAATGTGGGTTTTTTTTCGCGCTGAAAAAAGCCTTAACCCTTGATTTGTGTAGAT
Organism: Pseudomonas agarici; assembly: GCF_900109755.1. Taxonomy (GTDB): domain Bacteria; phylum Pseudomonadota; class Gammaproteobacteria; order Pseudomonadales; family Pseudomonadaceae; genus Aquipseudomonas; species Aquipseudomonas agarici. The sequence goes on along the minus strand of NZ_FOAR01000003.1, from coordinate 264,017 downwards.
TTATGCGTAAATGCAAAAATTCAGGTCAAAATAAATGCGTTTGTGCATTGACTGTATATGCATACATGCATATTCTTTGTATCAAGCCAGCCAAAAAAAGCTCGGCAGCAGGCAGCAATGCCAGGGGTAACCCGAAGCTCTTTAGTGGCACCGCTTCAAAGAACAGGCAGCGATGAACCGGCCTTAACGGTTCAGAGGGTTGGCAACTGACCCGGGTGTGCAGCGTAAAGCACCGTAAGCAGTTATCCGGCGGACAGGGTCGCGGTCGGAAGAACAATTTGAATCGATCCGTACCGCGCCAGTAGCGCCGAAAGATCAGCCAACTCGCCAGGAATCCAACGCGCCGAAAGCGTGGACGGATTCAAGGCTGGGTATCAGGACCGCATTACTGAAAAGCCTGGGCAGCCGGGCTTTTTGGAATGCCCACCGGACATGGGCTGCTACGAGAATCCTTATTCTTGAAATGCAAGACAAACCATCAACGGCCAATGAATGGCCCTCTTTTATGGCAGGAGGCGTGACATGACAAGCGAGCAACAAGCGTTGGCGGACATGCCTATCTGGCTGGTCATCGTGCTGGCCGTGATCGGTGGGGTGTGCGGCGAAATGTGGCGTGCCGACAAGGAGGGCGCTCGCGGTTGGCTGCTGCTGCGGCGGCTGGCACTGCGCTCTGGGGCCTGCATGGTCTGTGGCGTGTCGACCATCATGCTGCTTTACGCCGCCGGCCTGTCGATCTGGACCGCCGGTGCCTTTGGCTGCCTGACCGCCATGGCCGGAGCGGATGTCGCCATCGGCCTTTACGAGCGCTGGGCGGCCAAGCGGTTGGGGGTGGGCGAGGGGTCTCGCCCGCAGAGATAGTCCGACAGATGATCGAATCAGGACGTCATCAGTATCGCCAACGGACTGGAGCCATCGGGCCTGAGAGCAAGGCCCAGCCTGCAAGGATGCGGGCTTTCTGGAGGCGAGATATCGCCTGTCGAACCTGTCAATCGGCAGGTTTTTTATTATCGGTGAAACCCCATGAACATCACTCCGATCCTCACTCAGTTGCGCGATCAATGCCCCAGTCTTGCTCAATCTATCTTGACTGGCCTTGATCTCGAACTTTTGCAAGGCAACACCACGCAGCCAACCCCGGCGGCATTTGTCACGGTGATCGCCGATCTGGCGAGTCCGGATGCGTCACAGAATGTCACTCGTCAGCGCATCCGCGATCGCCTGGAACTGATCCTGCTGCTCGACAGCAGCGACGGTCAAGTCGCCTTCGACCAACTCCACGCGTTGCGCGCCGAACTCTGGCGCGCGCTGGTGGGTTTCAAGCCTGACAGCTTTTATAGCCCCCTCGAATACGACGGTGGCGAACTGATCTCGATCAGCGCCGACCGCCTGCTCTACCGCCTGCATTTCTTCGCCGAGTTCCAACTGGGGCGCAATCGCTCCAGTGACCCGGCGGAAACCTGGCACGAGCGCGAATTGGACGGCTTGCCGTCTTTTACCGGGGTGACGGTGCAGGTCGATGCCATCGACCCGGCCGACCCCAATCTGCAGCGTCCTGGCCCCGATGGGCGCCTGGAGCTGACTTTTTCAGGAGAGGTAAAGCAATGACTCAACGCATCACCGTAGTGCCGGCCGAAGGCCGCGCCGTGCCGGATCCGGAAGCCAGCGATCTGCTGCCGGTCGCCGGTCGCGAAGTGGCCGACAGCGCCTGGTGGCGCCGTCGTCAGACCGATGGCGATATCACCCTCACCGCCGTGCAAGCGGCACAACCACAGGATGCCCAATAATGGCTATCGGATTCAGCAACATCCCCGCGGACCTGCGTGTTCCGCTGTTCTACGCTGAAATGGACAACTCGGCGGCCAATAGCGCGTCGTCAACCCTGCGTCGACTGATCGTCGCCCAGGTCAATGACAATGCCACCAGCCCGGAAGTCGGGGGCCTGGTGCTGGTCTCCAGCCTTGCGGTGGCGAAAAACATCGGTGGCCAGGGTTCGATGCTCGCCTCGATGTACGACACCTGGCGTAAGAGCGATCCGATTGGCGAGATCTGGTGCCTGCCACTGCGCAATAGTACCGGCGCCGTGGCCGAGGCCGATCTGCAGCTGAGCGGCGCCGCCACCGAAAGCGGCGTGCTCAACCTGTATGTCGCTGGCGTGCGGGTCCAGGCTGTCGTGGTCAGTGGTGCGACTGCCGCCCAGGCGGCGACCACCCTGGCATTGCAAATCAATGCCGCCGCCGATCTACCGGTCAGCGCCGTGGCCACCGATGGCACCGTCACCCTGAGCTGCAAATGGACCGGCGACAGCGGCAACGACATCAGCCTGCAGTTCAATCGTCTGGGCAAGAGCAACGGTGAGCAAACTCCGGCTGGCCTGACCATCGTCACCGCCAAGATGGCCGGTGGCGCCGGAGTGCCGGATCAGGTCGCGGCACTCGCCGCTCTGGGCGACGAACCGTTCGAGTTCATCTGCCAACCGTGGTCCGACGCGGCCAGCTTGAGTGCCTGGCAAGCGGCGATGGACGACAATGTCGGTCGCTGGTCCTGGTCCAAGCAACTGTTCGGCCATGTCTATACCGCCAAGCGCGGTACCCTCGGCACCCTGGTAGCGGCCGGTCAGGCGCGCAACGATCAACACATGACCCTCCTGGCCTTGGAGCCCGGTGTTGCGCAGCCGTTCTGGATCCAGGCCGCAGCCCTGGCTGCTCGCACGGCGGTGTTCATCTCCGCCGATGCCAGCCGTCCGACCCAGAGCGGCAGCCTGCCAGGTGTCGATCCGGCCCCGGCCAGCGAGCGTTTCACCCTGACCGAGCGTCAGTCGTTGCTCAGCTACGGCATCGCCACCGCGTACTACGAGGGCGGCTATGTGCGCATCCAGCGCGCGATCACCACCTACCAGAAGAACGCCTATGGCCAGGCGGACAACTCTTACCTGGACAGCGAAACCATGCACCAGTCGGCTTTTATCGTCCGGCGCCTGCAAAGCGTGATCACCAGCAAATACGGGCGTCACAAGCTCGCGGCCGATGGCACCCGTTTCGGTGCCGGCCAGCCGATCGTCACCCCGAGCACGATTCGCGGGGAGCTGATTGCCCAGTACGCCAAGCTCGAACTGGAAGGCCATGTGGAAAACGCCGAGCTGTTCGCCGAGCACCTGATTGTCGAGCGCGACGTCCAGGACCCGAGCCGGATCAACGTGCTGTTCCCGCCGGATTACATCAACGGCCTGCGCGTGTTCGCGCTGCTCAACCAGTTCCGTCTGCAGTACGACTCGGTGGCGTAAGCCGCGTCTTCCTCACGGTTTTGTTTCAGCCCGCCATGAGCGGGCTTATTTTTTGGGAGATACACCATGGGTCAACTGATTGCGGGCACCTGCTACGTCAAAGTGGACGGCGCTCAACTGACCATCAACGGCGGCTGCGAAGCGCCCCTGATGGCCGTCAAACGGGAAACGGTCGTGCCGGGTTTCTACAAGGAAACCGATATCGCCCCGTCCTTCAAGGTCACGGCGCTGCATACCCCGGACTTCCCCCTCAAGCAACTGATCGCCGGTTCGGACATGACCGTTACCTGCGAATTCAGCAACGGCAAAGTCTATGTACTGGCCGGTGCCTATCTGGTCGAGGAGCCGGTCGCCAAGGGCGATGACGCGACCATCGAGCTGAAATTCGAAGGTATCAAGGGGACCTGGCAATGACTGAATCGGTGAAGTTGCAGGTGCCCATCGAGGCCCACGGCGAGCCGCTGAGCGAACTCAGCCTGCGTCGTCCGACGGTGCAAGAGGTACGGGCGATCAAGGCACTGCCGTACAAGATCGACAAGAGCGAAGAGGTCAGCCTCGACATGGATGTCGCGGCCAAATACATCGCGATCTGCGCCGGCATCCCGCCGTCCTCGGTCAATCAGTTGGACCTGTCCGACCTCAACACGCTGAGCTGGGCGGTGGCGGGTTTTTTCATGAGTGCGGCATCGCCGCCATCGGCGAGCTGATTGCGGTGGCCTATGACCTGGCCTGGTTCTGGAAGGTTGACCCCGAACAGATGATGGCCAGGCCACTGGATGTGCTCCGCGAATCCCTGGAGCACGCGCAACGGATCAATGCGATGCAGCAGGTGCAGTGATGGCTACGACAATCAATAACACCCCGCAAACCCTGCAACAGGTGATGAATAGCCAGACCATCGTGAACCTGTCGGTGGTCATCAAGGGTGTGCAAAAAATGGAGACCGAGATGGCTAAGGTCACCACGCAAGTCGAGACGTTCAAGAACAGCCTGAAGAACAGTGGGCTGGGCAACCTGGATATTGCCGGCGTGTTCAACGGCGCTGGACTGGCGGCGCCTTTCGTGGCCGGTGTCCAGGCGGCCATCAAGGAAGAAAACAAACTGGCCGAGGCCCGCGAAGGCGCGCAGGCGGCAAACGCGTCAGCGTCCGGTTTAGGTGCTACGGCGCAGAACCTGGCGAAGCTGAATGCGGCGCTCGACAGCGTTTCCAGCAAGTTCGGCCAGGCGTTGTTGCCTGCGCTGAACAGTGTCGTCACGGCGCTGGTGCCGCTGGTCAATAGCGTTGCCGAGTTTGTCGCGGCAAACCCCCATCTTGTCCAGGGGCTCGCTGCCGGGGCCCTGGCGTTTACGGCCATGCGTGGCGCGGTGACGGGCATGGTGGGAGCAATGGAACTGCTCAAGGCCGGCCTGCTGACTTCGCCCATTGGCCTGGTCGCGTTGGGCATTGCCGTTGCGGCGGGATTGATCGTCGCCTACTGGCAGCCGATATCGGGCTTTTTCAACAAACTTTGGGAGGGCATCAAAAACGCGGCGTTTAGCTTTATGTCGACCCTGGCGACAGTGCTGGCTTGGTCGCCGCTGCCGATGATCAGCGCTGCCTGGGGAGCGCTCAGCGGATTTTTTGCCGGTCTTTGGAATTCGATCAAAGTGCCGGCTGCCACGCTGGTCGATTTTTTCCAGACACTGTTTTCCTGGACACCGCTAGGCCTCGTCATTGCCAATTGGGTGCCACTGACGGGACTGTTCGATTCGATCTGGCGATTGCTCAAGGCGTTGGCGGTGCCGGTGACGGATGTTCTCAAGGGCATGTTCGACTGGTCGCCAGTGGCATTGATCGTCACTAACTGGGGCACGATCAGCGGCTACTTCGAGACGCTGTGGGCTGCGCTGCAAAATCCCGCGCAGTTGCTCAAGGGGTTTTTTCTGAGCGTGTTCGAGTGGTCTCCCATTGGGCAGGTCATCGCCAACTGGCAACCCATCAGCGAGGTGTTTTCTGCCTTGTGGGATGTTTTGCGAGGCTTGGCGGCACCGGTGATGGATTTTTTTCGGACGATGTTCGACTGGTCGCCACTAGGACTGATTATCCAGAACTGGGAGCCGATTATCGCCTGGTTCGGTGAGTGGTGGGACAAGTTGCAGAGCCTTATCGCGCCGATCAAGGAGTTGTTCAGTGATGGTTTCGCTGGTTTCGTCGCCAGGATCACGGGACAAGTCGATGGCCTCGTTCAGCAACAGCAGGCCGGGAACGCCAACGCGGGCCTGATCCAAAGCTCCGGTGCGCTTGTCCAACAAACCGCCGCCAACAATCGTACCCAGCTTGAAGGCGGTCTGACCGTGCGCTTCGATAATGCCCCAGCAGGCTTGCGGGTCGACTCACCCCAGACCAATCAACCGGGCCTGAGCCTGACGCCTGCCGTCGGCTACCGCTCACTTTCCCTTGGAGGTGCTTATGGCGACTCACTGGCGTGACCGTTTGTTGCCGGCGTCGTTTCGCGGCGTGCCGTTCTGGGTCGACCAGGCGAAAATCCCAGTCGGCCAGAAAGGCCAGTTGCATGAATACCCCCAGCGTGACCAGCCGTTTTTCGAGCCGCTCGGCCAACAGGCGAAGATCCATACCCTGACCGCGTTTATCGTGGGCACCGATTGCCTGGAGCAGCGTGACAAGCTGCTCGAAGCGCTGGAGCAAGGCAGCGGCGAACTGGTTCACCCGTGGTTGGGGCGGATGCAGGTCAAGGTCGGCGAATGCGACATGACCCAGAGCCGCCAGGATGGCGGGCTGGTGACCTTCAACCTGAAGTTCTACCCGGACGAGTTGTTGCCGTTCCCCAAGGTCGTCATCAACACCCGTGAGCAATTGCAGATGGCGTCGAGTCGATTGCTCGACGCTTCGCTGGTGCGTTTCGACGAAGCGATGGCATTGGTCAACCAGGCGCGGATCGGCCTGGATAACCTGCGTCAGGGGATTACCTTGGCGTATCAGGTGATCGAGCAAGCGTTGGCGCCGCTGATCGAAACCTACGCGGATATCTATGCGCTGGTGCGCACGGTCAAGGAGTTCCCCCATCAACTGAGTGCGGCGATCAAAGGCGTGCTGGGCGAGTTTAAGGGTCTGGTGGGTGAAGTCCGGCAATTGAAAGACTTTGCCGTCCGAGGTTATCGCGGGATGTTGGCCGACATTTCGAAACAGATCGAGGAGGCCAAGTCCCTCGACACCTCACAACTGCCCATTGGCAAGGACTCCGCTAGTGCGTCACGGGCCACGGTGAACCTGATCCAGGATGCCTTACTGGTACAGATCGCCCAGCTTGTGTCGATGATGCCGGTCGCCACGCCGGCGGTGAAGTTGGCCAGCACACCGTCATTGGCCCAACAAGCCCAGCAACCGGTACAACGAGCCGATGTACCGGTGGTCGACGACGTACTGGCGCTACGTGACAGCCTCAATGAGCTGATCTGGCAGGCGGCGCTCTGCATTACCAAGCACTTAACGGTGTACGTCAGACACTGGTGCGGCATCTCAACGCGGTGGCGTCCACCGGGGTGCGATTGATTGACCTGACCCCCAAGAGCAACCTGCCGGCACTGGTGGTGGCCTACCGGAGTTTTGGTGATGCCACGCGGGTGGGTGAAGTGGTGCAACGCAACCGGATTTCGCACCCCGGTTTCATACCACCGATGCCGTTGCAGATATCCCAGGAGTAAGTCATGACTGATATCGACAATGCTGTTGTCCTGTTAGTTGACGGCCTGAGTTATGAGGGCTGGAAGACCGTTGAAATCAGTGCCGATCTCGAGCGCCAGTTCCGCACCTTCAAGCTCGGTATCACCTGGAAATGGCCGGGACAGACCCAGGCGGTGCCCATCAAGGCGGGGGCTCGTTGCTCGGTCTTGATCGGCTGCGACCTGGTCCTGACCGGTTACGTGTACCAGGCGCCCATCCGCTATGACGGCAATCAGATCAGCCTGACCATCGAGGGCAGTTCGCTGACCCGCGACCTGGTGGATTGCGCGGCCATCAACCAGCCGAGCCAGTGGCGTCAGCAGGGTATGTTGAAGATCGTCGAGGCGCTCGCCAAACCCTACAAGGTCAATGTGCGTAGCGAGATCGCGGAGACCACCCAGTTGCAGACCCACAGCATTGTGCCGGGGGAAACGGTATTCAAGTCCATTGACCGTCTGTTGACCTTGTACCGAGTGTTTTCCACCGATGATGCCGACGGCAACCTGGTGCTCGCCAAGCCGGGAAGTGCCGGGCGTGCCGGCGATGTCCTGGAGCTGGGCCAGAACATCCTCTCGGCCACTACCGCGCGGGATTACAGCACGGTGTTTTCCGAGTACCGGGTCATCGGCCAGCACAAGGGCAACGACCAGAACAGCGGCAGCGCGGTCAGCGAAGTGTCGGGTGTGTCCAGTGACACCCATGCGCTGCGCAAGCGGGTCACGGTGATCAGCGAAAGCGTGCAGCTCACCCCGGAGCTGGCCCAGCAACGGGCCGATTGGGAGCGCGCCACCCGCACCGGCAAAGCCCTGGCCACGAGCTACACCGTACAGGGCTGGCGACAGTCCAACGGCGATCTGTGGCGACACAATCTGCTGGTGCGGGTGAAGGACCCGGTGCTGGATCTGGATCAGGACATGTTGATTTCAAAAGTGACCTATTCGCTGTCCGCACAGGGTTCGATTACCACCCTGGACGTGGCGCCGCCGCAGGTTTTCGAGGCCACGCCGACGCCCGCCAAGACCCCGAAATAGTCCTTCCTCGTTCCACTCCTGCCTGACACACCGCTTGCCCAAGGAACTGACCATGAGCCTACTGACACGCCTACTGGCGCGCGGCACCGTCGTGCTCGCCAATTCGGCCAATAAACTGCAATCGCTGCAAATGCGCCTGACCGCCGGTGAAGTGAACGACGACATGGAGCATTTCGAGCCCTACGGTTTCACCAGCAACCCACTGGCCGGCGCCGAAGGCATCGCGACCTTTCTCGGCGGCGATCGCTCCCACGGCATCGTGCTGGTGGTCGCCGACCGCCGCTATCGCCTGCAAAACCTCGCCCCTGGTGAGATCGCCCTCTACACCGACGAAGGCGACCGGATCCACTTCAAGCGCGGAAGGATCATCGATATCGACACCGGCACCCTGAACATCCGCGCCAGCACCGCCATCAACCTCGACAGCCCGACCTTGACCCAGACCGGCAAGATCGTCTCCCAGGGCGACCAACTCGCCAGCGGCATCAGCCAGATCCAGCATGTACACGGCGGTATCCAGCCAGGCACCGGCCAGACTGGCGTACCGGCGGGAGGTGCCTGATGTTCGTCTCCCATAACCTCAAGGCGGCGCTGACCCGTTCGGTGCTGATCAGTCTGTTCACCTGGCGTCGCGCCAACTCTAACGATCCTATCGACGACGATGAACGTTTCGGTTGGTGGGGCGACAGTTTTCCGGTGGTGAGCGACGACCGCATCGGTTCGCGGCTGTGGCTGTTGCGACGGGTCAAGCTGACCGCGCGGACTCAGCTCGACGCCCAATTCTATGCCCGTGAAGCCCTGCAATGGTTGATCGACGACGGCCATTGCAGTGCCATCGAGATTACCACCGAACGGCTCGACGCCCAGCGACTGAACCTGCGCACGGTTCTGATCCTGGCCGGCGGCGAGCGCCTGGATATCAACCCGAACAACAGTTGGCAGGTGACTTATGCCGTTTGAAACCCCTTCGCTGCCGGTGCTGATCAACCGCACCCAAAGCGACCTGGCCAGCGATTCGCTGCGCCAGTCCGATGCCCAGGTCCTGGCCCGCACGCTCAGTGGCGCCGCCTTCGGCCTGTACGGTTACCTCGACTGGATCGCCGAGCAGATCCTGCCCGACACCGCCGACGAAACCACCCTGGAGCGTATTGCCGCACTGCGTCTGCACCAACCGCGCAAGGCCGCTCAGGCCGCCGTTGGCAGCGTCGGTTTTAGCGCCGCCGCCGGAGCGGTGCTGGACGCCGACACCCTACTGCAGACCAGTGACGGTCGCAGCTACAAGGTGACCCTCGGCGGCACCACCAGCGACGGCACCAACACCGCGCCGATCCAGGCGTTGGATGCCGGCAGCCTGGGCAATGCCGATGCCGGCCTGACCCTGTTTCCGGTGCAGCCGGTGCAAGGTATCGGCAACACCTTCACGGTACTGACGCCGGGCCTGACCGGCGGTGTGGCGCAGGAAAGCCTTGAGTCCCTGCGCGCGCGGGTTATTCGCTCATATCGCGTCACGCCCCATGGCGGTTCGGCGGCTGACTACGAAACCTGGGCGCTGGAGTGCCAGGGCATTACTCGGGCCTGGTGCCGTGGCAACTACCTGGGGCCGGGCACTGTCGGGTTGTTTGTCATGCGTGACGACGACCCCGTGCCGCTGCCGGATGCCGCGCAACTGGCGCTGGTCCAGGCCTATATCGAGCCATTGCGGCCGGTGACGGCGCAGTTGCAGGTGCTGGCGCCGGTGCTGGTGCCGATCACCTACACCCTGCGCCTGGTGCCGGATACCAGCGCCACCCGCGCTGCGGTCGAGGCGCAACTGCGCGATCTGCACAACCGTGAAGGCGGTCTGGGGGAAACCCTGTTGCTGACCCATATCGCCGAATCCATCAGCAGCGCCAGTGGCGAGAACGATCATCTGCTGGTCACGCCGTCCGCCGATGTGCCCGCGGCCACCAACCAGTTGCTGACCTTCGGAGGCTGCGTATGGCTGGAATAAGAACCGCCGCGCAATACCAAGAGCAACTGCGCAGCCTGCTGCCGGCCGGTCCCGCGTGGGATCCGGAACAGGTGCCGCAGATCCAGCAGGTGCTGTTGGGCATTGCCCAGGAGCTGGCGCGGGTCGATGCCCGCGCGGTCGACCTGATCAACGAAGTGGACCCGGTGACCGTCAGCGAGCTGGTGCCGGACTGGGAGCGGGTGATGAACCTGCCTGACCCGTGCCTGGGTCCCAAGCCGCTGTTCGACGACCGTCGCCTGGCGGTGCGTCGGCGCCTGCTGGCGGTGGGCGACCAGAGCATCGGCTACTTCATCGATATCGCCCGCAGCCAGGGTTATCCGAATGCCAGCGTCACCGAACTGCAGACCCCGCGCATGGGCCGGGCACGGTTCGGCAAGGCGCGTTTCGGCACCTGGCAGGCGCAATTCATGTGGACGCTTAATACCGGCGGGCGGTTGCTTATGGGCCGTCGTTTCGGTGCCAGCTACTGGGGCGAGCGCTTCGGCGCCAACCCCGGCAGCGCCCTGGAATGCCTGATACACCGCACCGCGCCAGCACATACGCTGGTGCATATTAATTATGATTAGAGGTTGAGAGTATGGATTATCCAAAGAGTGTACCCAGTGTAGGGTTGGTGAACGGCAAGTTCGTAGATGAGAATCCGGTGACGGGCGCGTCAGGTTCACTGATACCAGCGGAGTGGGGGAATTCAATTACTGATGAAATTGTGAATGTAGTTAAGGCGGCTGGTCTGGTTCCTGATGAAGCCGATCTTGGGCAACTACTGCTGTCTATCCAGAAGATGAGTCAATTTGACTCTGTTAAGTATGCTTTGGATACGGGGGGGGCTGGCACCTATATTGCGACTTATGCTCCGGCTCTCACGGCACTTGTAGATGGTGTGACGTTACGTTTCAAGGCCCTGACTGGCAACACCGGAGCCAGCACCTTTTCACCTAATGGCTTGGCCCCAAAATCAATCCTCGGTATTGATCATGTGCCGTTACTCGGCGGTGAAATCGTTGCTGGCGGCGATGTATGGGTGCAGTGGAACGGCTCGATTGGTGATGGGGCGTGGGTTCTGATTGCGAGTTCCGGAGCAGCCAAACAGACTGGCGCCGATGTAGGGGACGTCAAGGCTGTTGCGACCACACAGCCGCCCAAAGGCTGGCTCAAGTGCAATGGTGATGCGGTTTCACGTGCTCAATACCCCGCACTTTTTAGTGCCATTGATATTCGTTTCGGTGAAGGGGACGGCGTATCGACTTTCAATCTTCCGGATTTTCGAGGAGAGTTCATCCGAGGTTGGGATGATGGGCGAGGTGTTGACTCGGGGAGGACGCTCGGTAGTTTTCAGGATTCGCAGAATGCCTCCCACAACCATGGAGCCAGCTCAGGAGCTGCAGGGTCGCACAATCACACGGCGTCCTCCGGAGCCGCCGGGGAACATACTCATACAGGTAGCACATCGACCGATGGGAACCATCAACACGGTTTAACCATGGGGTATACCGATCTTGACAACGGGAGTGTTGGTGGTGGGCGTCAAGCTTATGGGACCCAATACACCAATGCGGCGGGCGCGCACTCGCACACTCTGACCATAAATGCTGCTGTGGATCATACACACGTGATCAGTGTTGCCCAGACAGAAGATCATACACATGCGATTACAGTTGCCGCATCGGGTGGGAATGAGTCTCGGCCACGCAACATGGCGTTGCTCTACGTCATCAAGTACTGAGTTCTTCTGTCGTGGGGAGATCTTCGCGCCTCTACTCCTGACGAACAAGGAATCATGAGGCATCAATTATGTTTAGGGAAACGCTGATTTATTCTTGTCCCTCTCCAAGCAGTTCCGCCATAACGCTTGATTTGAGAGGGTCAGCCACCCTGCACAACAGCCAGTCTGCCTGCCATGCAGTCGAACTTTTCCGCCCTTGAATACACCACCAAGAATAAGCTGAGGCGTCGCGATCGTTTTCTGGTTGAAATCGACGCCGTAATCTCATGGTAGGCACTGACAACAGAACTGGAGCCCTTCTATCGAGGCGGTCATGAACGATTACCAAGAGGATGCGGTGAGGGGCTGCTCTGTGTTGATGTGCCGAAAATGCACGCCGTGGGTGATACCTTGGTTCAAACCAAGGGCTTATAGTTGATGCTATGGATACCGTCCTGTCGATCCATGTGGACCAGCAATGGTGGGCGCTGGGTTGATACCCGCATGTCCACTTTCACCTGTCGGTCTTGACAGGGGCGAAGGTAGCATTGTGCAATACAAGGTTGGAGGTAGGCATGAAGGGTTGGCCGCCCGTCGGTCGATTGGTTGTTGGGCATTCTGCATTCTTCGAGAGTCGAGTAGGTCGAGCGTTTAGGGCGGACCTATTTATGTGAGTCTTTAAACGGCTGTGTAACGCGTTAAGGAGGCCGGATAGCGAGGAAAAATGCGACGATGAATAGCCTTCAGGCCCATCGGGCCGCGCTGATATCACCAAAGTAACGGAAAAACAAATGCAGTTTAGAAAAAACATAAATGCGTTACGGGCAGTTGCGGTCATATCCGTAGTGCTTTTTCACTTCAAAATCAGGGGGTTTGGCGGGGGCTTTACAGGAGTAGATATTTTCTTTGTAATTTCTGGTTTTTTGATGACCGGGATTATCTTCAAAGGACTGCAAGAGCAGCAGTTTTCGTTGCTCAGTTTTTACGCCTCCAGGGCGAGGAGAATTATTCCTGCATTGTTGGTCTTGTGTATTGCACTCCTGATATTCGGGTTTTTGTACCTGCCGTTGGATGACTACCGCGACTCGATCAAGACCATCAAGAGTGCCCTGCTCTTCAGTTCAAACTTTGATTTCGCAAAAGAAGGGAACTATTTTGACGCACCCTTGCACGAAAATTGGTTGTTGCATACTTGGTCATTATCCGTAGAATGGCAGTTCTATATGCTCTATCCCGTTCTATTAATGTTATTATTTAAGCATACGGGCGTAAAAGTAACAAAGGTAGCCCTTGTGCTGCTTGCAACGGCGTCCTTGGTTGCATCTGTATACATGACCAAGATTGCTCCGGTTTTTGCGTTCTACATGCTTCCCACAAGAGCATGGGAGATGATTGCCGGGGGGCTGGCATTCCTGTTTCCCCTGCAACTCGGTAAGCGAGCCTGTTATGTGTTTGAGGCGCTGGGGCTGGCAGCAATTCTGGTGGGGATTTTCTACTTTTCCGAGCAGGATTTCTGGCCAGGCTATCTGGCCCTTCTTCCTGTGATGGGCGCAGTATTGGTTATCTACGGAAACACTCACTCAATATTCAGTGCCAACAAAACCCTTCAGTTCACTGGGGGAATTTCCTATTCCGTGTATCTGTGGCACTGGCCTATAGTGGTATTTCTCTACATATGTGGGCTGCTCGAAAGTTCAGCTTATGTACTGGCTTCGATATTCCTATCATTCGCACTCGGCGCTCTATCGTTCTATTTTGTAGAGTCTAAATCGAAGAATTTTGCATCAGCCCCCAAAGCCATTTTCAAGTACGCGGCATTCCTTGTTGTGGCAGTTGGAGTGTCTGCAATCATTGCCTCACTTGTCAAAAAACATCCTGACATCAGGTTCTCATTCCTGGAGTTGGGTCAGCCGGATTATACAAGCAAGATGTACAAGCAAGAGTGCTACCCCAACGAGTACGGTGCGGCTGACTGCAAGCTGGGTACAGGGGAAATTTCAGTGATTATCTTCGGTGACAGTCACGCGCAATCTACTGCCGCGGCTGTTCAGATGGAAAATAAAGAAGCTGCTTTAGAATGGGCTCGTGGCGGATGCCCAACCCTGAAAAATTTCGAAATGCATAATAAAGAGTTTGAAAGCAAATGCCGTGGATTTATGGGCGAAAAACTGGCGACGCTGAAAGATTCATATCATGGTGTACCGGTTGTTCTGTTTAGCCGGGCATCTCTATACTTGGAGCCGAGCAGAGAAAATGGTTTTCAGGTCTATTTCAATGGCGATTCTCAGCAGGATAAGTTGTCTCGGGACGTAAGCTATACGGTCGAGTATGTCAGCACGGTGTGCGCTATAGCTGAAAACCATCCTGTTTACATCGTCAAACCAATTCCAGAAATGCCGTTCAGTATTTATAAGGGGCTAAACTTGCATGCCAGGGTGTTTCAGAGCAAGTCGGATATCACGATTCCGCTACGTGACTATGAGAGCCGCAACCGCACAGCCAACGGTGCGATTGAAGCTGCTGCCAAGCAGTGTAATGCGCGGGTGATCGACCCAGTCCCATATCTTTGTCCTGCTGGGCAGTGCATGGGATCGAAAAACGGCGTATCCCTTTATTACGATGACAATCATTTGGTTGACGCGGGTAACGAACAATTGAGGGGGCTGTTTAAGGGAATCATCTCTCAGCCCTCCTCAATGCCGATCAGCCTTGAGTAGTTCCTCGGCGGCAAACGCGCGCTTAAGGTCGAGAACGTCAAAATGCCCCCTCGCCGGGGCGGTACAACCACTGTTGTTGCGTTGCTTACCTATGAGGATGGCCAGCAGGAGGAGTACACCTTTGTGATGGTGGCTGATCTGATCAAAAAGGAGGGTGCGTATTGCTTGATTGTCACTCCTAAGCGTTGCGCCTTAACGCCAACCGAGCAGGGAAAACCGCCACATACTCGGCCCTTAACTGGGACTTCGGCAGCACCAGGACGCGGTTTTGGGGCGACAACGCTGAAAAAATTGCCATGGATATTCAGTCCGGATCAACTGGGTGCGGGTGATCCAGTACATGGCCTACGATTACCAGCGTAGCGAGTTCTTTTTCATGAAAATCAAGAGCGATTTTCCCGGCAATCCGCGAAAACTTTTTTATGCCCGGAGAAAACCATGTCCGTTACCCAGCAGCAGTTGCTGCAAATCATGCCCGACGCCCGCTCCCAAGCGGGCGTTTTTGTATCCGCTCTCAACACCGCCATGTCCCGCCATCAAATCAACACCCCCAAGCGCATCGCCGCCTTCCTGGCCCAGGTGGGTCATGAGTCGGCGCAACTGCGCCACGTGCGGGAGCTGGGCAGTGATCAATACCTGAGCAAATACGATACGGGCCCCCTCGCTATTCGCTTGGGCAATACCCCGGATGCCGACGGCGATGGTCAGCGCTATCGCGGTCGTGGGCTGCTCCAGATCAGCGGGCATGGCAATTATCGTCAATGCAGCCTCGCGCTGTTCGGCGACGAGCGTTTGCTGCAACAACCGCAACTGCTGGAGCAACCGCAGTGGGCTGCCGAGTCGGCGGCCTGGTTCTGGGAGCAACAAGGGTTGAACGCACTGGCCGATGCCGATCGATTCAACAGCATCACCCGCAAGATCAACGGCGGCCTCACCGGCCTCGAGGATCGATTGCAACTCTGGGCGCGGGCGAGGGCGGTGCTATGCGTTTCCTCGATCTGATCCCGGCGCCTTACCGTCTATTCGTCGCTGTCGCGCTGTTGGCCATTGTGGCCGGCAGCTCGGCGGCGCTGGCCTGGTGGATTCAGGACTGGCGTTACGGCCTGCAACTGGAGCATCAAGCCAGACAGCAAGCCGACACGCTCCACCAGATTGCCCTGGCCGCAGCAACGCAGCAACGTGCCGAACAGGATAAACGCCTGGCCCTGGAGCAGCAGCTCCAGGCCAGCGACCAGATCCATGCAAAGGAGTTGAGTGATGTACAACAGGATCAGGCGCGCTTGCGCGATCGGATTGCCACTGCTGATCTGCGGTTGTCAGTCCTCCTCGACGCAGGCGATCTTGCCAGTGGCTGCGCGATGCCAGCCACCACCGCCGCCAGCGGCGTGGTTCATGCAGCCGCACGCGCCCGACTTGACCCGGCGCATGCTCAACGAATTATCGCCATCACCGACGACGGCGACCGCGCCCTGATTGCCTTGCAGGCCTGTCAGGCGTATGCCGAGGCGGTGTCGCACTGAGCGGCGGATGCACATCGCGGCTTGAAAGTCCGAGGCGCTCATGTAGGGTGTTCATTTTGCGCAACCGGCCCCGTCAGGAGAGCAACGTGGACGACATCACCCAACTGGCCGTGGAACTCGGTCGGCGTTTGCAGGTTCTGAACGCCCAGGTCACTACGGCCGAGTCCTGTACCGGCGGCGGTATCGCCGAGGCGATCACGCGGATTCCCGGCAGCTCGGCCTGGTTCGAGGCCGGCTATGTGACCTATTCCAATCAACAGAAGACCCGCCAGTTGCAGGTGCCCGAGGTCCTGTTCGGTCAGGTCGGTGCGGTCAGCCGCGAAGTGGTCGAGGCCATGGTCCGTGGCGCCCAGGCCCACAGCGCGGCGCAATTTGCCGTGGCGGTCAGTGGCGTGGCCGGGCCGGACGGCGGGTCGATGGAAAAGCCGGTGGGCACCGTCTGGCTCGCCTGGGGTGTCGGCGACGAGGTCGACAGCGAGCGCCGGCACTTCCCCGGCGACCGCGATGCGGTCCGTCGACAGACGGTGCGGGCCGCACTGGAAGGGCTGTTGCGACGGGCGGAAGCAGAAATCGCAAAACAGGGGTAGGCGATCCGCCGAGGCTGTGGAATAATACTGGCTACTTATACAGGTGTTGGCCGTCAGGCCTTATTGATTACGTGAGGACTTTAATGGACGACAACAAGAAGAAAGCCTTGGCTGCGGCCTTGGGTCAGATCGAACGTCAATTCGGCAAGGGTGCCGTGATGCGTATGGGCGATCATGACCGCCAGGCGATCCCTTCGATCTCCACCGGTTCCCTGGGCCTGGATATCGCGCTCGGTATTGGCGGTCTGCCAAAGGGTCGTATCGTGGAAATCTACGGCCCGGAATCCTCGGGTAAGACCACCCTGACGCTTTCCGTCATCGCCCAGGCGCAGAAAGCCGGTGCAACCTGTGCCTTCGTCGATGCCGAACACGCCCTGGACCCGGAATACGCCGGCAAGCTGGGAGTGAATGTCGACGACCTGCTGGTGTCCCAACCGGACACCGGCGAGCAGGCCCTGGAAATCACCGACATGCTGGTACGTTCCAACGCGGTTGACGTGATCATCGTCGACTCCGTGGCCGCACTGGTGCCAAAAGCGGAAATCGAAGGCGAAATGGGTGACATGCATGTCGGCCTGCAGGCTCGCTTGATGTCCCAGGCGCTGCGCAAGATCACCGGTAACATCAAGAACGCCAACTGCCTGGTGATTTTCATCAACCAGATCCGCATGAAAATCGGCGTGATGTTCGGCAGCCCGGAAACCACTACCGGTGGTAACGCGCTGAAGTTCTACGCTTCGGTTCGCCTGGACATCCGCCGTACCGGCGCGGTGAAGGAAGGCGATGAAGTGGTCGGCAGCGAAACCCGTGTCAAGGTGGTCAAGAACAAGGTGGCTTCGCCGTTCCGTCAGGCCGAGTTCCAGATTCTCTACGGCAAGGGTATCTACCTCAATGGTGAGATGATCGACCTGGGCGTGCTGCACGGCTTCGTCGAGAAGTCCGGTGCCTGGTACAGCTACAACGGCAGCAAGATCGGTCAGGGCAAGGCCAACTCGGCCAAGTTTCTGGCGGAGAACCCGGAAATCGCCGCGACCCTTGAGAAGCAACTGCGTGACAAGTTGCTGAGCCCAGGCGTTGATACCAAAGCCAACTCCGGCGCTGCCGCGATCGTTGAAACCGAAGACGATCTGGCTGACGCTGACCTCTGAGTGAAGCGATGAGCGCCGTACTGGATACCCCTGTTGCTGTACGGCGTACTGCCATGGACCTGCTCGCACGACGCGAGCATGGTCGAGTCGAGCTGACACGCAAATTGCGCCAGCGCGGCGCTTCTCCCGAAATGATCGACAGCGAACTCGACCGTCTGACGCAAGAGGGGCTGCTGTCCGAATCCCGTTACCTCGAAAGCTTTGTTTCTTACCGTGCCCGTTCCGGCTATGGGCCTTTGCGCATTCGCGAGGAACTGAGCCAGCGCGGTCTTCAGCGCAGCGATATCGAGCAGGCCCTGCGTGAAAGTGGCCTGGATTGGCAGGCGCAACTGGAAGACACCTGGCGGCGCAAGTTTGCCGGGCAACTGCCGGTCGACGCCCGTGAGCGTGCCCGGCAGGGACGCTTCCTGAGTTATCGGGGTTATTCTATGGAAATGATCGGTCGCTTGTTCAGCGGCCGAGGCATGGACGACTGATCACGAGACTTTGATCGGCTCCCTGGCTTGTTGTTGCTCGGGTATCCAGGCCTTGCTCCAGTTTTCCGGCAGGTTGATGAAGTCCACCAGCTCGCGCAAACGCCCTTGGTCCCGCGCGGTAAAATGAAACGCTAGCCGCGACAGGTGGCTGAATTGCGGTTCGTCCTGATCCTGGCCAGTGTACGCATGCTGATGAAAACCGCCGCTGACACACAGGTCGGTGAACTGCTCGTCCAATTGCGTCAGTGCCTGTTCGTTGAGAGGATGGTTCATGCGGATTACGAACTGATTCTTCAGCCAGCGGCTTGAGTGGAAGTTGCTGTAGAACTGGTTGATTTCCTTCACTGCCTCATCGGCGCTATACACCAGACGGGCCAGCTTCAGGTCCTTTGGCAGGATGTAGTGATTGGCCTCCAGCTGATTGCGGATGAAGTCGAGGGCGCCTTTCCAGAAGCTGCCGCCAGGCGTATCCAGCAACACCACCGGCACCAGCGGGCTTTTGCCGGTCTGGATCAGGGTCAGCACTTCCAGCGCTTCATCGAGGGTGCCGAATCCGCCTGGGCACAGCACCAGCGCGTCAGCTTCCTTGACGAAGAACAGCTTGCGAGTAAAGAAGAAATGGAAGGACAGCAGGTGAACAGTGCCGTCGACCGTTGGATTCGCCTGCTGTTCGAAGGGCAGGGTGATATTAAAGCCCAGGCTGTGTTCTAGGCCGGCGCCGGCATGGGCGGCGGCCATGATACCGCCACCGCCACCGGTAATGACCATCAGGTCGGAGTGGGCGAGGGCGGCGCCCAGTTCCTTGGCTTGGGCGTACAGTGGGTGTTCGAGGGGAGTGCGGGCGGAGCCGAACACCGTGACCTTGCGGCGGCCCTTGAACTGGTCCAGCACTCGAAAAGCATGCTCCAGTTCACGCAGGGCCTGCAGCACGATCTTGGCGTTCCAGCGATTGCGGTCATCCTGGGCCATGCGCAGGACGGTCAGCATCATATCGCGATAAAGCGGGAGGTTCGGGCTGTCAGGTGCAACCCACTTGAGTTGTTCTTCGACCTTGCTGGTCAGGTCGACACCGTTGCTCTGGAAATGACGGGACAGCAAGTCATCCGATTGGTAAGGCATTCAACTTCTCCTTCATATACAGAACTTCTGGCACGGTCGAAATATTCACCGTTGCCGCGAGACTGCATGCGCCGCTGTATAGCCAGCTCAATGTCTTTGCATGAGACCTGGCGAATTGATCATGGGCCTATAAAGTCTTGTCTGGCAACAGCTTGTTGTAGCGTTGCGGATGACGTGCACCGCTCGTCAGAAGTTGTGCCCGCGACTTCTTACTCTGATTGACTTACATTACAAGCTGGCCTGAAGCGTTTCATCGGTGTGACAGGTCCAGGCCGGTGTTTTCAGGTGGTAGGATCTGTACCGGGATGACAAGGAGGCGGGTGATGGAGAGGATAACGCTAGAAGTCGATAACGAGCTGTATCAATTGTTGCAGATGGCTGCACTGAGCAACCAACTCAGCCTGGAGGATGAATGTCGCCGACGGCTGGAGGGCGCGAGACGGCACTCGCGCTACATGCAAGCGCTGGTGGCGGAGCTGCGCGCCGATGATGAACAACGACGCCAGGCGTGCCAGTGATTAGTTTTTCTTCGGCGGCGTCGCTTTCGGGCAGTCGCTTTCCACGAAGTGTGCGGAGGCGACGGGACGGTTGCTCTTGTTCTCGGTGAATTCGTAGCGCATCACCGCGCCCTGAGCCATCAGCTTTCGATAGTTGGGGTTACGGCAAACGCTGGCGCCCAGTTGCAGGTAGACCGCCTTTGGATTGGCTCGCATGCTTTGGGCATAGTCCGATTGCACGCTGAGATGGTCGATTAACTGGTTGCCTTCCACCGTGTAGGCAACTTCGAGGATATTGTTGTCGAGTTCGCGAGGCAGGGTTTGGTTGCTCTTGTGCGCGACGTCCTGCAGCATTTTGTTCAGTTCGAAATCCTTCAGCGAGGCCGCTTGGGCACTGAAGGGCAACGCCAGCAAAAGGGCGATGGACGGTACGATAAGGCGCAGCATGAAACTCTCCTGATGGGGTCACGGGTGCTTCGACCCGCTACCGGACTGTGCGTTCAGTGGTCGCGAAGTATAGAGGGCAGTTGTAGGCCCTACTAGGGGCTGAAGGCAGTATCGACGGGCCGCTGCTCAAACGGCGCCATTGCCTCTGTTAAACTTCCCGTACTTTTTATCGCTGTGAGTCGTATTTTCGTGTTCAGCCCTTCTTTTTGTCAGCGTTGCAGCTTATGAGCCACGCGGTTTCCCGTCTGCGCGCCCAGCGCCTGGCCCGCGCCAAAGCGCCGTTCACCGCGCGGGGCTCAAGGGCCGAGCGTTGTGAGGGCTGTCGTGTGATTGCGCAGTATTGCCTGTGTGGCTGGCGCCCCCGGGTCGCGGCGCAGTCGGCGATATGTCTGCTGATGCACGATGTCGAACCGATGAAGCCGAGCAATACCGGTTGGTTGATCGCCGATGTGATCGCCGATACCACGGCCTTCAGTTGGTCGCGCACCGAGGTTGATCCGCAATTGCTGGCCTTGCTGGCCGACCCTCAATGGCAACCGTTTATCGTGTTCCCGGGAGAATTCGTGGCACCGGAGCGGGTGGTAACCCAGGTACAGCGGGTAGACGGTAGGCGACCGTTGTTTATCTTGCTAGACGCGACCTGGACCGAGGCACGCAAGATGTTTCGTAAAAGCCCTTATCTTGAGCGCTTCCCGGTGCTGAGCCTGGAGTTTGAGCAGTTGTCGCGCTACAAATTGCGCCGCTCCAAACGCGACGACCACTTCTGCACCGCGGAGGTGGGCGCCTTGTGCCTGGAGCTGGCGGGCGATACCCGTGCCGGCGAGGCGGTGAGTGCCTTGCTGGAGGTCTTTACTGCCCATTACCTGGGCGCCAAATTCCAGTTGCCGCTCGATCTGGATGATGAGGCCCATCGGCGACTCAAGTCTTTTCTTCCAGTGCCATGTGCATGATGGCACTGTTATTGGCCAGTCGATGGCTGTGCCGTAACGTATCGAACTTGACCACCTTGGCTGCGCTGGTCATGCTTGGCGCCGATTCGCCTGCGCCAGAGTGTTGACAGGCCGGTGTTCCGGGCTTTTAGCGTGGAACCTGTCCTCGTGGTACACAGCTTTTGCAAGTTGTCGCTTTGACAGGTTTCGGCGAGTCGCCAACCGATCGACGCTCGCCTAATAACAGGATCATTGGGAAAATGACCACATACGAAATCCTGATCGCCGACGACCACCCTCTTTTTCGCAGTGCATTGCATCAGGCGGTGACTCTTGGGCTTGGGCCCGATGTACGGCTGGTGGAGGTGGCGAGCATTGCCGAGCTGGAAACCCGCCTGACCGAGAAAGCCGATTGGGACCTGGTCCTGCTGGACCTGAACATGCCCGGCGCCTACGGTTTCTCCGGTCTGGTGTTGCTGCGCGGCCAATACCCGCAGATTCCGGTAGTCATGGTCTCGGCTCAGGAAGAGGCCTCGGTGGTGGTACGTTCCCGCGAATTCGGCGCCAGTGGCTTTATCCCCAAATCCAGCTCCCTGGAGGTGATTCAAAGGGCTGTGCGCACAGTGCTCGACGGCGATGTCTGGTGGCCACCGCAGGCCTTCGAAGCTGTCAGCGTCTCCGAGGAGGCCAAGGCCGCCAGCGCCGGTCTGGCCAGTCTGACACCCCAGCAGTTCCGGGTGCTGACCAGGGTTTGCGAAGGGCTGCTGAACAAACAGATCGCCCATGAGCTGAGTGTGTCCGAGGCGACGATCAAGGCTCACGTCACGGCGATCTTCCGCAAGCTGGGCGTGCGGACCCGTACCCAGGCTGCCTTGCTCCTGCAACAGCTCGAATCAATTTCGAGCTGATAGAATACCGACTATTCACGCTTTTTTGACTTTTGTTGAATTAGCTTTCCTACCTCTTTTCGCTCAGTTGCCTACTTATGTCTTCGCCTTTTAAAGGTCAAACCGGTTTCAAACGTATCCTCAACGCATCGGGATATTCCCTCGATGGCCTGCGCGCCGCGTTCACCGGTGAGGCGGCGTTTCGTCAGTTGGTGCTGCTGAACGTGGTGTTGATCCCGCTGGCGTTCGTTCTCAACGTCGGTCGGGTCGAGCGCGCACTATTGATTGCCGTGTGCCTGCTGGCGCTGATCGTCGAGTTGCTCAACTCGGCGGTGGAAGCGGCCATCGACCGGATTTCTCTCGACCGGCATCCGTTGTCGAAAAATGCCAAGGACATGGGCAGTGCCGCCCAGTTCATCGCCCTGAGCATGATTGCCCTGGTCTGGGCCGTCATCCTTCTGTAAGCGCTGCACGAAAACTGCCCACGCGACGATCGTGCTGCGGTAAAAACCGGCTCGCTTGATCGCCGCTCGGTGGTTTTTTGTGGAGCCTAGGCGATCGTTGGCAACACGATCTCATCGCTACGCTGGACGCCGGCGGTGAGGTTGCGGCACAGGTCGAGGAATTCGCGCATGGCCGAGGTCTGGTACTTCTGCTTGTGCCAGATAAAGTAGAATTGCCGCGCCAGGTCCAGGTCCGGCGTTTCCACCGGCACCAGGCTGCCCCGGCGGAACGCGTCACGCAAAGCCAGGCGCGAGATGCAGCCGATTCCCAGCCCCGATTCCACCGCCCGCTTGATGGCTTCGGTATGTTCCAGTTCCAGACGGACATTCAGCGCGTTGCGGTGATGCCGCATGGCCTGGTCGAAGGTCAGCCGCGTCCCCGAGCCCTGCTCGCGCAGGATCCAGGCCTCCTGGGTCAGCTCTGCCAAGGTCGTGCGACCGCGTTTTGCCAGCGGATGCTGTGGGGCGCAAAACACCACCAGTTCGTCTTCGACCCAGGTCTGCACTTCGATATCCGGGTGGCTGCAGTCACCTTCGATCAGACCCAGGTCAATTTCGTAATGGGCGACCTGTTGCACAATGTTCGCCGTGTTCTGCACATGCAGTTTCACCTGGCTCTCCGGGTGCAGTTGCATGAAGCTGCCGATCAACAGCGTCGCCAGGTAATTACCAATGGTCAGGGTGGCGCCCACTGCCAGTGAACCGAAGCCGGACTTGCCATTGAGCAGGTCTTCGATGTCCTTGGCCTGGTCCAGCAACGCCACGGCTTGCGGCAGCAACTGCTTGCCCAGGGCGTTGAGGCTCAGGCGCTTGCCGGCACGGTCGAATAACTGGCAGCTCGATTGCCGCTCGAGCTCGGTGATCGAGGTGCTCGCGGCTGATTGGGAAAGAGCCAGCAGCCCGGCGGCGCGTGATACGCTTTCCTGTTGGGCGACCGTGACGAATACCTGAAGTTGGCGGAGAGTAAATCTCATATCTATATAACCGATAACCCTTATCTTGATAATTAATTTAACAGATATTGTCGCCGGCATTAGAATGCTATGCAATCGCGCGTCTTGATAGCTGTTTACTGACAGCGCAGAGCTAATTTCCAGGAGTCACACCCCAATGAGCAACATGAATCACGAGCGCGTCCTCAGTGTTCACCACTGGAATGACACTCTGTTCAGCTTCAAGTGTACCCGCGACCCGGGCCTGCGCTTCGAAAACGGTCAGTTCGTGATGATCGGCCTGCAACAGCCTAACGGTCGACCGCTGATGCGTGCTTATTCGATCGCCAGCCCGAACTGGGAAGAACATCTTGAATTCTTCAGCATCAAGGTGCCGGACGGTCCTTTGACCTCCCAGTTGCAGCACCTGAAGGAAGGCGATGAGATTATCATCAGCAAGAAGCCTACAGGCACCCTGGTACTCGACGACCTCAAGCCGGGCAAACACCTGTATCTGCTAAGCACCGGTACTGGCCTGGCACCGTTCATGAGCGTGATCCAGGACCCGGAAACCTACGAGCGTTTCGACAAGGTGATCCTGTGCCATGGCGTGCGTTACGTCAACGAAGTCGCCTACCGCGAGTTCATCACCGAGCACCTACCGCAGAACGAATTCTTCGGCGAGGCGCTGCGTGACAAACTGATCTACTACCCGACCGTGACCCGTGAACCGTTCGAGAACGAAGGTCGCCTGACCGACCTGATGCGTAGCGGCAAGCTGTTCAGCGATATCGGCCTGCCACCGATCAACCCGCAGGACGACCGAGCCATGTTGTGCGGCAGTCCGAGCATGCTCGACGAGACCAGCGAAGTGCTCAACAGCTTCGGCCTGACTGTTTCGCCACGGATGCGCGAACCGGGTGACTACCTGATCGAGCGGGCGTTTGTCGAAAAATAGGCCCGTTCGCCACGGTTTTTAACGGGTGGGAGTTACTTCCAGCACGCGAATCACCGCCGTTTGCGGGTAATGCCAGCGCACGTTCAAGTCCCAGAACCGGGCGCCGTACTCGCGCTCGGGCGTCGGCGTCTGGTAGGCCGGACGCGGGTCCTGTGCCAGGCATTGCTCGATCAGTGCAATCAACGGCTCCTGCAGGCGCAAGGCGTGGTCCCGGGCCTGTTGCAAGGCGTCGTCCGTCCACTGTACCGGAATCAACGGCGGCGCCGCGCTGGCGATGCCGTTGACGGCACCGCTGACGTGGTCGGCGTAGGGCACGTAGGGCTTGATATCGAGAATCGGCGTGCCGTCCAGCAGATCGATGCCCGAGACCCACAGTCGATGGCCTTCGACCTTATCCAGCTTGACCACGGACTGGCCGATTCCATTTGGCCGATGGGTCGCACGGGTAGCGAACACGCCGATGGATTGGTTGCCCCCCAGGCGTGGTGGGCGGACCTTGAGTCGCGGCTTGTCTTCCAAAGCCTGGTGGAACAGAAACAGCAACCAGACATGGCTGACCTGCTCCAGTCCCTGCACCGCATCGCCCCGGTCGAACGGCGCCACCAGCTCCAGTATGCCCCGTGCCGCCGGCGCCAGTTGTGGCTGGCGCGGGATGGCGAATTTCTCCTTGAAGCAGGAGCGGACGAAACCGATGGGCGAGACGCTATAGGTCATGACGGTCGGCCTCAGGCGCCGATTCCCAGAATATCCCTGGCTACGGCTTCGGCAATACGGATGCCGTCGACCCCGGCCGAGAGGATGCCACCGGCATAACCGGCACCTTCGCCAGCGGGGAACAGGCCCTTGACGTTGAGGCTTTGCATCGATTCGTTGCGGGTGATGCGCAGCGGTGATGAAGTGCGGGTTTCGATCCCGGTCAGGACCGCATCGTGTAGCGAATAGCCCTTGATCTGACGTTCGAACGCCGGCAGGGCCTCGCGAATGGCTTCGATGGCGAAGTCCGGTAAGGCCAGTGCCAAGTCACCCAGGGCCACGCCCGGCTTGTAGGACGGCTCGACGCTGCCTAGCGCGGTGGAGGGTTTGCCGGCGATGAAGTCACCGACCAGTTGTGCTGGCGCCTCGTAGTTGCTGCCGCCGAGCACGAAGGCGTGGGACTCCAGGCGCTCTTGTAGCTCGATACCGGCCAGTGGTCCGCCCGGATAATCCACTTCAGGAGTGATGCCGACGACAATACCGGAGTTGGCATTACGCTCGTTGCGCGAATACTGGCTCATACCGTTGGTCACCACTCGATTGGGTTCCGAGGTAGCGGCTACGACGGTGCCGCCGGGGCACATACAGAAGCTGTAGACCGAACGACCGTTCTTGGCGTGATGCACGAGCTTGTAATCGGCGGCGCCCAGTTTTGGGTGCCCGGCGTATTTGCCCAGGCGGGCACTGTCGATCAGTGACTGCGGGTGCTCGATGCGAAAACCCACCGAGAACGGCTTGGCTTCCATATACACGCCACGGCGGTGGAGCATGCGGAAGGTGTCGCGGGCGCTATGACCGAGCGCCAGGATCACATGGCGCGAGTCCAACCGTTCGCCGCTGTCGAGCACGACGCCGGTCAACTGGCCGTCGTCGATCAGCACATCGGTGACCCGTTGCTCGAAGCGTACTTCACCGCCCAGGGCTTCGATCTGCTGGCGCATGTTCTCGACCACGCCCGTCAGGCGGAAGGTGCCGATATGCGGTTTGCTGACGTAGAGGATTTCTTCCGGCGCACCGGCCTTGACGAACTCGTGCAGGACCTTGCGACCGTGGTGTTTGGGGTCCTTGATTTGGCTGTAGAGCTTGCCATCGGAGAAGGTCCCGGCACCGCCCTCGCCAAATTGCACGTTAGACTCGGGATTGAGCACGCTTTTGCGCCACAGGCCCCAGGTGTCCTTGGTGCGCTGGCGCACTTCCTTGCCGCGTTCGAGGATGATCGGCTTGAAGCCCATCTGTGCCAGTAGCAGGCCGGCGAAAATCCCGCAGGGACCGAAGCCCACCACGATCGGGCGCGCGCCGAGGTCGGCCGGTGCCTGGCCGACCACTTGATAGCTGACGTCGGGCGCCTGATTGACGTTGCGGTCCTCGGCGAATTTCTTCAGCAGGGCGTCCTCACCCCGAACCGAGAGGTCGATGGTGTAGATGAAGCACAGCTCGGACGATTTCTTGCGGGCATCGTAGCTGCGCTTGAACAGCGTGAAATCGAGCAGGTCAGTGCTGGCGATGCCCAGACGCTGCACAATGGCGGGCCGCAGGTCTTCATCGGGATGGTCGATCGGCAGCTTGAGTTCGGTGATTCGTAGCATGACAGGGTCCAGTGTGCGGGCCACGCAGGCGCGCCGGCTTTACGACAAACCAGTGATTATAAGCCCCAACGGCGGTTTTCCGTGAGGCTTGAATGACGGTTCGTCGAATCAGTCGTTACGTGCGCCGCCGAATACGCCGCAGCCGCGTTGGACTTGGCCATTGACCCGCAACTCGGCGCTCAGGCTCTGCACGCTGGCGGTGACGCTGTCGACGCAGCGCTGGGGGACCACCCACAGCTCGATATGCTGGTTGTTGCCTTCGGTACTGAGACTGAAGCGACCGTCGCCTAGTTGTTCTTCCAGGTACGGTAGGACGATGGCCGGTTGCTGGTCGCGCTTGAGCACCAGGCCGGTGCTGGTTGCCTTGAACGACCAGTCTGGACCATGGCCGTTGGCGATCACTGTCTGGCGCTTGAAGTCCGGATCGGCGCAAGTGCCGGTGCCACGTTCCAGACGATAGATCTGTTGCAGGTTCATCTGACCATCGGAACCGTCGGCCGTGCTCGCGGAAAAACTGCCGCGTAGGTCGACGAACAGTTTGCCGGGCTGGCTCGACAGGCTGGCGGCCTCCTGGGTGATGCCAGTATTGCCACTATCGTTGACGACAAAGCGCCGTTGTTCCTGGCACGCCTGGAACACTAGTTTGTCGTCGATGCGGCTGAGCTCGCCTTGCATCCGGCTCAGGCCGGCAGTGGGGTTCGAGGGTTTCTGGGCGAGCATCTGGCAGCCGGCGAACAGCGGCAGCAGGGCAAGGAACATGAAAGAACGGGCAGCATGCATCGTGGGCTCTCCTGACAAGTGCCGCCACGTTACTCAGGCTGGGCGAGCACCACAAGCCCGCTTGCCACGGTAGGGCACCATTCAACCGACGCGGTAGGTCTGGCCGGTCTGCAAGCCTTCCACGCTCTTGGCGTAGGCCAATGCCACATCCACCGCCGGCACCGGTTTGAAGCCGCGAAAGTAAGACCCGTGGCGGTCCACGGCTTCGACCAACAAGGTTGGGCTCACCGAGTTCACTCGCAGGCCGCGAGGCAACTCGATGGCCGCAGCCTTGACGAAGCTGTCGATCGCACCGTTGACCAAGCTGGCCGAGACGCCGTAGCGAATCGGGTCATGGCTCAGGATACCGGAGGTGAGGGTGAACGAAGCACCGTCATTGGCGTATTCGCGACCGATCAATACCAGGTTGACCTGGCCCATCAACTTGTCTTGCAAGCCCAGTGCAAAGTCCTTGTCGCTCATGTCGGCCAGGGGCATGAAGTTGACATTGCCGGCGGCGCAGATCAGCGCATCGAACTGACCGGTCTGTTCGAACAACTGGCGAATCGATGCGCCGTCGCTGATATCCGCGTGCAGGTCGCCGTGGGTGCGACCGATCTTGATGATTTCGTGGCGTGGGGCCAGTTCTTTCTCGATGGCCGAACCGATGGTGCCCAGGGCGCCGATCAAAAGAATTTTCATCCTGTGGTTGCTCCAGCGTGAGGTTGAATCCTCAGTCTAGAGCGGATTTTCCTGCAGGTAGACGCGCGAATAGGTCACACCCTGGACCCTTGGTCTGCTCAGATTTCCAGAATACGGCGGCGATGGAGAAACGGGCGACAAAGACAATCAAGCGGTAAGGGAGCTTCTTGAACAACCGGACTATCCTCACCATCGGGCGCACGACAGGCTTGCGCAGTTTCATGGTTGGCGCTTTTCTTCTGGTTGCAGGTGAATGATGGCGCCGTGACGAATCAGCAGGGCGAGCGCCTGGCTTGGATCGAACTCGGCACAGGCATCACCTGCGCGGGTAATGGCCCGTTCCAGCGGCGTTTGGTTTCGCAGGCTGTGGATAAATGCCAGGGTGCCCCTGTCGATTCTGAACACCTGGACTTGCCAGTGCTGGCGCAAGACCAGCGCGGCTTCGCCTTGTGTCGGATCGACCTGGTTCAGTTGGCCTTCGCCTTGATGGGCTTGCCATAGCGATACCACGGCATGGGGTGAAGCGAGTGCCGCGAGACTGGGATGCAGGTGAATCCGTAAAGTCATCAGGGATTCGGGATCCCCCAGGTAATGGCCGATCTGTTCCGGGCTCACTGGCGTTGCATCGGCGGCGTGATAGGCGTTGATCCGCAATCGCTCCAGGCGGGCGACGTCGGCCAGGTACGGCACGCTCGCCGCCGGTGCAAAACCCTGGATAAAACCACCGAAATCCTCGCCATAGTGGCTGAGGATCGGACTGCTGGGCGGGTAATGCTGGACATAGACACCGGCCATGGCCCGGAAGAACGCTTCGCCGACCAATTGCCTGACCACCGGATAGCTGTCCGCCAGGGCATTGATCAGCGAACTCTGGACATTGTTGCGGTACACCGCGAAACGACTGGCAGGGTCAGCTCCATTGGCGCTGCACAAACCGGGTGGGCAAGGCTGTCGCGGGTCGAGCAGCGCGGCGCTGAAGCGGGCCTGCTCGCTCATCGGTAGCGCTCGACTCGATCCAGCAGTGATTGGGCCTGAGCGGATTCGGCAAGGAGCACGGCAAAGTCGGGGACGCGGTTGTCGCGTTCAATCAGGGTCGGCATCGCGCCGATCTTCGTCAGTACCTGTTGATACAGGGTCCAGACCGCCTGGTCGATGGGTGCGCCGTGATCGTCGATCAGCAGCCGGTCACCCAGGTTGTCGGCGTCTTCGGCGAATCCGGCCAGGTGGATTTCTCCCACCGTGTGCAGTGGCAGTGCCTCGATATAGGTCAGCGCATCGCGCTGGTGGTTGATGCTGGAGACATAGACGTTGTTCACGTCCAGCAGCAACCCGCAGCCGGTACGGCGGACGACCTCGCTGATAAAATCCGCCTCGTCCAGGGTTGAGCGCTCCAATTGCAGGTAGGTGGCCGGGTTCTCCAGCAGCATCGGCTGTTTCAAGGTGCTTTGTACCTGGTCGACATGCTCGCAAACCCGCTGCAAGGTCGCCTGGTCATAGGCCAACGGCAGCAGGTCGTTGAGAAACACCGGGCCGTGGCTCGACCAGGCCAGGTGTTCGGAAAAGGCATAGGGTTGATAACGCTCGATCAGCAGCGCCAGACGCTTGAGGTGCTGCTTGTCCAGCGGGCCTTCGGCGCCGATGGATAGGCCGACGCCATGCAGCGACAGCGGATACTGTTCGCGGATCAAGCCCAGGTAATGGTGAAACGGTCCGCCGGCGACCATATAGTTTTCGGCATGGACCTCGAAGAAACCCAGGTCGGGGCGGGTTTCCAGGATCACCTGGAAGTGTTCGGCCTTGAGCCCCAGCCCGGCGCGGGGTGGAAGCTCAAGGCCAACGACCGGAGCGCGATGACGGGTAGCGGGTTGCCGTGCCGTGGACATTTTTGCTGCTCAGGCAAGTGAAGCGATCAGGCTGCTGGGCCTTGTTTCAGGCTACCCATGCCGTTCGGGGTCTTGGTGGTCTCGCAAGTGCCTGCCGGCACGAGTTTCCAGGCATTGGCTTGATAGTCCTTGGACGAAGTCCCAGCGCAACTGGTGCCGGCACCCGCGGCGCAATCGTTCTGGCCTTTGAGGGCCACGCCGTAGCATTTTTCCATTTTTGCGGCATCGTCGGCATGCACGGTCATCGGCAACGCGGCGATGCTCAGGGCAGAACCCAGGGTCAGGGCGAGGGTAGTGGCAGATAGGGCGCGGGAAGTAGTGCTCATGGTCGATCTCCGATGGCTATCAGTGGTGGAAGCAGGGATTGCATCGCGTAGCCGCCTTAATTGAGCGGCGAGGGCGAGGCTTGCTACCTCGGGGTGCAAAAATAATCGATTATTTTTCGGGAGGCTACCAAGCTCGCCCTCCTGGTGTTTTGATGGATAAAGGAAAGCCCCGAAATCGAGGCTTTCCGTCAGGCTTTCAAGCAGCGGATGCTGGCTGCGTGGTAGATCAACCGCCCAAATACGCTTCGCGTACCTTGGGATCGGTCAGCAGGTCGTCGCCACTGCCTTCCATCACCACCCGACCGTTTTCCAGTACATAGGCGCGGTCGGCGATTTTCAGCGCCTGGTTGGCGTTCTGCTCCACCAGGAACACCGTTACACCGTCCTTGCGCAGTTGTTCGATAATATCGAAGATCTGCTGGATGATGATCGGCGCCAGGCCCAGCGAAGGCTCGTCGAGCAGCAATAGCTTGGGCTTGCTCATCAGTGCCCGGCCAATGGCGAGCATCTGTTGTTCGCCGCCGGACATGGTGCCGCCACGCTGGCTGAAGCGCTCCTTGAGCCGTGGGAACAGTTCCAGGACCTTGTCCATTTGCGCCTGATAATCGCCCTTGTCGGTAAAGAAACCACCCATGGCGAGGTTCTCTTCCACGGTCAGTCGCGAGAACACGCGACGACCTTCCGGCACTACCGCGATGCTCTTGCGCATGATCTGCGAGCATTCCTGCCCCACCAATTCCTCGCCCAAGTAACGGATGCTGCCGGCATGGGCCCTTGGCGAGCCGCAGAGGGTCATCAACAGGGTCGACTTACCCGCGCCGTTGGCACCGATCAGGGTGACGATTTCGCCTTGGCGAATCTCCACGTTGACACTGTGCAGGGCCTGAATCTTGCCGTAGAAGGTGGAAACGTTTTCGAATTGCAGCATTTACGCTTCCCCCAGATAGGCTTTGATCACTTCGGGATTGTCGCGGATCTGTTGTGGCGTGCCGTTGGCCAACGGTGTGCCCTGGTTGATCACGACGATGTGATCGGAAATGCTCATGACCAATTTCATGTCGTGCTCGATCAACAGGACCGTGACGTTGTGCTCCTCGCGCAGCACGCTGATCAGCGCCTTGAGGTCGTCGGTTTCCCGTGGGTTGAGGCCGGCCGCCGGTTCGTCGAGCATCAGGATCCGCGGGCGGGTCATCATGCAACGGGCGATTTCCAGGCGACGCTGCTGACCATAGGCCAAGGTGCCGGCCGGGCGGTTGGCGAACTCGGTCAGGTTGACTTGCTCCAACCAGTACCCGGCGTACTCCATGGCTTGGCGCTCGCTCTTGCGGAACGACGGGGTCTTGAACAGCCCGGCCAGGAAATTGGTGTTAAGGTGCCGGTGCTGGGCGATCAACAGGTTTTCGAGCGCCGTCATGTCCTTGAACAGGCGCACGTTCTGGAAGGTCCGTACCACGCCCTTGCGGGCAATTTGATGGCCGGCCAGGCCCTGGATCGGCTGGCCGTCGAGCAGGATGCTACCGGCGCTCGGCTTGTAAAAACCGGTCAGGCAGTTGAACACCGTGGTCTTGCCGGCGCCGTTCGGGCCGATCAGCGCCACCACTTGTTTCTCCTGGACGGTCAGGGCCACGCGGTTGACCGCCAGCAGGCCGCCGAAGCGCATGCTCAGGTTTTCTACTTTAAGGATCTCGCGGCTCATTTGCGCAGCTCCATGTGTGGACGTTGCATGGGCAGCAAGCCTTGCGGCCGCCAGATCATCATCAGCACCATCAAGGCGCCGAACATCAACATGCGGTATTCACTGAACTCACGCATCATTTCCGGCAGCAGAATCATCACGATGGCCGCCAGGATTACGCCCAGTTGCGAGCCCATGCCACCCAATACGACGATGGCGAGGATGATCGCCGACTCGATGAAGGTGAACGACTCCGGCGTCACCAGTCCCTGGCGCGCGGCAAAGAAGCTGCCGGCGAAACCGGCAAACGCGGCACCGAGAGTAAAGGCCGACAGCTTGATCACTGTCGGATTCAAACCCAGCGCCCGGCAGGCGATCTCATCTTCACGCAGCGCTTCCCAGGCACGGCCGATGGGCATGCGTAGCAGGCGGTTGATCACAAACAGGGCGAACAACGCCAGCACCAGGGCCACCAGGTACAGGAACACCACCTTGCTCACCGGGTTGTAGTCCAGCCCGAAGAATGCGTGGAAGGTCTGCATGCCTTCGGCGGCGGTACGGTCGAACGACAGTCCGAAGAAGGTCGGCTTGGGAATGTTGCTGATGCCGTTGGGACCGCCGGTGAGGTCGGTGAGATTACGCAGGAACAGCCGGATGATTTCCCCGAAACCCAGGGTCACGATGGCCAGGTAGTCGCCACGCAAACGCAGCACCGGAAAACCCAGGAGGAAGCCGAAGGTGGCGGCCATCAGGCCGGCGATCGGCAGGCAGATCCAGAAGCTCCAGCCGAAGTAGTGTGACAGCAGCGCATAGCTGTAAGCGCCCACGGCGTAGAAACCCACATAGCCCAGATCGAGCAGGCCGGCCAGGCCGACCACGATGTTCAGGCCCAGGCCCAGCAGCACATAGATCAGGATCAGGGTGGCGATGTCGACCGCGCCGCGTGAGCCGAAGAACGGCCAGATCAGCGCGGCGACGATCAGGCCGATGATGATCCAGCGCTGGGTACGCGGCAGGGTCAGGAACTGGCCGACTTTGGGCGAGACCAGCGGGCCTCGGGACGACTTGAACATCGCATTGAATTGTTCGCTGAACAGTACACGCAGGAACATCAGCACCGAGCAGAGGGCGATGATGCTCAGGGTCACCGGCCCGGTGCCATGCACTTGGAGGTTGATCCCGACGATGCTCAACTTGAGGCCGAGCACCGGAAAGGCCACGGCCCATACCAGCAAGGCGCTGAAGAACGCCGATTTGAGATATCTGTTCATACTTTCTCAACCTCCGGACGGCCCAGAATGCCGGTCGGCCGGAACAACAGCACCAGAACCAAAAGACCGAACGCCACCACGTCCTTGTACTGGTCGCCGAACACATCGGCGCCAAAGGCTTCGGCCACCCCCAGCACCAGCCCGCCGAGCATGGCGCCCGGAATGCTGCCAATGCCGCCCAGGACTGCCGCGGTGAAGGCCTTCAGTCCTACCAGGAAGCCAGCGTTGGGGTTGATCACGCCGTATTGCATGCTCAGCAGCACGGCGGCGATCGCTGCGAGGGCAGCGCCGATGACGAAGGTCAGGGCGATGATGTTGTTGGTATTGATGCCTAGCAGATTGGCCATCTTGATATCTTCGGCGCAGGCGCGACAGGCGCGGCCAAGGCGTGAACGGGAAATGAACAGGGTCAGCCCGGTCATGGCCACCAGGGTGACGATGAATACCAGTATCTGCATATAGGAAATCAGTACTTCCTCCGCGCCGCCCGGACCAAAGGAGAAACTCCCCGGGATCAGGTTGGGGATGGACTTGTCCTTGGAATCCTGGGACAGCAACACGGTGTTTTGCAGGAAAATCGACATGCCGATGGCGGAAATCAGCGGAATCAGTCGGTTGCTGCCGCGCAGGGGACGGTAGGCGACGCGCTCGATACTGTAGCCATAGGCACTGGTCACGACGATTGTCGCGATGAACGCGGCGGTCATTAACAGCGGCAGTGAGTGGATACCCAGCATGGCCAGCCCGGCGAGGGCGATGAAGGCCACGTAGGAACCAATCATGTACACCTCGCCATGGGCGAAGTTGATCATTCCAATAATGCCGTAAACCATTGTGTAGCCAATGGCTATCAAGGCATAGGTACTGCCAATGGTCAGGCCATTAACCAGCTGTTGGAAGAAGTGATAGATCTCAGGCATTACACGCTCCTAAAAACCCGATACGCATTTCACTGGTGGAGTCATGTTCCGGCCCGGTGCCGTGGTTTATGGTCATGTCGGCACGAACTTTTGCCAGCGAACCGCTGGTGACGGTTTTAAGATTTTCAGGTGAGCCAGCTCCCGGATCGCGGGTGTCGGGCCCATAAACCTCGTAAAACAAAGCCCACTGCTTGCACAGTGGGCTTCTTGACCTTTCAGGCCTGACTTACTGAGGGGAGACTTCGGTTTTCGGTTTGCCGAAGTGCCACTGGTAAACCACGAACTTGAAGTCCTTCAGGTCGCCTTTGGCGTCGAAGCTCAGGTCGCCGGTCGGGGTCTTGAAGGTACCGGCGTGGATGGCGGCTGCCACCTTGGCGGTGTCTTCGCTCTTTGCCGACTTGATGCCTTCGGCGATCACTTGGACCGCAGAGTAGGCCGGGAATACGAACGGGCCGCTCGGGTCCTTGCCATCGGCCTTGATGGCGTCAACGATGGCCTTGTTTTCCGGGGCGGCATCGAAGGACTTGGGCAAGGTCACCAGCAGACCTTCGGAAGCGTCCTGGGCGATCTGCGAGATGGAGTCGTTACCGACGCCTTCCGGCCCCATGAACTTGGCGTTCAGGCCTTTTTCCTTGGACTGGCGCAGGATCAGACCCAGCTCAGGATGGTAGCCGCCGTAGTAGACGAAGTCGACCTTGGCTTGCTTGAGTTTCTGGATGATCGAGGAGAAATCCTTGTCGCCGGCGTTCAGGCCTTCGAAGACGGCAACCTTTATCTCTTTGCTCTCGAGGGTCTGCTTGACCGCGGTGGCGATGCCTTCGCCGTATTGCTGCTTGTCGTGCAGCACGGCAACCACTTTCGGCTTGACGTGGTCGGCGATGTAGTTACCGGCGGCAGGGCCCTGGGCACTGTCCAGGCCGATGGTGCGGAAGATCATCTTGTAGCCGCGAGCGGTGATTTCCGGGCTGGTGGCGGCTGGCGTGATCATGATCACG
The DNA here is from genome assembly GCF_900109755.1 of Pseudomonas agarici. Classification (GTDB taxonomy): domain Bacteria; phylum Pseudomonadota; class Gammaproteobacteria; order Pseudomonadales; family Pseudomonadaceae; genus Aquipseudomonas; species Aquipseudomonas agarici. Next base: position 228,682 of record NZ_FOAR01000003.1, on the reverse strand, counting down.
CCTTCGTCTTCATAGATGTCCGAAGCCGGTTGGGTGGAGCTGGAGCAGAGGTGACCGATCACGAACTTGACGCCATCGTTGACCACTTTGTTGGCCACGGCTACGGCCTGTTTAGGGTCGCAGGCATCGTCGTACTCCTTGGCTTCGAGCATCTTGCCGTCGACGCCGCCCTTGGCGTTGATGTCCTTGATGGCCTGTTTCGCACCCATGAATTGCATGTCGCCGTACTGGGTCACTGGGCCGGTTTTCGGGCCGGCAATGCCGATCTTGAGGGTGTCTGCGGCGAACGAATGGCTGGCAATCCCGGCCAGAACCATAGCGGCGAACAGTTTGGAAATCTGCTTAGTCATTAGTGCTCCACTCTTACTGTTGTAATTTTTATAGTCCTGACGCCAAGGCAGCAGAACCGGGTTTGCGAACCCCGGTTTCCCCGGCAACTGTACCGATACAGTTTAGAGCGCCCGTTAATCGCTTGAATAGCGGGCAGCTGAGGGCAAAATCGGGGGGTGTCGCTTAAATGAAAGAAAAAGACAGAATGGCGGCGGATTGCCCTGCAGATTGTTATCTGGATGTTGCTGATCCCACACGGCGATCCCTGGCTCCCCTGATTCCTCTTTCATCCCAACCATTGCATCCGGGTTTTTCTGCCTGAGTCGCGACGTTATGATTGCGCTGATTTTTTCTCAGGTAGAAACCCATGATTGAACAACCTAGCACCCTCTATGCCAAGCTGCTTGGTGAAACTGCAGCGATCCGCTGGGAAGAGCTGCAACCGTTCTTCGCCCGGGGTGCACTACTGTGGGTCGAGCCTTCGCTGGATTTGATCGCGGTCGCCGAGGCCATGGCCGCCAACCAGGCTGACAAAGTGGCGGGCTGGCTGGCCGCCGGGGAGCTTGCCAAGGTGTCTGAAACGCGGGCGCAGGACCTTTTCAAGCGAGATCCTGACCTGTGGGCGGTGGTGGTGTCGCCTTGGGTAATGACCCAGGAACGGGTAGAAAAATAATTTAGCGCACTGCAATGGTGCATATGCCTTATGCGTTTATGGCCTATGAGTGTGTAGGCCAGTAACCGCCCAGAGCAGTAGTGGCAGTTTGCTCGTGGAGAAAATCCACAGTCTTCCGAACCCCGGAACTGTCTCAAGTCAGGCGCCGTATTGTGGGAACCGTCAGCCAGCTGCCGCGGGATCGTGCCCAGACGCTGTACGAAATATATTTGCGCTTGCCGATGTTGCGTTGAAAGCAGGCTCGCTAGGCTCATTTACAACCCGTAAAGTTGCCTGCGACCCCGGTCAGTCCTCGCCTGGCCTTCGCTCGAAAATATTTCCTACAGCACCTAATACTCGGTTTTGCCGGTGTGGTTATTCAACGAAATGACCCGGGTCTTGCCGATCCGATGACGGTAGATCTCGCGCAGGTACTTGATGGCCTTTTTTACGCAATCGCGGGACAGGCGAATATCGTTGATCGAGACGAACTTGTCCTTGTCGTTGATCAGTTCACGGTACTTCTTCTCGTACATCGGTTTGATCGCATACCAGTTGGTATCGAGGATCTTCGCCGGGTTCTCGAACTCGTTGAGCAGATCGTCGATATGCCCTTCGTCGAACTCGTCACGGGTGATGAAGTCGAGCATCGAGTTGTCCAGCGTATCGTCGAAACGATACGGGTGACGGGCGAAGCAGCGCTTGATGAAGGCCACGATCAGGGTCAGGAAATCGTCCGACAGGCACGGGCTCTTGGCGATCAGGGTAGTCAGCGACAGGTTGGCCGAAGCGCCGATCACCAGTGCGTAGCGCTTGAGCGTGGTGTTGGGGAACAGGCTATTGAGGTGGGTCTTGAGTCGGTTGAGGTCCATGTAGGACAGTTTGTAGTCCTTGGGCAGCGAGACAATCGACACTACCGACGAGCAGTTCTTGAAGAAGTGCAAGTCGTGCAGGGCCGCCGCGTCGTAACCCGAGGCTTTGTACTGCTCCAGGGCCGCGCGGTAACGCTTGGATTCGATCGGTAGCAGACTGATGCCCTCGATCGCCTGGGTGACCTTGTTAAAGTGTGGCAGGTCGATGGAGCGGAAGAACAGGTCATCGATGTTCAGACGCTGCGGTTCTTTCTCGAACACTTTGAATTTATCGCCGGTGGGCACTGGTTGTTCCGGTACCACCGATTCCGCGTAGGCGATGGCCACCGGACCGGCCAGGCTCATGAACAGGTCATTGGCATCCAGGCGAATAGTCTCGCCGATGTCGATGCCGGCACGCCGGAAATAGTTCTGGTCGTAGTCGGTGGTCACCGCTTGGGCGGTGAGAATATTGAAAATCTGCTGGGAGATGTACTGGTTGGCGTGTTTCTCCATGGCATTGACATCAATGTTCTGAATATTGCCGTCATCGTTCTCTTCGGCATAACGCATGATGTCGTTGGAGATCAGCATCATCGCGTTCCAGGGGCGGATGCGGCCCATGACGCTGGCTTCGCTGCTGTCCTCATTGTCGAAGTTGTACGAGAAGTCCCATTCTTCGGACAGGTACTTACAGAGCAGGCGACCGGCGTTGATGTGCAAGGCCTCGGACATTTCGCTGCGATGATCGGAAATATTCGGCAGTACGCAGATGCCGCTGGTGAAGATCGGCTCGAAGACAAAGGCGTGGCCGCTCTTGCTGTCGTGCTCGTCCATCGGCTTGGTGTCGAACGTCTTGTTCATGTACGAATACTGTTGAGCCAGGCCGAACTCCGAGGCCATGCCCGATCCAGTACCGCCGCCAGCGCTGAAGATCGAGAAGTACAGGCGCGACTGATTGGCTTTGATGCCACAAGAGTCGATCAGGTACGAATGGATCATCTTCCAGTCGGGGCTGGAGAAACGCTGGGTGTCTTTGTTCAGGATGATCTTGGCCAGGTACTGGCCGAGGATCGGCGCGTTACCGGCGCCACCGGCATGGACTTCCGACAGATCCATGATCTTCATCTTGCTGTAGTCGCGGATAAAGCCGCTTTTCTCACCTTTGCGGGAGAAGCGGATACGTCCGGCGATGTCTTTGTCCAGATCGCCGAGCATCACCAGCGGTTCGACCAGGAACACCGGCTTGGCGGATTTGTTCTGCCCCAGGCGCAGGTTGTGGCGAATCCACTGGGCAGGGCGATAGCCCTTGTCGGTGGTGGTGTCCTCGTTGTTGAACTCGTTGAGGTAGAACTTGCGAGCGTTGTACACCAGTTCGGCGACGTCCAGCGCAATGTTCGAACCGCAGCGACCCAGGCCGATCAGGCATACGGAAGGAAATTGCTGCTCGCGGCGCGCTTCGTTTTCACCCTCCGGATGCGCTGAGCTGGGGAAGACCATGTCGCGCAAGCCGTCGAGGTTGTCGAGAATACGATCCGTATTGGTTTCAGTGAAATAAAGGTACTGCTGCGTCGCCAATGGACGCGGTGTGGAATGGACCTTGGAAGGTTTTTCCGCGACCGTGGGCACTATCAGATCGGATACTGGGTTGGCCGGGTGGTTTTTAGAGGTCATTGTGCGCCATATACCTGGTCTGGTTGGGCGGTCGAGAGGATGTCAACGCGCCATCACGGAATGAGAGGTCGCGACTTTACCGCGCGATATTGGCTTGAGCGATAGGGTTTTATCCCAGGCTCAGCGAGGGCGATCCTTGCTCGAATACCGTTGAATCGGCCAATCATTGACGTTCTTTAATTGACGGGGAACTTTTTGTGAATTTTGTATTACTTTCTCCGAGTATTGGTTGAGATCCACGCGTTGGCGTATCGCGTGTCACTCATAGCAGTAGAGGTTGATGGCGGGATACCGCCCATGTTTTAGGAGTCCTAAACAGCGATGGGGACTAAAGTGGCTTTCTGTTCAGGTTCCAGTGGCGCCAGGCCGAAGGCGGCCCGAGCGGCGTCGCAGCGCTCGTTGGGTTCGTCATCGACCCAGGCGGCTGCGAATTCACGGCAGGGGCTGGAGCGCTGATGATAGATCGAGCAACTGACTTGCTCCCCGACTTCGCCCTTAAGCGCGGTGCAACGCGGCTTACGCGCTTCGGTTCCGAGCATGGCGACGCGGCTTGGGCTGATTTGGGTGACCAGTTCGTCGGGCACCAGGCCGCCACCCGAGACGCACTCACCCCAGTAGAACGACACGCGAAAATAGGCACAGCAGGCACCGCAATTCAGACACGGATTAGCATCAGGCATGGAAGCTCAACGAAGGAAGAAGGGAAGGGGGTAATCCCGCGCCATTCTAGGCTTCGGTCGTGACTTTGTAAGGAGGTGTTACAAATATTTTTCAGGCGCTGAGACAGCGCCCTCGGAACTCAGTATCGGCGGTGCGAATGCTGGCCGATGAGCGGGAGGCGGTGCTTGTGGCCGTTTGAGACCGAGTCGCCCGCAAAGGGACGCAAAGCACCGACTCCCGCAGTGATGAATGAGCTTAACCGGCGACCAGCACCCGAATTGCCTCCAGGCGCAGCGCGGCTTTTTCAAGCATCGCCAGGCCCTGCTCGCGTTGCTGACGCAGCGCCACCAGCTCGCTGTCGCGCACGGTCGGGTTAACCGCCTGCAACGCGGTCAGGCGCGCCAGCTCTTCATCGGTATCGGCAGCCAGGCGACGTTGTGCTTCGGCCACGCGCTCGGCGTGACGGGGGGCAATCTTCGCTTCCCCGGCGTTGATCTTCGGCGTCAGGTTGTCGCGCTGGGCCTGGATGAACTTGTTGGCGCTGGCCCGTGGCACACTTTCCAACTGGTCGTTCAGGGTCTCGAAGGCGACGCGGGTCGACAGGTCGTTGCCATTGGCATCCAGCAGGCAGCGCAGGGCGGCCGGTGGCAGGTAGCGACCCAATTGCAGCGAGCGCGGGGCGACCACCTCGCTGACATACAGCAGCTCCAGCAGCACGGTGCCCGGCTTCAGCGCCTTGTTCTTGATCAGCGCCACGGCGGTGTTGCCCATCGAGCCGGACAGCACCAGATCCATGCCGCCCTGCACCATCGGGTGTTCCCAGGTGATGAACTGCATGTCTTCGCGCGACAGCGCTTGGTTGCGATCGTAGGTGATGGTCACGCCTTCATCGTCGCCCAGTGGGAAGCTGGCGTCGAGCATCTTCTCGCTCGGCTTGAGGATCAGGGCGTTTTCCGAGTGGTCTTCGCTGTCGATGCCAAAGGCGTCGAATAGAGTTTCCATGTAGATCGGCAGAGCGAACTGGTCATCCTGCTCATGGATCGCCTCGACCAGCGCGTCGCCTTCGCCGGCACCGCCGGAGTTGAGTTCAAGCAGACGGTCGCGACCGGTGTGCAGTTCGGCTTCCAGGCGCTCGCGCTCGGTCCGGGCTTCGTCAACCAGTGCTTGCCATTCGCCATCGTCGCCGCCTTCGAGCAGCGGCAGCAGGCGCGGGCCGAACTGGTGCTGTAGGGCGTTGCCGGTCGGGCAGGTGTTGAGGAAAGCGTTCAGCGCCTGGTGATACCACTGGAACAGGCGCTCTTGCGGGCTGGTCTCCAGGTACGGTACATGCAGTTCGATCACGTGTTTCTGGCCGATCCGGTCAAGACGACCGATCCGCTGTTCCAGCAGGTCAGGGTGCGACGGCAGATCGAACAACACCAGATGATGGGAGAACTGGAAGTTGCGACCTTCACTGCCGATTTCCGAGCAGATCAGCACCTGGGCGCCGAATTCCTCGTCGGCGAAATAGGCCGCGGCGCGGTCACGCTCGAGGATGTTCATGCCCTCGTGGAACACTGTGGCCGGAATACCGGAACGCACGCGCAGGGCATCCTCCAGGTCCATGGCGGTTTCGGCGTGGGCGCAGATCACCAGTACTTTGGTGCGCTTGAGCATTTTCAACTGATCGATCAGCCACTCGACGCGCGGATCGAAGCGCCACCAGCGTTGTTCTTCGTTGGCGTCCGGCTGGGACTGGAAGCTGACTTCCGGGTACAGTTCGGCGTGTTCGCCCAGCGGCAGTTCCAGGTATTCGTCCGGGGTTGGCAGTGGATAGGCGTGCAGCTTGCGCTCTGGGAAACCCCGCACGGCGGCGCGGGTGTTGCGAAATAGCACGCGGCCGGTGCCATGGCGGTCCAGCAGTTCGCGGACCAAACGGGCGCTGGCTTCGCTATCGCCGGCGTTGACGGCGGTGAGCAGCGCTTCGCCTTCGTCACCGAGGAAACCTTGAATGGTCTTGTGCGCGGCGGGAGACAGGCGACCTTGATCCAGCAGTTCCTGCACCGCTTCGGCCACTGGGCGATAGTTTTCGCTTTCGGCGCGGAAGGTCGCCAGGTCGTGGAAACGATTCGGGTCGAGCAGGCGCAGACGGGCGAAGTGGCTGTCCTGGCCCAGTTGCTCGGGGGTGGCGGTCAGCAACAGGACGCCGGGAATGGTCTCGGCCAACTGTTCGACCAGGACGTATTCCGGGCTTGCCCGCTCTTCATGCCAGACCAGATGGTGGGCCTCGTCGACCACCAGTAGATCCCAGCCGGCGGCGAACAGCGCATCCTGGGCCTTCTCGTCTTCGACCAGCCACTCTAGGGCGACCAGGGCTAGTTGGGTGTCTTCGAACGGATTGCTGGCATCGCTTTCGATAAAGCGCTCGGCATCGAACAGTGCGACCTGCAGGTTGAAGCGCCGACGCATTTCCACCAGCCACTGGTGCTGGAGATTCTCCGGTACCAGGATCAGTACGCGGCTGGCGCGACCGCTGAGCAACTGACGATGGATCACCAGGCCGGCCTCGATGGTCTTGCCCAGGCCGACCTCGTCCGCCAGCAGGACTCGGGGCGCGATGCGGTCGGCGACTTCCCGGGCGATGTGTAACTGGTGCGCGATGGGTTGCGCACGGACACCGCCCAGGCCCCAGAGCGAAGACTGCAACTGGCGGCTGGTGTGTTCCAGGGTGTGGTAGCGCAGGGAGAACCACGCCAATGGGTCGATCTGCCCGGCGAACAGGCGGTCGCTGGGCAGGCGGAACTGGATGAAGTTCGACAACTGGGTTTCCGGCAGCGTGACGACTTCGTTCTGCGCGTTGAGGCCGTGGTAGACCAGCAGTCCGTCGACATCGTCGACTTCACGCACGGTCATCTTCCAGCCTTCGAAGTGGGTAATGGTGTCACCGGGCGAGAAACGCACACGGGTGAGAGGCGCATTCCTCAGCGCGTACTGGCGAGTGTCGCCAGTGGCCGGATAGAGCACGGTCAACAAGCGGCCGTCCTGTGCCAGAACGGTGCCCAAACCCAGCTCGGCTTCGCTGTCACTGATCCAGCGTTGCCCCGGTTGATAGTGCTGCGCCATGCTGCCTGACTCCCGCCTTGAAAAAGCCCAGTATCTTAACGGAATCGACGCTTTCAGGCCAAAGGCTCATTGATCTGTGGTCAATCAACGAATGGGGCCCCTGTTGAGAAACCGCACAGCACAAGACTCACAGTCGCCACGATGACGTTCGTCGGGACGCATGGCGCCCTTGAACGATACTCAGGTCACAGTTTCGCGACCGACGGCTCAAGTCGCCGATCTCGCGGCCGACAGCCTGCCGACAGGAGAGAAAAACCATGCTGCCACCGCTGCTACCCTTGAGCGTCCTGCCGGTGACTTCCCAGCAGGACCCTATCCGGCCGCGACCGGATATCCCGCCCGTGGTGCCGGTTCAGGAAAGCTCCCGCGAAAGTACCATCGACTTGCAAAAGCGCGACCCTGAAGAGGCCGCATGGCTGCTGCGTGAAGAGCAGCGGCGCCAGCAGGAACGGCAGCAGCGCCGGCGCGAGGCCGACGATGATCCTGAGCGTCACCTGGCGGTGCCGGGCGACGAATTGAACACCGATCATACTGTGCCGGTGGTGGCGCTGATGGAAGAACAGCCGCGTCAGGGCCTGTTGGTCGATGTCGAGGTCTGAAATCCTTTCGCGGGCAATTGACGTAGGAGCTGTGGCGGCAGGCCGATCTCCTCCCAGATCATCAGCGCAGGAAGGTCCTATATCTACGATCCTCGGCAGCCATTCGGACGCGGCGATTGGCCCGTGCGGACACATTTTAATCGGCAATGAGCGGGTTTCACGACTGGTCAGCGCAGGCGCTTGCCTTCATTATTAGGTGATTAGGCGAGTCGAAGTGAATGGCTTCGGCTGAATTCGACAGATAGCGATGCAGTGATCATGAGCCAAGACGACAAGCTGATCGACCTGAATACCGAGCGGACCAAACGTGTCCATGATCTCAACGAGAAGCGCCTGAATGAAGTTCGCCAGGCGTTCGAGCAGGCGCTGCCTTTGGGCAAGGCCAAGAAAAAACCGAAGAACAAGCCGAAAAAACGCTGATAGTCGTGCTGAAACTTGATGCACGTCAGTTAATTTGTTTCCCCCCGCCCGATTCCGGGCGGCATTGACTTCGGTCAATTTTCTTCCGTGCCGGTTTGGCTAACTTAGCCCTAGCGCAACAGCATAAAGGCGGGAGGTCAGTCATGTTTTTCGATAACGTGGTCATTGCCGGGGTACTGACGGTGAGCCTCATGGTGATGTTCCTCGCAGGGTTCGGTTTTTTTATCTGGAAAGACTCACATAAGCGCAAAGCGCCCTAGGTTTTTCCAGGGGACGAGCACGCAAGGCATTTTGGGCGACTTCGGTCGCCTTTTTTTTACCTTATCGTTTCTGATTGTTAGAAACAGATGTCTGGAGGGTAGTCGTTGAGCTGGTGAATGTTGGCCTTGTTCTGGCCGGTGTAGTCTGGAACTGGAAGCCATAAAAAAGGTGCAATCCAAAGATCACACCTTTTTTGTGTCACTGAAAACGACTCAGCTGCCGAGCAGCTTCGAGGCGAGCCAGAACAATCCGGCGGACAGCCCTACGGTCGCCGGTAAGGTCAGCACCCAGGCCAGCAGGATGGTCTTGATCGTGCTGCTTTGCAGTCCGCTCTTGTTCGCCACCATAGTACCCGCGACACCCGACGACAACACGTGAGTGGTCGAGACCGGCAAGGCGAAAATATTCGCCAGGCCGATCATGCAAGCGGTGGTGATCTGTGCCGACATGCCTTGGGCATAGGTCATGCCCTGCTTGCCGATCTTCTCGCCAATGGTCAGCACCACCCGCTTCCAGCCGACCATCGTGCCCAGGCCGAGGGCCAGGGCTACCGCCAGAATCACCCAGAACGGCGCGTATTCGGTGGTGGTGGTCAGGTCTTTGCGCAGTTTCTCCAGATCCGCCTTCTCACGCTTATCCAGGCCAGGCAGCTTGCCGACTTTTTTCGCGGTGTCATCCAGGCAAAGCAGGTAACGACGGACTTCGATGCGCGTTTCCGGCGACAGCGAATGGTAGTCGGTCACACCCTTGAGATTGTTCAGCAGGGCGGCAATCGTCGGTTCGGTCTGCTGCGGGTTGCAACGGAACTTGCCCGGTAGGTCATTCTGCACGCTTTTGCCCAGGGCCAGGAACTCGCTCAGGGTCGCGTTGTTGCGCTGATAGAACTGGCTCAAGTGCAATGTCGCGTCACGGGTACGCTCGATCTGGTAGGTCGTGGTGCTCAGGTCGAGGACGAACTGTGCCGGTACGATACCGATCAGCACGAGCATGATCAGCCCGATACCTTTCTGGCCATCGTTGGAACCGTGCACGAAGCTCACGGCCATGGCGGAAACCACCAGCACCAGGCGATTCCAGAAGGGCGGATGCTTTTTGTCGTCGATCTTGCGGCGCTGTTCCGGGGTTTTATGCATTTTCGACAACGGGCGCCACCACTTCAGGCCTATCAGTACCAGGCCGGCGACCAGCATGCCGGCCAGCGGCGAGAAGACCAGCGAGGCCCCGATATCGATTGCCTTCTGCCAGTTGACCCCGTCAGCCAGCGGAATATCGTTGAGCAGGGCGTTGGCCAGGCCGACACCTAAGATCGAGCCGATCAGGGTATGGGAGCTCGACGCCGGGATGCCGAAGTACCAGGTACCCAGGTTCCAGGTAATGGCAGCGGCCAGTAGCGAGAACACCATCGCCAGGCCGTGGCCTGTATTGACGTTGATCAGCAGTTCCACCGGCAGCAGATGCACGATGGCATAGGCGACACCGACACCGCCGAGCAAGACGCCGAAGAAGTTGAATACACCGGAAGAGAACACCGCGAGATGCGGCGGCATGGCTTTGGTGTAAATCACTGTGGCAACCGCGTTAGCGGTGTCATGAAAGCCGTTGATGAACTCGAAGCTGAGGACAAAGGCGAGGGCAAGCAACAGGCTCAAAAGAACCCAAGCATCCAGTCCGCTGAATAAATCAATCATGAAGGTTTTCTGACCCGGTCATAAGGGGGCGCGATTATGCCAGAAAAGCCCGTTAATCGATGCACTAGCTGCTCACCGGTAACATTCTTCAATGAAAAAAAAAGTAGGAAGGCGTTAAACCTCAATTTTTTTGTGTGTTTATCAACTGTATGATTTCATTGAGGATATCCAATGAGTATCAGGCTTCGACGAGGAAATGAAAGGCCGAAACCATTGTGTGAAATTTCTGCGTGAGGGCCTGCCGGGGCATCATCCAACCCGATGGGGCGTTCGAAGCCGGGGGCGGCGCGGGTAGCGCAAGCTGCTGCCGTCCATAAGCCTGACTTAACCCGGATAAGCGAGACCAGTTGCAAAGGGCAAGCCTCACAAGGTTCAAAACCGCAGTGCTTAAGGCTCTTCGACTTTGAGTTCCTTTTCCATTTTTTGCAGTTCCTGGGTAAATGCCAGATCCAGGAGGCTGGCTCGTTTGCGCCAGGGTTTGCGTTCTGGTTCGGGTTGTGCAGCGTAGGTGGTAATTTCCCCGCCGTAAACATCCTTGTAACGTTGCTCCTGGCGCTCAAGTTCCGCGCGCAGTTCGTCTTTTGTCACTGTGTTACCTAATTTGAGTTGATAAGGTTTCCCGGCGATACGTAATACGGCAGTTCCACGAACTCCGGTGACGTATCGGAACGGTTTATAGTCGTTGGCTCTGGACAACGTTTCGGCAGAACAGCAGCGCCATGCACCAGAGCGAGATCGACAGGGAAAGCACCGTCATGATAAGCGTTTCCCGGTTCCACAAAACGCAGCCATCCACGTTCAACATTGGTCTCGGGCTGGAGAGCAAGGCTCTCGACACCACGACAGAACCAGACGGTTCGAATGTCATATGCGGAGTATAACGACCGGTTTGAATAATACTATCGCGAAGTAGGGATGGCCCGTCAACTTTGTGTGTGAGTTTTGTTGCGTAGGAGTTATGAACTGTAACTTGAGGACTTGGCGGGATGCTGCCTGTTTTTTGGCGAAAATTTAACCCAGCAAGTTTTGCGCGGGCAGTACTAATTGAAAATGCAGGGCCTGCTCTATATTGAGGGCAGTGTCATGTATCGGCGGTTCGCCGCAAGTCGGGACAACGATCTCATTTCATGGGGAGGCTGTACCGGTGGATATTCCGCCAGGTAGCTGACCAGTATCGCAATTAACCGGGCGACAAGGCGACGTTATAAGTTTCAGGACTTGAGAAGCAATTGCGATTATCGAGTCCATGTTCGATAATCGCCCAATGTCGACTCTGGCCGGCTTATCGCTCAGGCCGATGTCTGCCGGTAAGAGCCGCCGACCGCGTGAACAAGGATCTGGAATGAACGACCCACTGCGTACTGTCTTTAACTTCGTGGCGCCGCCTATCGTCGCCTCGCCCGCCAAGCGGATCCAGGCCTTTACCGGTGATCCGGATTTCATGACCTCGCTGGCCCGGGGCCTGGCGGTGGTGCAAGCGTTCCAGGAGCGCAAGCGGCACTTGACCATCGCGCAGATCAGCCATCGCACGGAGATTCCCCGGGCGTCCGTGCGCCGTTGCCTGCATACGCTGATCAAACTCGGCTATGCCACTACCGATGGACGTACCTATTCGCTGTTGCCCAAGGTCTTGACTCTGGGTCATGCCTATTTGTCTTCGACTCCGCTGGCTGTGTCGGCCCAGCCTTATCTGGATCGCATGAGCGAACAACTCCACGAAGCCTGCAACATGGCCACGCTGGAGGGCGATGACATCCTCTATATTGCCCGCTCGGCCACGACCCAGCGGCTGATCTCGGTCGATCTTTCCGTGGGCGGGCGGCTGCCGGCCTATTGTACCTCCATGGGCCGGATCCTACTGGCCGCATTGGACGATGCATCGCTGCAGGAATACCTCGACCATGTCGACCTGCCAGCCAAAACCAGCCGTACCCTGCGCACCCCCGAAGCCTTGCTCGAATGTCTGTTGCAAGTTCGCCAGCAAGGCTGGTGCATCGTCGACCAGGAGCTTGAACCGGGTCTGCGCTCAATCGCCGTGCCGATCTATGACGCCTCGGGCCAGGTGCTGGCGGCCCTGAACGTGAGCACTCATGCCGGACACGTCAGCCGCAGTGAGCTGGAGCAGCGGTTCCTGCCGAACATGCTCAGTGCCAGTCGTGACCTCAGCGCCCAAGTGTTTGCCTGAATGTCCCGCATGAGCACTCTCTTCAAAAGTGCTCTCCCGCTGCTGCCGTTTACACTGAAGCGGTTTGCCTGAGCGTCATTCGTTCTATATTGATAGCTTGCAAACAATCGGTTCGATAATCGAACACTTAGTCGGTTATCGGCTTGTTTGCCCCCCAGCCCCGACTTAATCTGGTTTCACTCCGGCGCTGAACCTCGCGCCTTTTTCTTCCACGCTGGCTTGTTGAAACCGGGAGTCTGCATCCATGGCTGAAATCCTTTCGCTGCATGAAGCGGTGAAGCAGTTCGTCAACGACGGTGACACCGTCGCTCTTGAAGGCTTCACTCATCTGATTCCGACCGCAGCAGGTCATGAAATCATTCGTCAGGGCAAGAAAGACCTGACACTGGTGCGGATGACCCCCGACCTGATCTACGACCAGTTGATCGGTGCCGGTTGCGCCCGCAAGCTGATCTTCTCCTGGGGTGGCAACCCAGGTGTCGGTTCCCTGCATCGCCTGCGCGATGCGGTCGAGAAACACTGGCCCCATGATCTGGAAATCGAAGAGCACAGCCACGCCGACCTGGCCAATGCCTACGTTGCGGGTGCTTCTGGCCTGCCATTCGCGGTACTGCGTGCCTACGCCGGTTCCGATCTGCCCAAGGTCAACCCGTTGATCAAGAGCGTGACCTGCCCGTTCACCGGTGAGGTGCTTGCCGCCGTGCCTTCGGTTCGACCCGATGTCACGGTGATCCACGCGCAGAAAGCCGACCGCCAGGGCAATGTGCTGCTATGGGGGATTCTCGGGGTGCAGAAGGAGGCCGCCCTGGCCGCCAGGCGGTGCATCGTCACGGTCGAGGAAATTGTCGATGACTTGAACGCGCCGATGAACTCCTGTGTCTTGCCGACCTGGGCGTTGAGCGCGGTCTGTCATGTACCAGGTGGCGCGCATCCGTCCTATGCCCATGGCTACACCGAGCGCGACAACCGTTTCTATCAGGCCTGGGACCCGATTGCCCGTGACCGTGAAACCTTTACCGCCTGGATCGCTGAATACATCCATGGCACGGCGGACTTCGCCGAGTTCCAGGCCAAGCTGGCCCGTGCGTCGGAGGCAAAATAATGACCTACACCACCAATGAAATGATGACCGTCGCCGCGGCCCGTCGCCTGAAGAACGGCTCGGTCTGCTTTGTCGGTATCGGCCTACCGTCCAAGGCTGCCAACCTGGCACGATTGACCTCTTCGCCGGATGTGGTGCTGATCTACGAATCCGGCCCGATCGGTGCCAAGCCCAGCGTATTGCCGCTGTCCATCGGTGACGGCGAACTGGCGGAAACCGCCGACACCGTGGTGCCCACCGGCGAGATTTTCCGCTATTGGCTGCAAGGTGGGCGGATCGACGTCGGTTTCCTCGGGGCCGCTCAGGTCGACCGTTTTGGCAATATCAACACCACGGTAGTGGGCGATTACTTCTCGCCCAAAGTCCGCTTGCCAGGGGCCGGCGGAGCACCGGAGATCGCCGGTTCGGCGAAGAGCGTACTGATTATTCTCAAGCAATCGGCCCGCTCCTTCGTCGATAAGCTGGACTTCATCACGTCGGTCGGCCACGGCGAAGGCGGCGATTCGCGCAAGCGTCTCGGGCTACCGGGTGCCGGTCCGGTGGGCATCATTACCGACCTGTGCATCATGGAGCCGGAAGCGCACAGCCACGAATTTATCGTCACAGCCCTGCATCCAGGTGTGACCCGTGAACAGGTGATCACCGCCACGGGTTGGCCTGTGCGTTTCGCCGAGCAGGTGGACAGTACCGCGGCTCCAACCGAAATCGAGCTGGCCGCCTTGCGTGATCTGGAAGCCCGTACCGCTGCCGCCCATGGCCAAGCCCCTGGAGAAGCCTGATGCGTGAAGTCTTTATCTGTGATGCCGTTCGCACGCCGATTGGCCGTTTCGGTGGTGGCCTGGCCGGCGTGCGCGCCGATGATCTGGCCGCTGTGCCGATCAAGGCACTGATGGAGCGCAACCCATCGGTAAACTGGAACGAAGTCGATGAAGTGTTTCTCGGCTGCGCCAACCAGGCCGGCGAGGACAACCGCAACGTCGCGCGCATGGCGTTGCTGCTGGCGGGTCTGCCGCAGAGCATTCCCGGTGTGACACTCAATCGTCTCTGCGCCTCCGGGATGGATGCAATCGGCACCGCGTTCCGCGCCATTGCCAGCGGTGAGATGGAGTTGGCGATTGCTGGCGGTGTGGAATCCATGTCGCGTGCCCCGTTCGTGATGGGCAAGGCCGACGCGGCGTTTTCCCGCAATATGAAGCTGGAAGACACCACCATCGGCTGGCGCTTTATCAATCCGTTGATGAAGGCCCAGTACGGTGTAGATTCGATGCCGCAGACCGCCGACAACGTAGCGGACGACTATCAGGTATCCCGTGCCGACCAGGATGCCTTCGCTCTGCGCAGCCAGCAACGCACGGCGGCGGCCCAGGCCGCCGGTTTCTTCGGCGAAGAAATCGTGCCGGTGCGCATTGCCCATAAAAAGGGTGAGACCCTGGTCGAGCAAGATGAGCATCCACGGGCCGATACCACGCTGGAAGCCCTGGGCCGACTCAAGCCGATCAATGGCGCGGACAAGACGGTCACTGCCGGCAATGCTTCCGGTGTCAACGATGGTTCCGCGGCGCTGATCCTGGCCTCTGCCGAGGCGGTGAAAAAACATGGCCTGAGGGCTCGTGCCCGAGTGCTCGGCATGGCCAGCGCCGGGGTCGCCCCGCGAGTCATGGGCATCGGTCCGGTGCCGGCGGTGCGCAAGTTGACCGAACGCCTGGGGCTGGCGGTCAGCGACTTCGACGTTATCGAGTTGAATGAGGCCTTCGCCAGTCAGGGGCTGGCGGTGCTGCGCGAACTGGGAATCGCTGATGATGCGCCACAGGTCAATCCGAACGGCGGGGCGATTGCCCTCGGTCATCCCCTGGGCATGAGCGGTGCGCGTCTGGTGCTGACGGCGCTCCATCAACTGGAAAAGATCGGCGGCAGCAAGGGCCTGGCGACCATGTGCGTAGGCGTCGGACAGGGGCTGGCGCTGGCGATTGAGCGGATCTGAGATCCGTAGGCAATAGAACAGAAGCCCGAATGATGGCCAAGTACCGTCATTTGGGCGATTGTTCTTGCGCAACAGGTGTGTTGCGAAGTATGTCTAGGCAACTAGCCTTCCTACGAGTGAGTAAATATGACAACAACAACGATGCCGTACACCAGCGAGGAACGCAGCAAAAGGATCTTTGCCATCGTCGGTGCGTCTTCCGGTAATCTGGTCGAATGGTTTGACTTCTATGTCTATGCCTTCTGTGCCATCTATTTCGCCCCGGCCTTTTTCCCTTCCGACGATCCGACGGTACAACTGCTGAACACCGCCGGCGTGTTTGCCGCCGGCTTTCTGATGCGGCCGATCGGCGGCTGGTTGTTTGGCCGCGTCGCGGACAAGCACGGGCGCAAGAATTCGATGATGATCTCGGTGCTGATGATGTGTGCCGGCTCCCTGGTCATCGCCTTCCTGCCGACCTACGCCAGCATCGGTGCCTGGGCTCCGGCGCTGCTGCTGATGGCGCGGCTGTTCCAGGGGCTGTCGGTGGGCGGCGAGTACGGCACTACCGCAACCTACATGAGTGAGGTGGCGTTGCGCGGCCAGCGTGGCTTCTTTGCCTCGTTCCAGTACGTGACCCTGATTGGCGGCCAATTGCTGGCGGTGCTGGTCGTGGTGATCTTGCAACAGTTCCTGACCGAGCCCGAACTCAAGGCCTGGGGCTGGCGCATACCGTTCGTGATCGGCGCCATCGCGGCGGTGATCTCATTGTTGCTGCGTCGCTCCTTGAAGGAAACCACCAGCAAGGAAACTCGCCAGGACAAAGACGCCGGCAGTATCCGGGCCTTGTTCCGTGATCACAAGGCGGCGTTTATCACCGTGCTTGGTTACACCGCTGGCGGCTCGTTGATTTTCTATACCTTCACCACGTATATGCAGAAATACCTGGTGAACACTGCGGGGATGACGGTCAAGACCGCCAGCTACATCATGACCGGCGCGCTCTTTCTTTATATGTGCATGCAGCCGCTGTTCGGCATGCTCTCGGACAAGATTGGCCGACGTAATTCGATGCTCTGGTTCGGTGGCCTGGGCACCTTGTGCACAGTGCCGATTCTGTTAGCTCTGAAGACGGTGACCAATCCGTTCCTGGCCTTGGTACTGATCACCTTGGCCCTGGCAATTGTCAGCTTTTACACGTCCATCAGCGGCCTGGTCAAAGCCGAGATGTTCCCGGTGCAGGTGCGCGCGCTGGGTGTCGGTCTGGCCTACGCGGTGGCGAACGCCCTGTTTGGCGGTTCGGCGGAATACGTGGCCTTGAACCTCAAGTCAGTGGGGATGGAAAACGCCTTCTATTGGTATGTGACGGCGATGATGGTCGTTGCCTTTCTGTTCAGCCTGCGCCTGCCGAAACAGGCGGCGTACCTGCACCACGATCACTGATTGGCCTGCGCGCCCGCCTCGGGCGCGCATTTACCAGGGATTTTGTTATGCCGCGACCGAGCAACCAATTGTTCGATGCCTACTTTATCGCCTGCGATATGGGTGAGGTGTTCTCCGATCAGGGCCGGGTCCAGGCGATGCTGGACTTCGAGGCCGCTCTGGCTCGTGCGCAGGCGCGGGTCGGACTGATTCCCCAGGCGGCTGTTGTGCCTATTGAGGCCGCCTGTCGGGCCGAACTCTATGACTTTTCTGCCCTCGGCGAAGCCATCGCCACAGCCGGCAACTCGGCAATCCCGCTGGTCAAGGCCCTGGGCAAACAGATCGCCGTCGCCGATGCCGAAGCCGAGCGTTATGTACACCTGGGCGCCACCAGCCAGGATGTGATGGACACTGGTCTGGTATTGCAATTGCGCGGCGCCTGGCAACTGATTGACCGTGATCTGCAGCGCCTGGGTGAAGTACTGGTGTCCCAGGCTCGGCGTTATGCGGCCACGCCACTGGCCGGACGGACATGGCTGCAACAGGCGACCCCGGTCACTCTGGGCATGAAGATCGCCGGCTGGCTGGGAGCCATCACCCGCCATCGACAGCGTTTGCGTGAGCTGCAACCGCGTTTGTTCAGCCTGCAATTTGGCGGGGCGTCGGGCACGCTTGCGGCGTTGGGTGATCAGGCGATGCCGGTGGCCGAAGCGCTGGCGGCCGAACTGCAACTCGGCCTGCCGGAGCAGCCCTGGCACACTCAGCGCGATCGCCTGGTGGAGTTCGGCGCCGTGCTCGGATTGGTCGCCGGCAGCCTGGGCAAGCTGGGGCGTGATATCAGCCTGCTGATGCAGACCGAGGCAGCGGAAGTCTTCGAACCGTCGGCGCCGGGCAAGGGGGGATCCTCGACCATGCCGCACAAGCGCAACCCAGTAGGCGCCGCCGTGCTGATCGCGACGGCGACTCGGGTTCCGGGGTTGCTCTCGACCCTGTTCAGTGCCATGCCCCAGGAACACGAACGCAGTCTCGGCTTGTGGCATGCCGAATGGGAGACCCTGCCGGAGATTTGCCGGTTGGTCTCCGGGGCCTTGCAGCAGGCGTTGATTGTCGGCAAGGGCCTGGAAGTCGACCCGGCGCGAATGCTCGAAAACCTCGACCTGACCCAGGGACTGTTACTGGCGGAGGCGGTGAGCATCGTCTTGGCCCAGCGACTGGGCCGCGACACCGCCCACCACTTGCTGGAGCAATGCTGCCAGCGGGCTGTCGCTGAACGGCGTCACCTGCGTGCGGTGCTAGGCGATGAGCGGCAAGTGACCGCTCAATTGTCCGCCGACGAACTGGATCGCCTGCTCGACCCTGCCCACTATCTCGGCCAGGCGCGGACCTGGGTCGAACGTGCCGTGGCTGACCACTTGGCTTTTACCTGAAGGAGATTACCGTGGCTTTTGTACAACTGGCCGAAGGCCAACTGAATTACCGGCTCGATGGCCCGCAGGGTGCTCCGGTACTGGTGTTATCCAACTCCCTGGGCACCGATCTGGGCATGTGGGATACCCAGATACCGGCGTTCTGCGAGCACTTCCAGGTGCTGCGCTACGACACCCGTGGCCATGGTCGCTCGCTGGTCACCGAAGGGCCATACAGTATTGAGCAACTGGGTCAGGACGTGTTGGCGCTGCTCGATGCATTGCAGATCGAACGCGCACATTTCTGTGGTTTGTCCATGGGAGGCTTGATCGGCCAGTGGTTGGGGATTCATGCCGGCGAGCGCCTGAACAAACTGATCGTGTGCAACACGGCGGCAAAGATCGGTGATGCGAGCATATGGAACCCGCGTATTGAAACCGTGCTGCGCGACGGTGAGGCAGCCATGCGTGCCTTGCGCGATGGGGCCATTTCGCGCTGGTTCACGCCGGACTTCTGTGCCCGTCAGCCGGAGCGGGTCACGCCGATTACCGACATGCTCGCTGCCACATCGCCGCAAGGTTATGCGGCCAACTGCTATGCCGTGCGCGATGCCGATTTCCGCGAGCATGTCAGTGCAATCCAGGTGCCTCTGCTGGTGATTTCGGGCAGCGAAGACGCGGTGACGCCACCGTCGGGCGGGATGTTTATCCAGCAGCAGGTGAAGGGCGCCAAGCACGCCGAAGTCCATGCCGCCCATCTGTCGAATGTCCAGGCCGGCGATGACTTCAGCCGCCGGGTATTGGATTTCCTGCTGGCCAAGGTTTGAGGAGCATGATCGTGGACGAAAAACAACGTTACGCCGAAGGTCTGCAAGTACGTCGCGCCGTGCTGGGTGATGCCCATGTCGAGCGCAGCCTGAACAACCTGACCGAGTTCAATTCGGAGTTCCAGGAAATGATCACCCGCCATGCCTGGGGCGATATCTGGACGCGACCGGGGCTACCCCGGCACACCCGCAGCCTGATCACCATTGCCATGTTGATCGGCATGAATCGCGGCGACGAGCTCAAGCTGCACCTGCGCGCGGCGGCCAACAACGGTGTAACCCGCGAGGAGATCAAGGAGGTGCTGATGCAGAGTGCGATCTACTGTGGGATTCCGGCGGCTAATGCGACCTTCCATATGGCGGAGTCGGTGTGGGACGAGTTGGGTGTCGAGTCCCGCTCCTGAGCAACGTGGCGGTTCCTGTGCGGTGATGAGCACGATGCCCTCTCCCTTCGGGACGGAGAGGGCAGAAAGTGGGTACGGTCTCATCTCAAGTCCTGCTCCGTTCCTTGCAGCGACGGCTTGATGATATCTTGGTTGCGCAACTGTCTTGACCTGGACCAGGCCAACCTCATGAAATCGGTTTTCGCTGTTCTCTCGATGCTCGCGCTCGCTGTTGGCCTGAGCGGCTGTATCGGCCCGCCGATGCCTTTGACCCCAGGCACGGAGCAAGCCCTGCGCATGCAGGCGCCGATCCGTTTCCTGCTGACTTTCGATGACGGCCCCAGCGCATCGAGTTTCTACAACCCGACCGCTTCAGTGCTCGACGACTTGGCCGCCAACCCGATCCAGCCAGGGATCAAGGCGTTGTTCTTTGTCCAGACCCGTGCTCCAAGGGCTGGCAACAGCGATATCGGTCGTGCGCTGATGCGGCGCGAGCATGCCGAGGGGCATATCCTGGGCTTTCACACCGCAACCCACTGGCACACCAATCATCGCTCGCTGAGTGCGCAGGAACTGGAGCAATCCCTTCTCGATGGCAGTGCCGATATCGCGGCGATCACCGGAGAACCGCCGACCCTCCTGCGCCCGCCATTCTGGAATTACGACAAACGCACCTTCGCCGCTTATCAGCGACATGGCCTGCGGGTATTGTTGACCGACTTGAGCGCCAATGATGGCAAGGTCTGGGGGATTACCGCCAGCCCGCAGCGCCGGGCCAACTTGCTCAAGCACTTGGCCGAGGTGCGTGAACAGATCGCCCGTGGCGAGATGCCGGCGGTCGATGGGGTGATCCCGGTGGTGGTGACTTTCCATGACCTTAATCGCTACACCGCCCGGCATATGCAGGAGTATCTGCAGATCCTCATGGACTGTGCGCGGGACACCGGCGTGCGCACCGCCGAACAGCCGTTCTATACGGATCGTCCGGCCTTGTTGCGGGCGGTGATGGCTCGCACAGTGGCCGACAGTTCCGTTCCCGTGCAACTGCCCGGCTTCTGGAATTGGTGGTGGGACAGCAATTCACACTAGTGGCTTGGACGGTGAATTCGCTAGCTCAAGCTTGGAGGCCGGCAGGCCACTAGCTGACGATCGGACGTTTTTCGCCGAACGCGTCGCCGCGAACAAACTGGTGTGGTCGCGCGCGCGACCTGTGAGAGATCAGCTATAACGAAAAATGCTCCGTATCGAAAGATACGGAGCATTTTTCGTTATGGCGATGTGGATTGCTAGCCTCTCACACAGCCTGCGACGGCGTTGTGTTGCGTCGCGGCAGAGGCTTCAACCCTTCGATGCCGTTTGGTTGATCGGGCGGGTTTGAGCGGTCTGCTCATTCCAGCCACCGCCGAGGGCCTTGTACAGGTTGACCTCGCTGGTGAGCTGCGACAGGCGATCGCTGATCAGCGACTGCTGGGCAGTGAACAACTGGCGCTGGGCATCCAGGAAGGTCAGGTTGCTGTCGACACCAATGCGGTAGCGCCGCTCGGCCAGACGGTAGTAATCCTGGTTGGCGGCAACCAGATCGCGCTGAGCCTGCAACTGTTGGTTGAAGGTCTGGCGCGCGGCCAGGCCATCGGAGACTTCCTTGAAGCCGGTCTGGATCGCTTTCTCGTAGTTGGCCACGCCGATGTCCTTCTGGATCTTCGAGTAATCCAGGCTGGCTCGCAGACTGCCGGCGTTGAAGATCGGAATACTGATATTGGGCGAGAACAACCAAGTCCCCGAACCGCCCTTGAACAGGCCGCCGAGGTCGGGGCTCAGGGTCCCGGCATTGGCGGTCAGGCTGATGTTCGGGAAGAAGGCGGCCCGGGCCGCGCCGATATTGGCGTTGGCGGCCATCAATTGGTGCTCGGCGCCCAGAATGTCCGGACGACGTTGCAGCAACTCCGATGGCAGGCCGGCGGGCAACTCGCTGAGCAAATCGGCCGACAGCGGCTGGGCCGCCGGCAGGTTGGCCGGAATGGCGGCTCCCAGCAGCAAGGTCAGGTTGTTCTGGTCTTCGGCCATCTGGCGGGTGAATTGCGCCAGCTTGACTCGCGCTCCTTCGACCGAAGTGCGCGACTGGCTCAGGTCCAGGGCAGAGGCGACGCCGACTTCATTGCTGCGCGCGGTCAGCTTGTAGCTTTCCTCGTAGGCCGCGAGGGTGTCCTGGGTCAGCTTGAGCAGTTCTCTGTCGGCCTGCCAGGTCAGGTAAGCATTGGCGACGCTGGCCACGAGACTGATCTGGGTGGTGCGGCGAGCCTCTTCGCTGGCGAAGTAAGTCTGCAGTGCCTGTTCGCTCAAACTGCGGATACGCCCAAACAGGTCCAGCTCATAAGAACTGACCCCGAGAGTCGCCGAGTATTGGCTGTTGATCCCCGCATTGCCGCTTGACGATGCGTTGGCCGGCAGGCGCTGGCGGCTGCCGTTGCCGTTGGCGTCGATGGCGGGGAACAGATCGGCACGCTGGATCCGGTATTGGGCACGGTAGGCCTCGATGTTCAGCGCCGCGACGCGCAGGTCGCGGTTGTTTTCCAAGGCGACCTGGATCAGCTGTTGCAAGGCCGGATCGTTGAAGAACTGGCGCCAGCCTTGTTCGGCGGCCGCGACGTTCGCCGCCTGATCCGGCGAGTAGGCCGGTCCTTGCGGGTACTGTGGCGCTATCGGCGCTTGCGGGCGTTGGTAGTCAGGAATCAACGAGCAACCGCTGAGCACGAAGGCGGCGACCGCTATATGAAGAAGGGACTTGCTCATTGACCAGCCTCGTTGCTTGGAGTTTCAGGAGTGTGTGGCTGCTTGTGCGTCTTCTCGCCGCCGATAGACGACACGGTCACGAAGAACAACGGCACCCAGAAAATCGCCAGAATCGTCGCGGTGATCATACCGCCAATTACGCCGCTGCCGATGGCATGTTGGCTACCCGAGCCGGCGCCGGTGGCAATCGCCAGTGGCACCACGCCGAGGATGAAGGCCAGGGACGTCATGATGATCGGCCGCAGACGCATGCGGCAGGCTTGCACCGCTGCATCGATCAAGCTGTGGCCCTGTTCATGCAGTTCCTTGGCGAACTCCACGATCAGGATGGCGTTTTTCGCCGCCAGCCCGATGGTGGTCAACAGGCCCACCTGGAAGTACACATCGTTGGACAGCCCGCGCAAAGTGGTCGCCAGCAGCGCACCGACAATCCCCAGCGGCACCACCAGTATCACAGCGATCGGAATCGACCAGCTTTCGTACAGTGCGGCAAGACACAGGAATACCATCAGCAAAGATAGGGCGAACAACGCCGGTGCCTGGGAGCCGGACAGGCGCTCCTCGTATGATAGGCCTGTCCAGGAAATACCCACGCCTGCCGGAAGTTTCTTGGCAATAGCCTCGACTTCAGCCATAGCCTGGCCGGTGCTGTAACCTGGAGCCGGCGAGCCGAGAATCTCCATGGCTTCGACGCCGTTGTAGCGCGACAGCTTCGGTGCACCGTAAATCCACTGGCCCTTGGCGAAGGCGGAGAAGGGCACCATCTCGCCCTTGCTGTTGCGTATGTACCACTTCTCTAGGTCTTCAGGGCTCATCCGGGCGCTGGGCTGGCCCTGCACGTAGACCTTCTTCACCCGACCACGATCAATGAAGTCATTGATATAGTTGCCGCCCAGGGCAATCGACAGGCTGCTGTCGATGTCCGCCAGGGACACCCCCAGGGCGCTGGCCCGTTCGTTGTCGATGCTCAACTGGTACTGCGGTTCGTCGTTCAGGCCGTTCGGACGTACTTGCGTGAGTACTTTGCTCTGGGCCGCCATGCCGAGGAACTGGTTACGCGCCGCCATCAGTCTGTCATGGCCGATACCGGCCTGGTCCTGCAGGTACACGTCGAAACCGGTGGCGTTACCCAACTCCAATACCGCCGGTGGGGCAAAGGCGAACACTTTCGCGTCGCGAAACGAAAAGAAATGCTGCTGGGCACGGGCCGCCAGGGCGAACACATTGTTGGCGGTGGAGCGCTCGTCCCAGGGCCTGAGCATGATGAAGGCCATGGCCGAACTCTGCCCGCGACCGGCGAAGTTGAAGCCGTTTACGGTAAACACCGAAGCCACCGTGTCGGTTTCCTTGGTCAGCAGGTACTCGCGCATTTTGTCGATCACTACCTGGGTCCGTTCGGCGCTCGAACCGGCCGGAGTCTGGACTTGGGCAAAGAGCACGCCCTGGTCTTCTTCGGGCAGGAACGACGTCGGAATGCGCATGAACAGCCAGATCATGCCGACAAGGATGATCACATAGACCAGCAGGTACGGCGCCTTGTGGCGCAGGATGCCGCTCACCGTGCGCTCGTAGCCACGCACGCCACGGTCGAAATTGCGGTTGAACCAGCCGAAGAAGCCCCGCTTCGCCGTGCCGTGATCACCCTTGGCAATCGGCTTGAGCATGGTGGCGCAGAGTGCCGGGGTGAAGATCAGGGCAACCATCACCGACAGAGCCATGGCCGAAACGATGGTGATCGAGAACTGCTTGTAGATCACCCCGGTCGAACCGCCGAAGAACGCCATCGGCAGCAGTACCGCCGAAAGCACCAGGGCGATACCCACCAGTGCGCCCTGGATCTGCCCCATGGATTTCTTGGTGGCTTCCTTGGGCGACAAGCCTTCCTCGCTCATCACGCGCTCGACGTTTTCCACCACGACGATGGCATCGTCCACCAGCAGGCCGATGGCGAGCACCATGGCGAACATGGTCAGGGTGTTGATGCTGAAACCGGCCGCCGCGAGGATCCCGAAGGTCCCCAGCAACACCACCGGGACGGTCATGGTGGTGATAATGGTGGCGCGGAAATTCTGCAGGAACAGGAACATCACCAGAAACACCAGTACGATCGCTTCGACCAGGGTTTCAATCACCCCCTTGATCGACTCTGTCACCACCGGGGTGGTGTCGTATGGGAATACCACTTTCACGCCTTGCGGAAAGAACGGTTCAAGGTTGGAGATGGTCTTGCGCAGGGCCTTAGCGGTGTCCAGGGCGTTGGCTCCGGCGGCGAGTTTTACTGCCATGCCGGAGGCTGGTTTACCGTTGAACTGAGCGCTGACGCTGTAATTTTCACCCCCGAGGCCGACGTCGGCGACATCGCCCAGGCGCACTTGTGAACCGTCCTGGTTGACCTTGAGCAGAATCGCCTTGAATTGCTCGGCGGTCTGCAGGCGGGTCTTGCCGATAATGGTCGCGTTCAACTGCTGGCCGGGCATGGCCGGCAGACCACCCAGTTGCCCGGAGGACACTTGGACGTTCTGTGCGGCAATGGCGTTCTTGACGTCCACCGGGGTCAGCTTGTAGTTGTTCAGCTTGGCCGGGTCGAGCCAGATGCGCATCGCGTACTGGGCACCGAACACCTGGAAGTCGCCGACACCGGAGGTTCGCGAGATCGGGTCCTGCATGTTGGAGACGATGTAGTTCGACAGGTCATCCTTGGTCATGCTGCCGTCGGTCGATACCACGCCGATGACCATCAGGAAGTTCTTCACCGATTTGGTCACGCGGATGCCCTGGCGTTGCACTTCTTCCGGTAGCAACGGGGTCGCCAGGTTCAGCTTGTTCTGCACCTGGACCTGCGCGGTATCCGGGCTGGTGCCCTGCTCGAAGGTCGCGGTAATGGTCATGCTGCCGTCGGAGTTACTTTCCGAGGCTACATAACGTAGGTTGTCGATGCCGTTGAGCTGTTGCTCGATCACCTGGACCACGGTGTCCTGCACGGTCTGCGCCGAGGCGCCCGGATAGGTCACGGCAATCGCGATAGCCGGCGGTGCGATGGCCGGGTACTGGTTGATCGGCAATTTGAGGATCGATAGAGCCCCGACTAACATGATCACCAGGGCGATAACCCAGGCGAAAATGGGCCGATCGATAAAAAATTTCGACATGGTTTATTCCCCTTTGCTGCCGGCGGCTTTATCTGTTGCCGGTGCAGGGGGCGGGTTGGCTACCTTCACATTGCTGGCTTCGGTGGGCTGGACTTCAATGCCGGGCTGCACGAACTGGAGACCTTCGGTGATCACCCGGTCGCCGGCGTTCAAGCCCTCCTCGATCAGCCATTGACTGCCCAGGGTACGGCTGGCCTTGAGCCGACGCAGCTCGACCTTATTGTCCGGACCGACCACCAACGCGATCGGGGTGCCCTTGAGGTCACGGGTCACGCCTTGCTGTGGCGCGAGAATGGCGGCACTGTTCACGCCGGCCTGCAATTGAGCATGTACGAACATGCCCGGCAGCAGGGTGTGATCGGGGTTCGGGAACACCGCGCGCAGGGTCACCGAGCCGGTGGTTTCATCCACGGTGACTTCCGAGAATTTCAGCTTGCCTTCCTGCGGGTACGAGCTACCGTCTTCCAGGATCAGCTTGACCGTTGCGGCGTTGTCGCCAGCCTTCTGCAGGCGCCCGCTTTCCAGCTCGCGGCGCAGTTGCAATAGCTCGGCGGTGGATTGCGTCACGTCGACGTAGATCGGGTCGAGTTGCGAAATCGTCGCCATGGCCTCGGCCTGGCCGGAGCTGACCAGGGCGCCTTCGGTTACCGACGAGCGACCGATACGCCCAGACAACGGCGCCAATACCTTGGTATAGCGCACGTTGATCTGAGCGCTTTGCAGGGCGGCTTCCGATTGCAAGCGATTGGCGACGGCGGTGTCGTATTCCTGGCGGCTGACAGCCTGTTCGTTCACCAACTGCTTGTAGCGGTCGGAAATCGAACGGGTCGATTGCAGGTTCGCTTCGGCGCTCTTGAGGGTTGCTTCATAGACCGAGGGATCGATTTGATAAAGCTGCTGACCGGCTTTGACGTCGCCGCCTTCCTTGAACAGGCGTTTGAGAATGATGCCGTTGACCTGGGGACGGACCTCGGCGATGCGATAGGCGCTGGTTCGACCTGGAAGCTCGGACGTCAGGGTGAAGGCCTGGGTTTGCAGGGTAACGACACCGACCTGAGGTGCGGGAGGGGCTGGCGCGGCGGCCTTTTCCTCTTTACATCCGCTGAGCAGCGATGCCAGGGCGACGGCGGTGACCAGAGTGGTAATAGCTGGCTTGCGTTGCATGAGGGGCCTCGAGTCAAGCGCGCACGATGCGCACAAGAATAGTGGAAGGGTATTAAAGGTGATCCGGCTGGATAAATAGGTTGCTAATGAATATACTTACATTCATGGTTGTTTGTAAATACGTGCGCTTTTCATGACCGTCGTGACAAAGCACTGGATTCATTTCGGGAAAAGGCATAAGAATCGCCGCCCGTCGTTAAGCTCGGATTAGGCCATGGGCCATCCGAGGCACCCTGATTGAGGTTTTACCGCCATGGTCCGTCGCACCAAAGAGGAAGCCCGGGAAACCCGGAGCCAGATACTCGAAGCTGCCGAAAAGGCGTTCTACGAGCGTGGTGTGGCACGCACTACCCTGGCCGATATCGCGACCCTGGCAGGTGTGACACGTGGTGCCATCTACTGGCATTTCAGCAACAAGGCTGATCTGGTGCAGGCGATGCTCGACTCGTTGCGCGAGCCGTTGGATGACCTGGCCAAGGCCAGTGAAAACCGCGAGGAGCTTGATCCATTGGGCTGCATGCGTCAGTTGTTGGTGCATTTCTTTCAGCGGGTTGCCCTTGACCCGAAAGTCCGGCGCATCAATGAAATTTTGTTTCATAAGTGTGAGTTCACCGATGAAATGTGTGATCTGCGTCGCCAGCGACGCGCTGCCAGCGCGGACTGCAATATGCACATCGAGCTGGCCTTGCGTAATGCGGTGAATAGAGGGCAGCTTCCCGAGAGCCTCGATACAGCTCGCGCAGCCATCAGTATCCATGCCTGGATCGATGGCATTCTCTATCAATGGTTGCTGGCACCCGACAGCTTTGACCTGGCTGACGATGCTCCACGCTGGGTCGATGCAGGATTGGATATGCTGCTCCTGAGCCCCAGCTTGCGCAATTGACTCAAAGTGCGTAATTGAGTCTAGTTGTGTCAATATTTAAGGCTAATAACAAAAAACACTTGGGCTGCCGATAATGGGCAACATTTATATACCTGTGGGCTGAAACTTGGTAGTTAGTCTCCTAAGTATTTTGTAGCAAATTTGTTGCGAGCGTGTAAATGAATGTATCGAACTTGATGCACAAGAGCGCCGAGCAGCCGCTCAAGGGCATTGTCCTGGTCGCAGGGGCGGTGCTGATGTTCGCCAGCCATGACGCCCTGTCCAAGTATCTGTCGGGTTTTTACCCCATCGTGATGGTGGTCTGGGCCCGCTATGTGGTTCATACCTTGTTGATGCTGGCGGTGTTCGTACCTCGCGGCGGCTTTTCGGCGGCGGTACGCACCCGGCGTCCGGGGTTGCAAGTGTTGCGTGCCTTGTGCTTGATCGGCACCAGCCTGTTTTTCACCACCGGCCTGCGTTATATCCCTCTGGCGGAAGCCACCTCAGTCAACTTCCTTGCCCCCTTGCTGGTGACCGCCTTGTCGGTGCCGCTATTGGGCGAACGAGTGAGCCGTAGGCAATGGGCGGCGGTGATCGTAGGCTTTGTCGGGGTATTGATCGTGGTACGACCGGGCGGGGCATTGTTCACCCCGGCGATCCTGCTACCGTTGGGTTCGGCCCTGTGTTTCGGCTTTTATCAACTGCTGACCCGCACTCTCAGCGGGGTTGACAGCCCGACCACCAGCAACTTTCTGACCGGCATCCTCAACAGCCTGATCATGAGTGCGTTGCTGCCGTTTTTCTGGAGTGTCCCCACCTTAGTCCACGGCCTGTTCATGATCGGCCTGGGGACCTGCGGCATGTTCGGCCATATGCTCCTGACCCAGGCTTTGCGGTATGCCGCCCCAGCGACCTTGGCGCCGTTCAGCTACGGGCAGATTCTATTCGCGGGGATGTACGGTTACCTGATTTTCGATCACATGCCGGATATGGTCGCCCTGGTCGGGATCGTGGTGATCTGCCTGAGTGGATTGGCGGTGGCCTGGGGACAGCGCAAGCGCGGTTCACCCCAGACCGGGCATTCATCCATGGCGATTTCTGCTGATAAAAGGTAGCCGGCCAGACTGCTCACAGCGTCTTGGCCGTGGGTTTCTTGCCCCGGAACTTAAGTGACCGTACAGACCGCTAGGGCACTGTCTTTTATCACGTCCATTCGAGCTTTTTCATGACGGTCCTCCTGAAAAAATACAGCGCAGTCCTTATGCTTTAAGTGTTATGCCGATTTTAAGTTTCATGAGCGACCCTCGCGTGGCGCGGAGCTCTCATAAGCGTCGGCTGTTGGAGCAGAGGACTCAACAGGAATGATTTTCGCCCGTGGTGCGGGAATTTTCCATTGCCGTCAGTGAGTGGAGCGACACTGGTGTATCCGGTGAACCGCACTCCACCGGACGCCCGGAGGGCTCAGCTCATGCTGAACTTCACGCTATAGCTGTAGGGGGGAGCCTTGAGTGTCTTGTTCAAGCGGGCCTTGCAGGACGCCGGACGTTCGCCGATCGACTCGGCTTGCCGTGTCCATACCGGCAGGTAGTTGTGATGGGGCGACTGGGCAAAGCGTTGCTGCAGGGAGTGCTGGGCCGCGAAGTGGCACTTGTGTGGCCCCCAGCCGTAGATGAACCAGGCCCTCGGCCCGGCGAGTTTCAGTTCCCGCCGTTCGCCGCCGGCAATGGAAAAGCTTGAAGGCGCCGCGCCGTTCAGGTCGATGCCGGTGCCCAACAGCTCCAGCGGGTGCGAGGAATCGTTGTGGATCTCAACCGCCGTAACGATGCCGGAAGCGAAGGCGGTAAATGAAAGAAGGGCGGAAATGGCTCCGCAAAACAGCGCAATGCTGAAGGATTGCAGCAGGAGGATCATGTTAATTCCTTTTAAGCTGGATCTTGAAAGCAACACCATTCCAGGGTGTTGCACGCCTTCCCATAGAAGAGAAAAACGCCGGGTAAGTATGCAGACTGTGGCGAGGAATACCTGCGACAAGGCGCCCTTTGTCCTGTGAGTGTTCTCCGGTAGTAGTGTAGCGGAATTCGGCAGATACAAAAAAAACCCCAAAAGTCAGGACGGCTGTCCAACTTCTGGGGCTGTTCAAGGCAGGGCCTTTTGCGGCTTTAGTGTATTGCTCGCAGCTTACAGCGTTGGGTAGTCGATGTAGCCGACCGCGCCGTTGCCGTAGAAGGTGTCAGGATTGGCATCGTTCAGCGGTGCGTCGGCCTTCAGGCGCGCTGGCAGGTCCGGGTTGGCAATGAAGGGTACGCCGAAGGCCACGGCATCGGCCTTGCCGCTGCTCAGCCAGGCATTGGCGCTGTCCTTGGTGAAGCGTTCGTTGGCGATGTAAGGGCCACCGAAAGCGGCCTTGAGCTGTGGGCCGAGACTGTCGGTGGCTTCCTTTTCGCGGGAGCAGATAAACGCGATACCGCGCTTACCCAGCTCGCGAGCGACATAGGTGAAGGTTTCCGAGAGGTTCGCGTCGCCCATGTCGTGGATGTCCGCACGCGGTGCCAGGTGCATACCGACACGACCGGCACCCCAGATTTCCACCACGGCATCAGTAACTTCAAGGAGCAGGCGGGCACGATTTTCCAGAGAGCCACCGTAGCTATCGGTACGCTGGTTGGTGCTGCTTTGCAGAAACTGGTCAAGCAGATAGCCGTTGGCACCATGGATTTCCACGCCATCGAAGCCGGCGGCCTTGGCGTTTTTCGCGCCGAGGCGGTAGGCGTCGACGATATCGGCGATTTCAGCGGTTTCCAGTGCCCGCGGCGTCGGGAAGTCGGCCAGTGGACGGACCAGGCTGACGTGGCCCTTGGGTTGAATGGCGCTCGGGGCGACGGGCAGTTCGCCGTTCAGGTATGAAGTATGGGAAACCCGGCCGACGTGCCACAGTTGCAGGAAGATCCGGCCACCGGCGGCGTGTACGGCCTTGGTAACGTTGCTCCAGCCACGTACCTGGTCGTCGGACCAGATGCCGGGGGTGTCGGGGTAGCCGACGCCCATCGGGGTGACCGAGGTCGCTTCGCTGAGGATCAGGCCGGCGGAAGCGCGCTGGACGTAATACTCGGCCATCAGAGCGTTCGGCACACGGCCTTCATCGGCGCGGCAGCGGGTCAATGGGGCCATGATGATGCGGTTCGGCAATTCGAGTTCGCCGAGCTTGATTGGGTCGAAAATAGTTGCCATGTGGACAATCCTCTTGATGGTTAGTGGGTAGCGGGAACCAGTTCGGCATTGCCGTTCTGGCGAAACGTGATCAGGGTCACCAGCAGTGCGAGCACCGCCAGTGTCGCAGCGGCCGGGGGCACGCTGGTCAGGCCGAAACCGTGGGCAATGACGCTGCCGCCGACCCAGGCGCCGAGAGCGTTGCCGAGGTTGAAGGCGCCGATATTCAAGGTCGAGACCAGGTTCGGTGCGGCCTGGCCATAAGTCACCACGTTGACCTGCAAGGCGGGTACGGCGGCGAAGCAGGCGGTGGCCCAGAGGAACAGGGTGATTTCTGCCGGAACCACGATCAGGCTGGTCCAGGTCAGCACCGTAGCCAGTGCCGCCATGGCGATAAAGACCCCAATCAGCGTCGCGGACAGGCTCTTGTCCGCCAGCTTGCCGCCGATGATGTTGCCGACGGTCAAGCCCAGGCCCATCAGCATCAGGGTCCAGGTCACGCCCCGTGGCGAGACGCCGGTGACGTCGCGAAGCAACGGTGCGATGTAGGTGAACAGGGCGAATACCGAGGCCGAGAACAGCACAGTCATGCTCAGGGACAACCACAGACCGGCGCCCTTGAGGGCTGCGAGTTCGGCGCGCATGTCGAGTTTTTCTTCGTCACGCTTGGCTGGCAGGAAGCGAAGCAGGCCGATCAGCGCAATCACGCCGATGACGGTCACTGCCCAGAAGGTCGAACGCCAGCCGGCCTGTTGACCCAAGGCAGTGCCCAGGGGCACGCCGAGCACGTTGGCCAGAGTCAGGCCGGTGAACATCAGGGCCACGGCCGAGGCGCGCTTGTCCGGGCTGACCAGATTGGCCGCCACCACCGAGCCGATGCCGAAAAAGGCGCCATGGCACAGGGCGGTGACAATACGGGCGAGCATTAACACGTTGTAGTCACTGGCCACCGCGCACAGCAGGTTGCCAACGATGAAGATCCCCATCAGGGCCACCAAGGCTGCCTTGCGTGGCAGTCGGGCAGTGGCCATGGCCATGAAGGGGGCGCCGATGGCTACGCCCAGTGCGTAGCCGGTCACCAGCCAGCCAGCACCGGGGATCGAGACCCCAAGGTCGGTCGCCACATCGGGTAACAGACCCATGATGACGAACTCGGTGGTACCGATGGCGAAGGCGCTCAGGGCCAGGATAAGTAGCGAGAGAGGCATCGATTGCGGTCCTTTTAGAGCTCTTGGCTCATGGTGCGGAGGAATGCCTGAATGGTTTCCTCGTTGCGTTTGAAGAAGTGCCACTGGCCGACCTTCTGGCTGCTGATCAGGCCGGCTCGTTGCAGTGTCGCCAGATGCGCCGACACGGTCGACTGCGACAAGCCGCAGCGTTGGTCGATCTGTCCGGCACAGATACCGTATTCATGGTTATGGTGCTGCTCGGGGAATTGGTTTTCCGGATCTTTCAACCAGCTGAGGATGTCTCGGCGTACTGGATGTGCCAGTGCTTTTATTATTTCGTCGAGGTCAAGGGTCATGGTGGTGTCTCAAGGTAGTAAAACGCTATATCGCGATGGAGCGAAATATAAATCGATATTTCGCGATATACAAATATGATTTCGCTCTGACTTCCCTATAAATCGCTATATCGAGTTATAACGATATGAGAGCGAAAGTGCTAAGCTGCGTGACATGAACTATCTCGCACACCTGCATCTGGGCGGCCAGCGCCCGGAACAACTGCTCGGCAGCCTCTATGGCGATTTCGTCAAGGGGCGTGTGGAGGGGCAATTCACGCCTTCGATTGAGGCCGCGATTCGGTTGCATCGGCGGATCGACGTGTTCACTGATCGGCATCTTCTGGTGGGCCGGGCACTGTCGCGTTTCAGCCTGACCCGACGGCGTTATGCCGGAATCGTCCTGGATGTGTTCTTCGACCATTGTCTGGCACGGGACTGGGCATTGTATGCCGAGGGCGCGCTGGACAGTTTTACCGCTGGCGTCTATCGCATCCTGGCGAGCGAACCACGGCTGCCGGGGCGCCTGGCGCAGGTCGCACCCTATATGGCGGCGGATGACTGGCTGGGTTCATATCGCCAGTTCGAGGTGCTGCGCCCGGTGCTGCGGGGGATTTCCCGACGCCTGTCGCGACCCGAGGAACTGGCCCATGCGATGCATGAGCTGGAACTGTTATATGAGCCCCTGAGCGAGGATTTCCGGCTGTTCTATCCAGAGTTGCGGGCATTTTCGCAGGAGCAACTACGAGAACCTTGAGCACGAGGTCTACATTGACTGGGTGGCGAGGAGGCTTGCCCCGAGGGGCAAGTGCCGCCCGCCACAAGGTTTTTTATGCTGCTTGCGATCGGCCTGTGTCGATTTCGACCGGGCGTGGCGCTGTGCGCGTCACTTCGGCGGTTTCGCCAAACAGCGCCATCTGCACTTTCTGTTGGGCCAGGAACGCCAGCGTCGCGCGTTCTTGGCCATTGCAAGCAATCGGCGCCAGCAACTGGATTTCCACGTCGCCCTGATCGTTGGAAAACAAGCGCATCAGGTGCGAAAGCAAATCATCATCGCCAATAAAGGGCGCGAGCAGGTCAGGTTGCCCATCGCGCAGGTAACGAATGGCCACGGGTTGTAACGAGACGTCCGCCTCAATGGCCGCCGACAGCAGGCGACCGTGGAAGGTGCGCAATGAACGGCCATCGGTGGTGGTGCCTTCCGGGAACATCAACAAGGAATGTCGCTGCTCCAGATGACGGGTCATCTGCTTGCGGACCAATTGGCTATCGCCCGAACCCCGACGGATAAACAAACTGCCGGCTTTTGCTGCCAGCCAACCCGCCACCGGCCAGGTGCGGACTTCGGCCTTGGACAGGAAGGACAGCGGAGTCAGCGCCCCCAGTAGGGCAATATCGGTCCACGACACGTGATTACTGACCCACAGCATCGGTTGCGTCGGCAAGGTGCCACGCAGGGTCACGCGAAAGGGCAGGGCATTGCTCAGGCGCGCCATGAAAAAACGCGACCAGCGCTGACGCCGGACCATCGAATTGGCGATACCCAGGCGCTCGAACAGGCCGAATACACTGGCCATGCCCATACCCAGGCAGACCACCAACAGCACTCGGACTATTCGGGCATACACCCGCAGCCGGCTCATTACACTGCCGCCTTGAAGTGCCGGGCATAACGCGGGCATAACTCGTCGCGCTTGAGTAGGATGAAGACGTCGGCCACCTGGAAATCTTCATCCCAGCACGGCTCGCCGCAGATCTTCGCGCCCAGGCGCATGTAAGCCTTGAGTAGTGGCGGCATTTCGGTGATGACGTTGCCGGGGATATCCAGGGGCGGCAGCGGTTTCTTCGGTTCGGCGCGCAGGTGTTCGGTGCTCAGATAGCGTTCACGCAGACGCTGCATGATCGCCTGGGCCTGGATCCCACCGTCCTGCATCGGAATGCTTGCGCAACCCATCAGGTAGCTGTAGCCGCCTTCGTTGAGCACTTCGGCCAGTTCGCCCCAGAGCACGGCAATGGTGCCGCCGTTGCGGTAGGCCGGGTCGACGCAGGTACGGCCGATTTCCAGGATCGGGCCTTTCAGGTGGCCCAGACCATGCAGGCTGAATTCTTCTTCACTGTAGAAGCGCCCCAGGGTGTTGGCGGCCTTATGGTCGAGCAAACGCGTGGTCGCCACCAGGCGACCGCTGTTCAAGTCGCGCACGCCGATGTGGCTGCAGTGCACATCATAATCATCCATATCCAGACCGAGCTCGGCACCTTTCAGCTTGGCATTGAATTCGCCGCTGAAAACGTTAAAGCGCAAGGTTTGGGCTTCTCGCAAGGCCGCTGTGCCCAATAGGCGCTCGGCTTGCAGGCGGCGTTCATTGCCGGTGTCGCTGATGCGGGCGATCTGAGTCATAACGCGTCTCCGGTTGCCGGCCAGGGTTACGGCCAGTCGACTTTGTTGTGCTCAGTCAGGCTATGTAGGCCTGGTGTCATCGCCATGAAGCTTTGGTGATGCTTACATGACAACCTTCAGGACACTCGCCGGGTATTGGCCGTTGGAACCGAGCTTGGCCGGGGACCGAGCAGAACTGTCATCAAGTCCCGCTAGACTTTTTCGAGGCTATTTCTCCGAGCTTGCCCCATGCCCAAGGGTTCAACCTTTTTCGTGGTATTGCTGCTGGTCATTTCTACCGCACGCGCCGAAAGTTGGCCTGACAGCGAATGGAGCCATGAGCCGCAGATGACCGGCCCTGCCGTCGAGGCCCTGCGGGCCTATGCCTTTACGACACGCGACGATGCAACCCGCACGGGTGTGCGCACCGACGCCCTGCTGGTGATCCGGCGGGGTCGGATCGTCTACGAGCAGTATGCCGGACCCACTCGCGTCGATACCCCGCATCTCACCTGGTCGATCAGCAAGAGCATCATGGCCACGGTCCTCGGCGTGGCCTATGGCCAAGGGCTGTTCCAGTTGCATGACCCGGTGGCGAAGTTCTACCCACCGTTTCGGGTGCATCCCAAGGTCACTTTGGAACACCTGTTGAACTGGGCTTCGGGCATCGACTGGCAAGAGGACTATGAATATGCACCGTTGAAATCATCGGTGGTGGCGATGCTATATACCCTCGGCCACGCCGACATGGCCGGTTACACCGCCAACCATGGCGAATACAGCAAGCCCGGCCAGGCTTTCCGTTATTCCAGTGGCGACAGCAACGTGCTGGCGGCGGCCTTGCAAAAGATCGTCGGCGCCCAGCGTTATCCGGACTTTCCCTGGACGGCTCTGTTCGACCCGTTGGGTATTCGGGGGGCCGTCTGGGAGCGTGATGGCAGCGGCACCTTCGTGGCATCGTCCTATACCTATATGACCGCCCGCGATCTGGCTCGGATCGGTCTGTTGATGGCACGCAACGGTCGCTGGCGAGACCGTCAATTACTGCCCGAGGCGTGGGTCGATTTCAACCGGCGACCGGCTGCGGCCTACAAGCCGGGGCAGGATGAGGCCGTGGCGGGTGGGCAGTGGTGGCTCAATCGGCCGATAGAGGGGGCGCCCAAGCCATGGCCGGACGCGCCAGCCGATACCTTCGCCGCACTCGGGCACTGGGGGCAGGCGTTGTATGTGATCCCCAGCGCCGACCTGGTGATCGTGCGCTACGGCGATGATCGCGACGGCAGCTACCGTCACAACGAGCTGCTCAGGCGTGCCCTGTTGGCCTTTGCACCGAGGGTGCGGCCATGAGGTGCGCGCGCGTTGTGCGGCGTCACCCGTTCATCAGCTTGTGGGTGTTGTCGCTGTTGGCGCTGCTCGCCTGGGCCTGGCACGAGCGCGTCGCCCTGGGGGCTTTCCCGAGGATCATCAGTGCCTATACCGCCAAGGAGTATTGTTCCTGTCGATATGTCATGAATAACCCCGCCGACTATTGCCGCGGGTATGTGAAGCAAACCGTGCCGGTCAGCCACTTTGTCGACGATCCGAGTCGGCGCCGGGTCAGTGCCGAAGGCCTCGGATACAGCGGCACGGCAGTCTGGGTCGGTGAGCGGGAAGGCTGTCGACTGGCGCCTTGAGACGTTGTTTGCCACCTCAACCGTGGACGGTTAAGGTGGCGCCTACGTTCAATCAGGAGCTCGCATGCACCGGTCTTGCCTTCTCATGGCCCTGCTCGGGGTGCTGGCGCTGCCGGCCCACGCCAATTGGTACCTGGACAATGAGTCTTCGCGCCTATCGTTTGTCACCACCAAGAACACCGATATCGCCGAGGTCCACCGCTTCCTGACCCTGCACGGCAAGGTCGATCGCCAGGGTATGGCGACCCTTGAGGTCGAGCTGGAGTCGGTCAATACCGGGATTCCCTTGCGCGATGAGCGTCTGCGTCGCGACTTGTTCCAGATCAAGACCTATCCCCAGGCGCGAGTCACCGCGCACATCAATGTGGAACCGATCAACGACCTGGCCCCCGGTGCTCAGCTCGAACTGCGCCTGCCGCTGGTGGTTCGGTTGCACGGCCAGGAGCACCGTTATAATGCCGAGCTGCTGGCGACGCGCCTCGATGATCGACGCTTCCAGGTCGTGACCCTTGAGCCGTTGGTGATACATGCCGAGGATTTTGACTGGGTGTCGAGTCTCGCGGCATTGCGCAAGGTGGCAGGCCTGTCGGCCATCAGCCTATCCGTACCGGTGGGCGTGGTGCTGATTTTCACGGCGCGCTGACATGACCGGCGCGGTCTTTCCCTGGCGCGGCGACAATACCTTCGAGCTGCTGATCGACGGTCCGGATTTCTTTCCGCGCATGTTGGTGGCGATTGCCCGGGCCAACTGTCAGGTCGAGCTTGAGCTGTATTTGGTGGAGGCCGGCGAGTGCGCCGAGGCCATGGTCCAGGCGCTGATCCAGGCGGCCGAGCGTGGAGTGCGGGTGCGCTGCCTGTTTGATGACTTTGGCAGCCTGGCTTTTACTCTGGGGTTGCGTCGACGGTTGATCGAGGCCGGTGTCGAACTGCGTTTCTATAATCGCCTGCGCTGGCGTAGCGGCCTGCGCAACCTGTACCGCGATCACCGTAAGCTGCTGCTGGTAGACCAGTCCATGGCGGTGGTTGGCGGCACGGGCGTCACCGATGAGTTCTGGACCCCCAGCGACAATCGTTGCCAATGGCATGAAGTCATGGTGCAAATCCGGGGTCCGTTGGTGCTCGACTGGCAGTTGCTGTTCGACCGCCAATGGTTGGCCAACGAACAGCGCGCTGCCTGGAAACCCGCCGCCCGTTTTGGTCTGCCGCGCCTGCCACGGCCACCGCTGGCAGGGCAGGGCCTGGGTCGGGTGGCTTACGCCGATGCCCGGCAACATCGCGACATCCTGCAATCGTTGGTCCGCACGCTGAACAGCGCCAAGCAGCGGATCTGGCTGGCGACCCCGTATTTCCTGCCGACTTGGAAGGTTCGCCGTTCGTTGCGCCGGGCCGCCCGGCGCGGAGTCGACGTGCGGCTCCTGCTGACCGGGCCGCATACCGATCATCCTTCGGTACGTTACGCTGGCCATCGCTACTACCCACGGCTGCTCAGGGCGGGCGTGCGGATCTTCGAGTATCAGCCGTGTTTCCTGCACTTGAAGATGGTGCTGGTCGACGATTGGGTCAGCATCGGCTCGTGCAATTTTGATCACTGGAACCTGCGCTTCAACCTGGAAGCCAATCTTGAAGCGCTTGACCCGTCTTTGACCGAGGCGGCGATGGCCAGCTTTATCACCGATTTCGCCCTTAGCCAGCCAGTCAGCCTCGAAGCCTGGAAAGCGCGACCGTGGTGGCGTCGTGTGAAGCAGCGACTATGGGGCTGGGTCGACCGCCTGGTGGTGAACCTGTTGGACCGCCGTGGCTGATCGATTGCGCATGTCAGGGTATTGCCCGTTGTTCGCCTGAGATAGACTCCAGGCCATTCGTTCCCTGTTCAGGAATTCGTCCATGACTCCATCGTTGCTTATGGCCGTGCTTGCCTCGGGCTTTATCTACGGCATCACCCCCGGTCCCGGCGTGCTGGCGGTGTTCGGCATCGGTGCGGCGCACGGCCGGCGGGCCGGGGCCGGGTTTCTCTGCGGTCATTTGCTGGGGGATGTGATCTGGTGCAGCACGGCGTTGATTGCGATTGTCGGCGCCCGAGAGATCGGCAGCACCACTTTCGATGCACTGGGTGTTATCAGTGGCCTTTATCTTTTCTGGCTGGGCTGGCGAGCGCTTCGCAGCCGGCGCACCAACGGTGAAACAGCCCAGGGCACGGCCCGGCAACCGTTTTGGCACGGCATCCTGTTCGGCCTGACCAACCCCAAGGCCTATCCGGTGGCGGTCGCCACTTTTACCGCCTTGCTCTCCAGCCGTGCCGAGCTGTTGAGCTGGTCGATGCTGCCGGGGTTGATTTTTCTCAGTTTCCTTGGCGGCGTACTGGCATACGCTATTCTCATCGGTGTTGTCGGTGCCCAGCGGGTTCGGGTGCTGTATCAACGGCACGAAGTGCTGATAACCCGTTTGTGTGGTGTGATGTTCATCGGCTTTGCCATAAATGCTCTGGCTCACGCGCTACCGGGGTTGCTGCCCAACAAGGCGTGAGTCACCGGCAAGAGGGGGCAGGGAGCCGCGGTTTTCCATGGATCGATACTGACGCTTAATTTTTCTGGCGATCTCTTTCTGATGGAAACCAAGACTGTCACACCGCTGGCCAGCTATATCGATCTGTTGCTCGATGTGGTGTGTGCCGTTGATATCGAAGGGCGTTTCGTTTTTGTCAGCGCCGCCTGCGAGCGCATCTTCGGTTATACCCCGGCCGAATTGATCGGCACCTCGATGATCGAGCTGGTGCTGCCCGCCGATCGCGAGCGAACCCTTAAGGCCGCCGGAGAAATCATGGCCGGCGAGCCCAAGCCGCATTTCGAGAACCGCTATGTACGCAAGGATGGCCGGGTGGTCCATATCATGTGGTCGGCGCGTTGGTCCGAAGCCGATCAACTGCGTATTGCCGTGGCTCGAGACGTTACCGAGCGCAAGCTTGCCGAGGCGAAACAGGTGGCGCTCTACGCAATTTCCGAAGCCGCCCACGCCACCGAGGATCTGCTGACCTTGTTCCAGCGGGTACACCGGATTATCGGCGAGTGGTTGCCGGCGCAGAATTTCTGTGTTGCGCTGTATGACGCGTCGCGGGACCAGTTGAGTTTCCCCTATCACATCGACGACCGCCGGGTGCTGTGTCATGTCGATAGCCATTGCTCTCGGATCGTGCGTGGCGGCCTGTCGTTGTTGCTCAACGAGGAGGATGCTCCCTGTCTTGGCGTGCCATTGACCTCGCAGAACGGCATCATTGGCGCGTTGCTGGCAAGGAGCTCGGATGGCCAGCGCTACACCGAACACGATCAGGATCTGTTGCAGTTCGTCTCAGCGCAGGTGGCGGCAGCCATCGAGCGCAAACAACTGCACGCGCGCCTGCAATACATGGCGCGTTATGACCAGTTGACCCATCTGCCTAACCGGGCGTTTCTGCATGAGCGCTTGAAAGCGGCGCTGGCCAGGGCGCGGTGCGAGCGCGGGCAGTTGGCGCTGCTGTATGTCGATCTGGACAAGTTCAAGCAGGTCAACGACAACTTTGGCCATGGGGTTGGCGATCTGCTCTTGCAGGAAGTGGCCCGGCGTCTGCAGCAATGTGTGGGCGAAACCGACACTGTGGCCCGTATCGGTGGGGATGAATTCATCGTTCTGCTGGAGCAACTGCATTTGCGCGAATCTGCTGCCGAGGTCGCCGACAAGATCCGTCGACAGCTCAACGAGCCGATGATCTGGCAAGACTGTGAACTGAGGGTCACGCCGAGTATCGGGATTGCCCTGTACCCGCAGAACGGTGAAGAGGCGCAGCAGTTGTTCAAGCATGCCGATGAAGCGATGTATGGGGTCAAGCGCGGCGATGCCTTGACTCATTGAGGCGCCAGGGGAGAGGTTCTGAAAAGGTGACTTATAGCCAGCAGGAAGGATCCGTTGGTGCAAGCGCTATTGGCCCTGGCGCTTTACAAGATCAGATTTACTTTTTGTCCAAAAAACCAAGGCACTGCCTGAGTAGAGGCGAAACATCTCCTGCACGGTAACTCACTACTATCGGCGAGGTAGCGCTGCTGTCCAGCAACGGCGTATAGCCGATATCATCGCGGTGCAGTCTTTGCACCGAGGCGGGTACCAGCGTAATACCAATGCCGGCGGCTACCAGGCCTATCGCGGTTTGCAGCTCGTTGACCGTTTGGACGACGCGGATTCGCAGGCCTTGGGCCGCGAATATTCCCAGTACATGGTCGGCATAGCTGGGGCGTGGGGTTCCTGGGTAAAGAACGAATGGCTCCGCCGCCAGTTGTTCAAGCGTCGCGGGGCCGCTCAGCAGTGGATGAGCCGCCGGTAGCGCCGCGACCAAAGGGTCCTGCCGTAAGACTTCCTGGGTGATGGCCGGATCATCGAACAGCATTCGGCCGAAACCGATGTCTATGCGACCACTCTTCAGTGCTTCGAGCTGCTGCAAAGTGATGAGCTCCGACAGTCCCAATTCCACATCGCCCAAGCTGCGCAACTGGCGAATCAAGCCGGGTAACGCTCCGTACAACGTGGACGGTGCAAAACCGATTCCGAGCCAGCGCTTCTGACCGGTGGCGATACGTCGAGTGTCGTCGGTAATCCGCGCTAATTGCTCAAGTAGCTGACCGCAGTGTTCATGAAAAAAACGACCGGCCTCAGTCAACCGCAAAGGTCTGGAGCGCTCAAGCAGTGCCACCCCCAACTCATCTTCCAGTTGCTGAATCTGGCGACTTAGCGGGGGCTGGGCAATATTCAATCGTTGCGCCGCGCGTGTGAAGTTTAGGGTCTGGGCGAGCATCCGAAAGTAGCGCAAATGACGAAATTCCACGATACCTCCGAGGTATTAAGCGAGACCTA
Organism: Pseudomonas agarici; assembly: GCF_900109755.1. Taxonomy (GTDB): domain Bacteria; phylum Pseudomonadota; class Gammaproteobacteria; order Pseudomonadales; family Pseudomonadaceae; genus Aquipseudomonas; species Aquipseudomonas agarici. The sequence continues at coordinate 187,556 of NZ_FOAR01000003.1, read as the reverse complement.
TTCAATATTGGACGGTCAGCTTTGCCAGAGTCAATCTCTGTTTCAAGAACAAACACAATGCAGACGGGATCCCCATGACTGCCATCATCGAACGCTTCACCATTCAGATCGTCGATTTGCCTACCATCCGTGCGCATAAGCTAGCGATGCACACGATGCGTGGTCAGACTTTGGTGATCCTGCAAATTCAGGCCAGCGATGGCATTGTCGGCATTGGCGAAGCCACCACCATCGGCGGTCTGGCCTACGCTGGCGAAAGCCCGGAAAGCATTAAAGTGAACCTTGAGACCTGGTTTGCACCGCTGCTGATCGGGCAAGACGCCACTAACCTCAACGCGGCGATGCAAAGGGTCGATCACGCTATTCGTGGCAATACCTTTGCCCGCTCGGCGGTAGAGACGGCGCTGCTCGATGCTCAGGGTAAGCGTCTTGGCCTGCCTGTCGCGGAGTTGTTGGGTGGGCGGGTACGAGACGGTGTCGAAGTCGCCTGGACGTTGGCCAGTGGCGATACGGTCAAAGATATCGAAGAGGCTGAGCGCATGCTCGAAGTGCGCCGCCACCGTCACTTCAAACTGAAAATAGGTGCTGGAGAACCGGCGCGAGATATCGCCCATGTCGCCGCCATCAAACGGGCATTGGGCGACCGAGCCAGCGTTCGTGTGGATATCAACCAGGCATGGAGTGAAGCGGTCGCCGTTCGGGCCTGTCGACTGCTGGCGGATGCCGGCGTTGAGCTTATAGAGCAGCCGTTGTCTCGATATGATCGTGCGGGCATGGTTCGGCTGAGCGCCCATAGTCCCATCCCGCTGATGGCTGATGAAGCTATCGAATCGGTTCAAGACAGCTTTGCGTTGGCGCAGATGGGCGCGGCGTCGATTTTTGCACTGAAAATCGCCAAAACAGGTGGGCCTATGGCGGTGTTACGTACCGCCGCCATTGCGCAAGCGGCGGGCATCGGCCTCTACGGCGGCACGATGCTTGAAGGTAGCATCGGCACTTTGGCCTCGGCTCACGCATTTGCCACGCTCGACAAGCTGGAGTGGCATACCGAGCTTTTCGGTCCGCTACTATTGACCGAAGACATTTTGCTCGCCCCTCCTGTTTATCGGGATTTCCAACTGATGATCCCGCGCGGCCCGGGGCTAGGCATCGAGCTTGATGCCGAACGCCTTTCGCACTTCTCTCGCGGCTGATTGACTAACCTCCAAAGGATACTCACGACATGCTTTTCCATGTGCGCATGACCGTCAAACTTCCGACCGATATGCCGGCTGAGCAAGCCGCCCAGCTTAAGGCCGACGAAAAGGAACTCGCCCAGCGCCTGCAACGAGAAGGCACCTGGCGCCATCTCTGGCGCCTTGCCGGGCTCTATGCAAATGTCAGTGTCTTTGATGTGGCGGACAACCAGGCACTGCATGACACGTTGATGCAACTACCGTTGTACCCCTACATGGAAATCGAAGTGACACCGATGTGTCGACATCCATCCTCAATCCATAACGACGATCGCTGAGTTAGCGGATTCGTAGCACTGACATCAACAAGAACAAATAAATTGATGAGGGCAAAAGCCATGACCGTTCGTATTTCCCAAACCGCTGAAGTGCAGCAATTTCTCGAAAAAGCCTCCGGCTTCGACCAGCCAGCCGGCAGCCAGCGACTGAAGACCGTCGTTCATCGTGTCCTGAATGATTCGATCAAAATCATCGAGGACTTGCAGATTACGCCTGAAGAGTTCTGGAAGGCCGTCAACTACCTTAATGATCTGGGCCGTCGCCAGGAAGCCGGTTTGCTCGTCGCGGGCCTGGGGCTTGAGCACTATCTGGACATGTTGATGGACGCCGAAGACGAACAGGCCGGCCATGTGGGCGGCACGCCCCGCACCATCGAAGGCCCGCTTTATGTCGCGGGCGCGCCTATTTCAGAACACTTTGCTCGCCTCGACGATGGTCAGGACCCAGGCACCGTGATGTTCATGACCGGCCAGGTGCGCGATACCGCTGGTGCGCCTTTGGCGAACGCCGTGGTGGATGTGTGGCATGCCAATAGCGGTGGTAGTTACTCGTATTTCGATCCATCGCAGTCCGAGTTCAATCTGCGCCGTCGCATACTCACCGATGCTCAAGGTCGTTATCGCCTTCAGAGTATCGTGCCGTCGGGTTACGGCTGCCCTTCGGATGGCCCCACCCAGCAACTGCTCGATCAATTGGGCCGTCACGGCCAGCGTCCTGCCCACGTGCATTTTTTCATCTCGGCACCTGGACATCGCCACTTGACCACCCAGATCAACCTGGCGGGTGACCAGTACCTGCATGATGATTTTGCGTATGCGACACGTGATGAGCTGATCGCACAGATTCATTTCAGCGATGATAGCAATGGCCGGCGGGCCGATATCGAATTCGATTTCGTGCTTCAGCCTGCTACCGCTGCCGAAGACGAGAGTCGCCTAGAGCGTGTGAGAGCCCTGGAGGTGTGAACCAACGTCTTGGTTGATGCCATGGCCCCCGCAGCGCTAGTTGTTGGGGCCTTGTGGTTTCATCTGACCTTGATAGAAAGAGAGGCGCAACATGACTCCGTTATTGAGTGCGCGCAGTCAGATTTTTCACCGTGCCGATGCCTATGTCGTGTCGGATTACGTGAATCAGCATGTGGGTAGCCACTGCATCCGCCTGCTGCCTAAGGGCCGTCCGCGAGCGAGTATCAGTCACCGAACCTTTTCGAGCCTGGATTTGTGTCGTATCAGTTATGGCGCGCCAGTGCAGGTGACGTCCACGGCATTGGAAACGATCTACCATCTGCAGATTCTGTTGCGCGGGCATTGTCGATCTGACTCCCGAGGTCAGGAACAGATTTTGCGCGCTGGCGAGGTTCTGCTCATTAATCCGGATGACCCGGTGGACCTGACGTATTCCGCCGACTGCGAGAAATTCATCGTCAAGTTACCTGTCAGGCTGCTGGAGAACACCTGTCTGGAGCAGCATTGGACGCTTCCACAACAGGGCATTCGCTTTGTTGCCGAGCGCCATGAACTCAATGCCCTGAGCGGTTTTTTGCAGTTGCTGGGCTTGATCTGCCACGAGGCCGAGAACTCCGCGGATCCGCAAGTCGAGGCGCTGTACGAGCGAATCCTTGCTAAAAAGCTGCTGGCCTTGTTGGCCAGCAATGTGTTGAGAGTCATCCCCAAGCAGGAGGAGAGCGGTGGTTTCGAGCCGATACGGCAATTCATCGAGGAGCACTTGACTGAAGACATCAGCCTTGAACAGCTCATGGCGATCTCCTGGGTCAGCGAGCGCTCGCTTTATCTGTTGTTCGAGCGTCATGTCGGTCTTTCTCCCCGTGATTATATGCGCCAACGCAAGCTGGAAAGTGTGCATGCGCAACTCCAAGCAGCGACTGCGCGTAGCGTGACCGAAGTGGCCCTCGATCACGGTTTTGTCCATTTAGGGCGATTCTCCGAGGCCTATCGCAAGCGCTTCGGCGAATTGCCGTCGCAAACCCGGCGTCGTCAGCGCGAGCGGTTTGCGCCTGGCGGATAGTTATTTGCAGCAGACGGATACTGGTGGTGGGAATAAGGAGCTAGGGTAAACAGGCCTGATACAAGAACAACCGAGGGCCTATCCCCATGACCAGTACACTCGACCGGCTTGCCCGTCAGCTCAGTGAGTCCGTTCAGGAAGATCCCGCCACCGGCGTCTTTCGCTGCCGCCGCGATATCTTCACGGACGCCGATTTGTTCGCGTTGGAAATGAAGCACATCTTTGAAAGTGGTTGGATTTACCTGGCACATGAAAGCCAAGTGCCGGAAATCAACGACTACTTCACCACCTACATTGGCCGTCAGCCTGTCGTCATTACCCGTGACAAACAAGGTGTCTTGCACGGAATGGTCAATTCCTGCGCCCACCGTGGCGCCATGCTGTGCCGCCGTAAGCAGGGCAATAAAGGCTCCTTTACCTGCCCGTTTCATGGCTGGACATTCAGCAACGCCGGTAAGTTGCTCAAAGTCAAAGACGCCAAGACCGGCGCCTACCCGGACAGTTTCGATTGCGACGGTTCTCATGATCTTAAACGTCTGGGCCGTTTTGAAAATTATCGTGGTTTTCTGTTTGGCAGTCTCAGTGAAGCGGTCCCCGAGCTCGATGATTATCTGGGAGAAACCCGCGTCATCATTGACCAGATGGTTGATCAAGCGCCTGAAGGGTTCGAAGTCCTGCGGGGCAGCTCGTCTTACCTCTACGATGGCAACTGGAAATTGCAGATCGAAAACGGCGCCGACGGTTATCACGTCAGCTCCGTGCACTGGAATTATTCGGCGACCACGGGCCGTCGCAATTACCAGTCCGAGGGCACGCGCGCTGTCGACGCCAATGGCTGGTCGAAGAGCCAGGGCGGGGTGTATGCGTTCAAGCATGGTCACATCCTGCTCTGGACTCGGCTGCTCAATCCTGAAGTGCGACCGGTGCATGCACATCGTGCACAGTTAGCTGAACGCCTGGGGCAGGCGCGCGCCGACTTCATCGTCGACCAGACCCGCAACCTCTGCCTGTACCCCAACGTTTACCTCATGGATCAGTTCTCGACGCAGATCCGTGTGGTGCGACCCATTGCGGTCGACAAAACCGAGGTGACGATCTATTGCATGGCGCCCAAGGGCGAAAGCGCCCAGGAGCGCACCACGCGTATTCGTCAGTACGAGGACTTTTTCAATGTCAGTGGCATGGGTACCCCCGATGATCTGGAGGAATTCCGTGCCTGCCAGACCGGTTATCAAGGTGCGACGAACCTATGGAATGACCTGAGTCGGGGCGCCAAGCAATGGGTTGACGGTGCCGATGACAATGCGCGCGCCATGGGCATGAATCCGCAGCTCAGCGGGGTAAAGACCGAGGACGAAGGCTTGTTCGTGCGTCAACACGCTCACTGGGCGGCCAGCTTGCAACGAGCGATCGAGCTTGAGCAACACAGTCTGATCGCCACTGACAAGGAGGCACGCTCGTGAGCATTTCCCGCGAAAACCTGCTTGCTTTTCTCTACCGCGAAGCGCGGCTGCTAGATGATCGTCAGTGGGACGAGTGGCTGGAGTGTTACTCGCCAAAGGCCGAGTTTTGGATGCCCGCGTGGGACGACCACGACACGCTGACGGAAGATCCGCAGAGCGAGATCTCGCTGATTTACTACCCCAACCGCGACGGTCTGGAAGACCGTATATTTCGTATCAAGACCGAGCGCTCCAGTGCCAGCATGCCTGAGCCGCGCACCGCACATTTCATTGCCAACGTTGAAGTACTGGCCGAAAACGCCGGACAGGTGGAGCTACGTTTCAACTGGCAAACCCTCAGCCATCGATACAAGACCACGGACACGTACTTTGGCACGTCCTTCTATCGCCTCGATATCAGCGCGCAACAGCCACTGATCACGCGTAAGAAAGTGGTGCTGAAAAACGATTATATCCATCAGGTCATCGACATCTATCACATCTGAGGACAGCGCCATGACATACTCCATAGCCCTCAATTTTGAAGATGGCGTGACACGTTTCATCGATTGCGATGAGGGCGAGAAGGTGCTGGACGCCTCTTTTCGCCAAGGTATCAACCTGCCTATGGACTGCGCCGACGGCGTCTGTGGCACTTGCAAATGCCGTTGCGAGAAAGGCACCTATGACCTGGGCGATGAATACATCGAAGACGCGCTGAGTGAGGACGAGGCCCAGGAGAGGCTCGTTCTTACCTGCCAGATGGTGCCGCAATCGGACTGCATCATTACCGTCCCCTTGCCCTCCAGTGCCTGTAAGACCGGCACCGGTCGGTTCGCCGCCACCGTCGCCGACATTACCCGGCACGCGGACGCTGCGCTGCAGATCCGCTTCGAACTGGATCAAGCGCCAGTCTTCCTGCCCGGCCAGTACGTCAATATCGAGGTGCCGGGCAGTGAACAGACACGCTCCTATTCATTCAGCAGCCGCCCCGGCGAAAAGCACGCGAGCTTTTTGATCAAACATGTGCCGGGTGGACTGATGAGCGGATGGCTGGAACGAGCGCAGCCGGCCGATCAGGTGGTCATGACCGGTCCGTTTGGCAGTTTCTATCTGCGCGAAGTGACCCGACCGCTGTTGTTCCTGGCCGGTGGCACTGGACTTGCGCCCTTCCTGTCGATGCTCGAAGTGCTCGGTGAGCGCGCTGGAACGCAGAAGGTGTCGCTGATCTATGGCGTGACCCGCGATCAGGATCTGGTGCTGGTCGATGCCTTGGAAGCCTTCGCCACGCGCCTGCCCAACTTCAGCTTCGTGACCTGTGTCGCCGATCCCCAGACCCTCCATCCGCGCCAAGGCTATGTCACCCAGCACATGGCCGCGCAGGTGTTCAACGATGGCGATGTCGATGTGTATCTGTGTGGGCCGCCACCGATGGTGGATGCCGTGCGGCAGTACTTCAAGGATCAGGGTGTCGTTCCGGCCAGCTTCTATTACGAGAAGTTCACGCCCAATGCAATGGTGACTGGCGACGCCGCCTGAGGACAGTGAAATGAACCCACGTTTCCACGAAAAAGTCGCATTGGTGACGGGCGCCGCCCAAGGCATCGGGCGGCGTGTTGCCGAACGTTTGCTGGAGGAGGGCGCCTTGCTGGTCGCCGTCGACCGCTCCGAGCTGATTCACGAACTGCAGCGTGAGCGTGTGCTGACGTTGACGGCTGACCTGGAGCAGCACGCCGAGTGCGCACGCGTCATGGCTGCGGCAAGCAAGGGATTCGGGCGGATCGATATCCTGATCAACAACGTTGGCGGGACGATCTGGGCCAAACCCTTCGAGCATTACGCGCCAGATGAGATCGAGGCGGAAATCCGCCGCTCGTTGTTTCCGACGTTGTGGTGCTGCCACAGCGTATTGCCTTACATGCTCAAACAAGGCAGTGGCGCCATCGTCAACGTTTCCTCTATTGCCACGCGAAGCCTCAATCGCGTGCCTTACGGCGCGGCCAAAGGTGGCGTCAATGCGCTGACCGCTTGCCTGGCGCTGGAGACCGCTGGCAGTGGGGTGCGTGTCAACGCTACCGCGCCAGGTGGCACCGAGGCGCCGCCGCGCCGCATTCCACGTAACAACCAGCCGCAAAGCGAGCAGGAGCGGGTTTGGTATCAGCAAATCGTCGATCAGACGATCGAAAGCAGTTTGATGAAGCGCTATGGGACGATCGACGAGCAAGCGGGCGCGATTCTTTTTCTGGCCTCCGACGAAGCCTCATACATCACCGGCGTGACCTTGCCCGTGGGCGGTGGCGACCTGGGTTGATTGACCGGTTTTTCCCAGAGACCTCACATACAACAAAAATAACCGGGGCAATGCCATGCGCACCATTGAGGTACATTCGATTGGCAACGGCGCCTGTTTCAGTAAGGCCATGACGTGGCCATCTCCCTCTTGCGGGCTCGTTACCGGATTCGACGCTGATATGTCAGACCCATGGACTTTAGACTTCATCTATCCCGGTCGCTGCTGGGTGACACTGCGGCGCTTGTCGTAATCTGCATAAGCTTGCGACTGCCCGGTCGATCCCGTTGATGAAGGGATTCAGTGGTTAGGACATTTCGCATTGCAAGCTGATCTGCAAGATGACCGGATATGGCTTGCAGTCGGTGCTTTCGGGATTTCTGACGCTTTAGGAAGCCTGCGGGGGTAATGCGGGGATGAAGAGATGGAGCGGGTAGAGGGAATCGAACCCTCAACTAAAGCTTGGGAAGCTTTCGTTTTGCCACTAAACTATACCCGCATTTTGCGTGTTCACCGTGCGGCAAACGAGCTGTCCAATAAGACCGTTCGTTATCAGCTTGGCAAGCCAACGATCATGTCATGAGATGACATTCGCTTCGATGGCAGGTTTTGTACCAGATGTTGCCGTGGATTTGAAGTTTTTCTTTGCGAATCTGTGTTTTAGCGCAGTTCGCGAGCCGGATTTTCGTCAGGTGCCAACGCAGGCAGGCGAGCGTCGGCCAGATGTAGCCCGAAGCGCCGTCGCTCGCGATGACGGGGATCACATGGCTTGTGCCCGGTGCTCGTGAACCTGTCGGTAGTACCGCGCCCGGCTTTCCTGATGAGTGGGTTTCAGGAAGTCAAGCAAGGCACGGCGACTGTCCAGGCAGGCAGATTTGTGTTCCATGTCGAGAAAATGCCCGGCACTGCGAATGATGCTGAACTGGCTATGGCGCACATGCCGGTCGAATTGACGGGCATCCTCGGGCGCCGTGTATTCGTCCCATTCACCATTCATGAACAGCACCGGTATATCGATTTTGTCCACGCCCCTCAAGTAGCATCGGCGGTCGCTGGTGAGCACTTGGTGGAGATGGAAGTGCATCTGGTCGTACTCGTGCTCGGCCAGGCTGCTGACATGCCGGTAGTTGAAGCGCTTGAACAGCGATGGCAGGTGCTTGCCAATGGTGCTGTTGACCAGATGGCCGACCCGATGGCGATCGCAGGCTCGGAGGTAGTCGACGCCGCGCTCCAGGTAGTCACGCATGGATTCGTTGATTACCGGCGAGAACGAGCTGATCACTGCCTTTTCCACGCGTCGTGGGCGATGAGTCAGGGCGGTCAGCACTGCAGTGCCCCCCCAGGAAAACGACATCACATGTTCGGCGCTGAAGTGGTCGACGAGTTCCAGCAGGATCTGGCTTTCAATGTCCCTGGTCAGCATTTTCTCGTGGCGGTTGTGGGCCTTGGACTTGCCCGCATAGGGCTGGTCGTAGCACACGACATTGTACTGCGGGTGCAGGTTCTTGACGGTCTGTGCAAATGACGCGGTGGTGGCCATCGAGCCGTTGACCAGGATGATGGTCTTTTCCGCAGCATCTGCGCGATAGAACTCCGTGTAAACCCGATATTGACCTTGTATATCCAATACGGCGGTTTCTTGCCTCATGTCGAAAGACTCCTGGCGAGCGGGTATGCGCGCAACCGACAATGCAGGAGCTATGTGACAGGTAAGCATTCACCTGGAGTTTGCAACTCATGCCGGACCGCTAAAGCGCTGGCCGACGTCGTGCCATTCTGCCCTATGGCGGGCCGCTCAGATTTGGCGGATCTCTTCGTCCGTCAAGGGACGGTATTGGCCGGGAGCGAGGCTGTCGTCGAGCACCAGCGGACCCATGCGTTCGCGATGCAGGCGCAGGACCTTGTTGTCGAAGTGGCCGAACATGCGTTTGACCTGGTGATAGCGGCCTTCGACGATGCTCAGTCGGGCGCGATGGGATCCAAGGCACTCAAGCTGGGCCGGTTGGGTGATGAGGTCTTCGAAGGCGAAATACAGGCCCTGGGCAAAGGTCGCGGCGTATTCAGGACCGATCACTTGCTCGGTCTCCACATGGTAGACCTTGGGCAGCTTGGCCTGCGGTTGCGTGAGGCGACGCGACCACTGTCCGTCGTTGGTCAGCAGCATTAGACCCGTGCTGTTGAAGTCAAGGCGCCCGGCGATATGCAGGTCATGGACGTCCGGTTCCCGGAGCAGGTCGAGGACGGTACGGTGCCGCGGGTCGTGGGTGGCACTGACGCAGCCCTGGGGTTTGTGCAGCATGAAGTAGCGCGGCGGGCGGCCTGCCTGCAGTACGTCGTCGTCGATTTCGACCCGACTGAACTCGCGCACTTGATGATGCGGATCGGCGATGATCAGCCCGTCGACCCTGACCCGTTTTTCCACCAGCAACAGGCGTGCCTGCCGACGATTGAAGCAGGGCAAGTTGCTGAGAAAACGGTCTAGGCGCATGGCGGGAGGGTCATGGGGAAGCGGGCGGGAATTTTACCTCATGACGCCGAGGACGGGGCCTGCTTCAGTTGCTCGTCCACCTGGGCGCAACGCGGACACAGGCAGGCGGCGTTGCGCAATTGCGCTGGCAAGGCTTCGAGGACCGCCCGGTCGATGTTGACGCTGTAGCACCAGCAGGGCTGGCCGACAGTGCGCGGGTCGGCCAGAGTGCAGTCGTTGCGGGCTTTGCAGGCTGGGCAGAGGCTAGGGTCATTCATCGGCGGATTTCGGCAGTTTGCTGCGGACGTGGTAGCGCCTGCTTCTCTTGGCACTGTACCGCGCGTGGCCGGCGCGGGCCAGCTGGTTCTTCATACTGGCCGGGTCATTGCGCAAATGCCGATGCGTGCGTTTTCGGTGCCGATCGGAATTGAACGGGCGAAGGAGCCTGGTAAAATGTGGCGAACCTGCTCGACACAGGGGAAATGCTCGGTTAGCGGACCTTGTCTTCCCGTCCGCGCAGCACCTTGTTGGGCATGGCGATGGCTGCGAGTAACCCCAGCAACGCCACGCCGGCGCTGATCAGCAGCAGATGGCGAAAGGTCAACAGCAACTGCGCCCGTGAAGCTTCCTGCGCGGGACCAGGGGCGGCGTTGAGGCCTTCGAGCAGAGCGTTGCCCGAACTGCCTTCGGTGATCATCGGAGTGCCCGCCAGGTGCGTCAGGCTCGAGTCCTGCAACAACGCCAGCAGCAGCGCCGACATCAAGGCGACACCCATCGCCCCGCCCAGGGAACGGAACAGGTTGGTGGTGCTGGTGGCGACGCCGATATCCCGTTGCTCCACCGAATTCTGCGTGCCCACCAGCGAGGTCGGAAATTGCAGGCCGCCGGCCACCCCGCAGAGCAGCATGAACAGGCTGCTCAGTAGCTCTGCCTGGGGCGGCGTGAATGCCATGCCGACAATCGCCAGAGGCATCAGCAGCGCGCCGCTGAGGATCATCGGTTTGTAGTAGCCGGTCACTGAGGTCATCCGCCCCGCGAAGTAGGCGCCCATGGGTAAGCCCATCGCCAGTGGTAGCAGGTGTAGCGCCGCGCTGTCGGCCCCGGCGCCGGTCACGCTCTGGAAGCGTAGCGGCATCAGCACGGTCAGCGAAATCGCCTGGAAACTGGTAAAGAACATCGTGCACCAGCACAGCAGGGCATTGCGGTTGAGGAACAGGTGCATCGGCAGCAGTGGTTCGGCGGTACGCCGTTCGTGCAGCACGAACAACGCCAGGGCGGCCACCGCCGTCACCAGCAGCCCCAACACATCGCCGTCGTTCCAGCGATGACCCTGGCCGACCTCGGTGATGCCCAGCAGTAAAGCGCTCAGACCGACGATCATCAGCAGCGTGCCGAGGTAATCGATGATTGGCTTGCGCTGTGGCACTGGCAGGCCGACCAGGGTACGGTGGGCTACCCACCAGGCGCTCAATCCCAACGGCAGGTTGATCAGGAACACCCAACGCCATGACAGGTACTCGGTCATATAGCCGCCGAGCACCGGCCCGACGACGCTTGCCACTGCATACATGCCGCTGAAGTAACCCTGGTAACGACCGCGCTCGCGTGGCGGAATGATGTCGCCGATGATCGCTTGGCTGACCGAAATCATCCCGCCGGCACCGATGCCTTGGATGATCCGGGCAATCACCAGTTGTTCCATGCTCTGGGCCATGCCGCAGAACAGCGAGGCCAAGGTGAACAGGCCCATGCCAAACAACATCAGTTTGCGTCGACCGTACAGGTCGCCGAGCTTGCCGTAGATCGGTACCGCGACCGTCATGGCGACCATGTAGCCGGAAATCACCCAGGCCAACAGGCCGACATCCTTGAACTGGGCGGAAATGGCGGGGATCGAGACGGCGACGATGGTCTGGTCCAGCGCGCCGAGGAAGATCGCCAGCATCAGGGCGATCAATATGCTGCGAATCGCCGGCTTCGTCGGGCCGGGTTGCTGAAGATTGGTCACGGTAGAACCTGCACGCGATAGTTGACCCGCCCTGGCAGGTGGGCGGGGATGACTGCCAGTGTACTAGATAGCTTGCTATTCGATAGCTTCATAAGGAAAGCCGCTGCACTTTTTTCGCGAGAGGCCGGTTCGAGCCTCTTCAGCGAGTCGGTCGAAATCGACCGCCGGATCTGCCGCATTGCCAGACGCAAGTCTTGCGGATGGTTCCTGCGCTCCAGGGTGAAAGCGATTAGAGGCCATTGTCCCAGGCGGGCGTTTCGGGAAAACGCGCCACCAGGAAGTCCAGCATGCTGCGCAGGGTCGCCGGCATATGCTTGCGCGAGGCATAGACTGCATACATATTCATTGCCTTGGGTTCGGCATGGGGTAGCAGGCGCACCAGTTCGCCGCTGCGGATATGCGCTCCGGCCTGGTAGGTGGGTAGCATCGAGATACCGGCCCCGGCCATTGTCGCCCGCAACAGGGTGCTGGTTTCGTTTGCGCTGATATTGCCTTGGACCGGCACCGATACTTGCTCGCCGTCCTGCTCGAAATGCCAGAGGCTCTTGCCAAAGTAGGAGTGCGTCAGGCAGTTGTAGCTGCTCAGTTCCTCGACCCGCCGCGGGGCCTGGTGTTCGTGCAGGTAGGCCGGTGACGCGCAGATCACCGAGCGACAGACCGTCAGTCGCCGGGCGATCAGGTTCGGGTCCAGGTCGTTGCTGATGCGGATCGCCAGGTCGATGCGTTGGTCTACCAGGTTCACGGTGCGGTCGAGCATCTGCAGGTCGATGCTGACGCCGGGGAAGCGCTTGACGTATTCGGCTATTGCATCGGCCAATTGAGCCTGGCCGAAGGAGGTGCTGACGGTGATCCGCAACAAACCCCGCGGAACTTCATCCGGGGCACTGACGGCGGCCTGCAGGTCGCTGGAGAGCTCCAGCAATTGCCGACAACGCGGCAGGGTTTCGCTGCCGGCCGCCGTCAGGCTCAACTTGCGTGTGGTGCGGTGCATCAGGCGTGCGCCGACCCAATCCTCCAGCTCTGCCAGATAACGCGACACCACCGGTCGCGACAGCTCCAGGTGGTCAGCCGCCGCCGATTGGCTGCCCAAGTCCACCACCGTCACAAACACCCGCATTGCTGTAAGACGATCCATGATTTGACCGATTTCAGAAACAAATTGTGTCCCAGCATCGCATTTTTTGTATCGGATCGGGCAACTAAGCTCTGTTCACTGCCTGCTTTAGTGTAAACAATCCATTTGGAGAGCGTCATGAGCAAGATTGCAATCATTGGTGCTACCGGTCGTGCCGGTAGCCAGGTGCTGGAAGAAGCCCTGCGTCGCGGTCATAGCGTTACTGCCATCGCCCGCAACCCGGCGAAGATCGAGGCGCGCGCCGGTGTCGTCAGCAAGGCGGTCGATGCCCTCGATGCGGCTGCGCTGGAAGCGGCCGTGGCCGGTCACGATGTGGTGATCAGCGCGGCGCATTTCGCCACCCTGCCGGCTGCGGCGGTGATCGGCCCGGTGAAGAAAGCCGGAGTCAAGCGCCTGCTGGTGGTGGGTGGTGCCGGTTCGTTGCTGCTGCCGGGTGGCGGTCGAGTCATCGACAGTCCGGGATTCCCGGCGGAATACAAGGCCGAGGCCAGTGGCGGGGCGGCCTTCCTTGAAAGCCTTCGCCAGGAAAAGGAACTGGACTGGAGCTTCCTGTCACCTTCGGCGGAGTTCGTCGAAGGCGAGCGCACCGGCCATTTTCGCCTGGGCAAGAATGACCTGCTGGTGAGCGCCGACGGCAATAGTTGGATCACCTTCGCCGACTATGCGATTGCCCTGCTGGATGAAGTCGAGCGGCCTGCTCACTCGCGCCAGCGGTTCACCGTCGGTTATTGAGCGTCCCCGCTCGATCGTTCTGCGCAGCAAGCGCGGTCCCACGGGACCGTGCCTGACCTTACGCCGTTTGAACCATGCCTTCTCCCGCCAACCGGCGGTTCAACTGATGACGCCAGCGCACATACAGCATGGCGCTGCCAAACACCGCCAGGCTCGCACCCATCTCCAGTATTCCGAACAACTGCCGGTTGGGGTCGAAGGCCGCCAGCGCGCCCTTGAGGAAATACAGGTTCACCACATAACAGGTGAACGAATGGCCGCGCGCGCTGCCTCGCAGCATCCCCGGCAGCAGTGGCAACAAGGGCACCAACTCGACCAGCAGGATCACCCACGGCCGGGCACCGTGCAGGTCTGCGAATATCAGGTAATACCCGCAGAGCAGGCCGATCAGCCCGAGAAAGCACGCCAGGGCCAACACCCGGCCAAGCGTCACCCGTGGCTCCAGCCAGGCCTGACTGGGTAGTGTCTTGGGCTTTTTAGCCAAGGCCGTTCTCCAGCTTCAGCGCGGTGTTTGCCAGTCGCAGGCCGAGGGCGCGACACAGGGCGGTTTCATGCTCGTCCAGGGCGCGCTTGCCGTCGCTGCCGGTGTGATGGCTGGCGCCGTAGGGGGTGCCGCCTCCCCGTGTGTCGAGAAGGGCCGACTCGCTATAGGGCAGGCCGGTGACCAGCATGCCGTGGTGCAACAAGGGCAATAGCATCGACAGCAGGGTCGTTTCCTGGCCGCCATGCAGGCTGGAGGTCGAGGTGAAGACCGCGCCGGGCTTGCCCACCAGGGCGCCGGTCAGCCACAGATTGCTGGTGCCGTCGATAAAGTACTTCAACGGCGCCGCCATGTTGCCAAAGCGGGTTGGGCTGCCAAGGGCCAGGGCTGAACAATGCTTGAGGTCGTCGAGACTGGCATACAGCGCGCCCTCCTCGGGAATCGCCGGGGCCACGGCTTCGCATTCGCTGGAGATCGCCGGCACGGTGCGCAGGCGCGCTTCCATGCCAGCCTGCTCGACACCCCGGGCAATCTGGCGGGCCATTTCGCGGGTGGAGCCGTGGCGGCTGTAGAACAGCACCAGAACATAAGGTCGGCTCACGGCAGGATCTCCAGCAGTTTTTCTGGCGGCCGGCCGATGATGGCCTTGTCCCCGGCCACCAGGATCGGTCGTTCCATGAGCTTGGGATGCGCGACGATGGCGGCGATCAGTTGTGCTTCACTGAGCTGGCTATCGATCAGGTTCAGGTTCTTGTATTCGTCTTCGCCACTGCGCAGCAGTTGCCGGGCGCTGAGGCCAAGCTTGTCGAGCAAGGCTCGCAGTTGGACGGCGTCGAGTGGGGTTTCCAGGTAGCGCACCACGATTGGGGTCAGGCCGCGGGCTTCGAGCAGTTCTAGCGCAGCACGGGATTTCGAGCAGCGCGGGTTGTGATAGAGCGTCAGATCGGTCATGTGCGGGTCGCATTTTGCATAAGGTGACGGGTATTCTACCTGCCTGGCGAGCGCTCCTGAACCGTAGGAGGTAAATGGTCGCGGTCGATGACTCATTTGACGGGAGATTGCACACATGGCGAAACGATTGGTCGCCGTATTGGCGATGATGGGCGCACTGCTGCTGAGCGGCTGCGACAACGATTACGGGGTTGACCAGCAGGGTCGCAAGGTCGCGTCCGAGCGCCTGGACAAACAGTGGAAAGTGGTCAACTACTGGGCTGAGTGGTGCGGTCCGTGCCGCACTGAAATCCCTGAGTTGAATACCCTGTCCGAGCAACTCAAGGGCCAATCGGTGGGCGTGTTCGGGGTAAACTTCGATGGCCTGCAGGGTGATGACCTGGTCAAAGCCAGCGAGGCATTGGGGATCAAGTTCACGGTATTGGCGCAGGATCCCGCGGATTTTTTCGATCTGCCACGCAATGAAGTCCTGCCAGTGACCTACATCATCGACGACAAAGGTAAGGTGCGCGAGCAGTTGATGGGCGAGCAGACCGCAGCGGGTGTGCTGGAGAGACTGAAGGCCCTCAGAGGCGCTTGACTGGCCGGCTCGCCAGAGGCGTGTCAGCCTTCTTCCGACCACAACCGCAATGGCTGGCCTTGTGCCGGCCAGAAACGCACCTGTTCCACCGGGGAGATGTCCCAGCGCCGGACGTTTTCCAGGGCCTGCAAGAAGCGTTTTTCCTGTTCCATCAATGCCGGGGCACAGCGTTTGCGGGTGCTGCCGACCTTGCCGAAGCTCAGGGTATCGCCGTCCAGGGTGTAGGGCGCGAACCAGTGGTTGCAGCCGCCGGTGCCATAGGCCCGGCCATCATCGCCGAGGGTGATGGTCAGGTGGCTGTTATCGATCAGCGGACGGTCGCCGATCCACTCCAGCATATAGCTGTGACCCTGTTGCAACTGCGCACGATCGCTGGCGCAGCCCAACAGGCTGATCGCCAGCACCCCCAGAATCATCGCTTGTTTCATTAAGTCGCCTCCTGGCATTTCGGGCAGAGGTGCTTCTCGCCGCGAGTGGTCCAACCCAGTTCGGCGATACGTGCCGTGGCGGCAGGTTTTTGGGCGGGAACGCCGAGCTTGGCATCCACCGCGAATTCGACATTCAGTTCCCTGGCGCAGCCGTCGCAGTTGACTTGCCACTGGTGAATCGCCAGCTCACTGAACACGGGTCCACGGGTCATGGCGGTCCATTGGCCCGGTGGGTTGATCAGGTGTCGCACGGTTTCGACGGTCAGGCGCATGGACAGGTCCTTGCTGCCCTTGAGCGTGACCAGCAGCACGTCGTCGATGCGGATCGAGCCACCGTTGCCGGTGACCTGATAACGACCCGGCATCAGAGCGCGGCATTCGGTCAGGGTGTGTTGCGGGCTCATCAGGTTGTAGCGGAAATCGTGTTCGACCATGGGTCCTCCAAATATGGCCGATATGCTAGCACGCGGACGCTGGCCGGATGGCGGCGTCTTGCGACCTTCGATCCGGTTCACGGTGCTTCAACGGGCTTAGCTGTGTGCCGAGCTCCGTGCCCGGTGCCCACCACGCCGACGGTTTTCCCCATCAGGTCCCAGCCAGCCCAGGCGGGCTGCAGTCACCCTCGCAGGCCCGGTGCAGGCGGCGATTGAGTGTCAGGATCAAGGCCACGGCATGTTCGGCCACGGCGTGGATCAAGCGCCGACGCGGGCCTCGATGGCGAGACGGGCGATAGCCATGTCCAGTTCGTCGAGGGCCTTCTCGGCGTTGGGGTCCTCCTGCTTGAGCAGGGTCTCGCTGCGCTGGCAGGCTGCGCGCAATTGCGGTACGCCACAGTAGCGGGTGGCACCATGAAGGCGATGGACTCGCTCGATCAGCCCGTTGTTGTCGTGGGCTTCACGGGCCGCGCGGATCGCTTCGCGGTCGGCGTCCAGCGATGCCAGCAGCATCGCCAGCATATCGGCGGCCAGGTCCGCCTTACCCGCAGCCAGGCGCAGGCCCTCTTCCGGGTCGAGAACCAGCAGGTCGCAGCCGCTGTTCCAGACTTCGCTACCGCGCTCCTGGCCTTGGTTGCGCAGGGCCAGGCCGGTCCATTTCAATACGACTTGGGCCAACTGGCGTTCGCTGACAGGTTTGGTCAGATAATCATCCATGCCGCTTTGCAGCAGGGCGCGTTTCTCGTTGGCCATGGCGTGGGCCGTCAGGGCGACGATGGGCAGCGGCGCGCTTTGCCGTTGATTTTCCCATTGGCGAATCGCTTCGGTGGTTTGCCGTCCGTCCATGCCGGGCATCTGCACGTCCATCAGTACCAGGTCGAAGCGAGCCCGGTGTACGGCATCGATCGCCGAGTAGCCGCTTTCCACCGCCAGCACCTCGGCACCCATATCTTCTAGCAGGGTTTGGACCAACAGCAGGTTGGCCGGGTTGTCATCCACGCACAACACCTGCGGAGCGCGGCTGCTCGAGAGTTCGACGGGCTCGATGCGTACCGGACGGGGGGTGATCAAGTCCGACAGGGCGCGGCGCAATTTGCGGGTGCAGGCGGGCTTGGCCTGGAGCTGGCTGTGGGCGTTGGGTACCGACAGGTGAAACAGCGCCTGTTCGGTGGTCGGGCAGAGCACCATCACATGGCAGCCGAGGTGTTCCAGGTCCCAGATATGTTGATTCAGTCGCTCGGGCGGCATGTCTTGAGCGGTGACGCCGAGGACCGCGAGATCGATGGCCCGCTCGGTCTGGTGCCCATCGCTCACGCCATCGGCCAGGTTTTGCAGGGTGTTGAACGCAATCACTTCCAGCCCGCAGTCCTCCAATTGATGCTGCAAGGCTTGGCGTGCCAACTCGTGGTTTTCCAGCACGGCGACGCGCCGGCCGAGCAGCGGCGCGGCAGGAAGATCTTCGATATCGTCGCGGGTTTTGGGCAGGCTCAGGCTGATCCAGAACTCGGAGCCTTCGCCCGGCGTGCTGTCCACGCCGATTTCTCCACCCATCTGTTCGATCAGGCGCTTGGAGATCACCAGGCCCAGGCCGGTGCCGCCGGGCTGGCGCGACAGCGAGTTGTCGGCTTGACTGAAGGCCTGGAACAGCGTCCGCACGTCCTGGTTCGACAGGCCGATGCCGGTGTCCTGCACGCTGATGCGCAATTGCACGCTGTCCTCGTGTTCTTCCTCAAGCATGGCCCGGGCGACGATGGTGCCTTCGCGGGTGAACTTGATCGCGTTGCTCACCAGGTTGGTGAGGATTTGCTTGAGTCGTAGCGGATCGCCGATCAGCGACAACGGAGTATCGCGATAGACCAGGCTGACCAGTTCCAGCTGTTTGGCATGGGCGGCAGGGGCAAGGATGGTCAGGGTGTCCTGCAACAGGTCACGCAGGTTGAACGGAATACTGTCGAGTACCAGTTTGCCGGCTTCGATTTTCGAGAAGTCGAGAATCTCGTTGATGATCCCCAGCAGGCTGTCGGCTGATTTTTCGATGGTGCCCAGGTAGTCCAGTTGGCGCGGGGTCAGTTCGCTCTTCTGCAATAGGTGGGTGAAACCGAGGATACCATTGAGCGGTGTGCGGATTTCATGGCTCATGTTGGCGAGGAATTCGGATTTGATCCGGCTGGCTTCCAGCGCTTCCTTGCGGGCCAAGTCCAACTCGATGTTCTGGATCTCGATGGTCTCCAGATTCTGCCGCACGTCTTCGGTGGCCTGGTCGATGCTGTGCTGCAATTCTTCCTGGGCGTTCTGCAGGGTTTCGGCCATGCGATTGATGCCAGAAGCCAGCTCATCCAGCTCCTGGCTGCCGAGGAGCGGCAGGCGGGTTTTCAGGTTGCCGTCCTTGAGCTGGGTCACGGCCTGCTTGATCTTGCTGATCGGGGTATTGATGGTGTGACTCATGCGCAAGGCCAGCAGCGCGGTGCCGAGCAAACCGGTGGCGATCAGCAGCAGGCTGGCGAACAGGCTGCGGTAGCCGCGCAGCAACATGCCATTGTGAGACAGTTCCAGCTCGACCCAGCCCAGCAACCGGTCGGCGTCGTCGGGAAGCGGTTCGCCGGCCATACTGCGGTGCCGGCCGAAGACCGGTAGCAGATAGCGGGTCGCGTCGTTACCGCTGCGCTGCAGCATATGGGTGCTGTTGCCGGTGGGCGGCTGGTTGAGCATGCTGGGGCCGGCATGGGCCAGTTGTTGGCGGTTGGCACCGAGGAACGACACGGCCCGCACGTCGGTCTGTTCCAGTGCCTGGGTCGCGACACGCTCCAACTGCTCGCTGTCGTGGCGGCCAAGCGCCGGGGCCACCAGCGGGGCCAGTTGTTCGGCGATCATTTCCCCGCGTTGCAGCAACTGGGTTTGCAGGTCCGATTGTTGCAGCCAAGTGAAATAGCCGCCCAGGACCAGGGCCATGAGGGTGGTCGGCAGCAGGGTGAGCAGCAGGACGCGGCCTTTGATGCCCAGGTTTTTAAGCACGCATTACTCTCCATCAGATACCGCGTCCGACAGGCACGGCGATCCTCGATTCTCGGCACGCGCTTCCTGCGCGTGCTCCACCTGCGCAGTGTAGGGGAGTGATAAACCACAAGCCACAGGCCGGCACAGGCTTGCGTTGTTTAACGCTTATAGCTGAAATGAATAACGTCCGCACTTTGCGTGATATGGAGTGCAGGCGTTTGCCGGTATGATAGTCGCCCCGCAGTCTGGATTGCGAATACGCCATGACCTTGCAGTATCCAACCATCGCCGATTGCATCGGCAACACGCCCCTGGTTCGCCTGCAACGCTTGCCAGGAGCGACCAGCAACACCCTGCTGCTCAAGCTTGAAGGGAACAATCCCGCGGGCTCTGTGAAGGATCGTCCGGCCTTGTCGATGATCACCCGCGCCGAGTTGCGGGGGCAGATCCAGGCCGGCGACACGCTGATTGAGGCGACCTCGGGCAATACCGGGATCGCTCTGGCCATGGCGGCTGCAATCAAGGGCTACAGGATGATTCTGATCATGCCCGACAACTCCACCGCTGAGCGTAAGGCGGCCATGACCGCCTATGGCGCCGAGTTGATCCTGGTCAGCCGCGAAGAAGGTATGGAAGGTGCCCGTGACCTGGCCGAACGGATGCAGGCCGAAGGGCGCGGCAAGGTGCTCGATCAGTTCGCCAACGGTGACAACCCCGAGGCGCACTACACCGGTACCGGCCCGGAAATCTGGCGGCAGACCCAGGGCACCATCACCCACTTCGTCAGTTCCATGGGCACCACCGGCACCATCATGGGAGTGTCGCGCTACCTGAAGGAGCAGAATCCCGGTGTGCAGATCGTCGGCCTGCAACCGATGGAAGGTGCTTCGATTCCCGGTATTCGCCGTTGGCCCCATGAGTACCTGCCGAAGATTTTCCAGGCCGAACGTGTCGATCGAGTCGTCGACATGGGTCAGGAAGAGGCTGAAGACGTGATGCGTCATCTAGCCCGTGAAGAGGGGGTTTTCTGCGGTGTGTCCTCGGGTGGCGCGGTGGCGGCGATGTTGCGCCTGTCCCGGGAAGTCGAGAACGCGGTGATGGTCGCGATTATCTGTGACCGCGGCGATCGCTATTTGTCGACCGGCATCTACGACGCGCCTAACTGATGGCTCGGCATGAGAGAGGCTTGCGCTTCCAACCGAGTGGCGGCAGCCGGGCCCCGCAAGTGCCGGTGGGCAAGAAGCAACGCTTGACGATCGAGCGACTGGCTGGCGATGGCCGTGGGATCGCGTTTATCGAAGGACGGACCTGGTTTGTCGCTGGCGCCCTGGCCGGTGAAGAAGTTGAAGCCCGCGTGCTCGGTGCCCATGGCAAGGTGGTCGAGGCCCGTACCGAACGGGTCTTGCTCGCCAGCGAGCGGCGGCGCCCGGCGCCTTGCGCCCATGCCGGGCGTTGCGGTGGCTGTAGCGTGCAACATATGCCCCACGATGATCAGTTGGCCCTGAAACAGCGCATGCTCGCCGAGCAGTTGTCACGGGTGGCGGGTGTCGAGCCCGAGGAATGGGCGGCGCCCCTGACCGGTCCGGAATTTGGCTATCGCCGCCGAGCGCGGGTGGCGGTTCGCTGGGATGGCAAGGCGAAAAAACTCGAGGTGGGCTTTCGTGCGGCGTCCAGTCAGGACATCGTCGGCATCGACGATTGCCCGGTGCTGGTACAGGTCTTGCAGCCGATTATGCGCGACTTGCCGGCGATGCTTCGGCGCCTGAGCAAACCTCAGGCGTTGGGACATGTCGAGTTGTTCAGCGGCTCGGCGCTGGCGGTGTTGCTGCGTCATATGGCGCCGTTGTCAGCCGCTGACTTGCGAGTTCTGCAAGCCTTTTGCGCAGAGCATGGCGCACAGCTCTGGCTGCAGGGTGAGGACGGCTCGCAGCCGGTCGACCCGGTGCAGCCGTTGGGTTATCGCCTGGAAGCGTGGGGCCTGGAGCTGGCGTATTGGCCGGGGGATTTTGTCCAGGTCAATGCCGGGGTCAATGAAGCCATGGTGGCCCAGGCGCTCGACTGGCTGCAACCGACTGTCGGCGAGCGGGTGCTTGACCTGTTCTGCGGCTTGGGCAACTTTGCTTTGCCGCTGGCCCGTCAGGTGCATGAAGTGGTCGCGGTGGAGGGCGTGCAGACCATGGTCGAGCGGGCCGCGAGTAATGCCGCTAGCAATAATCTGCATAACGTGGCCTTTTTTCAGGCCGATTTATCCCAGCCCCTGAGCGATGCCGGTTGGGCCAAGGAAGGCTTTTCTGCGGTACTCTTGGACCCACCGCGTGACGGTGCTTTCGAGGTGGTGGGCAAGCTCGCCGCACTGGGTGTCGAACGGTTGGTGTATGTATCGTGCAACCCGGCGACTCTGGCGCGCGATACGGTCGAATTGATCAAGCAGGGCTATCGGTTAAAACGTGCCGGGATCCTCGATATGTTTCCGCAGACGGCGCATGTCGAGGCCATGGCGTTATTTGAAGCGAGCTAGGATGCTCGTCTAGTCTGACTGGCCGCCTCAGAATTTCGACCCGCCTTGCCGGAATGCAGGGCTATGGTTTTAACCAGGGCGGCCAGCGATTTTGACGCACAGAATCTGCGTCGTAGGGAAGGTAAGCAAGATGGTACAGGTGAGAGCACACCAGCCGATTAACACTGACGGCAGTATCAATCTCGAGGCATGGCTCGATCATACGGTCAGCGTCGACCTGGCGCTGGACCGTGAAGCCTTGAAGGAAGCCTGCGAATACGCACGGCTTGCCGAACAACAGACCAACGCGGCCCAGAACCTGTGGCCCGAAGGGGGTTCCAGTTTCAGTACCGGCCTTGAGATCGCCGAGATCCTCGCCGATCTCAAGCTCGACCAGGACTCTTTGGTCGCGGCCGTGTTGTACCGTGGCGTGCGCGAAGGACAGATTGCGCTGCCGGCGGTCAGCCAGAAATTCGGCCCGGTGGTAGCCAAGCTGATCGATGGGGTGCAGCGCATGGCCGCCATCAGCGCCAGCCTCAGTCCGCGCCAATCCCAGGTCCTCGGCACCCAGGTGCAGGTGGAAAACCTGCGCAAGATGCTGGTGGCCATGGTCGACGATGTGCGTGTCGCCCTGATCAAGTTGGCCGAACGCACTTGCGCTATTCGCGCGGTCAAGAACGCCGATGACGAGAAGCGCGACCGGGTGGCCCGAGAGGTGTTCGACATCTACGCGCCGTTGGCCCATCGCCTGGGGATCGGTCATATCAAGTGGGAGTTGGAGGACTTGTCCTTCCGCTACCTGGAGCCCGACCAATATAAGCAGATCGCCAAGTTGCTGCACGAGCGGCGGCTGGATCGCGAGCGTTTCATCAGCGACGTGATGAGCCAGCTGGAAGACGAATTATTGGCGACCGGGGTCAAGGCCGATATCAGCGGTCGAGCCAAGCACATCTATTCGATCTGGCGCAAAATGCAGCGCAAGGGCCTGGCGTTCAGCCAGATCTATGATGTGCGTGCCGTGCGCGTGTTGGTGCCGGAGATGCGCGACTGCTACACCGCGCTGGGGATTGTCCATACCCTGTGGCGGCATATCCCGAAAGAGTTCGACGACTACATCGCCAACCCCAAGGAAAACGGCTACCGCTCGTTGCACACGGCGGTGATCGGTCCGGAAGGCAAGGTGTTGGAAGTGCAGATCCGCACCCACGCCATGCACGAAGAAGCTGAGTTGGGGGTTTGTGCGCACTGGAAATACAAAGGCACCGACGTCAGGTCGGGCTCCAATCACTACGAAGAGAAAATCTCCTGGTTGCGTCAAGTGCTGGAATGGCACGAAGAGCTGGGAGATATCGGTGGTTTGGCGGAACAGTTGCGGGTCGATATCGAGCCGGACCGGGTCTATATCTTCACCCCCGACGGACATGCCATCGACTTGCCCAAGGGCGCGACACCGCTGGATTTCGCCTATCGGGTGCATACCGAGATCGGTCACAACTGCCGTGGCGCGAAGATCAACGGGCGCATCGTCCCGCTCAACTACAGTTTGCAGACCGGCGAGCAGGTGGAAATCATCACCAGCAAGCACGGCACGCCGAGCCGTGACTGGCTGAACTCGAACCTGGGGTATGTCACCACTTCCCGGGCGCGGGCGAAGATTGTGCACTGGTTCAAGCTGCAAGCCCGCGACCAGAACGTCGCCGCCGGTAAGACCCTGCTCGAGCGCGAATTGACACGCCTTGGTCTGCCTCAGGTGGATTTCGACAAGCTGGCCGACAAAGCCAACATGAAAACCGCCGAGGACATGTTCGCCGCTCTCGGTGCCGGCGACCTGCGCCTGGCGCAACTGGTCAATTCCGCACAGCAACTGGTCGAGCCCGAGCGTGGCAACGAACAGTTGGAATTGATTCCGCGCAAGGCCACCGGCTACAAACCGGGCAAGCGCGGCGATATCCAGATCCAGGGAGTCGGCAACCTGATGACGCAGATGGCCGGCTGCTGCCAGCCTCTGCCGGGGGACGCGATCGTTGGCTACATCACCCAAGGCCGTGGCGTGAGCATTCATCGCCAGGATTGTGCCTCGGTGCTGCAATTGAGTGGGCGCGAGCCGGAGCGGATCATCCAAGTCAGTTGGGGGCCGGTGCCGGTGTCGACCTATCCGGTGGATATCATGATCCGCGCCTACGACCGTTCCGGCCTGCTGCGTGACGTGTCTCAGGTGCTGCTCAACGAGCGGATCAACGTGCTGGCGGTCAATACCCGCTCGAACAAGGAGGACAACACCGCGTCGATGTCCCTGACCATCGAAATCCCGGGGTTGGACGCGCTGGGGCGGTTGCTGGGACGGATTTCGCAGTTGCCGAATATCATCGAGACCCGACGCAACCGCGCGCCTTGAGCGGCTGTGCGTGGTCTGGCGTTGTTGGAGCTTGCACGGAAAATGCTCATTGGCTTTTTTTCGTGCCTGCTACTGCCATTAGCCACGCTTTCGGTCGCGACGCTCCATTCAAGAGTACTGGGAACAATCGATGTATAGCCTTCAAGACCTGCTTCACCTGATGGCGCGCTTGCGCGACCCGCAATACGGTTGCCCGTGGGATATCAAGCAAAACTACGCCAGCCTCGTCCCCTACACCCTGGAGGAAGCCTACGAGGTGGCGGATGCCATCGAGCGTGATGACTTCGAGCACTTGCAGGGCGAACTGGGCGACTTGCTGTTTCAAGTGGTCTATTACAGCCAACTGGCTCGCGAAGAAGGGCGCTTCGAGTTTGAAGGCGTGGTCGACAGCATCACCCGCAAGCTGATTCGTCGACATCCCCATGTCTTTCCCACGGGTGATCTCTATGCGCCCGCCGACCTGCCGCGCCTGAGCGAAGAGCAGGTCAAGCTGCGCTGGGAGCAAATCAAGGCCGAGGAGCGCGCCGAGAACCATGGCGCGCCCGAGCAGTTGTCCTTGCTCGACGATGTGCCCGCCGCGTTGCCGGCTTTGTCCCGGGCGGCTAAGTTGCAAAAGCGCGCGGCTCACGTCGGTTTTGACTGGCCGGCTGCTCTGGCGGTGGTAGACAAGGTTCGTGAAGAACTCGACGAAGTGCTCGAAGCCATGGCCGATAATGACTCGACGGCCATGGTCGATGAGATCGGCGATCTGTTGTTCAGCGTGGTCAACCTGGCCCGCCACCTCCAGGTCGATCCGGAAAATGCCCTGCGTGGCGCCAATGGCAAATTCGACAGACGCTTCCGATTTATCGAACAGGCATTGCGCGCTACCCACCGTCCCATGGAAGATTGCACCCTCGAAGAGTTGGACGCCTTGTGGGGCGAAGCCAAACGTCAGGAAAAGAATGCACCCAGCTGCGGCTGAGTCGTTGACCCAAGTGAGTAAACACCATGAGCCTTTCCCTTCGTGACCAGTTGCTCAAAGCAGGTCTGGTCAATCAAAAGCAAGCCAAGCAGGTTAGCAAAGACAAACAGAAGCAGCAGCGGCTGGTCCATAAAGGCCAGGTCGAGGCTGACGACACCCAGGCGCGTCTGGCCCAGCAAGCGCAGGCCGAGAAGGTCAAGCGTGACCAGGAGCTGAATCGCCAGCAGCAGGAGAAGGCCGAGGCCAAGGCGCGGACCGCCCAGGTCAAGCAATTGATCGAAACCTCGCGCCTGCCCAAGCTGACCACCGAGGACTACTACAACTTCGTCGACGACAAGAAGGTCAAGCGCTTGTCGGTCAACACGCTGATGCGCAACAAGCTCAGCAATGGTTCGCTGGCGATTGTGCACCATGGTGGTGGCTACGAGGTGATTCCCCGTGAAGCGGCGCTGAAGATCCAAGAGCGAGCCCCTGAGCGTATCGTCCAGCTCAATCTGCTGACCGAGAACCAGATGCCGGACGAGGATGATCCATACGCGGCCTACCAGATCCCTGACGATCTGATGTGGTAAGCCGCTGAAACGACAAACCCCGCTCAAAAGGCGGGGTTTGTACGAGTGGGGCGTCACTGGCTGCGTGGGCCGGGTGCGCCCATGGAGCTTAAGACTTCAGGCGCTTTGTGCGTGGCGTTTCATCTCGAGGGTTTCCAGCTCGTTCTTGTAATTATGAGCATCGGCCTCGTTGTGAAACATGCCTACCAGCAGGTCCTGTTGATGTACATCCCAGATTCGAATGCCATTGGCTATGCCTTCATGGGACATATGGGCATCATCGCGTTCGGTTACTTTTACGGTCATCTGCAAACTCCGGTCTCTATAGAACTGCGGCAACGCGTCGCAGGCCTCTTTTATATTATTCATTAGCCTGCTACGTAAATCGCTCACCGGTGAAACTCACCGTTGCAAAAAACATGGCAATCGCCAAAGGCCCGGATTTGTTGAGGTTGAGGGAAGGCTTGCGGAGTTTCCTGACAAAAGTTTCATGTTCTGGCATTGTCGGCAGCGGGAGAGCGGTACGTGATGCGCGCAGGGACTGGTGAGTACACGAATCACGCTAGGAGCCGTCAACAAGCGTTTTGGGATGAGATATTGTGGCGTGTCGACAAGCCTGCTCACCACAGGCTCGTCACTGGAATGTGTACCGATCAGTATCGCCAACGGAGGGTATCAGTTGCCTTTGACAGCCTTGCCGTCGACGGTGCCGTCCTGGAGCATGATGTTGTACTCCTTGCCGTCGTTTTCGACCTGGCGCAGGGCAACCAAGATGTAGCCCCAGTCTTTAGCGAACCACATTTGCGTGATGCGCTTGCTCTGTGTCGGATCACGGACGCGCTCGACCTTGATCGCATCGATCGTACCGGCCTTGGTCTGGACCTTTTCCGAACCGATCACACGAAAGTCGTAAGTGTCGGTATCAGTGCCCTCGGCAACCCGGTAGCTCATGCTTTTCTTGCCAGCCGCAATATCACGCTGCAAGGCCAACTGATAGGTCGACTTGTCGAACATGCCGCTTTCGAGGGGCAGGTTGACCGGCTCCTTGCCTTCGAAGCCAGTGACTTTGTTGGTCGTCCAGTCGAAATCCAGATTGACCTTTTTGGCCTTGCCCAGCCCGCCACGTTCGAAGGTGTAAGTCTGCGGTAACAGCTTGTCCTTATCGAGGCGCAGGGTGCTTTCCTCGGTCAGGCTGGCGATCATCATGGAAGCCTTGAAATTCAGGGTCCAGCCGCCATTGGCGTTTTTTGTCAGGCTACGTTCGGCGGAACCGCTCATGGGGAGCTGTTTCCAGTCGGCGGTATAACTGACGGAGAAAGGTTGAAGATCCGCTGCTTGCACAACAGGCAAGGCAAGCAGAGTAAGAGCGAAGAGCAGGGCGCGACGCATAAAATCTCCTAGGTTCGAATCGAATGACCGCTGGCGGTGAGTAATTGGCCGTCCAATAAAACACCCTGTCCGCTAAAGCTCAAGCGCCCTTCGGCGAACCAGCGTACCGCCAGCGGGTAAATCCTGTGTTCCTGGGTATGAACCCGCTGCGCCAGACTCTGCGCCGAATCATCAGACTCTACCGTAACCACAGCCTGTACGACCAGAGGGCCTCCGTCGAGTTCTTCAGTGACGAAGTGTACGCTGCAGCCGTGTTCGCTGTCGCCAGCCTCCAGCGCCCGCTGGTGGGTGTGCAGGCCTTTGTACTTGGGTAGGAGCGAGGGATGGATATTAAGCAGGCGTCCCCGGTAGTGCCGGACGAAGTCCGCGCTGAGAATACGCATGAAGCCGGCTAGGACTACCAGTTGTGGGTTGAAGGCGTCGATCAGTTCGATCAAGGCCCCATCAAAGGCTTCGCGACCTTCGAAGGCTTTATGATCCAGGGAGCGGGTGTCGATACCCGCATTCTTGGCGCGTTGCAGGCCGTAGGCATCGATGCGGTTGGAGATCACCGCAGCGATGCGGGCCGGATTGCCCCTAATCTGTATGTCATCGATCAGGGCCTGCAAGTTGCTGCCGCTGCCCGACAGCAACACCACGACGTTACAGGTCGAGGTTATCGGCTCGGACATCAGTGAGCCTTGAGGTTCTTCAGCTCGACCTGGGCAGCGCCCTCGGCGGCGATGGCGATCTGGCCGATGACCCAAGGCTGTTCGCCGGCTTCGCGCAGGACCTTCAGGGCGATTTCAACGTGTTCCTGGGCGACGCAGATGACCATGCCGACGCCGCAGTTCAGTACGCGGTGCATTTCGGTTTCGTTGACGTTGCCTTTTTCCTGCAGCCAGTCGAAGACCGCCGGACGTTGCCAACTGGCCACGTCGACCACGGCCTGGGCACCTTTGGGCAGGACGCGTGGGATGTTGTCCAGCAGGCCGCCGCCGGTGATGTGGGCCATGGCCTTGACCGCGCCAGTGTCCTTGATCAGCTTGAGCAATGGCTTGACGTAGATACGGGTTGGCGCCATCAGCAGGTCGGTCAGCGGTTTGCCGTCCAACTGGGTGTTTTCGATATCGGCGCCGCTGACTTCGATGATCTTGCGGATCAGCGAGTAACCGTTGGAATGCGGACCGGATGACGGTAGGGCGAGCAGGGCGTCACCGGTAGCCACTTTCGAACCGTCGATGATTTCGGCTTTTTCCACGACGCCAACGCAAAAGCCGGCCAGGTCGTAGTCTTCGCCTTCGTACATGCCCGGCATTTCAGCGGTTTCGCCGCCGACCAGCGAGCAGCCGGACAGTTCGCAACCGGCACCGATACCGGTGACCACCTGGGTCGCGGTGTCGACGTTGAGCTTGCCGGTGGCGTAGTAGTCGAGGAAGAACAGCGGCTCGGCACCGCAGACCACCAGGTCGTTCACGCACATGGCCACCAGGTCGATGCCAATGCTGTCGTGCTTGTTCAGGTTCAGCGCCAAGCGCAGCTTGGTGCCCACACCGTCGGTGCCGGAGACCAGGACCGGCTGTTTGTAACCGGCCGGGATTTCGCAGAGGGCGCCAAAACCACCCAGGCCGCCCATGACTTCCGGGCGCGCAGTGCGCTTGGCCACGCTCTTGATGCGTTCGACCAATGCTTCACCGGCGTCGATGTCTACACCGGCGTCCTTGTAGCTCAGGGAGGGTTGCTTGCTCATGATCCAGGCCTTTAGGGGGGATTCAGGGAAGGCGACCGGGAAGGGCGAGGACACGAGAAGGAGCGGTGTAAGTCGTTCTTTCCGGGTGTCCGGTCATCGCCGGTCTGCGAAGGCGCGCGATTTTATCAGGCTTGAGCGGCAGCGGCCATCCTCGGGCCGACGGGCAGGGCAATATCCGCA
Organism: Pseudomonas agarici; assembly: GCF_900109755.1. Classification (GTDB taxonomy): domain Bacteria; phylum Pseudomonadota; class Gammaproteobacteria; order Pseudomonadales; family Pseudomonadaceae; genus Aquipseudomonas; species Aquipseudomonas agarici. The sequence continues at coordinate 158,370 of NZ_FOAR01000003.1, read as the reverse complement.
AAAAAATCCCTGGACGGTGACGCTGGCTGCATCGGGTACGGCTGTATAAGGTATAGCGTTATCAACTGCTATCTTTATGACGGCGGAAAAACTTTCAACGAGGGTATGAATGATGGCACTGCGCTGCGGTCACATACCTGTCTGTTGGTATTTATACGGTCTCTTACGCCGTTTTCTGCTTGTCGGGAATTTTTCATGCGTTTGTTCAAATTATTGAGTGTCGGTTGCCTCTCCCTTCTGAGTCTGGCGATTCATGCCGAAACCCTGAACGGTTTGTATCAGGTACGCGAACCGGTCGGCAGCCAGACCCCGGATGAACGTAACCAGGCCACCCAGCGTGCGTTGGAAACCCTCGTGCTGCGCCTGACCGGCGACCGCCAGGCAGTGCAGAGCCCGGGGCTGGCCGAGGTGCGCAAGGACCCTCGGCAGATCATCAGCCAGTACGGCTACGATGCCGGGCCGCCGCAGAGCCTGCAGGTGGATTTCGATCCGGTGAGCACCGATCGCGCTTTACGCGGCGCGGGGCTGGCCCTGTGGGGGAGCAATCGACCCTCGATTCTCGGCTGGTGGCTGAGCGACTCCACCGAGGGTTCGAGTCTGGTGGGCGACGGGCAGTCGGCGGCGGAACCGTTGCGTCGTGCCGCAGTGCATCGCGGTCTGCCGCTGCGCTTGCCGCTGGCCGACCTGGATGAGCAGATCGTCGCCACCGCGAAGAACCTCGAAGGTGCCGATGCCTCGCCATTGCATGGGGCGTCCGAACGGTATGGCGCCGATGCATTGCTCGCCGTACACGCCCATCAAAATGGCACGCAGTGGGAGGCCAAATGGCGCCTCTGGCTGGGCGACCAGAAGGAGCAGGGGGTGGCTCAGGGCGCGGATACCGCGGCCCTGGCCGATGCCGTACTGCTGGCGGTGAGTGAGCGTCTGGCGCCGCGCTTTGCCGTCAAGCCTGGGGTGGCCACCGATCAGTTACTGGAAGTGCAAGGCATGAACCTGGAGCGCTATGCCGCGCTAGGGCATCTACTCGAACCTTTTGGCGGTCGACCTCTGAGCGTGGATGGCGAGCGGATTGTCTATCAGGTCAGCGGTAACGCCGAGCAACTGCGGGCACAATTGGGATTAGCCAAGTTGTTGGAAGTACCACCTGGCGAGGTGCCGTTGGCGGTCAACGATCCCGCTGCGGTCGCCGCGGCACCGACACCACGGCTGCGTTTCCGTTGGTAGTTCATCTTTCCCTCTATATATAAGGCTGGAGTTGTCCATGACCGACACCCGTCGATGGATTTGGCTTGGCGCGGCGGTCCTGCTGTGCGTGCTTGTGTACTTTCTGCACCCGATATTGTCGCCGTTCCTGGTGGGCATCCTGCTCGCCTATATGTTCGACCCCGTGGTCGATCGGTTGGAGAAGTTCGGGTTGTCGCGGACGTGGGGCGTGGTGGCGGTGTTCGCCCTGTTCACCCTGATCCTGATGACCCTGTTATTGGTGCTGGTGCCGATGCTGGCCAAGCAGTTGTTCCGGCTCTATGAGCTGGCGCCGCAGATGCTCGACTGGTTGCAACACACGGCGATGCCTTGGGCGCAGCACAAATTCGGCCTGGCGGATGGCTTCTGGAAGTTCGATAAAGTCAAAGCCGCCATCAGCGAGCACATGGGCCAGACCACTGATATTGTCGGTGTAGTGCTGTCCCAGGCGACAGCATCGAGTCTGGCGCTGATGGGGTGGCTGGCCAACCTGGTGCTGATCCCGGTGGTGAGTTTCTACCTGCTGAGGGACTGGGACCTGATGATGGCGAAAGTTCGCAGCCTGCTGCCGCGTCAGCAAGAGGGGCATATCGTCGCATTAGCCGGTGAGTGCCATGGGGTGCTCGGGGCGTTCGTTCGCGGCCAGTTACTGGTGATGCTGGCGCTCGGGGTGATCTATGCCGGCGGCTTGATGCTGGTCGGCTTGGAACTGGGGTTGCTGATCGGCCTGCTGGCGGGGTTGGCAGCCATTGTGCCGTACATGGGGTTTGTGATCGGGATTGGCGCTGCGCTCATTGCCGGCTTGTTCCAGTTCGGTGGTGACTGGTATCCAATGATCGGCATCGTCGCGGTGTTCATGGTCGGTCAGGCCCTGGAAGGCATGGTGTTGACGCCCTTGCTGGTGGGCGACCGCATCGGCCTGCATCCGGTTGCGGTGATTTTCGCCATTCTCGCCGGTGGCGAACTGTTCGGCTTTACCGGTGTGCTGCTGGCGTTACCGGTGGCGGCGGTAATCATGGTGCTGGTGCGGCATGTCCATGATCTTTACAAAGAGTCGGATATGTATGACGGACAGGAGGATGCAAATCTGTAATATTGAGTTCGCGCAGGTGCGGAGCTGGGTCCGGGCGCGCTCCGGCGAAGCGTTCAAGGGCATTGAGAGCCCTTCGCGGGCCGGCCATGCTCCCAGGCCGATGGGTGTCATTTTTGACTGCCAGGTTATGCCGGTATTCTCATCGATCAACGCAAACCTTTGATTTTGCTTGTGGTCCGCTGCATTGTGCGCTCGGCGTCACGGGTATAAACTTTGCAGACTTTACACAGAGGCCTCTAACGGTTCCCTAGAACTGTTCCGTCAGCATGAAACCGATTCAGCTGCCCCTAGGTGTGCGTCTGCGTGATGACGCTACCTTCATCAACTATTATCCAGGCGCCAATGCCGCTGCACTCGGCTATGTCGAGCGGCTATGCGAAGCCGACGCCGGATGGACCGAAAGTCTGATCTATCTCTGGGGCAAAGATGGCGTGGGGCGTACCCATCTATTGCAGGCGGCGTGTCTGCGCTTCGAGCAGATGGGCGAGCCGGCGGTCTATCTGCCACTGGCCGAGTTGATGGATCGCGGTGTCGAATTGCTGGATAACCTCGAACAATACGAATTGGTCTGCCTGGATGACCTGCAAGTGGTCGCCGGTCGGGCGGACTGGGAAGAGGCGCTGTTCCATCTGTTCAACCGTTTGCGCGACAGTGGCCGTCGGTTACTGATTGCCGCGTCCACCTCGCCGCGTGAATTGCCGGTGAGGTTGGCGGATCTGAAGTCGCGTCTGACCCTGGCCCTGATCTTCCAGATGCGTGCGCTTTCCGACGAAGATAAATTGCGTGCTTTGCAACTGCGTGCGTCAAGACGCGGCCTGCACCTGACCGACGAAGTAGGGCATTTCATCCTGACCCGTGGTACCCGTAGCATGAGTGCGCTGTTCGAGTTGCTTGAGCGTCTCGACCAGGCCTCCTTGCAGGCTCAGCGCAAGCTGACCATTCCTTTCCTGAAAGAAACCCTGGGCTGGTAACGACAGGTAGAATCCCCCATTATTGGGGGCTGTAGGCGGGTTTTCGCCAAATTCCAGACGCCACAAAACCCACGCCGAAAGCAATTTTCGGGCGCCTGCGAGCCGGTGGGGTATTAAGTCCTTAGATGTTTTCAAGAAACTACCAAGTCACATTTTGTCCCATAAAATTTGCAAATGAGGGTGATAGAAGGCATAGTCGCGTCTTCATAAGAAATCAGCCGCGGTTGTGCCCATGCTAGTTCGCTTCGCACCCCTCGTGCCTCTCGCACTTGTTACCCTGCTTTTTGGTTGTGCGGCGCATACGCCGATTGCGCAACAGCAGGTAGAAAGTTCAGTCAAAATCGCTCCGGTTTCTGGTGTCAAATCTTCGGTTGTATTGGACGATGAATTGGCCACGGAAAAAGAGCTCGCCGAGTTTTCCGACAGCAAGCCCTATCAGTTGCCCGTCCTGGCCGACAGCATTCTTGAGCGCGGCATGTCCCTGATCGGTACCCGTTACCATTTCGGCGGCACCAACGAGAGTTCCGGCTTTGATTGCAGCGGCTTTATCGGTTATCTGTTCCGTGAGGAAGCGGGCCTGGACCTGCCGCGTTCCACCCGAGAGATGATCAACGTGAAGGCGCCATTGGTTGCCCGCAACAAGCTCAAGCCGGGTGACTTGCTGTTCTTCGCCACCAATGGTCGTCGCGGGCGTGTCAGTCATGCCGGAATCTACCTGGGCGATGACCAGTTCATCCATTCCAGCAGCCGCCGTAGCGGTGGTGTCCGGGTCGATAACCTGGGCGACAGTTACTGGAGCAAGACCTTCATTGAGGCCAAGCGCGCCTTGGCGATGGCTCCCACCACGGTCACGGCCAGCAACAGGTAATCGTTCGACGTTTCAGTATCATCGGCCCTGTCTGGCGGCTAACTACCAAGCCGCGAAAGCGAACAAGGTTGTACAAAAAACGTCCGAAGTTAAAGTGATACTTGAAGTTTGGCGCATAGACGCTAGAATCCTGACATATTGTTGAGTGTCTGACCGCGCAAGCTCGCTTGCGCGGTTTTGATTTCTTCACACCACGGCAGAGCAAGCCGCATTCAGTCAGGATTTCTGCATATGTCGACCTTGGCCCGTATTGCCCTTATCACCCTGACCGCGTTGCTCGGTGCTTGTGCCAGCCATGCTCCGCCGCCTGCGCCAATGGCCCGTTCGGTGGTCTTCGCCGCTCCACAACCGTCTTCACCGCAAGCCGAGGATGTCCTGTTCCGTGCCCTGGGCCTGGTCGGCACACCCTATCGCTGGGGGGGCAATACGCCGGACTCGGGTTTCGATTGCAGCGGTCTGATCAGTTATGTGTACCGCGACATGGCCGGCATCAACCTGCCGCGCTCGACTCGTGAAATGATTGTGATGCGTGCTCCGAATGTGTCGCAGAACGCCCTGCAAACCGGCGACCTGATCTTTTTCGCGACTAATGGCGGCTCCCAGGTCAGTCACGCGGGAATTTATGTCGGTGAAGGTCGTTTTGTCCATGCCCCTGCCACGGGTGGCACCGTCAAACTGGACAGCCTGTCCAAGGCCTACTGGCAGCGTGCCTATCTGAATGCCAAGCGTGTGCTGCCGGCCGAACACCTGGCGCTCAATCCCCAGCAGCCTGTGTGGTGAGTTCTGTTAGTCAATGTGGGCGCCACAAATCCTTGGTCTGCGTTGCTGTTCCTCGCCCTATAACCGTACAGGCCACCAGTCGCTGACTCCTTGAGGTAGTCATGACCGCTCGCACGCTCAAACTCGACGATGCTCTCTACGGCTACCTGCTGGACGTTTCCCTGCGCGAGACGCCGCTGCTCAAGCGCTTGCGTGACGAGACCCAGGCGCTGCCTATGGCACGCTGGCAGGTGGCTCCCGAGCAAGGCCAATTCCTTGCCCTGCTGGTCAAGCTGACCGGTGCCCGGCGCTTGCTCGAAATTGGCACTTTTACCGGCTACAGTGCCTTGTGCATGGCGTCGGCGCTGCCGGAGGACGGCTCATTGCTGTGCTGCGACCTGCCTGGCGAGTACAACGCCACGGCGCTGCGCTACTGGCGGGAGGCTGGCTTGTCCGGGCGGATCGAACTGCGCCTGGCGCCGGCACTCGACACGCTGGCCGAGCTGGAGCGCCAGGGGCAGGGCGGGTCCTTCGACCTGGTGTTCATCGATGCCGACAAGGCGAACTATCCACGCTATCTGGAGATCGCCTTGCATCTGTTGCGAAGGGGTGGTCTGGCGATGTTTGACAACACCCTGTGGAGCGGCCGGGTACTGGAGGAGGGCGCGCAGAGCGAGGATACACGAGCCATCCAGGCACTGAACCTGGCCTTGAAGGATGACTCGCGGGTAGACCTGTCATTGTTGCCGGTGGGGGATGGGTTGACCTTGTGTCGTAAACGCTAGCGGGCGGCGCAAGGGCAACTCCTCATCCTCGGACTAACGACTGGCGGACACGCGCCAGATTTTGTTACCCACATCGTCCGCCACCAGCAGGCCGCCCTGTTGGTCGATGACTACCCCGACCGGGCGGCCCCTGGCATTTTCATCCTCGTCGAGAAAACCCGTCAGCACATCCAGTGGCTGCCCATTCGGCTTGCCTGCGGCGAAGGGCACGAAAATCACCTTGTAGCCGCTGTGTGGTTTGCGATTCCAGGAACCGTGCTGGCCGATAAAGGCCCCTTGGGTGAACGGCTCAGGCAGCTTGCTGCCCTGGGCAAAGGTCAGTCCAAGCGATGCCGTATGCGGCCCGACGGCGTAGTCCGGAGCGATGGCCTTGGCGACCATGGCCGGGTCCGAAGGCGATACCCGCGCATCCACGTGTTGGCCGTAATAGCTGTAGGGCCATCCATAGAACCCGCCCTCCTTCACCGAGGTAATGTAGTCCGGCACCAGGTCGCTGCCGATCTCGTCCCGCTCGTTCACCGCGGTCCACAGTTTGCCGCTCTGCGGCTCCCAGGCCAGGCCGTTGGGGTTGCGCAGGCCGGAGGCAAAGATCCGGTGGCTGCGGGTGGCTGGATCGACTTCCCAGATCGCAGCGCGACCTTGCTCTTTGTCCAGGCCGTTTTCGCCGACGTTACTGTTGGAACCAACGGTGACGTAGAGCTTTCCCCCGTCCTGGCTGGCAATCACATTCTTGGTCCAGTGGTGATTGAGGGGGCCGCCGGGCAAATCGATGATCTTCTCCGCTTGTTCCTTGATCACGGTTTCACCCGGCTCATAGTGGAAGCGCAGCAGGGCATCGGTGTCGGCGACATACAGGTCATTGCCCACCAGCGTCATGCCGAAAGGCGAATTGAGTTGGTCGATAAAGGTCGTGCGGGTTTCCGCGATCCCATCGTGATTGCTGTCGCGCAGTAGGGTAATGCGATTCGCGCTGGGCACCCCGGCCCCGGCGCGATCCATGACCTTACGGGAAATCCAGCCACGAATGCCCTGGTTGTCGTCGGGCTTGGGTGGCGAGTTGGTCTCGGCAACTAGTACATCGCCGTTGGGCAGCACATACAACCAGCGCGGGTGGTCGAGGTTTTCGGCGAACGCGGCGACTTGAGTGCCGACTGCCGCCACTGGCTTGGCGCCCTGAGGCCAGCCGATGGCGGGGGCGATATTGACGGTGGGAAGGAGGGTCTTGTTCGGTTCCGTAAGCTTGGGAGAGGGACCGGTGCCCTCGGACACCGACAGGGTGGAACTTTCGCCGCAAGCCGCCAATCCGCTGGCGAGCAGGATGATCAGAGCGTGCTTGTGCTGGAACATGCTGAGTCTCCGTCGATGCTTACGCGGGTCTAGAAGTAGAGAAGCATAGTCGACGCAGGTTCAATCCTTTTGCTCAAGCCTCCTTGAACAGCAGGGCGATGCCGGGATGGTAGTGGTCGGCTTCGTTGTGCAGCTTGCGGTAGGCATAGGGGAAGTACCAGGCCACCGCGTAGCTATTGGTCTTTTGCAGGTCGTCGACCATACCCTGTAGGTTTTCCAGACTCGGACTCCGTTGGGGGTTGAATGGCGAAACAAACAGACAACCGAGCCTGAGATGATGAGGATGGTTAAGCTTTTGGCGGCGTTGATCGCGTCGAGCAGGGCCGGCATCCGATGATCAGGTCCTGCATGGGGGTTTCTCTTTTTATTGTTGAGTGGGTTATGGCTGTTTGATATCAACTGTCCTCGCCAAAGCACAAATTCTGGCGGCGGTTTTTGTTGGCGGGTGTCTTGGACGATTTTCCAGGCTCAGGGGGACGTGTTTTTGTTGTGGCGGCTTTATTTGACGCTCCATCCTCAACCCTCTAACCTTCTCAACTTGTTTCAGGTGCTCTGTGGCGATGCGTCGACAGGGTGAAACAGGGAAGCCGGTGAGCCCTTTCGACAGGTGCGATTCCGGCGCTGCCCCCGCAACGGTAAATGAGTCAAGACTACGCTTTTCGCCACTGTGCCGGCTGCACGGGAAGGCGCGCGGTCCTGCGCTTGCGCAGCTCATGAGCCCGGAGACCGGCCTGATCCATCCCACAGCATCACGGCGGGCGATGCTGGACCGTTGCGGTCGTGTTTTTTCCAGCCCCGTTTGCCTTATCCAGCCCCAACGGAGAGCTGTCATGAACCCATCCCCCGATCGCGATGAACGTCATTTGGCGCGCATGTTGCGCAAAAAAGCGGTGATCGATGAACGTATCGCCAGCGCTCCCAACGAGTGCGGCTTGCTGCTGGTCCTGACGGGCAATGGCAAGGGCAAGAGCAGTTCCGCCTTCGGCATGCTCGCCCGAGCCATGGGCCACGGCATGCAGTGCGGCGTGGTGCAATTTATCAAGGGTCGCAGCAGCACCGGCGAGGAGCTGTTCTTCCGGCGTTTTCCCGAGCAGGTGCGGTTCCATGTGATGGGCGAGGGATTCACCTGGGAAACCCAGGACCGCCAGCGTGATATCGCCGCCGCTGAAGCCGCCTGGACCGTCTCTCGGGAGCTGCTCGGCAACCCGGCTATCGGTCTGGTGGTGCTCGATGAGCTGAATATCGCCCTCAAACACGGGTACCTGGATCTCGACCAGGTACTGAGCGATCTGCAGGGTCGGCCGCCAATGCAGCATGTGGTGGTGACCGGACGCGGCGCCAAGCCGGAAATGATCGACCTGGCCGATACCGTCACGGAAATGGGCCTGCTCAAACATGCGTTCCAGGCCGGGATCAAGGCGCAGAAAGGCATCGAGCTATGAATCAGCCGCGTCGTTGCCCGGCGGTGCTGATCGCCGCGCCAGCGTCCGGCCAGGGCAAGACCACGGTGACGGCGGCGCTGGCGCGCCTGCACCGCAATCAGGGGCGCAAGGTCCGGGTGTTCAAGTGTGGCCCGGATTTTCTCGACCCGATGATTCATGAGCGGGCCAGCGGCGCGCCGGTGTATCAGTTGGACTTGTGGATGGTCGGCGCCGAGGAAAGCCGTCGTTTGCTGTGGGAAGCGGCCGGTGACGCCGACCTGATCCTGATCGAAGGGGTCATGGGCTTGTTTGACGGTACTCCGTCCAGTGCCGACCTGGCTCGGCACTTCGGTGTGCCGGTGCTGGGGGTCATCGACGGCACGGCCATGGCCCAGACCTTTGGTGCCTTGGCGCTGGGCCTGGCGCGTTATCAACCGGACCTGCCGTTCGCCGGGGTATTGGCCAATCGCGTGGGGACGCCGCGGCATGCGCAGTTGCTCGAAGGTAGCCTGACCGAAGGCCTGCGCTGGTACGGCGCGCTCTCTCGGGAGACCGGGATCGAGTTGCCGAGCCGGCACCTCGGGTTGGTCCAAGCCAGCGAATTGAATGACCTCGATCGGCGCCTCGACGCTGCCGCCGAGGCCCTGGGCGCAAGTTGCGAAGTCGCGCTGCCGCCTCCGGTCGAGTTTGCCGCGCCGACGCTGATCGCTGCCGAGCCATTGCTGGCTGGCGTGCGGATTGCGGTTGCCCGTGACGAAGCGTTCGCGTTTATCTATGGTGCCAACCTGGATCTGCTTGGGGCGATGGGCGCCGAGTTATGCTTCTTTTCGCCGATTCACGATGCCGGCCTGCCAGACGTTGATAGCCTTTACCTGCCAGGAGGTTATCCGGAATTGCACCACGTGGCGCTGGCGCGAAACACTTCGATGTTGATGGCGATCCGCGATCACCAGACCAAGGGTAAACCCTTGCTCGCCGAGTGCGGCGGGATGCTCTACCTGCTCGATGCGCTGACCGACGTCGACGGTCGACGCGCCGAGCTGCTGGGCCTGTTGGCGGGAGAGGCGGTGATGCAGAAACGCCTGGCTGCCCTGGCCTTGCAGGCCGTGGAGTTGCCGGAAGGTTTGTTGCGCGGACATACCTATCACCATTCGCTGACCACTACCGAACTGACTCCGATTGCTCGCGGGCTGAGCCCCAACGGCGGGCGCGGCGCGGAAGCCGTGTACCGCGAAGGGCGGACGACTGCGTCCTATGTGCACTTCTACTTTCCGTCCAACCCTCGGGCGGTTGCCGCGTTGCTGGCACCTGATGCAGCAATCAACTTTGCCCAGGTCGGCGCTCTCTGTGTGGAAGCGAGCTTACCGGGGCGCCGGATCGCTGGGAGCAGACCATGACTGACAACACATTCTCCATTGAAGAGCGAAATGCAATCTACCGCGCCATCGCCGAGCGCCGCGACATGCGTCACTTTGTCGGGGGTACGGTGCCACCAGCACTCCTGGCGCGCCTGCTGGAAGCCGCACACCAGGCGCCGAGTGTCGGTCTGATGCAGCCGTGGCGGTTTATCCGGATCAGCGATCGCTCGCTGCGTGAGCGGATCCGGCAACTGGTGGAAGAGGAAAGGGTCCGCACCGCCGATGCCCTTGGCGAGCGTTCCGATGAGTTCATGAAGTTGAAGGTTGAGGGTATCAACGATTGCGCCGAAGTGCTGGTGGCGGCGCTGATGGACGGTCGCGAACGGCATATCTTCGGGCGCCGGACGTTGCCGGAGATGGACATGGCGTCCGTGTCCTGCGCGATTCAGAACCTCTGGCTGGCCTCCCGCGCGGAAGGCTTGGGCATGGGCTGGGTGTCGCTGTTCGAGCCACAGGCACTGGCGGACTTGCTGGGCTTACCGGAGGGGGCCAAGCCGGTGGCGGTGTTGTGCCTGGGGCCGGTCCAGGCATTTTACCCGGCACCGATGCTCCTACTGGAAGGCTGGGCGAAATCGCGCCCTCTGAGTGAGCTGTTGTACGAAAACTATTGGGGAGTGAGTCAATGAGTGTGGCGTTGTTGAGTGTCGCCGGGGTTGCGCTGGATGCGCTGCTGGGCGAACCCAAACGCTGGCATCCGCTGGTGGCGTTCGGCCGTATCGCCGATCGCATCGAACAACGCTTCAACGCCGGTGGCCGTGGCTGGCGTAGCCATGGTGTGACCGCCTGGTTGCTGGCCGTCGTGCCGTTGACAGTGCTGGCTACGGCGCTGTCCTGGGCGCCTTATATCGGCTGGGTCATCGAAATCCTGTTTCTCTATTGTGCCCTCGGCATGCGCAGCCTGGGTGAACATGTGGTGTCGGTGGCCCAGGCGCTTCGTGGCGCAAACCTGGAATTGGCGCGGGAGCGCGTGAGCTATCTGGTCAGTCGCCAGACCTCGGAGCTGGATGACACGGCAGTGGCCCGTGCGGCCACCGAGTCGGTGTTGGAAAACGGCAGCGATGCGGTATTTGCCGCGCTGTTCTGGTTTGCCGTTGCCGGAGTCCCCGGTGTGGTGCTGTATCGCTTGAGCAATACCCTGGACGCCATGTGGGGCTATCGCAACGAACGTTTCGAGCGTTTTGGCTGGGCAGCGGCGAAGATCGACGATGTGCTCAACTATATTCCCGCACGACTGGTGGCGCTGACTTATGCGCTGCTGGGCAAGACTCGCCTGGCACTCAGATGCTGGCGCAGCCAGGGACCCACCTGGGACAGTCCGAATGCCGGACCAGTGATGGCCGCCGGGGCTGGTGCGCTGGGAGTCGAGCTGGGCGGCGCGGCGATCTATCACGGCGAGCTGCATCAGCGTCCGCCGTTGGGCGAAGGCCCACCCGCCGATGCCGATGCGATCGATCGCGGTTGGCAATTGGTGCAACGTGGCGTGTGGTTATGGTTGCTGATTCTCTGTCTGGGAGCAGAGTTTTATGCTTGAGCACGGCGGGCGGTTGCGCCAGGCGGTGGAGCAATACGCGATTGCCGAAGCCAATTGGCTGGACTTGTCCAGCGGCATCGCGCCGTGGCCCTGGCCGATCCCGCCGATTCCCGAGCGTGCCTGGGCTCGTCTACCGGAAACCGACGATGGCCTGGAGCAGGCCGCCTGCACTTACTACGGTGCGCCGCTGGTACTGCCGGTGCCCGGCTCGCAGGCCGCCATCCAGTTGCTGCCACGGCTGCGGCGGGCGGGCAAGGTTGGGGTGCTGTCGCCGTGCTACGCCGAACACGCCGAGGCCTGGCGCCGAAACGGTTATATCGTGCGCGACGTGCAGGAGCATGAAGTCGATTTCTTTCTCGACAGCCTCGATGTGCTGGTGGTGGTCAATCCGAACAATCCCACAGGTCTGAGTCTGGCACCGGAGCAACTGCTGGAGTGGCATGGCCGACTGGCCCAGCGCGGCGGCTGGCTGGTGGTGGACGAGGCTTTCATGGACAACACGCCGCAGTTGAGTCTGGCCGCGCATAGCCACAAGGTCGGGCTGATCGTATTGCGCTCTTTCGGCAAGTTTTTCGGTCTGGCCGGTGTGCGCCTGGGCTTTGTCCTGGCCGAGCGCAAGTTGCTCAAGTTGCTGGCTGAGCAGGTCGGTCCCTGGGCAGTGGCCGGGCCCACACGGGTGTTGGGGCAAGTCTGCCTGGCCGACCGCGCCGGTCACGTCCGGCAGCGACTGCGCACGGAGCAGGCGAGCCAGCGTCTGGTGGCGTTGTTGAGCCGTTACGGGTTTGCGCCCCAGGGCGGCTGCGCACTGTTTCAGTGGTTGATCACGTCTCGGGCCGAGCACCTGTATGAGTTTATGGCCAAGCGCGGGATTTTGTTGCGATTGTTTGTCCAGAACAGCAGCCTGCGCTTGGGTCTGCCGGTCGACGATGCCGACTGGCAGCGGCTGGAGCTGGCGTTCAAGGCGTATACCGAGGAGCACCCATGAGTACCCTGATGGTCCAGGGCACGACATCCGATGCCGGCAAGAGCACGTTGGTGACTGCCTTGTGTCGCTGGCTGAGCCGTCAGGGCATACGGGTGGTGCCGTTCAAGCCGCAGAACATGGCGCTCAACAGTGCGGTGACCGCCGACGGTGGCGAGATTGGCCGGGCGCAGGCGGTCCAGGCCCAGGCTTGCGGCCTGCCGCCGCACACCGATATGAATCCGGTGCTGCTCAAGCCCAACAGCGATACCGGTGCCCAAGTGATCATCCATGGCCGCGCCGTGACCACCATGAACGCCGTCGCCTATCACGACTACAAGGCCACCGCGATGCAAGCGGTGTTGGCGTCCCATCGACGCCTGAGTGCCGAGTACCCGGTGGTGATGGTCGAAGGCGCCGGTTCGCCGGCGGAGATCAATCTGCGTGCCGGCGATATCGCCAACATGGGCTTTGCCGAGGCGGTGGATTGCCCGGTGCTGCTGATCGCCGATATCAACCGCGGCGGGGTATTCGCCCATCTGGTGGGCACCCTGGCATTGTTGTCGGCCAGTGAGCAGGCGCGGGTCAAGGGCTTCATCATCAATCGCTTTCGCGGCGATATCGCCCTGTTGCAACCGGGGCTCGATTGGCTGCAAGCGCACACCGGCAAGCCGGTGATCGGCGTGCTGCCTTATGTCATGGACCTGCACCTGGAAGCCGAGGACGGCCTTGACTCGCGCCAGATCGACAAGGCCGAGAAGGTCCTGAAGGTGGTGGTGCCGGTGTTGCCGCGCATCAGCAACCCGACCGATTTCGATCCGTTGCGCCTGCATCCGCAGGTCGACCTGCAGTTTGTCGGGCCGGGCCAGGCGATCCCGGCGGCAGACCTGATTATCCTGCCTGGCTCGAAAAGCGTGCGCGGTGATCTGGCGTATCTGCGCGGGGCGGGCTGGGAAACTGCGATCAACCGGCACCTGCGCTATGGCGGCAAGGTGCTGGGTATCTGCGGCGGGCTGCAGATGCTCGGCGAGCAGGTGCACGATCCGTTGGGCCTGGAAGGTTCGGCGGGGTCCAGCGCCGGCCTGGGCCTGCTGGCGTTCAGCACCCAGCTCGAACAGGAGAAGCAATTGCGCAATGTGCGCGGGCACCTGTTGCTGGAGAACAGCGCAGTCAGCGGCTACGAGATTCACGCCGGAGTGACCACCGGCGCTGCCTTGGAGCGCCCGGCGGTGCAGTTGGATGACGGGCGCTGCGACGGCGCCCAAAGTGCCGATGGGCAGATCCTCTGCACGTATCTGCACGGCCTGTTCGAATCGCCCGGTTCGTGTGCCGCGCTGCTGCGTTGGGCAGGCCTGGAAGCGGTGCAGGAAGTGGATTATCACGCCCTGCGCGAACGAGATATCGAACGCCTGGCCGATCTGGTCGAGCAACATCTGGACACCGATCGCCTGCGCGGGTTGTGCGGTCTTGGCTAAGCGGATCTATTGAATATGCAGCAACTGATTCTGGGCGGCGCGCGCTCCGGTAAAAGCCGTCTGGCCGAGCGTCTGGCCGAAGAGAGCCGTCTACGGGTGACCTACATAGCCACCAGCCAGCCGCTGGATGGCGAGTTGAGCGAGCGGATCGCCCTGCACCGCCAGCGTCGACCGGCGCATTGGCGGCTGGTCGAGGAACCGCTGCAACTGGCGCGGGTCTTGCGCGACAACGCGGCCACCGATACCTGCCTGCTGGTGGATTGCCTGACCTTGTGGTTGACCAATTTGCTGATGTTGGAGGATGCGACCCGCCTGCAAGCCGAGCGTAGCGCCCTATTGGACTGCCTGGCCGAGCTGCCGGGCGAAATCATTTTGGTCAGCAACGAGAGCGGGCTCGGTGTCGTGCCGTTGGGCCAATTGACTCGCCGTTATGTCGATGAAGCGGGTTGGCTGCATCAAGCCCTCGCCGAACGCTGCCAGCGTGTCGTGTTGACCGTTGCCGGACTGCCCCTGACGTTGAAAGGAGTGGCGTTATGAGTGAATCATGGTGGCTGAACCCGTGCGCGGCGGTCGATCTGCAAGTCCGGGCGGCGGCGCTCGATCACCAGCAGCAGTTGACCAAGCCTGCCGGCTCCCTTGGCCTGCTGGAGCAGGTCGCGGTGCAGCTTGCCGGCCTGCAGGGACGGCTTAAGCCACGGGTCGATCATCTGTGGATCGCGCTATTCGCCGCTGACCATGGTGTGGTCGCCGAGGGCGTGTCGGCCTATCCCCAAGAAGTCACCGGACAGATGCTCGCCAACTTTGTCGGCGGCGGCGCGGCGATCAGCGTCCTGGCGCGGCAACTGGGGGCGCAACTGGATGTGAATGACCTTGGCACGGTGACACCGATGCTCAACCTGCCTGGCGTGCGTCATCTGCGGATCGGCGCGGGCACGGCGAACATTGTCCAGGGCCCGGCGATGACCGAGGCCCAGGGACGGCTGGCGCTGCAAGCCGGGCGTGACAGCGTGCGGCGTGCCGTGGCCGCCGAGAGTGAACTGTTTATCGGCGGCGAGATGGGCATCGGTAATACCGCCGCGGCCAGTGCCGTGGCCTGCGCCTTGCTCGGTTGCCCGGCGAAGCTGCTCGCCGGCCCTGGCACCGGCCTGGACCCGACAGGAGTCAGTCACAAGGCGCAAGTGATCGAGCGGGCCTTGGCATTGCATGCCGGGCATACCAATGACCCGTTGCAGGCCCTGTTCCGACTTGGCGGTTTCGAGATCGCGGCGCTGACCGGGGCTTACCTGGCCTGCGCCCAGGAAGGCGTGGCGGCGTTGGTGGACGGCTTTATCTGTACGGTGGCGGCGATGGTGGCGGTGCACTTGAATCCTGCTTGCCGTGACTGGCTGATTTTTGCTCATCGTGGTGCTGAGCCAGGGCATCGACATGTGCTGGAAAGCCTGCTGGCCGAACCGCTGCTGGAGCTGCGCCTGCGCTTGGGAGAAGGCAGTGGCGCGGCCCTGGCGGTGCCGTTGCTGCGGCTGGCCTGCGACCTGCACGGGCAGATGGCGACCTTTGCCGAAGCGGCCGTGGCGGATCGTCCGGCATGACGGCCCTGCATCTGGATCTGCTGCGCCATGGCGAGACCGAGCTGGGTGGCGGCTTGCGTGGCAGTCTGGATGACGCCCTCACCGACAGGGGCTGGGAACAGTTGCGCAGCGCCGTGCTGGGGCGGGGGCCTTGGGATCGTCTGGTCAGTTCGCCTTTGCAGCGTTGTGCGCGGTTTGCCGAAGAGCTGGGTGGGCGGCTCGGCTTGCCCATCGAACTGGAAAAAGATCTACAGGAGCTGCATTTCGGTGCCTGGGAAGGGCACAGCGCAGCGACGTTGATGGAGACAGACGCCGATGCGCTGGGGCGATTCTGGTCCGATCCTTATGCTTTTACCCCACCCGAGGGAGAACCCCTGTCACGGTTTTCCGAACGGGTGCTGGGGGCGGTGGAGCGCTTGCAACAGCGGTACGCCGGTCAACGCGTGTTGCTGGTCAGCCATGGCGGGGTCATGAAATTGCTGTTGGCCCGCGCTCGCGGCTTGCCCCGCGAGCAACTGCTGCAGGTCGAGGTCGCTCATGGCGCCTTGTTCACTCTGCGGGTGCAGGCCGATGGTGTGCTGAGGGAAGGACTGTGAACCTGCTGCCGTTGCGGATTGCCCTGCAATTTCTCAGCAGCTTGCCGATTCGTCTGCCGGGCATGCCATCACCCGAGGAACTGGGACGGTCGTTGCTGTGGTATCCGCTGGTGGGTCTGCTGCTGGGAATGTTGCTGTATGGCGTCGACGGGTTGCTGGGCGGGGCGCCGCTGCTCCTGCGAGGTGCGCTGTTGCTGACGGTCTGGGTGGTGTTCAGCGGCGGCCTGCACCTGGATGGCCTGGCCGACAGTGCCGACGCTTGGCTGGGCGGTTTCGGTGATCGCGAACGGACCTTGCTGATCATGAAGGACCCGCGCAGCGGACCGATCGCCGTGGTGACCCTGATTCTAGTCTTGCTGTTGAAGTTTTGCGCCTTGCTGGCCTTGATCGAAAAACAACAGGCAGTTGCCTTGATCCTGGCTCCGTTGATCGGGCGCGGCGCGCTGCTGGGCTTGTTCCTGGTGACGCCTTATGTGCGGACTGGCGGGTTGGGCCAGGCATTGGCCGATCATCTGCCACGGCGAACCGGACGTCATGTGTTGTTGGCGAGTATCCTGGCTTGCCTGATCCTGGCGGGCCTCAAGGGCGCGTTTGCCGTGCTGTTGGCGATGGGATGTTTCTTCGGGTTGCGGCAGTTGATGATGCACCGACTGGGCGGCACGACCGGCGATACGGCAGGGGCCTTGCTGGAGTTACTGGAAGCGGCGGTGCTGGTGGGGTTGGCGTTGATCTGACACTCTGGCGTTTTCTCGATAAACTGGTAACAACTGATTTGCGGGTATATACACCAATCATGTTGTCCACCGACTGTTTATGCATCAGCCTGCGTCGCGCCGCTCGTGGCGTCAGTAGGCATTATGACGGCGCTCTCGATGGCTTCGGGATCAACGTCGCACAGTATTCTCTGCTGTGTCATCTGCGGCGCCTGGACAAACCGAGCATTTCGAGCCTGGCCGAAGCCGTAGGACTGGATCGCAGCACCCTGGGGCGCAATCTGCGGGTTCTCGAAGGCGAAGGCCTGGTGCGGATGAGCGAGGGCGCCGACCAGCGCAATCGCCTGGTGCGCCTGACCGACACCGGGGCCAGGCGGCTGGAGGCGGCTTTTCCGGCCTGGCAAGCGGTACAGCGGCGTCTGGCCGAGCGCTTGGGCGATGAAAAGCGCGCTGTCTTGCAGGCGTTACTGGATGAGCTGGCGTGCGGCGAGTGATCGCCTCTATTTGCATAAAAGCGGGTATGTACCTGCTAGTGGAGCACAATAATGACATCGCTCTGGCGTAGCAGCGGCTGGATTCTTCTCGGCAGCGCACTGATTCTTGCCTTGTCGCTGGGAGTGCGACATGGTTTCGGGCTGTTCCTGCCGCCCATGAGCGCACAGTTCGGTTGGGGACGGGAGGTATTTGCCTTTGCCATCGCCTTGCAGAACCTGATCTGGGGCCTGGCACAACCCTTCACCGGCGCTCTGGCCGACCGTTTCGGCGCGGCGAAAGTGGTGCTGGTCGGCGGGCTGCTGTACGCCGTAGGCCTAGTCTTCATGGGGCTTTCCAACTCGGCCTTGGGCCTATCCCTGAGTGCCGGCCTGTTGATTGGCATCGGCCTGTCGGGCACTTCTTTCTCGGTGATTCTCGGCGTGGTCGGGCGAGCTGTCGCGCCGCAGCGACGCAGTATGGCGATGGGGATCGCCAGCGCCGCTGGCTCCTTCGGTCAGTTCGCGATGTTGCCGGGCACGCTGGGGCTGATCGGCTGGCTCGGCTGGTCGACCGCACTACTGGTGCTGGGTATGCTGGTGGCGCTGATCGTGCCGCTGGTGGCGATGCTCAAGGACCAGCCGTTGCCGGTACT
Organism: Pseudomonas agarici; assembly: GCF_900109755.1. Classification (GTDB taxonomy): domain Bacteria; phylum Pseudomonadota; class Gammaproteobacteria; order Pseudomonadales; family Pseudomonadaceae; genus Aquipseudomonas; species Aquipseudomonas agarici. The sequence goes on along the minus strand of NZ_FOAR01000003.1, from coordinate 140,496 downwards.
GGCCGGTGAGCAGACCCTGGGCGAGGCACTGCGCGAGGCCTGTTGCCACTCCGGGTTCTGGCTCTTGGCATTCGGCTTTTTTGTCTGTGGTTTCCAGGTGGTGTTTATCGGTGTGCATTTGCCGGCTTACCTGGTGGACCAGCATCTGCCAGCCAGGGTCGGCACCACAGTGCTGGCGTTGATCGGGTTGTTCAATATCTTTGGCACCTATACCGCCGGCTGGCTGGGCGGGCGCATGTCCAAGCCGCGTCTGTTGACTGGCCTGTATCTGGGCCGGGCAGTGGTGATCGGGCTGTTCCTCTGGCTGCCGGTGACGCAGACCAGTGCCTATCTGTTCGGCATGGCCATGGGGTTTCTCTGGTTGTCGACAGTGCCACTGACCAATGGCACCGTGGCGACGCTGTTTGGGGTACGAAATCTCTCTATGCTGGGTGGAGTCGTTTTCCTGTTCCACCAGATCGGCTCCTTCCTCGGCGGTTGGTTGGGGGGTGTGGTGTATGACCGCACGGGCAGCTATGACTTGATCTGGCAGGTGGCAATTCTCCTCAGCCTGTTGGCGGCGGCCTTGAACTGGCCAGTCCGCGAGCGGCCCGTGGCACGCTTGCAGACGCAGTTGGGGGTGGCATGAATTCGTTGTGGCCGAGGCTGTTGGCCCTGGCTGGCGTGGCACTGTTGCTGGCGTTGGCCTGGTGGGGTTGGCATCAGGGGGGCTTGGCCCTGATGCAACTGGGCATGGGCGCTTGCTAGTGGCCTGTGTGGTGTTCGGTCCCGGAATGAAAGGGTGCAAAAAAGCGCTTGCGTTGAAACCTTGAGAAAACCGGCCAATAAAAAACCCCGCGAAGACGGGGTTTTTTCTGCTCAACCGATAAGTCGTTCAGGCTCGCGGTGAATCAGAATTTGTACGTGGCGCCCAGGCCGTAGCCCCATGCGCTGTTTTTGTACTTGGCGCTGTAGAGGCCACCTTTACTCGGGCTGTTGAGGTTGACGTTGACGTCTTCTTCCTTGAGGTAGGAGATGGCTGCGTCGATAGTCCAGTCAGCGGTTGGGTTGTAGCCGGCACCGAAACTGATCGCTTTGCGATCGCCCGTAGGGACGCGAACCGAGCGATCGGTATTGTTGGTGGGCGCCTGGTCCACCGAGAAGCCGCTGCGCAGCACCCATTCCTTGTTGAGCTGGTAGGAGACGCCGATAGCCGAAGCCCAGGTGTCATGCCAGTTCTGTTCTTCGGTGATCGTACCGATCGGACCGGCTGAGCCGCCGAGCAGAGGAGGGACGCCTTGGTTTTTGACGGTGATGTCTTTCAGGCGACTCCAGCGAGTCCAGGAAGTACCTGCGTAGACGGTCCATTGATCATCCAGTTTCTGGGTGATCGAGAAATCTACGACCTCTGGAGTGGTGATATCCAGAGAGGCCTTATAGCGGGAGCCATTGGCTGGGCCGAAACCGACACCGGAAATATTGGTATGGCCATCCAACTCGTATTTGACTTTGGAGTGGTAGGTCAAGCCGAGGCGCGTGCCGTCGGTAGGTTGAACCAGGATGCCGACGTTGTAGCCGATGGCGGTGTCATCACCCCTGATGTTGACCTTGCCGTCATTTCTGCCAAATGTGGGGGCAAAGGGGGTCGCTGACGTCAGTTGGCCGCTGATACGGTTGATGGTCGGACCGAAGCCGATGGACACTATATCGTTGAAGGCATAGCTGATGGTGGGTTGCAGGGTCACCACTTTCACGTCGCTCTTGTCGCCGTAGTAGCGACTGGCGGAACTGCCTTCATAATTGGTTATCAGGCCGAAAGGTGCGTAGGCGCCGAGGCCTACTGCCCAACCGTCACCCAATTGTTTGACGAAATAACCCATTGGCACGCTCGTAAACGGCACCATATCGCCGTCGCTGGTGCCGCCGGGAGGGCCACCTCTGGTGTGCTTGATATTGGTGTTGGCATCAATGGCGGCGACACCGGCAGTCACTTGATCGCTTTTAAGCAGGGACATACCCGCAGGGTTACCGAAAACAGTGCTTGCATCGTCGGCAGAAGAGGATCGCCCCGCAAAACCCGTACCCATCCCGCTGATGCTCTGTTCGTTGAGAGCAAAGCCACTCGCAAAAAGCTGGGTGGATGCCAAGGTAACGGCGAGACTGAGTGTGGTCTTGAGCATTACTTTTTTCATTATTAGAACTCCGTGGTGATCACCGAGGCGAAACTACCAACATTTTCGCTTCGGCGCTATAGGCCGTATCGCAGGAGATAGCGGGGTTTTGTAGGACAATCAGACCGGGATCGGTAGTATTTTGCCGATATTTAAGTAATACGATTAACAGGCGGCAAAATTGACCAATGAGTCACAGTTTTTCCAAGCGCGGGTGAAGTCGCGCAGACGTCCCTGTGGCTGGAATATCTGTCGCCAGATCCGCGCCATGCCGAGCAGATCGTCGGCGGCGGGAAGGCGCAATTGCTGCTCCTCGATCAGCAGCCAGGCAATGGCCGTGGCGTAACGCAGGTTCACGGTGAGTTCGAGATGGGGGCTACTTAAGAAGGCTCGTTGGCTGGCCAGGCCGCGAACCAGGCTGGCCAGTTCGGGGTCGAGAGCCAGGTAGCGGTCCCAGAGTGCCGCATGGCGGTTTTCGCCAATGCGGTACAGGCCGTGGCCGCGACGGTTGTGCAGGGCCGACCCCAGGTCCGATTGGCTGGCGGCGATACCTAGCAGCAATGCTTCTGCGGTCTGGCTGTGACGCCCCAAGTACAGCAATGTTGGGCGAATCACATAAAGGCGCAGTTCCCTCGCGGCAATACCCATAACACCCTCAAGCCGTTATTGGCCGGCGAGACCTGGCGCTTGGCAGCGGTGGATCGATCAGGTCTGCCGGAAGCGGCCTAGGCCGCCTGAGTTGAAGTGTAGTGTCATATCTTTGCTGTAAAGGACTGTTTTTAAATTATTTAAAGCGTGTGGCGCAAGCTTATATATTTATTCGTGATTAGGATTTCGAACACAATTGCGAAATTTTAGGTAATAAAAAACCCTGCGATATCGACAGGGTTTTTGTATTGCAACGAGTTTCGAATTTCAGGCAACCAGTGCCTGGCGGGTGCGTTCGATCACTGCCTGCAGCGGCTCGGCGCTAGAGTACTGCTCTGGATACAGGCGTTCGCTGTGACGGGCGATGCCGTGTTCGTTGACCAGGGTAAAACTAAAGCAACCTTTGCGAGCGGCCATGATCAGGCAGTTCATGGGGGCAAAGGCAGTGGTTAGGGTGCGAATGGCATCCTGAGCATGGATTTGAGTCGACATAATTATTGGGTGTTCCTACAAATGACACGGCATTGGAACCGTGCAACGTTAAAACGTTCCAGTAACGCCGAGCCACCATTGGTCGGACGAAGAACCTGACTGGAACAAAGCAGCCAGTTTGAAGCGCTTGAAGTAAGTGGCGCTTGGGCTGGCAGGTAGGTACTTAGGAGGGCAGGCAGTCACAGCAAGGGCAAAGGTTCTGAGCCCAGGATGAAGATCCTGATCAATTTACAGGGTGGTTTAGCTCAGAATAATAATGCCTGGCAACACCCTTCGTTTTCGATTCAAGGCCGTGTTGTGGCAAGTTCTACCTGGAAACCATCGAGGTGGTCGATCCCTTTTTTCAGTCGTTGACTCCTTTGAAGAGCATTGACTGTGAGACATGTTCGACCAGAATTGACTTTCAGCTTGGTACTAACGGGGCGGATGCTAGCGCATTGAGTCGAAAAATGAAAGGGCTTGATGAAAAAAAGCTTGACGAAAGTCTGCAGAGTGCCCGGCTGATTGGGCACGGTGTTCGTTGGAGCCGCTTACCCCGATTTTTATCGCGGGAGCGGCGACCGATTCTACCCGCTTGTGCAAAAAAGGTGCGTCGATATAACCGTCAAAGTACGACTTGTGCACATTATCCGTCCGGCTTGTCACTTCGTCACCATCTGCTGGTTCAGGCCTTCGGTTGCCTGTATCGGAAATACAAGTCAATGAAAAATATCGTATTTTTTTATTGGTGAAAAAATCGTCAGTTTGACTGAGAGCCCCATTCCATGGGGGTTTGCGGGAGTTAAAGGGGGGTTGTCCACTGAGTTATCCACAGCTTCTGTGGATTGTCCCAAGCGCTTGCTCTAGCACGGGGATATGACGTTTTTTCGAGTTTACCTGACGGGAAAAAAGAGTAGAGTGGCGCGCCCTCCGATCTACCCTACCGTCAGATATGAAATTTCGCTCAAGCCCATCATCCCTGTCTTCGTCCAATACTATTTCACCCGAACCGCAGCTTTTTTCCCTGCGTGTCGCGCTCTGGTTGCTGGACAGCCCGAGCTTGGGTCGCCACCCCAGGGTCAAGCATTTCGCCGGATGTTTGCTGAAACAGCCTGCGCGCAAGGGTGTGATGCTGGCTCAGCGCCGATTGGGGCAACTGATGTACCGTGATTGCAGCAGCGCCCGGGACCGGCGTATCGGTCGTGAATTGCTGCGTCAGGCCGCGTGTGCCGGTGACCCGATAGCACAGGCCGAATTGGGTCGGGGCGAAGACTGAGCTGTCCCTGGCGGAGTGCGTTCGTTACCCTTGATCCTTTGAGTCCGGCCTTGGCGTCGGCGACTAACCGGAGTCCTTATGGCGTTGGATCTGACCAGTCTGTTGCTGGGTGTGTTGGGGGGCGCGTTGCCGTTGCTGGTCTGTGCCTGGCAATTGCAGCGTCGTGGCAATGCGGCGCAAGCGGAACTTGCCTTGCTCAACGAGCGACTGGGCACCGCACAACTGGCCCAGGACGGTCTCAATGCCCAGCTGGATGCCTGTCGTGACGAGATCAGTGATCTGGACCAGGCCAATGCCGCCAAACAGGCGGAGTTGGCGGCGGCGCGGCGCGAAGTCGAGTTGTTGCAGATCGAGCGCGATAATGCCCGCGATGCGGCCCATGCGTGGACTCTCGAACGCAGCCACAAAGAAGCCGAATTGCGCCGCCTGGATGCCCAGGCCGCGTCGCTGAGCGCCGAGTTGCGTGAACAGCAGGACAGTCATCAACAACGCCTGGACGACCTGCAAGGCTCGCGGGACGAGCTGCGTGCGCAGTTTGCCGAGCTGGCCGGAAAAATTTTCGACGAGCGCGAGGCACGGTTCGCTCAAAACAGCCAGGAGCGCCTTGGACAATTGCTCGACCCGCTGAGGGAGCGCATTCAGTCTTTCGAAAAGCGTGTCGAGGACAGTTATCAGGCCGAGGCCCGCGAGCGTTTCTCCCTGGGTAAGGAGTTGGAGCGCCTGCAGCAACTGAACTTGCGCCTGAGCGACGAAGCGACCAACCTGACCCGCGCGCTCAAGGGCCAGAAAACCCAAGGTAATTGGGGCGAGCTGATTCTCGAGCGAGTCCTTGAACAGGCGGGATTGGAGAAGGGGCGCGAGTATCAGACCCAGGTCAGCCTGAAGGGCACCGATGGCGAGCGCTTTCAGCCGGATGTGCTGATCCTGTTGCCGGGCGACAAGCAGGTCGTGGTGGACTCCAAGGTTAGCCTGACCGCCTATCAGCAATACGTGGGCGCGGACGACGAGATGATAGGCCAGGCCGCGCTCAAGCAGCATGTGCTGTCGCTGCGTAATCATGTCAAAGGTCTGGCCGGCAAGGATTACAAACGTCTGGAAGGCTTGCACAGCCTTGATTTCGTGTTGCTATTCGTGCCGATCGAGGCGGCCTTCGCGGCGGCCTTGCAGGCAGAACCGAATCTGTTCCAGGAGGCCTTCGATCGTAATATCGTGATTGTCAGTCCGACTACCCTGCTCGCGACCCTGCGAGTTATCGACAGTTTGTGGAAGCAGGAGCGCCAGAGCCAGAATGCCCGGGAAATCGCCGAGCGGGCCGGCTGGCTGTACGACAAGTTCGTGTTGTTTATCCAGGACCTGGATGAAATCGGCGGTCGCCTTCAGCAACTGGACAAGGCTTACGCCGCCGCACGCAACAAGCTGACGGAGGGGCGCGGCAACCTGATCAGCCGCAGCGAGCAGTTGAGACTGCTTGGCGCTCGCGCCAGCAAGAGCTTGCCGGCGGACCTGCTGGAGCGAGCGATGACCGATGGTGATAGCGTGGCCGAGTTGCCGGAGTAGCCCCGCAGGTTTGCAGACAGGATCAGGTGCTCGCTTTTACGACGGCTGCGCCGCCGAGCACGGACAAGCCTCACCACCCGGGGGCGGCCTAAAGCGGCAGGTGCCGACTCAGCAAGGCTCGTAGCGCCGCTGGCTTCACTGGCTTGGCCAGGTAGTCGAGTCCGGCACCGTGTATCTGGGCCACCGTCTCCGGGCGACCGTCGGCGCTGATCACCACGCCAGGCACCGGTTGAGTCAGCCGCGTGCGCAGCCAAGCCATCAATCCGGTACCGGTTTCGCCATCATCCAGATGGTAATCCACCAGCGCCAATTGCGGACACATGCCTTGTTCCAGCAGGGCGGTACACTCCTGGCGATTGCGTGCGGTCCAGACCTGGCAACCCCAGCGGCTGAGCAGGCTGTGCATGCCAGTCAGGATGCTGTCCTCGTTGTCGACGCACAGTACCTGTGCGCCGCTCAAGGCGTGCCGGCTGTGGAGGGCTGCTGTCTTGGCGTCCACCGCTAGCGCGCCGTGCGCCAGCGGCACGCTGACGCTGAAGGCACTGCCACGTCCTGGCCAGGAGCGCACTTGAAGCCGATGCCCGAGCACCCGACACAGACCGTCGGCAATCGCCAGTCCGAGCCCCAAGCCCTTTTTGGTGCGGGTCTGATGGCTGTCCAGGCGTTTGAACTCTTCAAAAATCACCTGGCGTTTGTCTTCGGGAATGCCCGGACCGCGATCCCAGACCTCCAGCAGCAATTGCCCACCGCGCCGCCGCACACCCAGCAGTACTGGCCCTTTGGCGTAGCGAAAGGCGTTGGTCAGGAAGTTCTGCAGGATCCGCCGTAGCAGCTTGATATCGCTGTCGATCAGCAGGCGAGTGCTACGGACCCGGAATTTCAGGCCCTGTTCCTGGGCCAGGGCCTTGAACTCCACGCCCAGGGTGTCGAACAGTTCGTGGAGGGCAAAAGGTGTCGAGTTCGGGGTGATCTTGCCGTTTTCCAGGCGCGAGATATCCAGCAGGTCGCTGATCAGGTCTTCGGCCGAGCGTAGCGAACTGTCCAGATGCTGCACCAGTTGCCGGGCTTCGGCAGGCAGGCTGCTGTCCTGATGGGAGAGCGCTGCGCAAAATAATCGTGCGGCGTTCAGGGGCTGCATCAGGTCGTGGCTGACCGCCGCGAGAAAGCGAGTCTTGGATTGGTTGGCCGATTCGGCGATGCCCTTGGCCTCGGTCAGCTCTCCATTGAGTTGCGACAGTTCATGGGTGCGGTCGGCGACTCGTTGCTCCAGGCCCTCGTTGGCTTCGGTCAGGGCCTGCTCGGCCTCGCGGAACGCGGTGATGTCGGTGAAGCTCATGACAAATCCCCCGCCGGGCATCGGGTTACCGATCAATTCGATCACCCGACCGTTGGGGAACAGCCGTTCGGAGGTATGCGCCCGACCCTGGCGCATCCAGTGCAGGCGCCGGGCGACGTGAACCTCGGCTTCACCGGGGCCGCAGAGACCGCGTTCGGCGTTGTAGCGAATGATGTCGGCAATCGGTCGACCGACGCTGATCAGTCCATCGGGGTAGTTGAACAGCTCCAGGTAACGACGGTTCCAGGCCACCAGTTTCAGTGACTGATCGACCACGCTGATGCCCTGGGTAATGTTCTCGATGGCACCCTGCAACAGGGCTCGATTGAACTGCAACACCTCGGACGCTTCGTCGGCGATACGGACTACGTCCTCCAGTTGCATTTCCCGGCCTTCGATGGCGGCTTTCACCACTGCGCGGGTCGAGGACGCGCCGAGGACACCGGCCAGCAGGCGTTCGGTATGGGCGATCCAGTTGCTGTCGGCGTTCTGGTTCGGGTTGAAGCCCTTGCCCTGGCGATAGGCGAAACGGATAAAGCTCTGGCGTGCACGTTCTTCGCCGACAAATCGCGCGGCTAGGGTCAGCAGGTCTTCGATCTGTACGGCTAGCATCGAGCGGGCGCTGGGACGGACGTTGATTTCCTGACCGATGAAGCGCCCGGCCTGCCAGTGTTCCGAAACGCGGGTCCGCGACAGCACCGAGATCCAGGCGAACAGGATGAAGTTGCCGGCCAACGACAGCACCACGCCCTGGGTGAGGGGCGTGATGGGCAGGTTCAATGGGTTGCCGCGTAGCCAGGCCAGGCCAGGAAAGCTGCTCAGTGACCAACCCAGGCTGTGGGCGGCGATCGGTAGGACCAGGGTGTAGAACCAAAGGAAGGTTCCTGCGGCGATCCCAGCGAATACGCCGCGGCGGTTGGCCTGTTTCCAGTACAACGCCCCGAGCATCGCCGGGGCCAACTGGGTCACGGCAGCAAAGGCAATCTGGCCGATGGTCGCCAGGCTGGCGGTGGAGCCGAGCAGGCGATAGCTGACATAGGCCAGCAGCAGGATCACTACGATGCTGATGCGGCGTACCGACAGCATCCAGTGACGGAACACTTCGAACGGCCGCTCGGAATTGTTTCGGCGTAGCAGCCAGGGTAGCAGCATGTCGTTGGAAACCATGGTCGACAAGGCCACGCTGGCGACGATCACCATCCCGGTCGCCGCTGAGGCACCGCCGATAAAGGCCAGCATCGCCAGTGCCGGGTGCGCATGGGCCAGTGGCAGGCTGATCACATAAGAGTCGCGCAGCAGCTCGGCCGGCAGTAGCATCCGTCCGGCGAGGGCAATCGGTACCACGAACAACACGGCAAGGATCAGGTAGGCGGGGAAGACCCACTTGGCCAGCTGCAAATCCTGGGGCTCGATGTTTTCCACCACGGTGACGTGGAACTGGCGTGGCAGGCAGATGATCGCCATCATCGCGACGCCGGTCTGCACCAGCATGGAAGGCCAGTTGACCGTTTCCTGCCAGTACTCGGCCAGCAGCGCCGAAGTCCTGGCCTGGTCGAACAAGTCGTCGAAACCGTCATAGAGGCCGTAGGTGACGAAGGCGCCGACCGCGAGAAAGGCCAACAGCTTGACCAGGGACTCGAAGGCAATCGCCAGCACCATGCCGCGGTGGTGCTCGGTGGCATCAAGGTTGCGGGTACCGAAGACAATGGTGAACAGCGCCAGCACCAGGGAGACGATCAGCGCCGTGTCCTGGGCCCGCACGCCCATGGCGTCCGCTCCAGCGCCGATCAGCAGGTTGACCCCGAGCACGATACCTTTGAGCTGCAAGGCGATGTAGGGCAGTACGCCGACCAGGCAGATCAACGCCACCACCACTGCCAGGGATTGTGACTTGCCGTAGCGGGCGGCGATAAAGTCAGCGATCGAGGTGATGTTTTCCTGTTTGCTGATCAGCACCATCTTCTGCAGGACCCAGGGTGCGAACACCAGCAACAGCACCGGACCCAGGTAGATCGGCAGGAACGACCAGAGCTGGTCGGCGGCCTGACCGACCGCGCCGAAGAACGTCCAACTGGTGCAATAAACCGCCAACGACAGGCTGTAGACCCAGGCGCGCACCCGTGGCGGCAGGGGGGTACTGCGGCGGTCGCCGTAGAAAGCGATAGCGAACATGATGGCCATATAGGCCAGGGCGACGACGGCAATCAGTCCGCTGGACAGCGACATGGAAACTCCAGACAAAAGATATCCCGAAGGCAGTCCGACCCCGGCGCTACAGTCTCGCACGACGGTCGAGTGGCGTGTAGGCGTGGCATTGATTCCTGGAGCTTTTAGGTCTCCCAAGGGGCTCGCGGGCAATGGAACGTTGAAGCAATCGGGCAGGCAATGTGCCTGTCGGCGAGCGCTAATTGAAAGCTGGGCGGCGAGGGGGCGGTCAGTCTGGTACAGATCCCATAGCTGATTTTTCTAGGTCGATCATGCCCGTCTACACATCCCCGGCATCCCCTCTGAACGCTGATTACCTCGTAAGCCAACTCCGTGGCGCGGACCTGACTCTGACCTTCGCCCTGGTCCTGGAGATCGCCGCACAACCCTTGTCGCGCCAGGCCGACCTGCTGTTGAGCCCCGATGTCCTGTTCGGTATTCATCGGCAACTGCGGCATGTCCTACCCTCGGACTCGATGCGCCCCCAGGGCGCGGCGCCCTTGGCCTTTGCGTTCTACTCCCTCAAGGAAGCGCTGTTGCGCGAGCGCGATGCCCGGCGACGGGTTATGCATGCCCATGAGGTCATCGACAGGTTGCTGGTGAGCAAAGGCTGGCGTTGTATTGGTCGGCGAATCGCCGTCCTGCACGGCCTGGACGCCATGGACATGGTGGTCCAAGGTTTTATCGCACTGGTGGAGGTCTGTGCGTCGATCCTCAGGGATCGGGCTTTTTTCATGAGCCGCCTGGGCATTGGCGCTGGCTGGTTCGGCGGGGAGACCGGCGTCGCCGCCAAGCTGGGGCGGGCCGGCTTCTACGGTTCCGGCGGGCATATCAGCAGGGCGCGTTTTGCGATCTTGCGCAATGACCTGCTTCGTGGCGACGAAATCAAGCGACCGGCACCGGGTATGGAGCCGGCGCTGGATGCCGGTTGGCTGCGCAAGGAGTTTCAGTTGGATGCTCGTCGTGAGGCGCCCGAACCCGAGGTTCGCCCCGTGTTCAATGACCTACGTCTATCTACCGAGTGATTCGCTGGCAAGGGGCCGCTCAGCGCCCGATAAATTGGGCCCGGTAAGCCGATGGGGAAATCTGCAGCGAAGCGTTGAAATGTTGCCGCAATGACAGCGCTGTGCCGAATCCGGCCTCCAGGGCGATGGCCTCTATGCTGTGCGGGCTGCTTTCCAGCAGGCGCTGGGCATGGCTCAGGCGTTGTCCCAACAGCCAGTGGCCGACGGTGGTGCCGGTCAGTTGCCGGAAGTGTCGGGTAAATGATCGGCGACTCATCGCCGCCCGGTCGGCCAATTCATCAAGGCAATGGCTGCGGGTGAAGTTCTGCCCGAGCCATTGTAACAGTTGCCCCATGCGGTCGTGCTCGCCCGCCACGGGGATCGGCCGCTCGATGAACTGTGCCTGGCCACCCGAACGGTGGGGCGCGACTACCAGTTGCCGGGCGACCTTGTGCGTGACCTCGGCGCCGCACAGTTGTTGCATCAAGTACAGGCAGCAATCCAGGCTGGCGGCGGTACCGGCGGAGGTCAGCAAGTGGTCGGATTCTGCGTACAGCACAGCGGCATCCAGCAGCACTAGCGGGTATCGACGAGAGAAGGCCGCTGCCCAGTTCCAGTGAGTGGTGGCCTTGCGTCCGTCCAGCAATCCGGCCTCGGCCAGCACAAAGGCGCCCAGGCACAGACCGACGATCCGCGTACCTTTGTCGTGCGCCCGGCGCAAGGCTTCAAGCAATGGCTCGGGCGGTCGCTCTTCAGGATCTCGCCAGGACGGCATGATGATCACGTCGGCCTGGGCGAGGATCTCCAGTCCATGGTGGAGCTGAATATCGAAACCGGCGCAGGTGCCGAACGGGCCGGATTCGAATCCACAGACCTTCAGAGAAAAGCGCGGGGTATCGATACCTTCGCGTTGCTCTGCGAACACCAGCGCCGGCACGGACAGATGAAATGGACTGATGCCGTTGAAAGCGATCACGGCGATATGGATCGTGTTCATCAAGGTGCGCTCTGCCGCTGGATTTGGCCCGATCTTATCGAATATTGTCTTACGGGCCACTTATGGATAGATGAGGGGTGGGCAATGATGGGCGCCAACCTGTTTACCAAGGAGTTGAACCATGTCCCACGCTCCCCGTCGTGCGCTGATCGTGATCGATGTGCAGAACGAATATGTCAGCGGCAACCTGCTGATCGAATACCCGCCAATCGATGCATCACTGGCCAATATCGGCAAGGCCATCGATACGGCGAATGCCGTGGGTATTCCGGTGGTGGTCGTACAAAACGACAGTCCCATCGACTCGCCGCTGTTTGCCATCGGCTCGTCGGGATGGGCGCTGCATCCGGTCGTGGGCTCGCGTGCCCACGATCATCTGATCCACAAGACACTGCCCTCTGCCTTTGCCGATACCGACCTTGGCCAATGGTTGGCGGCGCGCAATATCGACACTCTGAGCGTGGTGGGCTACATGACCCACAATTGCGATGCCTCGACGATCTTCGAAGCCACCCACCGTGGCCTGGCGGTCGAGTTCCTCAGTGATGCCAGCGGCTCGCTGCCCTATGCCAACGCAGCGGGGCAAGCCAGCGCGGAGGAGATCCATCGGGTTTTCAGCGTGGTGTTCCACACGCGTTTTGCCGCCGTGGTCAGCACGGCGCAATGGCAGTGCGCCGTGAATGACGGGGTGGCGTTGTCTCGGTCTTCGATCCCGGCTTCCAATCAACAGGCGCTGCATCGCTCATGACCAGCCTGCGCCGCGGCTTTACCGGTGCCGCCTCTGGGCGGTGCTGAATATCGCCGGGAAGGTGTCGAGTCGGTATCCGTATGTGCCAGGCACCTGTAACGGCGAGCGCTTTGTTTTACCCTGTCTTACAGCAATGATGAAATAGAGCTTCAGGATTAGGTAAGGTTGTGGCCTGGAGCGGTGATCCGCATTCCAATAAGAAGCCACTTTCGGCGCCACTCAGGACCATGGAAGATGAGTCACCCCTCACAGTTCGGCCTACTGCGTACACGGCGCTTCCTGCCGTTCTTCGTGACCCAGGCGCTCGGCGCGTTCAACGACAATATCTTCAAACAGTCGTTGATCCTCGCCATCCTCTACAAGTTGAGCATCGATGGTGATCGCGGTATCTGGGTCAATCTCTGTGCTCTGCTGTTTATCCTGCCGTTCTTCCTGTTTTCGGCCCTGGCCGGGCAGTTTGGCGAGAAGTTCGCCAAGGATGCGCTGATCCGGCTGATCAAGCTTGGGGAAGTTGTCATCATGGCGGTCGGGGCCGTGGGCTTTCTGTTCGATCACTTGTCCCTGATGCTGGTGGCACTGTTCGCCATGGGCACCCATTCGGCGCTGTTCGGACCGGTGAAATATTCAATCTTGCCCCAGGCGCTACGTGAAGAAGAGTTGGTGGGCGGCAATGGCCTGGTGGAGATGGGTACCTTCCTGGCGATCCTGGCCGGGACTATCGGTGCCGGGATAATGATGTCGTCCGGCCATTACGCGCCGGTAGTCTCCGTGACCATCGTCGGCGTGGCGGTCCTTGGCTATCTTGCCAGTCATGGCATTCCCCGTGCGGCGGCGTCCAGCCCACGACTGCGGCTGAACTGGAATATCTTCAGCCAGTCCTGGGCCACCTTGCGCCTGGGGTTGGGGCAGACACCGGCGGTCTCGCGCTCGATTGTCGGCAACTCCTGGTTCTGGTTTGTCGGGGCGATCTACCTGACGCAAATTCCGGCCTACGCCAAGGCGTGGTTGTACGGCGATGAAACCGTAGTCACACTGATTCTCACGGTATTCTCGGTGGGCATTGCGGTCGGCTCGATGCTCTGCGAGCGCCTGTCCGGGCGCAAGGTGGAAATTGGCCTGGTGCCATTTGGCTCCTTCGGTCTGACCCTGTTCGGCCTGCTGTTGTGGTGGCATTCAGGCAACTTACCGCAGAACGTCCAGGCCAATGATTGGCTGAATGTGCTGGGCCACCACCCAGCGTGGTGGGTGTTGCTCGATATCCTTGGGCTGGGAGTCTTCGGCGGTTTCTATATCGTGCCGCTGTATGCCTTGATCCAGTCACGCACCGCTGAGAATGAGCGGGCTCGGGTGATTGCCGCGAACAACATTCTCAATGCATTGTTCATGGTGGTTTCGGCAATCGTCTCGATCCTCTTGTTGAGTGTGGCGAAGCTATCGATTCCGGAGTTGTTCCTCGTCGTGTCGCTGATGAACGTCGCGGTCAACGCCTACATCTTCAAAATCGTCCCCGAGTTCAGCATGCGTTTCATGATCTGGCTGCTCAGCCATTCCATGTACCGAGTCGAGCATAAGAACCTCGAGTCGATCCCCGATGAGGGGGCGGCGTTGTTGGTATGTAACCACGTGTCGTTCGTCGATGCACTGTTGATCGGTGGCGCGGTGCGCCGGCCCATTCGCTTCGTGATGTACTACAAGATCTACCAGCTACCGGTGCTCAACTTCATCTTCCGTACCGCCGGCGCCATTCCGATTGCCGCACGCGGCGAAGACCTGGAGATCTACGAGCGTGCGTTCAAGAAGATCGCCCAATACCTGAAGAACGGCGAGCTGGTGTGCATTTTTCCCGAGGGCAAGCTGACCGGCGATGGCGAGATCAACGAGTTCAAGGGCGGCGTGACCCGCGTGCTGGAAGAAACCCCGGTGCCGGTGATTCCACTGGCGCTGCAAGGCCTGTGGGGCAGTTTCTTCAGTCGGGACCCGCGTAAGGGCCTGTTCCGTCGCTTCTGGTCACGGGTGACACTGGTGGCTGGAGCGGCGGTGGCGGCTGAGGTGGCGGTGCCGGCGCAATTGCGCGAGCAGGTGTTGCAGTTGCGCGGAATGACCTATCGATAGAGAGAACCTAATCCCGCTGGAGTCGACCAGCGGGAGTGGCAAGGGTTCAGGCCGTCGAGACCTTCAGGCCGATCAGCCCGGCAATGATCAAGGCCACACTGAGCAGCCGCAATAGGGCCATGGACTCGCCAAACAGGAGGATGCCGGCGATCACCGTGCCCACTGCACCGACACCCGTCCAGATCGCGTAGGCAGTGCCCAACGGCAATTCCTTCATGGCCAGGCCCAGCAGGCCGAGGCTGATGGCCATGGCTGCAACGGTAAGGGCGGTGGGCAGTGGACGGCTGAATCCATCGGTGTATTTCAGGCCGACGGCCCAGCCGACTTCAAACAAACCAGCGAAAAATAGAATGACCCAGGACATGATGACCTTTATCGATTGATGGGGTCGTCCCCGGATTGACAACTTGATCGAGCCGCAGGGTCGTCCCCACGTTGCGCATTATAGTGCCCATTATCGATCTAAGGATCAAATCAAGTTGCCATTCAGTCAGTTTGTGCGGTCGATTCGCGCATGGGGTTTCCTTGCTCTGGACGATGTTGAGCGGCCCCGCCACAAGACCGCGTCCAGCTGCAAATGGTCTCAGATACCCTGCGGCATTTCCTCGCCACCCAAGGCCTCGAACAGTTCCGGCAGGAACTCGCCGAAGGTCAGCATCATCAGGGTGAAACTGGCATCCAATTGGCCCAGGGCTTCTTCGCCACCGTCCTGTTCAGCCTGGTCCTGGAGCAGGTCTTCAAACTTCAGGCGCTTGACCACCATCTTGTCATCGAGCACGAAGGACAACTTGTCCTGCCAGGCCAATGCCAGTTGGGTGACCATCTTACCGGTGCTCAGGTGCAGTTGGATTTCCTCGCCAGTCAGGTCCTGGCGCTTGCAACGGACGATGCCACCATCTTCCTGGGTGTCACGCAGTTCGCACTCGTCGAGAACGAAGAAGTGCTCGGCGGCTTTCAGGGTCTTGACCCAGTCGGTCATCACGGCGGTCGGCGCGGTCTTCACGGTCAGCGGGCGGACTGGCAGAGTGCCGAGTACCTCACGCAGTGTCGACAGCAGGTCCTCGGCGCGTTTCGGGCTGGCCGAGTTGACCAGGATCAGGCCCTGTTTCGGCGCGATCGCGGCAAAGGTCGCCGAGCGACGGATAAAGGCACGGGGCAGGAACGCCTGGATGATTTCATCCTTCAGTTGATCGCGTTCCTTCTTGTAGACCTTGCGCATTTGCTCGGCTTCGATCTCCTCGACCTTTTCCTTCAGTGCATCACGCACCACGCTACCGGGTAGGATGCGCTCTTCCTTGCGCGCCGCGACCAGCAGAAAGTCACCACTGACGTGAACCAGCGGAGCCTCTTCACCTTTGCCAAACGGAGCGACGAAGCCATAGGTGGTCAACTCCTGGCTTGCACAGGGGCGGGCCGGTTTGCTCGCCAGTGCGGTTTCCAGCGCCTCGGCATCAAAAGGCAGATCTTGGGTCAGGCGATAGATAAGCAGGTTTTTGAACCACATGGGGTGAATCTCTCCTTTAACAAAGGAGGGCATTATTCTCTTCATGGCCCGATAGGCCAACCCTCTGCTAAGTCTTTGGAAGGCCTGAGAAAAATATTAAAAAAAGTGCTTGCCAGAGTATAGAGCGCTCCGTAGAATGCGCGCCACACCGAAAGCGAAGGGTGATTAGCTCAGCCGGGAGAGCATCTGCCTTACAAGCAGAGGGTCGGCGGTTCGATCCCGTCATCACCCACCATTCGTTGTCAGTGTTACGCGCAGCGGTAGTTCAGTCGGTTAGAATACCGGCCTGTCACGCCGGGGGTCGCGGGTTCGAGTCCCGTCCGCTGCGCCATATTTGCTTCCACTAAGGCCCACTGAACGCCTGGAAGCCACGGAAATAGCGGCCTTGAGCCGCTTTTTTCGTTTCTGAACTCCCTCGGAATCTATCTCTTATAGCGAGTGGAGCGCTGAAACAAATGGATCGATGGTTTCTATCTGCAATCCAGCGACATTGATCCTGCCCGAATAGGGCACGTAGATGCCGAAGTCACGCCTCAACTTCAACACTTGATCGTAATCAATCGAGAGCAGAGAGAAGGTTCCATTCTGGGCCTTCACATGGGAGAGCTGGATTGCTCCGGCGTTTTCATAACTGGCAAGGCGGTTCCTTATCTCACGTATATGATTCGCCGCCTCGGTGAGCTCTGAGTGCCACTGGGCTTTCAACGAAGGGCTGGCCAGGATGGTCGCGACTATTTCCGCTCCATGGTCGGGTGGGTTGGAGTAGGTCGCCCTCGCCACGCTGCGAAGTTGGGTATCGACCGCTCGTTTGCAGGAGGCATTTGGCGACAGTGCAAACAATACTCCCGTCCTCTCCCGATACAAACCGAAGTTCTTGGAGAACGACACCGCAACCAGTGCTTCCGGGAAGGTATTCACTAGCAGACGAAGTCCCCAGGCGTCCTCTTTGAAGCTTTTGCCCATTCCGAGATAGGCACTGTCGATAAAAGGGATTACCCCATATTGCAGCATCAGATGCGCCAGTATTTTCCATTGGTCGTGATCAAGATCGGCGCCGGTCGGGTTATGGCAGCAGGCATGCATGAGAAATAAATCACCGGGCTGGCTGCGTTTCACCGCGCTCATCAGGTTGTCGAACATCACCTGGTGGCTGGCCGGGTTGTAGTAATCGTAGGTGAGCACTTCAAGGCCGGCATTTTCAAATATGGCTACATGGTTTGGCCATGTCAGGGTGCCCACCCAGATTCGCTGATGACTGCGAGCTTTGCGGCTAAGCGCGGCCCCCAGTTGAAGTCCGCCTGTACCGCCAATCGATTGGCATGCGCTGATCCGGTTGTTCAAACTACCCGGATCAGAAAAAACCAGCTCCTCTGCAGACTCCAGAAAACGTAAGTTACCTTCCGAACTGTAATAGCTCTTAGACTGTTGGGTTTCAAGAATTACCGATTCGGCCTGCTTTACCGACGGCATGATAGGCGTGGCCCCGGTTGGGTCTTTATATACCCCGACGCCAAGGTCCATTTTGCTTGGCCTGGTATCGGATTGAAATAATTCGATCAAGCCGAGAAGTGGATCGGCTGGAAGTACTTCGAGTCGCTCTAGCACAGCAACACACCTCGATAATGCGATTGTATGGGGGAAAGGCCGAATATCTGTCAGGCGCTAATGGTGTTTACCAGTGCCGGGCTGGAGTGCTATCTCTTTACGTCCGGCCATTGCATTCATGCTCATAGCCCATTAGTGTCCAAAGAGGAAAAACGAAAATTTACCGCACGTTTAATCCAATTGCCTTTGGGGCTATTGTTTTTATCTTTAAGGAATTCTGCGAGTTCGGAGCCCGCCACGCATAGCAGCAAATAACCCAGTGCGACGGTTGTGTACATTTCAATCAGTGTTCCATCCCGTTGTGCGGTTTTTGATGCCGCGCCGAGAAAGTCGGTCAGCGACAGTACATAGACCAGGGATGTATCTTGGAATAAAATAATAGTTTGAGTGACCACGATTGGTGCGGTTGCTCGCAGCACTTGAGGAATAATGATTTTACTATAAGTGCTGAATGTCGAAATGCCCAGGGCCTGGGCAGCCTCATACTGCCCGACACTGATGGAGCGCAAGCCGGAGCGTATGATCTCGGCATAGAATGCTGCTTCGAACATGGTAAATGTTATGAATGCCGTGGCCCTTGCACCAACGGGTATTGGCTGCCCGCCTATGGTAAAGTGACCAATAGCCAACGGCACCAGGAAGAAAAACCAGAATAGTACCAGTATCAGCGGTACTGACCTCATGAGCACGATATACAGTTTGGCAATTTGGCTAAGTATTGGAATATTCAGTTGCCTGACTACGGCTAGAAGTATTCCGAAGGCCATTCCCCCCACAAGAGCTACGAGAGTGAGTTCGAGAGAAAATACCAGACCTTGCCACAGCAAGGGCACAGCCTCCAGGACCGCTGTTGTATCGAAGCTGCCTAACATTTCAATGACCTCTCGTTGGTCGGAGGTTCAGGCCTGGCACGCTGTAGCGCTTCTCCAGAAGCATTGCCATAAAATGAACGATCAAGGCCAACAGCAAATACAGTACGGTGGCGCAGGTAAATGCGGTGAATGTCTGGAACGTGAATTCATTCATTTGCTGGGCACGGGAAGTGATCTCCAATATTCCGATGGTCAGGGCTACCGAGGTGTTCTTTAATAGCCCCAACATTTCACTGGTCAGAGTGGGTAGCGTTATCCTTAATGCTTGAGGCAGCAGGATATGAACATACATGGCCCGGACAGATAACCCCAACGCGCTGCAGGCACCACGCTGACCAGGGCTCAGGGCTTCGACACCTGCTCGCACTTGCTCGGCCACCCGCGCCGAGGTGTAAAGCCCCAACCCCGCGATTGCGCAAATAACGCCGATCCATGGCGGCGGTAGCTGTTTCAGGGCGTCGCCATAGGCAATCGGGAGCAGTTCCGGGACGATGAAATACCAGAGAAAAACCTGGACGAGCAGAGGGATGTTGCGAAAAATCTGCACGTACAGTTTTCCCGTCAAGCGTATAGCTCGCCAAGGCGCGGTGCGCATGGCACCTATGACGATCCCGACAGGGAAGGCGATTATAGAGGCCAGTATCCATAATAGAAGCGTCCAGCTTAATCCCGATAGCATCCACATCAGATAGGTACTGCCATCTGGGGTAGGTGCAAATAGAATGTCCACTTGTCACCTCCAGGATCAGTTTGTTACGTAGTCTTTGGGGTCGGCGATTACCCCTTTGAGAGCCTCGCTCAGTGGTAATTCAAGATTGTTGTCTCGGGGTGGTATGGGTTGTTCGAACCATTTTTTATAGAGCGCGGCAAACTCTCCGGAGGCCATTTTTTGTTTGATGACATTGTCAATCAATTGCTTGAACTCGCCATCGTCCTTGCGCAGCATCAATCCGTAATATTGCGGTGTTGCATATTCATTGGCGAAGTAGGTGAACTTCACCCCCTTACCCAGGTTTGCCACCAGCCCCGCTTGGAGTATGTTGTCCTCAAAGAATGCAGCCACCCGGCCACTGCGCAACATCAACAGTGATTCCGCCTGATCTTTAGCGTTGACTATGGTCATTCCAAGATTTGCATCTTGGTTGAGTTTCATTCCCGAGGCGAGGCTAAGCGAGCCTTGAGTGATAACTACCGTTTTGCCTTTAAGTTGCTGGGTATTGGTTATCCCGGAAGACTCAAGGGCCAACCAGGTAGTCTCTCCGACAAAAGTCGGAATAGAGAACGCTACCTGCTTTTGGCGATCCAGCGTATTGGTCGTGCTACCGCATTCCAGATCGATGGTGCCATTTTGCAGGAGCGGTATTCTGTTTGCCGGATTGACCGGGATGTATCTTATCTGAAAGTTTGGTAGATCAAGCTGCGACTTGACCTTTTCGGCAACTGCAGTGCAAAGGTCAATCGCCAATCCCACGGGTTTCGCATCGCCTCCCAGATACGAAAAGGGAACTGAAGACTCTCTATAGCCCAGAGTCAGCTTGCCGTCGTTTTTTATTTTTTCCAAGGTCAGACTTTCAGCCTGGGCTTGTGATACCAGACCTAGAAGGGTGAAACCCGTTACAATGGCGATTACTTTTGTACATAGCTGCACGCGCTTCATACCCACCACTCCTTCATCGTTTTTATTAATATTGTATTTTTATCTACTGCTTTATCGCTTGGCGATTTCATCAAGGCTTTCGCGCAAGGCTCGCTCGAGAATTTCAATAGCGCGATCACATTCGCTGTAGCTTACTGTCAGCGGCGGCGCAATGCGCCATACCGATCCTCGTTCAGGGCGGCGGCGAATGTTCATGCTCAAGCCATATTGGAAGCATTTCTGGGTCGTCAGGGCCCCCAACTCGTGGGCGGCTTTGCGCGACTCACGGTCTGTGACAAGTTCGATCCCCAGCAGCAGGCCAAGGCCCCGGACGTCGCCAATGACTTCATAGCGCTCCTGGAGTTCGTTGAATTGCCCGCGCAGGTAGTCACCCATGACGTTGGCTTGGGCGACCATGTTTTCCCGGGTGATGACATCCAGGACTGCGAGGCCTACTTCCGCCGTCAGCGGGTCGGATACATGGCTGGTATAGAAGGTAAAGTGCTTGTCGAACAGCGCGTCTTCGATTTTTGCCGTGGTCGCAACAGCCGCCAGGGGAAGACCGCCGCCGAGGGTTTTCGACATGGTCATGATGTCCGGCACGATGCCGAAGTATTGCGAACCGGTTTTGGTGCCAATCCGGCCAAATGCGGTTTGAGCTTCGTCAAAAATGAGCAACATGCCTCGGTCGTCGGCGGCTTTTCGCAACGCTTGCATGAACGACTTGGGCGGAACCAATACGCCGCCGGCGCTGATCACCGGTTCTACAACAATGGCGGCGCCACGACCGGCGGATTGCATATCGAACATGCGCAGAGCGACATCGAGGTTGGCCAATGCACTTTCTTCGGCGCTCATGCCCGCCAGATAAGGCCGGTAGGAGTTCGGCTCGGGGATCACGAATACGCCAGGAGGGGGGACGCCGTAGCCTTTACGATCACTGGCCATCGACACGGTGCTTGCGCCACCGGTGATGCCGTGCCACGAGCCACCGAGGGCCAATACTTCGTAGCCATCGGTGTACATTTTGGCCATGCGCAGTGCAACTTCCGTTGCTTCCGAGCCGGTATTAACAAAGATAGAGCGTTTGATATCGCCGGGCAGCCAGTCTCGGGCAAGTGTTTGAGCCAGTTCGGCAACAACTTCGGGGATCATGCCGCTGAACATGTGGAAGGCTTTCTTTCCAGCGCGATTGACCGCTTCGACAATGGCAGGGTGGTTATGGCCGATGGTGGCGCACATTTGCCCGGAGGTGAAGTCGAGATACTCACGACCTTTACTGTCGGTAACAATGGTGCCTTTAGCTGAATGGAAAAGCTCCGGGAAAGCATCGCCACCGTAACGAACCATGAACTCTTTGGACGCCTGCAATAGATCGTTTTGCATCTTGAACCCCAACTCGTATATGAATGTGCGCGGATCTACAGGTGTTCACGAGCCGGACCGGCATTGTCAATTGGCTCGCAGTTTGCTTCCTGTTCACTGGATCTTACGAACGTGGGTCATTGCCATGCTAGCTCATATAATTCAGCGCACCCTCAAATGAATTCATCACCTACCACGGCAAAGTTTCGTCTCCCGCCCATGAAGGCCCTGGTTGCATTCGAGGCCGCTTCCAGGCTTGGCAGTTTCGTTCGCGGTGCGGATGAGCTCGCTGTCACGCCTTCGGCGATCAGTCACCAGATTCAGCTCCTGGAGGATTTTCTGGGGGTCCAATTATTTCAGCGCCACGCCGGAAAAGCGGTGCTTACCCAGGCCGGTCGGACTTATGCCGTAGAGATCAAGATGGCCTTTGAACAGATATCCAACGCGACCAATGTGGTCTCGCCTCAATCCCAGGATGGACACTTGGTGGTGGCTGCCAGCCCGAGCTTTGCCGTGAAGTGGTTGCAGCCGAGATTGATCGGTTTTTTGCAATCCTATCCCGATGTGAAGATCAGGCTCTCGACCCTGAGCGAAAACGAAGACTTGCTGACTAACAGGTATGACCTGGTGATTTCCTATGGGCCGCCGCTGGTCACCCATACGGATATCAAACCGTTGTTGACTGAGCGACTACGTCCGTTGTGCAGTCCCGAGTTGGTAAGCCGGCTCGAACTCAAGGCACTAGATGATTTGGCGCGCGCGACGCTCATTCACTCGTCCAACGCGCTTACATGGGGCGCTTACTTCCGACGCATGGGCATGGAGCCTGTCGTGGCGAACAAGGAGCTTTGGCTCGATCGTTCGATGATGGCCATCGAAGCCGCGACAGCCGGGCTCGGGGTGGTGCTGGAAAGTGAGCTATTGGCGGAGGATGAGCTCAGGGAGGGCAGGCTGGTGGCGCCCTTCGAGGATGCGTCATCCTGGGTGGAGGTCACCTCTTATTATTTGGTGAGCGCGTCGGGCTTCAGAAAGTCCGAATCGAGGGAGGCCTTTGTGGAGTGGTTGCAGGACAGCATTTCAAAAGCTTCCCGCGACCCAAGCAAGGAGTGGCGTTAGAAGTCGTTACGACTGATGAGGTTTTGTCTGTCGCGTCACAGAGCGCCGTCCTGGCTTTTCCGCCCTATGTGGGCCTTTTGTCGTCGGTTATTTGCGAAAAGTTCGAGATTTAAAAAAGATTATTTAAATCAGTGCGTTATGTTTTTTTTGTGGCATACTGCGCGCCACACCGAAAGCGAAGGGTGATTAGCTCAGCCGGGAGAGCATCTGCCTTACAAGCAGAGGGTCGGCGGTTCGATCCCGTCATCACCCACCATTCGTTGTCAGTGTTACGCGCAGCGGTAGTTCAGTCGGTTAGAATACCGGCCTGTCACGCCGGGGGTCGCGGGTTCGAGTCCCGTCCGCTGCGCCATATTTGCTTCCACTAAGGCCCACTGAACGCCTGGAAGCCACGGAAATAGCGGCCTTGAGCCGCTTTTTCGCTTTCTGGATTTTACCGGAACCTATCTCCGGCCATGGTTTTTAAGCACACCGCTGGCACAATCTTTTGTGATTTCTTGCGCATCAATTTTTATATTGATTCGCCTACCACTGAGTTGTATTTTTCCCTCTTTGATGTAGAAGGAGGTGCCGATGGCATCTGACAGATGCTGCGATCTTATTGACATAGGTGCCTCAATGCGTCGATGGAGCGCACGTTTCGAAGTTTGAAAACTGAGTGGCTGTCGATAATGGGCAGCATAAGGGCCCGAGAAGCGCACCGATGTATCGGTATCACTATCTGATACATCGGTTAACTGGACTCGACTGCACCACTTCAACGATGGGTTGGCTCCGGCTCAGGCAGAGAAAAAATCAACGTCGTGTCCGGGATCAGTTGACCACTACACATGTCGCAGGAGCTGTCTTCGCGGGTGATGTGTTTTTGCCAAGCATTGTCCATGATCTCCTGCGGATATCCTCGCCAGCCAAGGTTTTGATGCATGGGGGAACCAATGCGAATCTGGCCACCACTCACTTCAATCGTTAAAGCTTGGGAAACTCTGAAAAAGCTTCCCGATTTAGAACCTGTCCGGGCACCAGTCGCCGAGCCTTCCGATGATGAAACAGATGACCTTCGTCGACGCCGAGTACATCGACAAGCGCAAACAGACCTACAAGGAATTGTTCCTGATCGAGATGGATCGGGTGGTACGGTGGAAGGGCTTGATTGCCTTGAGCGAGCCCTACTATCCAAAAGGTGAAGGCGGTTGCCCGGCCTATCCGGAGATGGAAGAAACGCTGTATAAAATGATCATCCTGCGTCAGTTTTCTGGTTTGAGCCTTGAGCGGATCCCGGACAAAACCACCATCTTAATTTCCGGTGCCTGCTGGAAAAACATGAATTGGCAGTCAGGATTCTCGGTGTGATCAATGGTTATCTTGGTGACCTAGGTCTGTCCTTTCCTCAAGGCACTATCTTCGACGCCACACTGATTCATGCGCCCAGTTTGGCCAAGAACAAAAACGGCAAGCGCGACCCGGACATGCATCAGGCCAAGAAAGGCAACCAATATTATTTCGGCGCCAAAGCTCACGTCGGAGCCGACGACGAGTCAGGCCTGGTACACAGTGTAGTGATCACTGCGGCCGACGTTGCGAACGTTACGCAGGTCGACAAACTACTGCATGGCGAGGAAAACGTGGTCCGCGCCGATGCGGGTTATACCGGGTCGAGAGGCGTGAAAAGTAGTGCGCGTGTCATGCAGGAAATGGCTGTTGCGAATCGTCTCGCGGTGTTCGAGAGGGCTGAAAAGCGAAGAGAGTTGAACAAGTTTCAATATACATCTTTTTTGAATAAAGGGCTGACGGCTCGATAGCCGGAAAGCATTCGGCTATTTCAGAGCATCTCTAGGGATTTTCGGAATGGTTTTAATTTAATATATGTTATAGTGATGGAGATTTTATGGTGTTGGGAATTTCAAATTATAAATCTGTTCAATCCGTAATTAATCAGACTCAAGAGCGTGCGAGTACAGAAAATTCTGCTGCGCCACATAGCGTTTCTCATGATGCGCTATCTGGTATGCGGACAGAAAATGTACAGGCGGTGGAACCTGTACACAACATTAAATTGCAAAAAGAAGATATCACGGCTGGTGACATACTTATATTGCTTGATCAGCAGAGTAATACAACAACTAATCATCAGCTAATTAAGGTTGGGCAGAAGTTGGTCGTACTTTCTTTATTGCGAAATAATAAAGGCGATCCTGCACTCGTCCATGCTGTCATGTGGTCGAAAAGATCGAACAACCCTGGACGTACTAGCATCAATAGCTCAGGCGAGTCGGAAATTGTAGAGATGCGGGGCGGCATGCAACTGTCATCAAACTCTGGGCCAATTCGGCAAGGTCTTTATAAAGTTTACTCACCAAAAAATAAAGATTTGGGTGATTGGGCTGCCCAGGTAGGGCAGGCCTGGAGCGCGGATCAAAGCGTTCCGTACTCAAAAACTAAATCTGTACTCAGTGTTTTACGCAACTCAAATTTCGGTGAGAGTGCTTCGAAAGCCAGTCAATCTTATTCAAAAGAAGCATTTGAAAATAGACCTCAGATTAGTGGGGCATTCTGCTCACATTTTATCATAGCGGCTTATCAGGCTGCGGCAAGCCGTATGGGTATTCCTTATAGCGAAGCTCTAAAAGTTGATGCTGAAGCCACCTCGGTGAGAACTTTGGAGCACTTTTTGAAAGCGGATAAACATAACTTTGAGTTCAAGGGTATGCTTAATATAAGTGCCGAAGAAGTTCTGTATTAGAAAATTTGGCGGTCAAGCTCGATCTGCTCATCGAGCACCGGGATGATCTGCTGCACTTGGCCGAAGCACCGGTCGATTTCGGGCGCATCGAGAAAACTCTGTACATCGATGATAAATCCAAGCTTCGTGCCACCCCGATGCAATTAAACCTAGGCGAGGGCCGGGCGACCGCCGTGCTCCACGGTAAGCGAGGCCGAACCAGGGCAGATATTCCCCCCGCTACGCCATATTTGCTTCCATTAAGGCCCACTGAACGCCTGGAAACCATGGAAAATAGCGGCATCGAGCCGCTTTTTTCGTTTTCTGGATTTCACCGAAATCTATCCACGAGCACGGTTTTTAAGTATACCGCTGACACAATTTTTTGTGATTTCTTGCGCATCAATTTTCGTATTGATTCGCCTACCGTTGGACTGTATTTCTCCTCCTTATTGCTGATCACTGACATGAAGTTCGAAGTGAAGAAGAAACTGATGCGAAGTAAGAAATGCGCTATTTCTTGGCCTGCCGGATCCCTTTGAACGAACTGGGCAATTCTGGCGCGACGGCTGTTCCTCAACAAGAGTACGAATGGCTTCGAGAGCAGGCTGTGGTCGATGCGAAGGCGGCCAAGGTATTTGCCTGAGCTTTCTAGCCGTACTGGCGGCCCTGCTTGTGGGGCCACCCTTTCAGGTCTACATGCTGGCGCAAAAAGCTGCTCAAGGCCGAGTTTGCGGGAACCGCGACTATTGTCCTTGTGGTAATCAGCGCGGCGAAGATTTTTCCTTACCGGAATTTGCATCCGTACTCCCACGAAATGCCGTGGGATGCCATGGTATTGATCCCACTTGCCTTCATAGCTACGGTGGGTGGCGCCCGGTGGTGGGTTGCCTATTCTGGAGATCATCGTCCAGATTACGGAGCGCCCATGCAAGGTCCGCTGGCATCACTGAAGGTTCTGGATTTTTCGACATTGCTTCCAGGGCCGTTCGCCTCCTTGCTGCTGGCGGACATGGGCGCCGATGTACTGCGTATCGAATCGCCCAGTCGCCCGGACCTGCTACGGATATTGGCGCCCCATGACCAGGGGATCTCTGCCGCTCATGCCTATCTCAATCGTAACAAGCGCTGCCTGGCCCTGGACTTGAAACAGCCCGAGGCCGTGGCGATCGTGCAGCAACTGGTGCTTGAGCATGACATCCTGCTGGAGCAGTTTCGCCCCGGTGTCATGGACCGCCTGGGCCTGGGTTATGAAACCCTCAAGACCATCAATCCACGCTTGATCTATGTAGCGATCACCGGCTACGGCCAGACCGGACCTTACCGCGACCGCGCCGGGCACGACCTCAATTACCTGGCATTATCGGGACTGGCCAGCTACACCGGGCGTCAGGACGCCGGACCGCTGCCCCTGGCGATGCAGGTGGCGGATGTGGCCGGTGGCTCGCTGCACGGGGTGATCGGCCTGCTGGCGGCGGTGATCGCCCGGCAGCAGACGGGGCTCGGGCAATTTGTCGATGTCAGTATGACCGATTGCGCGTTCAGCCTGAATGCCTTGTCCGGTGCCGGTTTCCTCGCTTGTGGCGTGGAGCCGGAGCGCGAGCGGCAGATGCTCAATGGCGGTAGTTTCTACGACTACTACCGCACCCGCGAGGGCCGTTGGTTCGCCGTGGGCAGCCTGGAGCTAAACTTCATGCGCTCGTTATGTACCGCGTTGGGGCGCCCGGAGTTGATTCACCCAGGTTTGTCGTCGGATCCCGTGCAGCAACGGCAGCTCAAGCAGGCGCTGCAGGTGGAGTTCGAAAAGCATGACTACGACGCGTTATGCGTGTTGTTTGCCGGTACCGATGCCTGTGTCGAGCCGGTTCTCAGCCTGGCTGAAGCTGTCGAGCATCCGCAATTGAAGGCTCGTGAAGTGGTGGTTCAGGTGCCCCGTGGCGAGGGGGGCAGCCAGGCGCAGATAGCCTGTCCGCTGAAATTTTCAGAGGGCCTGCCCGCCCCCCGGCATATCGGCATGGCGCTGGGCGCCCAGGGTGACGAGGTGCTGGCTGAGTTGGGCTACAGCGAGGCGCGCATCGTGGCGCTGCGCAAGGCGGGAATACTCGGCTGAGGCCGAACCTACTCCACCCGCATCTCACCGCTGAACACCAGCGTATGCCGGCAACGCCGGCACAGATAGCGCCGGCCCTGGTTCACCAGTCGATGCCGCTGAGCCGAAAACGGGAAGTCGCTGTCGGCACAAGGGCAGCGGTAGATATAGCGTGTCACATTGCGCCGCTGGACCTCATAGGTATGGCAGCGGTTGGGCGGTAATTCGTAAACCCCCCGCATGATCAGTTGCCACTCCTCGCCGTGGGGCTGGATACGTTCACCGAACAGTTGGTAGGCGATCAGGTGCGCGACTTCGTGAGGTACGGTCTGGCGCAGAAAGTCTTCGTTGTTCTCCCGGTATAGCTGCGGATTGAAGCGCAGCAGGTTTTCCCGCAAGTGCGCAACACCGGCTTTCTGGCCGCGCAGCTTGAGGCTGATGACCGGGCGTTTGAACGGTCGTTTAAAAAAGAATTCGGCTTGTTGGAAACAGTCTTCGACACGGGTGTTGAGGTGCTCGGGCATGCTGTACGTCTCTCCAGAGAGCGTGAGTATGCCGCAAACCCTGGCGATTCCGAATCCGTCAGGCGCCAAATGGTCAGGGTGGAATTAAAGAGGCCGCCTTGCGGCGGCCTGTGTCGGCAGGTTTCTGGTTATTCAGTTGGTGT
The DNA here is from genome assembly GCF_900109755.1 of Pseudomonas agarici. Classification (GTDB taxonomy): domain Bacteria; phylum Pseudomonadota; class Gammaproteobacteria; order Pseudomonadales; family Pseudomonadaceae; genus Aquipseudomonas; species Aquipseudomonas agarici. The sequence continues at coordinate 112,419 of NZ_FOAR01000003.1, read as the reverse complement.
AGACCGGACCCACTCCCAAGCCCCAGACAATCACGGTAAAGGCCATGATTGCCACCAGTACGACCAGCCCAACGGCCAGTATCGAACTGGAAAACAGGAAGCCTTCATCCGAAGGTATGTTCATGAAAGTCGGCAAACCGACATAGAGCAGGTAGACGGTGTAGCAGATGGCGGCGGTGCCGACGATCATGCCCAGCCACATATGTGGGTACAGCGCCGCCAGGCCGCCAATGAACAGGGGTGTGGCGGTGTAGGTGGCGAATGCCACGCAGCGTGCCAGGCTGGGGTTGGCATCGTAGGTGCGGGCCATCCAGTGAATGAAGGCGCCCATCACCGCCACGCCGCCGAGCATGGCGATATAGGACATGAGGGTCATCCAGATCGCGCTTTCCTGGGTCAGCATGACCGGAGCCCGGTTGCCGATGACCCAGCCGACCTGTGTGGTGCCGATAAAGGCGGAAACCGCGGGGATCGCGGCAAGGATCAAGGTGTGGGTGAGGTACATGTGGCCGATGCTTTCCTCGGCGTCGCCACGGATTTCCCGCCATTCCTGATCAGGGTGGGTGAACAGTCCGAAAACGTGATGGATCATGTCAGTCACTCCTTTTGTTATTACCGTCGCCCCCCAGAGGAGCACCTACCGGCCAATCGGCCAAAGTAATCAGAGGTCTGGATATCTGCGCGACCTTATGTCGCAGTATAGAGAGGGCTGGACTCAATAAATCCGGGGCTTTAGAGCAAATCGCACTGTCGGGCGCGGTTGTAATCGCGTTGTAGCATTTGCATTGGATTTCGGCGGACAAGCTCCACTCCCACAACACGGAGTCTTCGCCCAACGCGGGTTTGTGCGTAAAATAGCCGCCTTTTCGACACACCTCGCGGATTTCAAGGGCTATGGGCACTCTTTCGGTCAATCAGAACAAACTGCAGAAACGCCTTCGCCGGCAGGCGGGGGAGGCGGTCGCCGATTTCAACATGATCGAGGAGGGCGACAAGGTCATGGTCTGCCTGTCGGGCGGCAAGGACAGCTACACCATGCTCGACGTTCTGATGCACCTGCAGAAAGTGGCGCCGATCAAGTTCGACATCGTTGCCGTCAACATGGACCAGAAGCAGCCCGGCTTTCCCGAGCACGTACTGCCCGCCTACCTGAAAGCGCTGGGCGTGGAATACCATATCGTCGAGAAAGACACCTACTCGGTGGTCAAGGAGCTGGTGCCCGAAGGCAAGACCACCTGCTCGCTGTGCTCGCGCCTGCGTCGTGGCACCTTGTACACCTTCGCCGACGAGATCGGTGCGACGAAGATGGCCCTGGGGCATCACCGCGACGATATCGTCGAGACCTTCTTCCTCAACATGTTCTACAACGGCACCCTCAAGGCCATGCCGCCCAAGCTGCGGTCCGATGATGGACGCAACGTGGTAATTCGGCCGCTGGCGTATTGCAGCGAAAAGGACATCCAGGCCTACTCGGACTTTAAACAGTTCCCAATCATTCCGTGCAACCTCTGTGGTTCCCAGGAAAACCTGCAACGTCAGGTGGTCAAGGAGATGTTGCAGGAGTGGGAGCGCAAGACACCAGGCCGCACCGAGAGCATTTTCCGTGGTTTGCAGAACGTCATCCCTTCGCAACTGGCCGACCGCAACCTGTTCGATTTCACCCACCTGCGTATCGACGAAACGGCAGCCTCGCGCTTCGTCAATGTCGTGAATCTCTGAAGTAACCGGCATGCGCGACTACAAATGGCTGCACGAATACTGTCTGAACCGCTTCGGTTCGGCGGCGGCATTGGCGGCCGAGCTGCCCGAGCCGCAGACGGCGACGCAACTGCGCCGGTTCAGTGATGATCGCTACCTGTCGATGATTGCCTTGCGGGTATTCCGTGCCGGTCTCAAGCACAGTGTGGTGGATGCCAAGTGGCCGGTCTTCGAGCAAGTGTTCTTCGGTTTCGATCCTGAGAAAGTGGTGCTGATGGGCGCCGAACACCTGGAGCGACTGATGCAGGATGCACGAATCATCCGTCACCTGGGCAAGCTCAAGAGTGTGCCGCGCAATGCGCAGATGGTGCTGGACGTGGCCAAGGAGAAGGGTAGCTTCGGCAACCTGATCGCCGATTGGCCGGTGACCGAGATCACCGGGCTGTGGAAATACCTGGCCAAGCACGGACAGCAACTGGGTGGGCTGTCGGCTCCGCGTTTGCTGCGGATGGTGGGCAAGGACACCTTTATACCGAGCTATGACGTGGTGGCAGCGCTCAATGCGCAGAAGATCGTCGACAAGGTGCCGACTAGCTTGCGTGACCTGGCAATCGTCCAGGACGCCTTCAACCAGTGGCATGCCGAGAGCGGGCGACCGATGTGCCAGCTTTCGATGATGCTGGCGTTTACCGCCAATCATTGAACATGACCCGTAAGCGTCGCTGAGCCGATTCCGGCGGGCTATGCCGGGTGCTCGGGGGCGGCCCGCTCCGCCGCCTGCGCCACCAGCCACTCCATCAATTCTCGTAACGGCGGTGCCGTCCTGGCCCGCTCCGGATAGACCAGGTAGTACGCCTGCCCGGTGCGCACGCGCAAGTCGAACGGCATAACCAGCCGCCCGGCACTCAGGTCCTCGCCAATCAACGCCCAATCGCCAATCGCCACGCCGGTGCCTTGGGACGCCACGCTCATCGCCAGGTCCAGGGTGTCGAAATGCTGTCCCTTGCCGATATTGCTGACCCGCGCACCCGCTACCTTGAGCCAGGCTTCCCAGTCCCGCTGGTCACGCGTGGGATGCAGGAGCATGTGTTGCTCAAGATCGGCGAAGCTGTTCAAGGGGATCTGGCCATTCATCAGTTGTGGTGAACAAACCGGCGTCAATTGCTCATCGAACAGATGATGGGAGGCCACCGAAGGGCCTGGCGGCGCGCCATAGACCACGGCGGCGTCAAATGCTTCCCGGCGGAAATCCACGGCGTGCTGCACCGTGGTGGTCAGCTCTACAGGCACGTCCGGGCGCTCCTTCTGCCATTGCAACAGGCGTGGCAGCAGCCAGCGCATCATGCAGGTCGGTGCCTTGAGTTGCAGGGCTTCGCGGCGGGCGCCGACCTGGTCCAGCGCCTCGTCGATCAGATTGAACGCCTGCTGGATTCGTGGGAACAGCTCACGACCCTGAGCGGTCAGGCTCAGGCCACGTGCCTGGCGCTGGAACAGCGCATAGCCTAGATGACTTTCCAGCCCGGCGATCTGCCGGCTCACCGCTCCCTGGGTGATGTGCAGCACCTCGGCTGCGCGGGTGAAATTGCAGCACTGGGCGGTGACCAGGAAGGTGTGCAGCGCGGGCAGCGGTGGTGGACGTTTCATAGTAAGGCAGCTCAGGCATGACGGCAGGACATGCCTAGTATGACTATTTTTGCCTTGTGCCGGCCATCGGTCAAACGCTCCAATAACCCTGGCGCCGCGCTTATCGGCAGCATGGCTTATACGAACAAGAAGGGCGAATCTGATGGCGACGTGCGGCGAAGTATTGGTCAAGTTACTGGAAGGCTACGGGGTCGAGCAGGTGTTCGGCATTCCCGGCGTGCATACCGTGGAATTGTATCGTGGCCTGGCGTCGTCGAGCATCGAGCACGTCACGCCGCGCCATGAGCAGGGCGCAGGCTTTATGGCTGACGGTTATGCCCGCACCAGCGGCAAGCCGGGGGTGTGCTTTATCATCACCGGCCCCGGCATGACCAATATCACCACGGCGATGGGCCAGGCCTATGCCGATTCGATCCCGATGCTGGTGATTTCCAGCGTCCAGTCGCGCAATCAACTGGGCGGCGGGCGCGGTAAGCTGCATGAGTTGCCGAACCAGGGCACGCTGGTAGCGGGTGTCACGGCGTTCTCCCACACACTGATGTCGGCAGCCGAATTGCCGGCGGTGTTGGCCCGCGCCTTCGCGTTGTTCCAGGCCGGGCGCCCGCGTCCGGTACACATCGAGATTCCCCTCGATGTGCTGGTGGAGAACGCCGATGCCTTGCTCGATAGCCAGCCGGTGCAGATTAGCCGTGCCGGGGCGGCCCCGGCAGCGGTCGCGCAAATGGCCGAACTACTAGCCAGGGCCCGGCATCCGTTGATCCTCGCCGGTGGCGGCGCCATCGATGCGGCAGCCGCCTTGACCCGGCTGGCGGAACGATTGGAAGCCCCGGTGGCCTTGACCATCAATGCCAAGGGCATGTTGCCGTCGCGCCATCCGCTGTTGATCGGTTCGACTCAATCCATGCTTGCCACCCGTGCCCTGGTGGCGGATGCCGATGTGGTCCTGGCTATCGGCACCGAGTTGGCGGAAACCGATTACGACATCACCTTTGCCGGCGGCTTCGAGATTCCCGGCATCCTGCTGCGTGTCGATATCGACCCGGACCAGACCGTCCGCAACTATCCGCCCAAGGTCGCGTTGGTGTCCGACTCGCGAACGGCGGCCGAGGCGCTGCTTGCGGCTGTCGAAGGCCAGGTCCTGGCTGAACGCCAAGACGATTGGGGGCTGCGACGCGCCGCTGCCTTGCGCGCTGAACTGGACGCTCTCTGGGATGCGCCGACACGTGCCCAGACGCAGTTCCTCAACACCGTTCTCGAGGTGCTGCCGGAAGCGGTGCTGGTGGGCGACTCGACCCAACCGGTGTATACCGGCAACCTGACCCTGAATCCGGAGCACCCACGGCGCTGGTTCAACTCGTCCACCGGCTACGGCACCCTCGGTTATGCCTTGCCCGCCGCCATCGGCGCCTGGTTGGGACGGGCCTCCAAGCGTCATGAGCGCGGCGCCGTGGTTTGCTTGATCGGTGACGGCGGCTTGCAGTTCACCCTGTCGGAACTGGCCAGTGCCGTCGAAGCAGGCACCCCGGTGATCGTCTTGTTGTGGAATAACCAGGGCTACGAAGAGATCAAGAAATACATGGTCAACCGTGCCATCACCCCAGTGGGCGTGGATATCTATACTCCCGACTTTATCGGCGTCGCCAAGGCCCTGGGCTGCGCGGCCGAGGCGGTCAGCGCGGTGGAGCCTCTGCGCATCGCGCTGCAGACCGCCGCCGCGCGTCCGGGACCGACGTTGATTGAAATTGACCAAGGTCTTTGGCTGAAAGGGATGTTGTCGTGATGAATGTGCAAATGCACCTGGACGGCCTCCCTATCGACGGCCAGCGACTCCTTGCGCCAGTTGACCCGTTGAAGGTTTAGAATGTGAGCCGATCAATGGGGTGGAATAGATAGGCATGGCACGTAAAGAGTTTGCACAATTCGAAGCGGTTTCCGCAGCGGTTCGCGGTGAGGCCGGTTACAGCGCAGCTATTGCGGTAAAGGCCCTGGGCGGTTTCGATGCCCCGCGTTTCCACAAAATTCTGCAAGACCAGACGTTCAAGACCGCGCTGGCCGCCGATCAGGCCGCCGAGCAAGCGTTGGCGGGGCTGATCGACGTCGATGCCAAAGGCGAGTTGTCCTGGTAGGCGTTCCCCAGTGCCTAGTGGCCTGTACGGTGAGTTCGTTAGCTCAAGTTCGGATGCCATAAGTCCATGGCCAAGGCGCTGTGACGAGTCATAGCGGGGCTATGGCGAGGAACAGCAACGTAGGCCAGGGATTTAGGGCGCCGAAATTGACTCATAGAACTAACCACACGGGCCACTAGTTCGTCACTTGCGGGCGATACATCTTGAACAGAGCCTGCGGGCTCAACTGGAAATAGTCCGCCGGGCCGCCGCCACGCAGAATCGGCTCGGCGGCGGCGGTGTCGTAGATACCGTCCTTGAGCAGATGCCTGGCGATATAGACGGCAACCACTTCGCCGAGAATCAGCCAACTGGGCACCAATGTCTGGTCGGCACGCTGCAACTGGATGATCTGGGTGACCTTGCATTCGAAGGACACAGGGCTTTCCAGCACCCGTGGCACGCGAATGATCTTCGAGGCAACGGGCGTCAGGCCCGCCAGTTCGAATTCATTGACCGTGGCCGGCACAGCGGCGCAGCTCTGGTTCATCGCTTCGGCCAGCGGGCGGGTGGCGAGGTTCCAGGCAAATTCACCGGTCTGTTCGATATTGTTCAGGCTGTCTTTGCGACCGACGCTGGAGAACCCGATGATCGGCGGGATGTAGTTGAAAGCGTTGAAAAAGCTGTAGGGCGCCAGGTTAAGGTGACCTTCGGTGTCCTGCGACGAAATCCAGCCGATGGGGCGCGGACCGACGATGGCATTGAACGGATCGTGAGGCAGGCCGTGGCCGTTGATGGGTTCGTAATAGTGGATATCGTCGGACATGTTTCGAGGGTTCCGCAGGCTGGGTGAGGCCAACAGTGTGCTTGGCCTTGAGAGCAAATGCGATAGCTCGATGACTGCGACCTTCGTCCGCTCTGCTGGCACGGGCGTCATGGGCTGCATTTTGTTACCCCCAAGAAACGACTAAGCCCGGCCGAAGCCGGGCTGTGAGGTCTGCGCGACCCGTTAGCCGAAGGCAACCGCGCCGTGGGTCCGGTCGTAACCGTCAGCAGCAACCGCATTGGCGCCGTGGGTCCGGTCGTAACCGTCAGCAGCAACCGCATTGGCGCCGTGGGTCCGGTCGTAACCGTCAGCAGCAACCGCATTGGCGCCGTGGGTCCGGTCGTAACCGTCAGCAGCAACCGCATTGGCACCAGGGGTCCGGTCGTAACCATCAGCCGCAACGCTATAGGCACCTGGGGTGTGGCTGTAACCATCGGCGGCAAAGGTGTTGGCGGCCAGTACGGAAAAGGTCAGGGCGAGGATCAATTTGGTTTTCATGGTAGCTGCTCCTATCGGGTAGTTGTTTTGTTCAGTGGGTATGGAGGCTATATTACGCTGATTAATTTGATTGAAAAACGCAAAATAATGCTTAAATCAATCGTATAAATCGATGTATTTGGTGCCGTCAACGAATAACGATCACGTGATGCCCAACGGCGCATGCGTCAGTTGATTTGGCGTGGGGGCAGAATTGAGGCTGGGAATTAACGGTTATTAATTCCCAAATTTCTTTTGTGCAGAAGCGCAGGATATGGAAGCGCCCGCGAAGCAGGGCGGCTTTTTCGCGGGCAAGCCCGCTCCCACGATGGGGAGTGGGGCTTTTCAGTCGTGTCAGTCGGTTTCGATCCGTGAGTGCTTGCGGGTGTCCTTCATGGTGATGTACACCAGCAGCGAAACCGCGATGCAGGCGGTCACGTACCAGTAGTAGCCGGTTTCCAGGCCGATGCTCTTGAACCACAGTGCGATGTATTCAGCGGTGCCGCCAAAGATCGATACCGTCAGTGCATAGGGCAGGCCGACACCCAGGGCACGGATTTCCGTCGGGAACAGCTCGGCCTTCACCACCGCGTTGATCGAGGTATAGCCGCTGACGATGATCAGCGCGGCCATGATCAGGAAAAATGCACCCCACCAGCTCTGGACGGTATGTAGGGTGGTGAGGATCGGCACGGTGCAGAGCGTGCCGAGAATTCCGAAAGCGATCAGGATCGGCCGTCGGCCCACCTTGTCCGACAGCGCGCCGACCACCGGTTGCAGGCACATGAACAGGAACAGCGTTGCCGCCGAGATGGTGGTGGAGTCGGAGATGCTCATGCCGACGGTGTTCACCAGGTACTTCTGCATATAGGTGGTGTAGGTGTAGAAGGCCAGGGTGCCGCCCATGGTCAGGCCGACCACGGTCATTAGCTCCTTGGGATGGCGCATTAGCGTGCGCATCAAGCTTTCTTTCGGTTTTTTGCGCTGCTTGGTGAACGACTCGGTTTCTTCCATGCCGCGACGCAGGTAGAGCGCGACCACCGCACACAATGCACCGATGCCGAATGGAATCCGCCAGCCCCAACTCTGCAACTGTTCGGTGGTCAAGGTCTGTTGCAGTACGATTAGTACCGCCAGGGCGATGAGCTGGCCGGAGATCAGGGTCACATACTGGAAGCTGGAGAAGAAGCCGCGACGTTCCTTGGTCGCCATCTCGCTGAGATAGGTGGCGGAAGTGCCGTATTCGCCACCGACCGATAGGCCCTGCATCAGGCGGGCAACCACCAGCAGGATCGGTGCGCCGACGCCGATGGTTTCATAACCGGGTGTCAGAGCGATGATCAGGGAACCGAAGCACATCAGCAAGACCGAAGCCATTAGTGCCGCCTTGCGCCCCTTGCGGTCGGCATACAGGCCCATCAGCCAACCACCGATCGGGCGCATCAGGAAGCCCACGGCAAAGATGGCTGCGGTGTTGAGCAGTTGTGCCGTGGTGTCGCCTTTGGGGAAGAAGACCTTGGCGAAGTACAGCGAGAAAGCGGCGTAGACATACCAGTCATACCACTCGACCATATTGCCGACCGAACCGCTGAAGATCGATTTCAAACGGCTGGAGGTCGTTCTTTCTTGTGCCGGCGCGGTGGCCGACCCTAGGGGCAAGGTAGAGGAGTTATCCATCAGGGAACCTTCAAGTCATTGTTTTTATGGCATGCGTGAGCGCAGCCTGACAAGGCTATAGCAGGAGCCGTGCCAGGGAACGAAGGCCCGGTCTAGGGGAGCTGATGGGAGTTGATAGGCGGAAATCCGCTTGTTGGCAACCAATCGATAAGCGGAAAATTGCCGATATTTTGGAGTGAGCGGGCTGGTCGGGACGCCGCATTGCCACAAGGGACGCGAGTGTCAGATTTTTTGTGTTCGGGCTGTTAACGGCTTGTCGTCAGGCAGGCCTTCATTTCACCAGGTCGGCCTGATAAATCGATCCCCTCCAATACGGCATCGGTGACCGAGCTGATGAAGTCATGGGAGACGTCTGTTCCGTACTGCTCCGAGAGAAATGCGCAGATCTCGCGCACGGTCATGCTATGGGCATACATGGCAATGATCTTGCCGCCAAAGCCAGTGAAACGACGCTTGTGTTTGGGTATCAGGATCGGAGCGAAGCTGCCGTCGCGGTCTCTGGGAATGTCCTGGCGAAGTGGGCCATTATCGGTAAGCACTGTTTTGCCACTTTTGCCGTTGCGCTGATTACTCGAATCCTCAGGGCGCTCCGCGCCCTGAGGATAGCCAAGGTGATGGCCCAGTTCTGCGCCAAGGGCTCGCTCAATCAGCGCCTTTTTGAACGCCATTGAGGCATCCTGGATGGCTTCGGCGCTCATCGGTCCGTTGACGAACTGATCGATCAGCTCCTTGGGAATAGCTGGAAGGTCTCGCGGGGCCTCACGGGCCGGCTTCTTTTTGGTTGGCATACATGCACCTCTTACTCATGGCATGCCCAAACACAAAGTTTCTGACAGTCTCTAATCGCCTGGCTAAAGATCGTTGCTGAACATTCCTAGCTATTTTGGGGATGGATCTTACAGTAATTCTTTTTCCGCTTTGTTAGCGTTCCTCTCAGTTCATATTTGTCAGGCTAGTTGTTGTGCTTTATGGGCGGTCCTGCCAGCACGCCAAAGCCTGTCCTAGCTGGGTAACTAAAGGAACAACGGATGTTCAACGCTTCCTCACGCCTGATGATCACAGACCTTATATATGATCCTCAAGCCTTCGTCCTCCCGGAGGCCTGAACATGCTCAACCCACCGCGCCCGATCTTCGACCATAGCCGGCACACACTCAGCGTTTACGGCGTTGACGTCTTGCTCGACGTCCTCACCTTTCAGGGCACCGAGGGCCTGAGCCAACCGTTCAACTAATGCGTGGAGTTCACCTGCACCGACTGCGATATCGACGTCGAAAAAATGCTCGGCCGCAGCGCCACTTTCAGTCTTGAGCCGTGAACGTTGATTGAAGGGAAGATGCAGATGGCAACGCCAACAGAATGGCAAGAACACATCGAGCGGACATGTGCCAGCGTCGGCCTGCAACAGGTTAACGTGCTGCTCGACCAAGCCGATTGGAACAACTGCGCTGTACCGGCGCTGAAGATGCTGAGGCCGCAAGTTCCATGGTTTTCATTGTTCAGCGGCACACCGGAGGAAAACCTTCTGGGTCAGGCCCCGTTGTTGATGCGCTTGAACCTGACGCATTGGCAACATAAAGCCTGGCTGGAAGAACTGCTGACCCAGTGCGCCACCGAGGCTCGCTTGCTGGTGGTGATCTCGCCATTGCCCTTCGATACCTTGAGCCAGGCTCTGCAAGCCCTCTCGCAAGTAAAGTGGGGCGCACGGACGGGCCTGTTGCGGTATTACGACCCACGAATCTTTCCTTTGCTGACGTCCGCGATCCTGACGGATAACCAGCGCACCGAATACCTGCAAGCGGTCAACTATTGGGGCTGGCTGGATCGGGACGACCAGCCGCAGTGGCTGCAAGGTAATTGCCAGGGATATCACGCTGAAATCGAAGTTACCCCCTTTTCTGAATTTGAGCGATCAGCAAGGCGAGCTGATTGGTTGTATCGGTGATGCGCAGAAACTGCTGGATGAAGGGGACTTCGATGATTTGGAGGCGACCCGGGAACTGCGTTTCGCCGCCTTATACTCAATTGTCGTACAGGCCCACCAGGAAAATCATTTGGATGATTTGACCGAATACGTGAGGCAAAAATTATGAGCCGCAAACAAGGCGTGTCGAATGGTCAGCGTGTTCGGAATGTAGAAAATTTACTCAAGCAAAAGGTCGATATACTGAAACGATTAGCTTTGATCATGCTGTGCGGTCTTGCAATCAGTAGTGCCGGCTGCGGAACATTAGTTGAGCGGGGCGAATCATCGAAAACCTACCACCGTTCAGGTCATTACTATGTCGGTGTTCAATATGACTGGAGGCTTCTTACATTGGAAGGCGCCGGTGGTTATGACCCCATTCCTACGTACTGCTATCTAATCATCGTATGCCCATTTGCGACTCTGCTCAGCATGCCGGTAGATTTTCTGGTCGATACGGTGATGTTGTATAGCGACCATCAAAATAAACTCAAAGAAGAACAAAAAAACAGCGGATATATTCGAGATGAACACGCTCTCGCTGAGGATAGGCCAGATGAAGCAGCACTAAAAAATTGGGCCTTGATGCAGGGTTCTGTTTGAGTGTGAGTTGCTGGTGATCAAGGGAGTTGAAGATCATGAAAATAATAATGAGAAAGGCGCGGATACAAGGATTGTGGTGCCTATTAGGGTTAATGTTGTTGGGATGTTCTTCTGCGGATAATGAAATGGCCGGGGGGAATCTGCAAGCCGTCAATCATACCGTGCAGGGGATTAACTGGATGTCGGTCAATGGTTATCGGGCTCACGGTGGTGGTGGCAGTGTCTGTTGCATCATCATGCCTACCAAATGGCGCCCTGGCTTGAAAGCTCATGTCGAATGGGAGGTCGATCCCGAGCCCTTTGGTCCAACACCGCCTTTAGGAACCGATGAGTTCCTGGATTTTATGGTTAAGCATAAAGCTAACTATCAACATCATAGTGCTACCGTAGAAATCCCAGAATGGCCAGGAACGGAGTCTTGTGACCTAAAAGTTCATTTTTTGGTTTGTAATAAAGTCAAGGTAACAACTTCATGCTGGGCATTTAATTCAGAGCACTATCCGATTAAAGAACCCTCGCAAATGAAGGAGCCAGCCGTATGCCCAAAGTGAACAATAATTCAAAAACTAAAGCATGGGGGTCACCGCATTTTCCGGAGAGTGGCCGCTTACCTACCAATACATCAATGGTAGCCGCTAACTGCCGGAAGCAGACTTACGAGGAAGATATTTTTCGTCGAGGAACCAACTCTAGAGGTCAAAAGCGATATTTTGAATGCTGCCATAGCCTGTATATCAGCTTGTTTTCTACGATGCCAATGATAACGAGAAGCATGATGTCAAGAACAGTTGGCCAACTAATATCGCTAGGCATGTTTCATGCCTCGAATGGTTTACGCAACCAGAACAATCAGCAAGGAAGTTGCTAGCGATGAAGATGATAATAAGAAAAATCATACAGCAAGGCTTACTTACCTCGTTGGGATTGACATTGTTCGGGTGTTCTTCAGCCGACAACGAAATGGCCGGTGGAAATCTCCAAGCCGTCAATCACACAGTGCATGCTATTAACTGGATGTCGGTCAATGGTTACCGGGCGGACGGAGGGGGCGGCAACGTCTGTTGCATCATCATGCCCGCCAAATGGCGCCCTGGCTTGAAAGCCCATATCGAGTGGGAAGTCGATCCTGAGCCCTTTGGTCCAACGCCGCCTTTAGGAACCGATGAATTCCTGGATTTTATGGTTAAACATAAAGCCAACTACCAACGCCACAGTACTACGGTGGAGATACCAGAGTGGCCAGGAACGAAGCGATGTGGCTTGAAGGTACATTTTTTGGTTTGTAACCAGGTCAGGGTTACGAGTTCGTGTTGGGCGTTTAATTCAGAGCACTACCCGATTAAAGAACCCTCGCAAATAAAGGAACCAGCCGTATGTCCGAAGTGAACAGTAATTCAAAAGCTAAAGCGTGGGGGACACCGCATTTTCCGGAGGGTGGCCGCTTACCTGCCAATACATCAATGGTAGCCGCCAACCACCGAAAGCAAACTTACGAGGAAGACCTTTTTTGTCGAGTGACCGACTCCCGAGGTCAAAAGCGATATTTTGAATGCTGCCATAGCCTGCATATCAGCTTGTTTTCTACGATGCCAATGATAACGAGAAGCATGATGTCAAGAACAGTTGGCCAACTAATATCGCCAGGCATGTTTCATGCTTCGAATGGTTTGCGTGACAAGAATGATCAGCAAGGAAATTTCTAGCGATGCAAATGATAATAAGAAAAATCATACGGCAAGGCTTGCTTGCTTTGTTGGGATTGACATTGTTCGGATGTTCTTCAGCCGATAACGAAATGGCCGGGGGAAATCTGCAAGCCGTCAATCATACCGTGCATGCTATTAACTGGATGTCGGTCAATGGTTATCGGGCCGACGGAGGGGGCGGGAGTTCGTGCTGCATTATCATGCCTACCAAATGGCGCCCTGGCTTGAAAGCCCATATCGAGTGGGAGGTCGACCCAGAGCCATATGCTTATTCAAAATGGCCATCTGATTTTGATGGATACCAAGCCGCTCAACTCAAACACGCAGCTAACTACCAAGACCACAGTACCACCGTGGAGATACCAGAGTGGCCAGGAACGGAGTCTTGTGGCTTGAGTGTGCATTTTCTAACTTGTAATCAGGTCAAGGTCACAACTTCCTGCTGGGGTTATGGTTCACCGAATAATCCAATTAAAGAACCTCTTGATATGAAGGAGCCGACCGTATGTCCGAAGTGAAAAGAGACTCAAAAGATAAAGCATGGGGACCACCCTATTTTCCGAAGGATGGTCGTTTACCTACCAAAGTATCAATGGTAGCCGCTAACTGCCGGAAGCAGACTTACGAGGAAGATATTTTTCGTCGAGGAACCAACTCTAGAGGCCAAAAGCGGTATTCCGAATGCTGCCACAGCCTGCATATCAGCTTATTTTTTGATGGCACTAATAATAACGAGGCCAACGATACCAAAAAAAATCATCCGAGCAATATTGCCAAGTTATTCCATGCATCACTCAGAGGTTCAAAGGCCAAGGGACAAGGTTACTTTTCGTATTACATGCCCGGTGTTGGCACTCCATTTCCAGAAATTGGCGAGCTGGATTACAGCGATAGCGGATTGCAATTTGCCGCTGGTGGCGAGGATCGTATCAATTGGGCATTGGTACAAGTGGCCAGTGCTCTTTCTTTCGCGCTTAACAATAAGAAAGAAATCGATAATGTTGTTGCCAAGGCCAAAGTCGAAGCCATGAGCACCTGGAGGGCACCGCTGATGAGTGCCATGGGCCAGGGTAATCGGCGGCGGACGATGAACGGGTTGCTAGCACCCTTGCAGGCTCGGACGGAATGGGCTCAGCCTCGCGTACTGGGGGTCAAGCTGTTTGTGTATGGTTTCTCCCGAGGAGCAGCCGAAGCTCGCACCTTTGTCACGTGGTTGAGCCAATTGTTCGACACCCCTGTCGGGGCGGAGCTACCCGCTCAAACGCTGATTGGCTTGCCGATCAGCGTCGAGTTTCTCGGGATACTGGATACCGTGGCCTCGGTGGGCATTGCCCATGTGGCGCCTTTTTTCTCCGGGCATATGGATTGGGCCGACGACACCCAGTTGCTGCCGGATGCGCGGCGCTTCCCGAAATTTATCAAGCGCTGCTCGCACTTTGTCGCCGCCTTTGAACAACGCTCCTGCTTCCCCTTGGAATCGATCCGTAACGAGGACGGTCGATACCCGGACAACAGCTATGAAGTGCTGTACCCCGGTGTTCACTCCGATGTTGGCGGTGGCTACCCAAAAAATGACCAGGGCAAGGCCCGTGGCGGCACCCATGAACTGGTGTCGCAGATCGTCCTGCACGATCTGTATGCCGCCGCCTTTGCTGCTGGCGCTCCGTTGCGGGTCCCCGAGGAAGTGTTACCGCGGACGCTGCTTTCTCAGAAGTCATGGCGTGTCATGTCTGAGGCAACTAACACTGATTTCGATGTCGATGTGCTTGTAGTCGAACGCTTCAACGCCTGGCGAAGCAAAACCCTACCGGTAATCACCGCCGATCAGCCCGTCAATTATCCCGCTTGTGAGTACACCCCGCTGCTTCTGGGCACCACGGTGGAAGACGGTATGGCCGATCAATTGGGCTGGATCACCGGCTGGCGCATTGGTCGCTATGCCAATGATGCCAAAACCGATAACGACAGCTACCAGCGCCAGCCGTTCTTTATCGAGGCCACTGAATTCACCGCCGAGAGGAGCAGTCAGGAGAAAAAGAATGACGAGGACTTACGGGCCGCCGTCCTGGCTGTGCGCCTGACCAATCCTCAGCATCCCGGACCGCCGGTGTATGAAGCACAAATCGATCAGACCCAACTGAGCCAGGCTGCCGCTGAATTCAAATCCGATTACACCGGACAAAAGCGCGAGCAGACCAGTTTGCCGGGTGGGTTTCTTGATGTGGTGTTGCGCGACGCGGCCTATCTGCTCAATGCGAACGATGAGCGCAAAGACCACGAAACCCTCAGCGCAGAGGGCAAGCGGCGCAGTGAGCAACTGTTCCGCGACGCCCACGGGACACCCAGTACCGATGCCGAAATGGCCTTGCTGGTGGCGTTGTTCGACGACCATATACACGACTCGCGAGCCTGGTTTATGCACGACAAACTGAAGTCGAGGGAGTTGTGGGCCGGTTATTTCTTTTACCGCATGATCTATTTCGGGAATGCCAACAGCCGCGATCTGTCGCCGGTGGTGGTGGCCGGGCGTCTATTGGGCGTGGCGATGATTGCCGGGGCCACGGCGTATGGCATCAGGCGCGGTAAAGTGCTGGGAGGGGTTGGTGGACTGGCGGCGGGCATTGGCGCGGCGACCATCGGCTATCAGGTGATCGATAAGGTCACTGGCAAGGTGGTGCCCTTCCTGCCTGACGCCGAGCAGTTGCTAAAGCCTACTGGCCATATCGGCCAGGTGGTGGTCGAGCAGAAACGCCAGATCGCGTTGGACGACTATAGGCAGCGCATCGAGCAGACCAGTGCCATGTTACGCAAGGAAGGCACCCTGGTCGAACAGGTCAAGGCGGTGCTGCCATGATGCCCCTGGTTCGTCTCGGTGATCCGTTGTGGCCCTTTGGTGGTGAGGTTTTGGCGGGACACTACGAAGCTTTCGGTAAGCCGGTGGCCTGTGTGGATGATCCGGTGCGCTGCAACCTACATGGCCTGACGCATATTATCGAGGGTGCCTCGGGATCAACCATAGATGGCAAGCCGGTGGCGCTGGACGGCCATCGTTGCGCCTGTGGTTGCCAGTTGGTCAGCACCCTGGCGGCCACTTCGATGATGGTCGCGCCATGA
>NZ_FOAR01000003.1:0-96593 GCF_900109755.1 Pseudomonas agarici | reverse complement strand
AAGATCATGAAAATAATAATGAGAAAGGCGCGGATACAAGGATTGTGGTGCCTATTAGGGTTAATGTTATTGGGATGTTCTTCTGCGGATAATGAAATGGCCGGGGGAAACCTGCAAGCCGTCAATCATACCGTGCATGCTATTAACTGGATGTCGTTCAACGGTTATCGGGCTCACGGTGGTGGCGGCAGTGTCTGTTGCATCATCATGCCTACCAAATGGCGCCCTGGCTTGAAAGCCCATATCGAGTGGGAGGTCGACCCAGAGCCATATGCTTATTCAAAATGGCCCCGATTAGGGACCGATGGCTATCGAGCCGCACAAGCTAAACATAAAGCTAACTATCAACACCACAGCACCACCGTGGAGATTCCAGAGTGGCCAGGTACTGAATCTTGTGGTTTGAAAGTTCATTTTTTTGTGTGTAATCAGATCAAAGTCACAACTCTTCCTGCTGGGGTTATGGTTCACCGAATAATCCAATTAAAGAACCTCTTGATATGAAGGAGCCAGCCGTATGTCCAAAGTGAGCAATAATTCAAAAACTAAAGCATGGGGGGCACCGCATTTTCCGGAGAGTGGCCGCTTACCTACCAATACATCAATGGTAGCCGCCAACCACCGAAAGCAAACTTACGAGGAAGACCTTTTTTGTCGAGTGACCGACTCCAGAGGTCAAAAGCGATATTTTGAATGCTGCCATAGCCTGCATATCAGCTTGTTTTCTACGATGCCAATGATAACGAGAAGCATGATGCCAAGAACAGTTGACCTATTAATGTCGCCAGGCATGTTTCATGCTTCGAATGGTTTGCGCGATCAGAGCAATCAGCAAGGAAATGGCTAGTGATGCAAATGATAATAAGAAAAATCATACGGCAAGGCTTGCTTACCTTATTGGGATTAGCATTGTTCGGATGTTCTTCAGCCGATAACGAAATGGCCGGGGGGAATCTGCAAGCCGTCAATCATACCGTGCATGCTATTAACTGGATGTCGGTCAATGGTTATCGGGCCGACGGAGGGGGAGGGAGTTCGTGCTGCATCATCATGCCTGCCAAGTGGCGCCCTGGCTTGAAAGCCCATATCGAGTGGGAGGTCGACCCAGAGCCATATGCTTATTCAAAATGGCCCCGATTAGGGACCGATGGGTATCGAGTCGCACAAGCTAAACATAAAGCTAACTACCAGCATCACAGTACCACCGTGGAGATACCAGAGTGGCCAGGAACGAAGCGATGTGGTTTGAAGGTGCACTTTTTGGTTTGTAACCAAGTCAAGGTTACGAGTTCGTGCTGGGCATTTAATTCAGAGCACTACCCGATTAAAGAACCCTCACAAATGAAGGAGCCAGCCGTATGTCGGAAGTGAACAGTAATTCAAAAGCTAAAGCGTGGGGGGCACCGCATTTTCCGGAGAGTGGTCGTTTACCTACCAATATATCAATGGTAACCGATAACTACGACAAGCAAACCTACGAGGAAGACCTTTTTCGCCGAGGGACTAACTCCAGAGGGCAAAGACGGTATTCTGAGTGCTGCCATAGCCTGCATATTAGCTTGTTCTTCGATGGCACCAATAATAACGAAAAGCAAGATACCAAGGACGGTCACCCCACTAATATCGCCAAGCTGTTTCATGCTTCGTTACGTGGTAAGGGCGCGCAAGACGATGGGTATTTTTCATATTATATGCCCGGTGTCGGCACGCCATTTCCTGAAATTGGCGAGCTGGATTACAGCGATGGCGGGCTGCAATTTGCTACCGGAGGTGAGGATCGGATCAACTGGGCGTTGGTGCAGGTAGCCAGCGCGTTATCTTATGCTCTGAACAATGAAACCGAAATTGATGACAGCGTTGCCAAGGCGAAAGTCGAAGCCATGAGCACCTGGAGGGCACCGCTGATGAGTGCCATGGGCCAGGGTAATCGGCGGCGGACGATGAACGGGCTGTTAGCACCCTTGCAGGTTCGAACGGAATGGGCCCAGCCTCGCGTACTGGGGGTCAAGCTGTTTGTGTATGGTTTCTCCCGAGGAGCAGCCGAAGCTCGCACCTTTGTCACGTGGTTGAGCCAATTGTTCGACACCCCTGTCGGGGCGGAGCTACCCGCTCAAACGCTGATTGGCTTGCCGATCAGCGTCGAGTTTCTCGGGATACTGGATACCGTGGCCTCGGTGGGCATTGCCCATGTGGCGCCTTTTTTCTCCGGGCATATGGATTGGGCCGACGACACCCAGTTGCTGCCGGATGCGCGGCGCTTCCCGAAATTTATCAAGCGCTGCTCGCACTTTGTCGCCGCCTTTGAACAACGCTCCTGCTTCCCCTTGGAATCGATCCGTAACGAGGACGGTCGATACCCGGACAACAGCTATGAAGTGCTGTACCCCGGTGTTCACTCCGATGTTGGCGGTGGCTACCCAAAAAATGACCAAGGCAAGGCCCGTGGCGGCACCCATGAACTGGTGTCGCAGATCGTCCTGCACGATCTGTATGCCGCCGCCTTTGCTGCTGGCGCTCCGTTGCAGGTCCCCGAGGAAGTGTTACCGCGGACGCTGCTTTCTCAGAAGTCATGGCGTGTCATGTCTGAGGCAACTAACACTGATTTCGATATCGATGTGCTTGTAGTCGAACGCTTCAACGCCTGGCGAAGCAAAACCCTACCGGTAATCACCGCCGACCAGCCCGTCAATCATCCCGCTTGTGAGTACACCCCGCTGCTTCTGGGCACCACGGTGGAAGACGGTATGGCCGATCAATTGGGCTGGATCACCGGCTGGCGCATTGGTCGCTATGCCAATGATGCCAAAACCGATAACGACAGCTACCAGCGCCAGCCGTTCTTTATCGAGGCCACTGAATTCACCGCCGAGAGGAGCAGTCAGGAGAAAAAGAATGACGAGGACTTACGAGCCGCCGTCCTGGCTGCGCGCCTGACCAATCCTCAGCATCCCGGACCGCCGGTGTATGAAGCACAAATCGATCAGACCCAACTGAGCCAGGCCGCCGCTGAATTCAAATCCGATTACACCGGGCAAAAGCGCGAGCAGACCAGTTGGCAGGGTGGGGTACTCGATGTGGTGTTGCGCGACACGGCCTATCTGCTCAATGCGAACGATGAGCGCAAAGACCACGAAACCCTCAGAGCAGAGGGCAAGCGGCGCAGTGAGCAACTGTTCCGCGACGCCCACGGGACACCCAGTACCGATGCCGAAATGGCCTTGCTGGTGGCGTTGTTCGACGACCATATACACGACTCGCGGGCCTGGTTTATGCACGACAAACTGAGGTCGAGGGAGTTGTGGGCCGGTTATTTCTTTTACCGCATGATCTATTTCGGGAATGAAAACAGCCGCGATCTGTCGCCGGTGGTGGTGGCCGGGCGTCTATTGGGCGTGGCGATGATTGCCGGGGCCACGGCGTATGGCATCAGGCGCGGTAAAGTGCTGGGAGGGATTGGCGGGCTGGCGGCGGGCATCGGCGCGGCGACCATCGGCTATCAGGTGATCGATAAGGTCACTGGCAAGGTGGTGCCCTTTCTGCCTGACGCCGAGCAGTTGCTTAAGCCCACCGGCCATATCGGCCAGGTGGTGGTCGAGCAGAAACGCCAGATCGCGCTGGACGACTATAGACAGCGCATCGAGCAGACCAGTGCCATGTTACGCAAGGAAGGCACCTTGGTCGAACAGGTCAAGGCGGTGCTGCCATGATGCCCCTGGTTCGTCTCGGTGATCCGTTGCGGCCCTTTGGCGGTGAGGTTTTGGCGGGACACTACGAAGCTTTCGGTAAGCCGGTGGCCTGTGTGGATGATCCGGTGCGCTGCAACCTACATGGCCTGACGCACATTATCGAGGGTGCCTCGGGATCAACCATAGATGGCAAGCCGGTGGCGCTGGACGGCCATCGTTGCGCCTGTGGTTGCCAGTTGGTCAGCACCCTGGCGGCCACTTCGATGATGGTCGCGCCATGATTGGAAATTGGAGTGGCGGTGCCTCATGGCAACAGTTAAGGATGTGGGCAAGGGATCTTTGATACGCGTGGGGTTGGGCTATCTGCTGATCATCACGCTGTTGGTGCTGCTCGGTGGCCTGTTGTATAGCTTGGGCGGCAGTTATATGGGTTGGCCGAACATGGCGCTCAAGCCATTGCTGCTGTGGGGCCTGGCGGTGTGGTTCGCGCTCTGCTGGTTCTGCCCGGTCATTTTGCTGGCCTGGGATCGTCTGGCGTTTCGTCAGGCGCGGCAAGTCGTTGAGTCGGTGGGACAGTCAGTCGCCCTTGAGAAACATCTCCCGCGCCAGCCCGTGGCGCTGCATCTTTTCATTGAAGGTCCGGCGTGGCAGTTGCAGCTCTTCGAGCACCGCCTTGACATCGCCCTTGTGGCGAGCCAGCGCCGAACGCAGGCATTGTGCTTCGAAGGCCTCTTGCTGTGCGGCCAGGGACTGGCCCGAGTCGATGCCTTCCGGTTCCGGTTCACCCAGGCCGAGCACCGAGCGCTCGGCGGCATTGGCCAGTTCCCGGACGTTGCCGGGCCAGTCATGGCTCAGCAGCCGGCTCAACTGTGGCCCGCTCAGCGCCGTCGTTGTGCGTCCCAGGCGCTCGGCCGCGCCTCGGGCGAAGTGTTCGAACAGCAACGGAATGTCCTCGCGCCGCTCGCGCAGCGGCGGCAGGCGCAACTCGGCCACCGTCAATCGATACGCCAGATCCTCGCGAAAGCGCCCGGCGCGGGCCTCCTCCAGCAGGTCGGGCTTGGTCGCGGCGACGATGCGCAGGTCGACATGGATGCTCCGGTTGGAGCCCAGGCGTTCGAGCTTCTGCTCCTGCAGGACCCGTAGCAATTTCACCTGCTGGGCCAGCGGCATGCTTTCGATCTCGTCGAGAAACAGCGTACCGCCGTCGGCGTATTCCAGCTTGCCGATACGCCTGCCTTGAGCACCGGTAAAGGCCCCGCTTTCATGGCCGAACAACTCGGTCTCGAACAACGGCTCGGGAATCGCCGCGCAGTTGAGGGCTACGAAAGGCTTGGCAGCGCGCGGGCCGAAATCATGCAAGCAGCGGGCAATCAGTTCCTTGCCACTGCCGGTCTCGCCACGGATCAGCACATTGACTGGCAACGGCGCCAGCTCCAGTACTTGGCGCCGCAGGGTTTGCAGGCTGCGAGAAACCCCGAGCAGGCTGGCATCCAGTCGCGAGCGGCTGTCGGCCTGTTCATGCAGGCGACGGTTTTCCAGGACTAACCGACGCTTTTCCAGGGCCCGTCCGAGGCTGCTAAGCAACGCTTCGGGACTAAAGGGTTTTTCCAGGAAGTCGTAGGCACCGTCGCGCATGGCTTCGACCGCCATCTTCACATCGCCATGGCCGGTCAACAGGATCACCGGCAGGTCGGCATCGAGGATTCGCACCCGCTCCAGCAGTTCCAGGCCATCGACGCCCGGCATGCGCACGTCGCTGATGATGACGCCGGGGAAATCCGCCGGCAACCGGGCCAGGCACTCCTCGGCGCGGCTGAAGACCTGGACCGCAAAACCCGACAGGCTCAGCCATTGCTCCACGGCACTGCGAATGCTGGCTTCGTCATCGACCACCATCACCGCGTTCAACATGGGTTTTGTACCTCCAGGGCGATCGGCAGGGCCAGGGTGAAAACGGCGCCGCCTGCTTGGTTGTCGACGCTCAGGCGGCCGCCCAGTTCATGGACAATGGCATAAGATACCGCGAGCCCCAGCCCCAGGCCTTCCCCTACCGGCTTGGTGGTAAAGAACGGGTCGAAGACCTTGGCCAGGTGCTCCTCGGCAATCCCGCCGCCGCTGTCGCTGACGGTCAGCAACCATAACAGTTGGTCGGCCTCGATACGGATTGCCAGGCGCTTGAAGGGTTTGTCGTGCATGGCGTCGAGGGCGTTGCGCAGCAGGTTGATCAGCACCTGTTCCAGGCGAATCGCATCGCCGCGAACCCAGGCCGGACGGGTCAGGTGCAGCTGCGTACTGACGTTGTCCTCGCGCAGGCGCGGATCGAGCAATTGCAGCGACTGGTCGACCACGCCCGCCAGGTCCAAGGGTTCGCGCAGGCCGCTGGGGCTTTGCCGGGCGTAGGTCTTCAGGTGCCCGGTCAAGGCTGCCATGCGGGCCAGCAGTTGATCCAGGGGTTCCAGGGCCTGATAGGCGGCCTCGATCCGTCCGTGATCCAGCAGCAGACGCAAGGTTGCCAATTGCATGCGCTGGGCGGTCAATGGTTGGTTGATCTCATGGGCCAGGGCTGCGGACATCTGCCCCAGCGCCGCCAGCTTAGCTGATTGCACCAGGCCATCCTGGGCCGTGCGCAGGTCGCGGGTGCGCTCTTCTACCAGGCGCTCCAGCTCTTCGCGGCCGCGTTGGCGCAAACGAGCCAGGCGCCAGCGCTGGTTGAGGAACAGCCCGAGAAACACCAGGGCCAGCCATAGGCCGGCACCGGCCAAGCCGGCGTTACGGCGTTCCTCGACAGCGAGTTGCGGTTGGCGCAACAGGTGCAGGGTCCAGTGTTCGGTGTCCAGTGGCAGTGATTCCCAGAGCAGCTCGGCAGGGCCGTTGGGGGTATCGACTCGGGTCAGATAACTGTTGTCGCCGAAGACTCGTAGGGTCCGGTGTTCGATGGGGCTCAGGGCCTGCTTGTCGTATTGGCGGGTACGGCCGATTTCACTGCGATCACCGTCCGACAACGGTCGCAGCAGGCGATAACGCCAGCCTGGCTGGTTGGCGATAAACACGATGTCGCGGGCATCGCTGACCAGCAAGGTGTCGTTGCCTTTGCTCCACTCGCGCTCGATCTCGGGGAATTCCAGCTTCACCACCATGGCGCCGATAAATTCGCCGCTGTCGTTAAACACTGCGCTGGAGAGGAAATAGCCGGGAATCCCGCTGGTCACCCCGACCGCGTAGAAATGCCCGCTGCCTTCGCTACGGGTCTGATTGAAGTAGGGGCGAAAGCCGTAATAGTGGCCGACATAACTGGTGGGCAGGCGCCAGTTGCTGGCGGCCACCGACAGGCCGTTGCGATCGAGCAGTTGCAGAGTCGAGGAACCTGCGGCGCCGTTAATCCGTTCCAACTGGCGGTTGAGTGCGTCTTGCCGCTGCGGGCTGATCGGACCGTCGAGGGCTTCGCGCAGCTTGGCGTCCAGGGCCAGTACGGCAGGCAGGGCTCGGTAGCGTTCGATCAGGGTGTGCAGGGCATTGGCGTACAGCGTCAGTTGCGCATGCCCGCGTGTGGCATCGTCCACCAGGGCCTGTTGTCCGGCACGGTGCACGGCCCAGCCGGCGGCCAGCGCGGTACCCGCAAGAATCAGCAGGGTATGGAGTGCCAGACGCAGGGAACGGGGGATCGACGGCATGCGGGCAACAACGGGTTAGGGAGGGGTCGCAACGATAACACGCCGGTTGCCGTGTTGACTTGACGGGCAACGGCGCCTCTTGTGGCGAGCGAAATTCTTAACGGATTGGCACTAAGACAAGCCCCCTGGCATAAGGGGGCCTGAACCAAACCTACAACAACTCGAAGCTCTGTTGCGTCACATCCTGGGAGTCCAGGCCGATCTGCACATTGAACTTGCCCGGCTCCGCAGCGTACTTGAGCGCGGTGTTGTAGAACTTCAGGTCGTTCTCCTCGATGGTGAAGCGAATGACTTTCTCTTCGCCGGCCTTGAGCATCACTTTCTGGAAGTTCTTCAGCTCCTTGACCGGCCGGATCATGGAACCGGCGACGTCCTGGATATATAGCTGTACCACCGTCTCGCCGTCACGCTGGCCGATGTTCTTGAGCATGACGCTGGCATCGAGCTTGCCACCCTTGTTCAGCGTGGTCGAGGACAAGGCCATGTTGCTCAGGCTAAAGTCGGTGTAGCTCAGACCATAGCCGAAGGGGTACAGCGGGGCGTTGTTTTCCTCAAAGTATTGCGAGGTGTAGTTGGCCAGCTTGCCTGCCATAAATGGGCGGCCCAAGCGAAGGTGATTGTAGTAAGAGGGAATTTGCCCTACCGATCGAGGGAAGGTGACTGGTAGTTTGCCGGAAGGGTTATAGTCGCCAAACAGCACATCGGCGATGGCATTGCCACCTTCGGTCCCGCTGTACCAGGTTTCCAGCACGGCGTCGGCTTGCTCTTGCTCTTCTGCGATGGACAGTGGTCGCCCATTCATCAGGACCAGAACCAATGGCTTTTGGGTCGCTTTCAACGCTTTGATCAACGCTCGTTGATCCCCGGGAAGGTCCAGGCTGACCCGGCTGGAAGACTCATGGGACATGCCACGGGCTTCCCCCACCACCGCGATGACGACATCTGCCGCCTGTGCGACTTTCACCGCTTCCTCGATCATTTGCGCACTCGGGCGCGGATCAATTTCGACTTCCGGTCGATCGAAAATAATGTGGTTCAGGTAGCCCGCGACTTTTGGGTCATTGGTCAGGTTCGCGCCACGGGCATAGGGCAGCGTGGCTTGATCGCCCAGCGCGTTGCGCAGACCCTCGTATAAGGTGACCGCCTGAGAGGGGAAACCCGCGCCCGACCAACTACCCATCATATCGATCTGGCTTTTGGCCAAAGGACCGACAATGGCAATGTTGCCCTGTTTTTTGAGTGGTAGCGTTTCTCCCCGGTTTTTCAGCAACACCAGGGTTTTGCGCGCTACATCGCGAGCCTCGGCGCGGTGGAGGCGATTTTCGGCACGAGAATCGGAGTCGTCCGGTCCTTTTCCCAGGCGCCGATAAGGATCGGCGAACAGACCCAGATCGTACTTGGTCGCCAATACTTCACGCACAGCGTTATCGAGGTCCTGTTGGGAAATGTCCCCGGACTTGAGCAGGCCTGGCAGTTCGCTGCCATACACGCTGTCGTTCATGCTCATGTCGATACCGGCCTTGATGGCCAGCTTGGCGGCTTCGCGGTTGTCGCTGGCAACGCCGTGCTTGACCAACTCTACGATCGCACCATGATCGCTGACGGTAACTCCCTTGAAGCCCCAGTCCTTGCGCAGTAAGTCCTGCATCAACCAGGTATTGGCGGTGGCGGGTATGCCGTTGATTGAGTTGAGCGCGACCATGATGCCCCCGGCACCGGCATCCACGGCAGCCCGATAAGGCGGCAAATAATCCTGATACATGCGCACCGGACTCATATCGACGATGTTGTAATCACGGCCTCCTTCAACAGCACCATAGAGGGCAAAGTGCTTGACACTGGCCATGATGCTGTCCGGGGCGCTGACGGTTGTGCCTTGCAGGCCATTGACCATGACTTTGGCAATGCGTGATACCAAATAGGTGTCTTCACCAAAGCCCTCTGAAGTGCGTCCCCAGCGAGGATCGCGGGAGACATCCACCATTGGGGCGAACGTCATGTCCAGGCCATCGGCGCTGGCTTCCTTTGCCGCGATGCGCGCACTCAGGCCAATTGCGTTCATATCCCAACTGGAGGCGAGCGCCAGGCTGATAGGGAAAATTGTCCGGTGGCCGTGAATCACGTCAAAGGCGAAGAATATGGGGATCTTCAAGCGGCTTCGTTGTGCGGCGTCCTGCATGGGACGATTCTCTGCACGTGTCACGGAGTTGAAGGTAGCGCCTATGCGTCCAGCGGCAATTTCTTCCTTGATCTTTTCATGGGGCATCTCGGGACCGATACTGATCAAGCGCAACTGGCCGATCTTTTCCTCAAGGGTCATTTGCTTCATCAGGTGGGCGATGAAGGCGTCCTTTTGTGCGATGGGGGGAGGCGTTGTGTCAGCTACAACCTGGAGACTGGCCAGGCCGACAGCGAGGCCCAGCAAACACAATTTCTTCATGAATGATTATCTCAAGGCTCGATACGGCTTGGTGTTCGGGTACCGTTCGGGTTATTTAGTTATTAGGAGCGACTGTTTTCGTGCCAATGCATTGCGCACACGTTTTTGAACGGTTGTTCGCGCCGGGCAGCTTTTAGCTGATTGGCTTCATACATTTCAGTGGCAGCGGCGGATTATGCCTGAATCCTGGGCGCGAAAATTCCTAGGAATTCTCTCTATTTATTGTTTTAAGGAGCGTTTTGAGCATGCACGCACAACCGAGCTTGCGTTCGAGCTGGAGATTTGCCCTCTTGGCCTTGTTCGCCATGTTGCTGGCCGGTTGCGGCATCAACAATATTCCCACCTACGACGAACAGGTGAAGGCCAACTGGGCCCAGGTGCAGAACCAGTATCAGCGGCGGGCCGACCTGATCCCGAACCTGGTGGAAACGGTCAAGGGCTATGCCAAACAGGAACAGGAAACCCTGACTGCGGTGATCGAGGCGCGTTCCAGGGCCACGTCGATCCAGGTCGATGCCAGCACGTTGGACAATCCCGAGAAGCTCAAGCAGTACCAGCAAGCCCAGGGTCAACTGAGCGGCGCTCTCAGCCGGCTGATGGTGGTCTCGGAGCGTTACCCTGAGCTGAAATCGAACCAGAACTTCCTCGCCCTGCAGTCGCAACTCGAAGGCACGGAAAACCGCATCAGCGTGGCGCGACGTGACTTTATCCTCAGCGTGGAGAAGTACAACACTGAGATCCGTACCTTTCCCGGTCGTCTCTGGCACGGCCTGATGTACAGCGACTTGCCGCTACGCCAAAGCTTCGAAGCGAGCGCCCAGGATGCCGATAAAGCGCCGCAGGTGAAGTTCTGATCACTCGCCGCACCGCGCCGCGTGGGTGTGTGGCAAGACTTATCCCGGCATCGTCACGGACGAGGTAGGCATGCGTATTTTCCGAGGTGGCCTGTGGCTGTTGCTTTGCACGCTGGCACTGACGGCCAGGGCCGATTTACGGTTTCCCGAACTGACCGGGCGGGTGGTGGACAATGCCCAGATGATCGAGGCGTCGGTGCGCGAGACTCTCGACCGGCAACTGCAGGTCCATGAACAGGTCACGGGTGAGCAGGTAGTGGTGGTCACGTTGCCTAACCTGCAAGGCACCACCATCGAAGACTATGGCTACCAGCTGGGGCGTTATTGGCGGATCGGTCAGCGGGAACGCAACAACGGCGCACTGCTGATCGTGGCCCGGGACGAGCGCAAAGTGCGCATTGAAGTAGGCTATGGCCTGGAGGATCGCCTGACCGATGCCCAGTCCGCTTTGATCATCAACCAATTGATCGTGCCGCAGTTCAGGCGCGGCCATGTTTCCAGCGGAATCAGTGCCGGGGTCGGCGCGATACTTGATGTCCTTGGCGGTTCCCCCGAAGAGAAAAACCAGTCGGCGCAGGAGTTCGGTTCACGACACCCGGTGTTGATCGGCTTGCTGATGCTTCTTGTCGTGCTGATCTGCGTGATCATGCAACTGATGGGGCATGGCCCCAGGAGTGGCGGTGCAGGAGGACTCGGCGGTGGGGGAGGTGGACGCCCCGGTGGTGGTTTCAGCGGTGGTGGCGGCAGTTTCGGTGGCGGTGGAGCATCGGGCGGTTGGTAATCCCTAATAACCAGAGAGCATGCACAACCATGGCCTTACTCAGTGAATACGAACAGCGGCAGGTTGCCGAGGCGATTGCGCGGGTCGAGCGGCAGACCGATGCGGAGCTGGTGACGGTGCTGGCCAGTCGCGCCGACGACTACGCCTATATTCCGCTGCTATGGGCAAGCCTGTTGGCGTTGCTGGTGCCGGGGATGGTCAATTTTGTCTTCGGTTGGCTCAACAGTCATACCCTGCTAGCGGTGCAATGGAGCAGCTTTATCTTGCTGTGCTTGCTGTTTCGCGTCCCGTCGATCACCAGTCGGTTGATCCCCCGCTCGGTGCGGCACTGGCGGGCATCGGGCCTGGCGCGACGGCAGTTTCTCGAACAGAACCTGCACCATACCGTTGGCGGTACCGGCATGCTGATCTTTGTCAGCGAGGCCGAGCGTTATGTGGAAATCCTGGTGGACGAGGGGATTTCCCGACGGCTGGACAATAGCACCTGGGAGCCCATCGTCAAGGCTTTCACCGAGCAGGTCAGGCAGGGCCAGACCTTGGTGGGTTTTGTCAACTGCATCCAGTCCTGCGGCGAACTGCTCAAGACCCATGTACCGGTGACCCAGGTGCGCAACGAGCTGCCTAACCGCCTGGTGGTGCTGGGTTGATTCCTTGGGGGGTGGTGTGTTGCGCGGAGCCGGGTCGGAGTAGGGTCGAAGGACTCATCCAGCGAGGTACCGGCAGGCTGTAAGGTCGTGGCTCGCGGTAGCGGATGACCACCTCGTGCCAGTGTGCGACACCGGCGATATAGTCCTGCAGGCGCTGCGCGTAGCTGAGGATCAACTGGCGTCCCTCGGCATCCAATGCGAACTCCTCGAAGAGCACCGGCAGCTCCACGGCGACGATATGTTCGAACTGGCGGATGCGCGCATCTCTGAGCCGCCCCACGCAATCCATCGCCGGTTGCAGGTCAAGGTCGAGGAACTGCTGGAGAATCAGCACAAAATTGTTCAGCTCGCCTTCGACTTCGATTTCCTTGCGATAAGAGATGATGTCATTGGTCAGGGTGACGCTGTCGACGGTGCAATGGATCAATTGGCGTAGCGGGCTGCTCTGGAAGATCGCCTCGCCGAGGTCGGGTCCTTGGGCCAGCAGGCTCAAGTAGGACAGCCCGGTGGTCAGGTCGCCGCCGAAGGTGCGTCGACGCATCTCGATATAGTCGATGGGGTCGGGCAGGCGCAGGTTGAACTGATTATCCAGCTCCCATAACCAGCTTTCGAGCATTTCCACCACGTAGCGGCGCAGCTCTCCGGTCAGGTAGGTCGACATACTCGGCGCGCTGAGCGACCAGAGGCTGAGCAAGCCGGCCTCCAACGGGTTGCCGGCCTGCAAAGGTTCCATACCCGCAAGCGGCATGCAGCGGAACAAACGCTTGACCTGGGCCGTGGCGCCCGCCAGGTCGCGATTGCGCCCGAAGACCGCCGGAAAGTAATCGTCGGCGTAGGTGCCCCAGTTGAGCCAGCGCCCGGCCATGTCCACTTCCGCAAACGGGGCATCGGGACACATCATTGCGCCGCACAGGACAGTGTCGGCGGCGTCGAAGCAGCGCTCGTCCCAGACGCCCAGCCCTGCACGCGTATAAATGATACCGACCTGCCTGGCCCATTCCCGTGAACTCCGGCGCGCGCTTTCCAGGTGCGGGCTACAGCGGATCTCGAATGGCATATAGAGCGTCGGCAATTGAAACGGCTTGACGGTCTTGCGTAGCGTCTCCAGGCTGCGCCTGGGCATAGTTCCGCGCCTGGCATGCCCAGGCAGACGTGCCGCGCTGGTGCCCAGGCCCGATGGTTTGCCGGGGCTGAGTCCCGAACGCTGCGCCTTCATGTAGCGGCTGGAGCGCATATGCCAGGCGTGCCCACCGGACTGCCAATCGACCAGACCCTTGGTATAGATCAGCGCATCCGCGCGCTCCGCCTGGCCCAGGCCGAGGTCGTCGAACAGTCGAGGC
Organism: Pseudomonas agarici; assembly: GCF_900109755.1. Lineage (GTDB taxonomy): Bacteria > Pseudomonadota > Gammaproteobacteria > Pseudomonadales > Pseudomonadaceae > Aquipseudomonas > Aquipseudomonas agarici. Next base: position 83,174 of record NZ_FOAR01000003.1, on the reverse strand, counting down.
AGGTCCAGCACTGCGGTCTTCTCGAAGTGGCGCAGGCGCGAAGTCAGCAAGTCATTAGTGATCTGCGCAGCCGTTTGCGTGTCGATGTCCAGGAAGCGCTCCGCCACCAGTACGCAGTTCGACAGTTCGCCTTCTTCCTGGACTTCGCGCTGGTAGGAGAACAGATCGTTGCGCAGGTGTACGCCGTCGGCGAAGGTATCGCGCAGCACTTGCATCGTGCGGGTTTCGGCGATCCGTGGCGACACCGGTGTGCGGTTGGCATGCTCCACCAAGGTGGCCGACCAGGGCGCGCCGCCGACCTTGCGGCGCATTTCCAGGTACTCGATGGGATTGGCGATCCGCCCTTCGCTGATATTCATCAGCTCCCACATCGAAGCCTCCAGCAGGTCGTGGGTATGTTCGCGGAAACGCCGTATCCAGTCCTCGGGCATGCCCGGCAGGGTGCGCGGCCAGAGGTCGGCGAGCCCGCGCTCGACACCATTGACCGGCAACGGCGGGGTGCCGTCGGCCTCGGCGGGCATGAATTGCGCCAGGCGGTCGAGATGCCGGCGGGCGGCCACGCTGTCACGGTTGCGCTTGAAGGCTTCGAGGAAGTAGTCGTCGAAGAAGAACACCCAGACATACCAGTCGGTGATCAGCTCCAACTCGCGGCTGTCGCAGTCCGGATGGGTATAGGCGCACATCGCCGGGTAGTCATGGGCATCCAGGGCGGCCAGGTCCCAGATGATCGGCCCGTCGGCCACGGCTGGGCTGTCGAGCATGCCCATCTGTCGGGCCCAGGCGCGCGTATGCCGTTGGGCGCTGGCGGCATGGGGGTTGAACCGGGCCCCGTAGGGCATGTAGAACTCGGGCAGTGCGAAGGGCTGCATCGGCGGATTCCTGCTCTGAAGAGGACGAGAGGGCCTGAGTCAGTCGGCGTAGTGCCCGACCTCGACCCCTTCGAGTACACCCAACGCATCAGGCAGGAGCACAGCCGCCGAGTAGTACGCCGTGACCAGGTAGGCGATCTGTGCGCTGTCGTTGATACCCATGAAACGGACCGACAGGCTCGGCTGGTATTCATCCGGCAAGCCGGTCTGGTGCAGACCAATGACACCGCCGTTGTCTTCCCCGGTGCGGACCGCGAGGATCGAGGTGGTCGTCTTCACGCCGTCCGACATTTTGGTGCAAGGCAGCAACGGTACGCCGCGCCAGCCTGGGACACGGTGCCCTTCGAGCTCGAGGCTGTCCAGGCTCAAGCCACGACGACTGCATTCGCGGCCGAAGGCGGCGATGGCCTGGGGCGAGGCCAACAGGAAATGAGTCTGTCGACGTCGACACAGCAGTTCATCCAGGTCATCGGGTGTCGGCGGTCCGCTGCGGGTGGTCAGGCGCTGAGACTCGGCGACATTGTGTAACAGGCCGAAGTCGTGGTTATGCAGCAGTTCGCGTTCCTGGCGCTCACGGAGCGCCTCAATGACCAGCCGCAGTTGTTGTTCGGTCTGGTTCATCGGGTCGTTGTAGAGGTCGGCTACCCGCACCGGAATCTGCAGGATGGTCTGGGTCGAGCTGAGGGCGTATTCCCGTGGTTGCGGGTCGTAGTCGGCGAAGGTCCGGGGCAGGGCCTTGCCTTCGGCTGGATCGGAGGCGAGGTCGATCAGTGCCTCGGCATATGGGTTGGTCGGGCCCTCGTGGTCGGCGAGTATCCGACGCCGGGTGACCCGATAGACGCCCCCGCTCGCCTGGACCCAGGGCAGTCGGTTCAACAGCCAGCGGGTGGTGGTCTCCTGGCTTTGCGGAATCGATTTGGTAGTGGTCGACAGAGTGCGCGCGGCGGCGCTGCTCAACGATGCAGTGGTTTGAACTGTTTTGCTCATGACGGGCACCTGATCAGTTTTTTTAAAAAAACCACTCAGTCAGCATACTTTCTGCTAGGGGAAATGCCGCGTCTGAAACCTGCGTAACCCTTGCTGCTTCTGAGATCGCTATCGGTTAGGTGGGCGAAAGTCATGAAGCGCCGGGCATCCATGACCAGAAGCTCCTAATTCTAGTCGGTTCTGCGAAACGTCAAGTCATTGCGGAGCATCAAGGCCGGGGAACCCGATGAATGACGAAATAAGCCCGTGCCTCGGCGTCGCATCCCGCCTAACATATCGCGCATTCTTTCTGTCCAGATTCCGCGCGCCCGAGGCGCTTTTTTATGTCAGCTACTGCAAGCCCCAGCCGGTCCGTGCCGAACCACCACGCCCAGTTTATCGAGTTGCTCGAAACCAGCCTGGCGCAGAACGCGTTTATCAAGTTGGTACTGGCCAAATACGTGGGCGCCGAAGCGGACCTGCAGCGGTTGATCATCAAGCAACTGACGGTCAAGGACCAGCCGTGCCTGTCCTTTGTCTACCGCTACAAGACCCGCGATATCACCAAGAACCTTTCTCTGGCCGACGGTGTGGCGGTTGTCGCCGGGCTGCTAGCGGTTTCATTCAAGAACGCCCACCTGCTGTCGCTGACCGATGAAGTGCAGCTCGAATACAGTAAGAAAGGCAAAAGCAGCTTGTTCAAGGGCAAGGCCCAGCAAGCGCGGGAGATACCTTGCGGCGAACATAACCGTGAGAAGAACCGCTATCTGGAGCTCAGCCGCCCCTTCCTCACCGACCTTGGCGTGACCAACCGGCAGCACGAGTTGATCCCGACCATGTCGCGCAAATGGAAGCAGATCAACAAGTTCATCGAAGTCTTTTCCCATGCCCTGGGCAGCTCACCGATAAGGCTGGACCAGCCGATACGGGTGGCGGATTTTGGTTCGGGCAAAGGCTACCTGACCTTCGCCATCCATGACTACTTGTGCGACACCTTGCAGGCCGAAGGGCAGGTGACCGGTGTCGAGTTGCGCGAAGAGATGGTGTCGCTATGTAATGCCGCTGCCGCACGACTGGATCATCCGGGCCTGCTATTTAAGTGCGGCGATGTGCGCAGTGTGGCACCGAGCGAGCTGGAGGTGATGATCGCCTTGCATGCCTGTGATATTGCCACCGACTATGCGATCCATACCGGCATCCGTTCCGGTGCGGCGATCATCATGTGCTCACCCTGCTGCCACAAACAGATTCGCCTGCAGATTCAAAGCCCGGCGTTGCTCAAGCCGATGCTGCAATACGGCCTGCACCTGGGGCAGCAGGCGGAGATGCTCACCGATAGCCTGCGGGCACTGTTCCTCGAGGCCTGCGGCTACGAGACCAAGGTCTTCGAATTCATCTCCCTTGAGCACACCAACAAGAACAAGATGATCCTCGCGGTCAAGCGGGCCGAACCGCGGGAGCTGGCGCCGCTGCTGGCGAAAATCGAGGAGCTCAAGGCATTCTACGCCATCCGGGAGCACTGCCTGGAAACCTTGCTGCGAGCCGATGGCTACTTGAGTTGAATCCCCGGCGGCAAGCTGCCCGGATGCGCCGGGCGGACGCTGGTCTTGCGCCCGAGAATCACGGTGTTGATCACGCCCCCAGCAAACAGCCAGGTGATCGGCTCGACGTGTTCGCCGAAGAACAGCGCCGAAAAGCCGATGGTGAAGAAAATCTGCAGTAGCTGGATCTGGCTGACTCTGGCGATACCACCGAGTGCGAGTCCGGCGTACCAGGCAAAAAAGCCGAGGAACTGCGAGAACATCGCCACGTAGCCGAAGGCCCACCAGGTCTTGCCGGAAATAGCCCCCTGATGTTGCCAGGCCAGGTACAGTACCGGGCCGATCAACACCGGTGTCGACAACACCAAGGCCCAGCAGATCACCTGCCAGCCACCCATCTCCCGGGCCAGGCGCCCGCCCTCGGCATAACCGAGGCCGCCGACGACAATCGCGCCAAGCATCAACAGATCGCCGGCCTGGATACTCCCGGCACCGCTGATCAATGCATATCCCAGCACCAGCGCACTGCCCGCGGCGGCGCAGGCCCAGAAGGCCCGTGACGGTCGTTCGTGGGACAGCCAGGCCGCATACAACGCCACGCACAAGGGCTGCAGGCCATTGACCAGGGCGCCATGGGAGGCCGGCAGGGTCTGCATGGCCCAGGCCGAGAGCACCGGAAAGCCCAGGATCACTCCGGCGATCACCCGCCACAAGCCCTTGAACTGGCTCCAGCTAGGCCACTTTTCCTGTCGCCACAGCAGCAGGGCGGCTGCCGGAACGGCCGCGACCAGAGCGCGACCGAGGCCATTGAGCAGCGGGTTGATTTCCTGCACCACGATACGGGTGAAGGGCAGGGTCAGGCTGAAGATCACCACACCCAGTAGGCCAAGCAGCATGCCGGTGTTTTCGCGGGAGGACATAAGTATTGGGCCGGAAATCAGGGATACAGGACCCTCATCTAGCCATAAAGACGCGGCGACGCGCTGTTACAGCTGGGCAATAAATGGTCCGTACAGTTTTTCGTTCCGGCGCTCCGGGCTGGCTGACAGCTAGCAGCTTGTCGGCGCGACCACCAGGTCAACGTCGATCCAATTCAATCGCCGTCATGCTCGTGGTGCAGGCGAACGCCACGGATTTGCTGGTGTTTCAGGGGCATGGCTCAGAAGAACCGCGTCAGGCTGACCTTGAGGTTACGCCCCTCGCTGTAGGCGCGGTCGCCGCTCAGTTCTGGGCGGTAGTTGCGGTTCATCAGGTTATCCACCATGACGTTGATCTCGGTGCCCTTCAGGTAGCGTTGCCGTGGTTTCCACTGGGCGAACAGGCTTTGTACCACCTAGCTGTCGTTCGCGTACTGGTCGTAGAAGGTGTCGCCGAAATTGCTACCTGGGCCGCTGCTGTACTTGTCGCTGGGCAGGCGATCGGTCTTGCGCACATAGATTCCCTGCCAGCCGACTCGCGCATCCAGGCTCGGAATCTTGGTGCCTAGCATCACCACCCATTTAGCCGGTGGAATGTCCCGTGCCCAGACCGATGATCCCCACGGGTTGGTGTAGGGGTTGTCGCGCTTGCCCGTGAGATAGGTGTAGGACAACTGACCGAACACATGATCGGAGTCATAGTAGCTTTCGACCTCGAAGCCCTTGATGGTCATGCCGCCGATGTTGCGGTAGTTGGACATCGCGCCCGACGGACAGGCGTTGCCGAGGGTGCCGCCATTGATCGCCTGGTTCTCGCAGCCCACACCCGTGGCTTTGAAGATCTCGTCCTCGATCCGGTTGTGCAGGAAGGTGCTGCGCACCATCAGGTCGTCGTTGCCCGACAGCAGTTTGGAGAAATGGCTGATGGTGCCCAAACGCAACGCGGTGATGCGTTCGGGGTCGAGGTCGACACTGGTGGCGGTACGGCTGCCCAGTCCCTGGACTTCGTATTGTTCATCGATGACCGGGGCGCGCCAGGTCTTGCTGTAGTTGGCGAACAGGCCCTGGGTCGGCGTCACTCGCCAAAAGGCTGCCAGGCGTGGCGACCAACCGGCGTAGGTGCGGTCGCTGTAGTCGTGGCCGATGGCCGGGTCGGGGTTGGAGTAGTAAGGTGCATCGTTGGCCTCGCCTCGGTTGCGCACGTGGTCATAACGCAGGGACGGCGTCAGCGTGAAGTCCCCCAGGGTCACGGCATCCTCGATAAAGAAGGCATTGGCGTCGACCTTGCCGTGGGGCATGAAGGCTGGCTGGAAATGCCCATAGTTGTACATCGGAGTCTCGTAGGCGGTGCCAGGCATCCACATCTCGGTTTCGCGGGCATGCCTGCGGATCTGCACGCCGGCGGTCAGGGCGTGTTGCAGCACGCCGGTATCGAACAGGCTGGTGTTCTTGATCTCCAGCTCGCGGTCCTTGTAGGCGGTGTCCATCTTGCGTCCGCCGGTGGACAGTTGGTAGTACGCGGTGGCGTCGCGCTCGTCGGTCTGGTCGGTATTGGACTCGGAATATTTCACCTGCAGGTCCACCCACGGGTTGTCCGAGGGCTTGTATTGGTACTTACCCGACCAGGTGGTATCGACGGTATCGCGATCGGCGAGGAGGCGCTTGAGGGCACCTTCGTAACCGTATCGCGCGATGTTCGAGGCGCTGGGGGGCGTCGGATAGCTCTGTGACGAAAACGGCGCCCAACGCTCGCTGTGGGAGCGCGAGTAGGAGAGCTTGAGGCTCTGCTCGTCAGTGATGTTCAGGTTCAGCTTGAGCAGCATCGCGTCCAGGTCCTGGGCGCTGTTGGGCAGGCGCTTGGGATTGATCGGATAGCGGTTGTCGGGATCGGGTGGGGTGGCGGCCAGTTTCATGTCGCCGCCGTCACGCTGAGTCAGGAACACCAAGGCATCGGCCCGGCCGTCATCGGTCCGGCCGTAGGCGGTGGCGCTGTAGGTCTGTTCATGGTTGTTGCTGGCGTAGCCGTACTTGACCATGGCGCCGCTGTTGCGGCCCTTTTCCAGCAGGTCGGGAGCATCCTTGGTTTCCATGTGTACCGTGCCGCCGAAGCCTCCGTTGCCGGTCTGCGGCGAGTGCGGGCCTTTTTCCACTTCGATGCTTTTGATCAGCTCAGGTTCGATGAAAATGGTGCCTTGCTGATAGCGTTCGAAGCTGCTTTTGGTGGCGCCATCGACGGTCAATGGCACATCTTCGGCATCGCCCAGACCCCAGATATTGATAGTTTGGCCACCGGGCTTCATCGAGCCGCCCATGCTGACGCCGGGTAAGGTGCCGAGCAGCGCGGGAATGTTGCTAGGCTGGTTGCGCTCGATATCGTCCTGGGTCAGGGTCGAGCGACCGACGGTGCTGGCGCTGACCTCCTTACCGTCGCCGAGGATGCTCACCGCGCCCAACTGGATCGCACTGTTGCGGGGAGCGGCTTCGGGCTCGATCTCGATCTCGATCTTGCGGACCACGAAGGTGTTGCCGACCCGAATCAATTTGAACCCGCCGTTGCCGAGCAGCAGGGTAACGGCTTGCTGCGCGGTGAACCGACCCTCCAGTGCACGGGCCTGGGTGTTGCGTAACTGCTCCTCGTCGAACAGCAACTGGATGTGGGTTTTCTGCGCGACTTCGCTCAGTGATGTCGCCAGCGACTGAGCCGGCAGATTCAGCATCACTGAGTCGGCTGCCATGGCCTTGAGGCTGACGGTCAGGCAGGTGGCCATCAGCGTTGGACGGGAACAGGTGTGAAATAGCTCATGAGCGGCGCGAAACATTCAATCTCCCAATGTGGCCAGAAAGACCAAAAAGGCGTTCGTTCAGAACGCAATGGGGAGGAAGACGCGGCGCAGAAATAAAACCACATATGCGAATGCAAAATATTCGCATATGTGGTTTTATTTGCGGCTTTCGATCCGTACTTCGCCGCCGTCCAGGCCCACGGTTTTCACCGGGATCAGGGCGGGCAGAGCGTTGAGCAGGGCATCGGGATCCTTGGCATCCAGGCTGCCGGAAACCTTGTAGTGCGCCAGCGGGCCGTCGGCCAGTTGCACAGGCTTGCTGCGGTAAAGATTGAGCTCGTCGATCAGGCTGGCCAGTTCGCGGTTACGAAAGGTCAGGTGGCCGCCGCGCCAGTCGGCTACCTCTTCAGCGCTCAGCGCCTGCTGTTGCACGGTGCCCTTGGCATAGTCGTAGGTGCCGCGCTGGCGGGCTTCGAGCAAGGTCGCGTGATTCGGGTCACCTTCGGGCTCGAAGGCGACTTGACCGTGGGCGACGCTGACCACCAGTTGCTTTTGACCGCGTCGCACGTCGAACGCGGTACCGACCACTCGCACGCGGGCGTTGCCGGCATGTACCCAGAGCGGGCGTTCCTTGTCGGCGGCGACTTCCAGGTAGAGCTGGCCCTGGTCCAGATAGATATCGCGTTGCAAGGCACGAAAGTTGATGCGCAGACGGGTGTTGGCATTCACGTACAGGGTGCTGCCATCTGGCAGCTTCAGGGTACGGGTACCTTCGGCATGGGCCGCGACCTGATGCCGGTAGGGCGTGTTCGGCGCACCGAGGCTGCTGGTCAATAGCGCACAGATCAGCGCGGCTGCCACGGCTGGAACCTGGCGCCAAGGGCTGGTTCGGCGCGGCGCCAGTGGCACTGGCCTGTTCAACCGGCGCAGTTCGCCGAGATCGGCCCACAACGTCTCGAGCTCGGCATAGGCACGGGCGTGGGCAGGGGTTGCCCGCCATGCCTCGAAGTCCTCGGCGGCGGCTTGGTCCTGCTCGCTGCGATTGCGTGCAAACCAGCTGGCTGCCTGGGCGTCGATGCTATTTTCAGCGAACTCGATATCAGTGACGCGCTTCATTCTGGCTGCTCCTTGCCATGATCTTGATCCAGGCGTTGCTTGCAGTGCTGCAAGGCAGAGGCGATATGTTTCTCCACCATGCTGATGGAAATCCCCATGCGTTCAGCGACCTCGGCCTGGCTCAAGCCCTCGAAACGAGCAAGCATAAGGGCTTCCCGGCGCCGAGGCGAGAGTTCGGTGAGTACCTGCTTGAGGTGTTCGAGTCGCTTCAGGCGCTCAGTGGCCGCCAGCGGTTCGTTGCGGTCGTCGGCCACAGGTTCCTGCTCCAGGTCGCTCTGTTGGTTATGCACTGCTTGCCGAACCTTTTGCTTGCGCCAGTGATCGCGCAACAGGTTGCGTGCCATCTGGAACAGAAAGGCCCGTGGTTGCTCGACCCTGGCTTGCTGGTCGTAGTCCAACCATTGGGTGAAGACGTCCTGGGTCATGTCCGCCGCGTCGTTGGCGTTGTCGGTTCGTTTACGCAGGAAATGCAGAATGTCCGCATAGAACCCGCGAAAGGTTTCAACCGACAAGGGATCGGGCTTGGGACGGGACATGGGATACTTCATGACTTCAGGTAGTGGCTGAGAAGTCATGAATGATATCGATAATTATTGCTATTTGTCTTTCTTGAAATAAATCCCTGCCAGTAGATTTTTCCCGCGCCAACGCGGCAACGATCATTTAGGGCGGCGCGCGCCGTTCACCCCGCGAGTCGCGCCAGTGAGCGGGGCGTTTTATTCTTCGGGCGTGACCCGCAGCTCCGGGTCACCCAGTGGATGGCTCTTGGCATCGAAGAAGCGCAATGTCACTTCTCGACCGTCGAACAGCTCGGCCAAGCGTCGTTTCTGGTGCTGGATAAACGCCTTGCTGCGCGGGTGGATTGAAATCGCCAGGGTGTCGATACGGGCGTCGTGCAAGGCCTGGACGATATGCCGGTCCTGCTCGCCGAGATCATGGCCAAAAACGCACAGGGCACCCTGATGCTTGCTCAACTGCCCGTAGCAGTACGACAGGTAGTCCGAATTGCGGATCGCCTTGAGCTTGTCTTCGGCTCGTCCTTCGTTGACGAACAGCGGCACATCGCCGAGGGTGTTGATGGCGAAGCTGCCGAGCAGGGTGCTTTCCGAGGACAGCAGCTTGCGGGTACCGCCGTCGACGTTCTTCACCAGATGCAGGCCGCCGTGCAGGTAGAGAATCCGCGTGCCCTGGGTTTCGGTATGGCCTAGGTCGAAGGTCGCCTCGTCGTTGCAGAACAGGTCGGTGAACGGCTGCGGCGCCTGCATGATTGCCCAATAGTTGAGCAGGTCGTAATTGGTGGAGTAGAGCGTCGAGTAACACGCCAGTTCGCTGTTGATTCGTGCCAGGCTGCGGGGCTCGACGAATTTCCAGGGAATATGCACCGAGCGCACGGCATGGATCAGCGCTTCCTTGATCGCAAAGTAGCGATTGCGCGGTGACGAGGAGTTGAGCGCCAGGGCAGCGTTGACCCTGATGGTGTGCTTCAGCGCACTGAGTACCTGTTCGAAATTGCAAGTGTCCAGGGCCTTGAACACGGCGAGCTCGCTCAGCCCCAGCGGGCGGTTGCGAATGCTCTGCGCTTTGTCGAACAGCGAGTCGTAGGCGAATGCAGGCCACACCGCCCGGCTGGCGCCATTGCCGACGAGCAGGCCGGTAAAGGCAATATCGGCACGCACGGCGTTCCAGTCTTCAAGTTCAGTGGCAAATTCCTGGAGTTCCATAATCGCTATTCGTCGTCTCGAAGCAGAAGGTAGACAGACGGTAACTTTATCATGAGCCAGCGTCAGGCCCGATCAAACACAATCAGGATCGCTGCCAAGATCATCAATCAACGCTCAGCAAGAGACTGAAAGGGCGATATCCTCGACACTTCGATTGAGTCGCTGCCGAGCCCGCCATGTTGCAAAAAAGCCTGATCCGCCGCCTGGACCTGATCACCCTGCAATTGTTCGTGGCTGTGCACGAGGAGGGCACTCTGACCCGTGCGGCGGCCCGCGAGGCCATCGCCGTGTCGGCGGCGAGTAAGCGCCTGATGGAATTGGAAGAGGCGCTGGGTATTGGCCTGTTCGTGCGCCAGGCCAAGGGCATGGCACTGACGCCCGCCGGGGAAACGCTGCTGCATCATGCTCGGCAGATGTTGTTCAACGTCGAGAAAATGGGCCTGGAGCTGGGTGAACATACCCAGGGCGTGCGCGGCTATGTACGGATGCTGGCCAATCTGTCGGCGATTATCCAGTTCCTGCCGGAAGACCTGCGGGACTTCTCCGCACGCCATCCGCAAGTGAAGCTTGATCTTGAGGAGCGGCCCAGCAACGGCGTGGTGCGAGGCGTGCTCGACGGTGTGGCCGACCTTGGGGTCTGTTCCAGCGACACCGATGTGCGCGGCTTGCCCAGCAGGCTGTATCGGCACGATCGATTGGTAGTGCTGATGCTTCCCGATTATCCGCTGGCGGCGCGCCAGGAGCTGGCCTTCGCCGATACCCTGGACAGTGATCACGTCGGCCTGCACTCGGCCAGTTCGATCAATATGCGTACCCAGGTGGCGGCCCGAGCGGCGGGCAAGGTGTTGCGCCTGCGGATTCATGTACCGGGCTTCGATGCCATGTGTCGGATGGTCCAGGCGAACATGGGAATTGGCATCCTGCCGCTAAGGGCCTATGAACTGTTTGGTCGAGCCTTGGGGTTGCACGCCGTGCCACTGATTGATGAATGGTCTGCGCGCCGCCTGATCCTGGTGGCCCGGGAAGAGGCGGCGTTATCGCCAGTGAGTCGTCTGCTGTTCGAGCACCTGAGCGCACCGGGCTGAGCGTTCGCGTTTGGCGAACGAAGCTTGCCGAGTGAAGGTTGGATCGATTAGCCGTTGCTCCACTAGCCTTGGGAACAAATTCCAAGAGTGTGAGGTACCGGTGATGACTGCTCCCCTGAGTGGAATCAAGGTGATCGAGATCGGCACGTTGATTGCTGCGCCTTTTGCCGCTCGTATACTCGGCGAGTTCGGTGCTGAGGTGATCAAGATCGAATCCATTGGCCAGGGCGATCCTCTTCGCAAGTGGCGAAAGCTCCACGAAGGCACTTCGCTTTGGTGGTACTTGCAATCGAGGAACAAAAAATCCCTGGCGTTGAATCTCAAGTCGACGCAAGGCATCGAGCTGATCAAGCAACTGGCGAGCGACGCCGATGTATTGATCGAAAACCTGCGTCCCGGCGCCCTGGAAAAACTCGGTCTCGGTTGGGACGTGTTGCATGCCATCAATCCCAAGCTGACGTTGGTGCGCATTTCCGGCTACGGTCAAACCGGCCCTTATCGCGACCGTCCGGGATTCGGCGCTATCGGCGAGGCCATGGGCGGCATTCGCTACACCACCGGCACACCTGGTTCGCCGCCGGCACGGGTCGGTGTCAGCCTTGGCGATTCCCTGGCCTCGTTGCACGGCGTCATCGGCGCGTTGATTTCGTTGCTGCGCGTCAAGAGCGGACAGGGCGAGGGGCAGGTGGTCGATGTCTCCCTGGCCGAAAGTGTGTTCAACGTCATGGAAAGCCTGGTGCCGGAATACGATCTGCTTGGCCATGTCCGTGAACGCACAGGCGGAGCCTTGCCCGGTATCGCACCGTCCAATACTTACCTGACTGCCGAGGGTGCCTATGTGGTGATTGCCGGCAACAGCGACCCGATCTACCGGCGCTTGATGAACGTGATTGGCCGTCCGGATCTGGCCGAAGCGCCGCAGTTCGCTCACAACGATGGCCGAGCGGCGCAAAGCGGTGTACTGGACGCGGCGATTACCCACTGGACCAGCAGCCTGCCGATCGACGATGTACTGGCTGCCTTGCAGGATGCCGAGGTACCGGCTGGGCGGATTTACTCGGTCGCCGATATTGTCGCCGATCCCCATTACCAGGCCCGCGACATGTTGCTCGATGCGCAATTGCCCGGCGGCGCCCAAGTGAAGATGCCGGGTATCGTGCCCAAGCTGTCCGAGACTCCGGGCAGGGTGAACTGGCAAGGTCCGGCTCTTGGCCAGCATACCCAGGACATTCTCCAAGGCCTGGGGCTGATCGAGGCCGATATCCAACGCCTGAAATCCGAAGGGGTGGTGCAATGATTCGCGATTTTTCCGAACGCCTGGTCGTCCAGGAAGTGTCTCCTCGCGATGGTTTGCAGATCGAACCGAGCTGGGTGGAAACCGCCGACAAAATCGCCTTGATCGACGAGTTGTCGCTCGCCGGTTTCTCGCGGATCGAAGGCGGTTCGTTTGTCTCGCCCAAGGCGGTTCCGGCGCTGCGTGACGGTGAACAAGTCTTTCAGGGTATTCGTCGCCAGGCGGGAGTGATCTACGTGGCGTTGGTGCCGAACCTGAAAGGTGCCGAGCGGGCTCTGGCGGCTGGTGCCGATGAACTGAACCTGGTGATGTCCGCCAGCCAGACCCATAACCAGGCCAACATGCGCATGAGTTGCGAGGCGTCGCTGGCGGCCTTTGGTACGGTCATCGAACGGGTCAGCACCGAGGCGGTGCTGTTGAACGCCACCGTCGCCACGACCTTCGGCTGCCCGTTCGAAGGTGTAATTGACGAAGACCGCGTGGTGCAGATCGTCGATACCTACCTGGACATGGGTATGCAGGGTATCACCCTGGCCGACACTACCGGCATGGCCAATCCGCGTCAGGTGCAACGCTTGGTCAAGCGCGTACTCGAACGCCTGCCGGCGCAGGCGTTGACCCTGCATTTTCACAACACCCGTGGCCTCGGCCTGTGCAACGTGCTGGCGGCGTATGAAGCCGGTGCCCGGCGTTTCGACGCGTCGGTCGGCGGGCTGGGCGGTTGTCCTTTCGCGCCTGGGGCCTCGGGCAATATCTGCACCGAGGACCTGGTCAATCTGTGCGACGAAATGGGCATCGACACCGGTATCGATCTGCCGGCGCTGTTGGCGATCTCTCGTCGCCTGCCGGCGTTGCTCGGGCACGAGCTGCCCGGCCAGGTAGCCAAGGCCGGACGCAATTGTGATTTGCATTCGGCACTGAAGTTCGGCGTCGGTTCGTAGCGATAGCCGTTTCAGACAACCTTTACCAGACAACAAAAACAATCGGACACTCACGAACAGTCCGCCTGGAGAAACACCATGAGCCTCAATGTCTTGGAGGCGGGCCAGAGTCCCGCCGTTATACACGATGCCGAAAAAGCCCTGATCAGCAAAGTCGCCTGGCGAATCATGCCGCTGATCATGGTCTGCTACCTGTTCGCCTTCTTCGACCGGATCAATATCAGTTTCGCCAAGTTCCAGTTACAGACCGACCTGAGCCTCAGCGACACCGCCTACGGATTGGGTGCGGGGCTGTTCGTGGTTGGGTATGTGTTGTTCGAGGTGCCGAGCAACATGATGCTGTACAAGGTCGGTGCGCGGCGTTGGATCGCCCGGATCATGATGTCCTGGGGCGCGGCGACGGCGGCGATGGTCTTTGTCAACAGCGAATGGCAGTTCTATGCGTTGCGGTTTGTCATTGGCGCGATGGAGGCCGGTTTTGCACCGGGTGTGTTGTATTACCTGACCTTGTGGTTTCCCCAGCACTATCGCGGGCGTATCACCTCGATGCTGTTTCTTGCCTCGGCGTTCGCCGGGCTGGTGGGCGCACCGCTCTCCGGACTGGTGCTGGCACACCTTGACGGTGTGTTGCAGATGCGCGGCTGGCACTGGTTGTTCCTGCTCGGCGGCCTGCCCTGCATTGGCCTTGGCCTGCTGGTGCTGGGTTTGCTCAAGGACCGTATCGACGATGCCCACTGGTTGACGTCGACGGAGAAGACTTTGTTGTCGAGCCGTATCGCCCGGCATGAGCCGCACCAATCTGGCAGTTCGCTATTGGCCGCACTGCGTATTCCCGGTTTCCTGACACTGGGGCTGATTTACTTCCTGATCCAGATTGCCTCTTATGGACTGAACTTCTGGGCGCCGCAGTTGATTCGTAGCGCGGGCACTCAAAGCCCGGTGATCATCGGGCTGCTCACGGCGATCCCGTACATCTGTGGTGCCATTAGCATGGTGGTGGTAGGCCGCTTGTCCGATGCCAGTGGCGAGCGCCGCAAGTTTGTCTGCGGCTTGGTGGTGCTGGGGGCAATCGGTTTCTTCTGCGCGGGGATTTTTGCCGATCACACGGTATTCCTGATCGTGGCGCTGAGTCTGCTAGGCGCCGGGATCATCGCGTCGATCCCCGCCTTCTGGGCACTACCGCCGAAACTGCTGGCCGGCGCGGGTGCCGGAGCCGCAGGTGGCATCGCGGTAATCAATACCCTGGGGCAGTTTGGTGGCATCATCAGCCCGGTTATGGTCGGGCGAATCAAGGACCTCAGTGGCAGCACGACGCCCGCGCTTTACGTCATCGGTGTCACCAGTCTGATCGCTGCCGCGTTGCTGTTGTGGGGGCTGCCGCAGAAACTGCGCAGCCTGGACAAGCTTGAGTCTGAATGAACCAATAGTCGTCTCCAAAAAAAGCGGCCCGGATAAACCGGGCCGCTTTTTTTTGCAACGAGAGCGCTTACTGCACTTCTACCGCCAGGCTGTCGCTGATCTTCTTGCTCCAGATCGCTGGACCGGTGATGTGTACCGACTCGCCCTTGGTATCGACAGCGACCGTGACTGGCATGTCCTTGACCTCGAACTCGTAGATCGCTTCCATGCCCAGTTCGGCAAAGGCGACGACCTTGGATTTCTTGATGGCCTGGGCCACCAGGTAGGCAGCGCCACCCACGGCCATCAGGTACACGGCCTTGTGGTCCTTGATCGCCTCGATGGCGGTTGGGCCGCGCTCGGATTTGCCAATCATGCCCAACAGGCCGGTCTGGTCGAGGATCTGCCGGGTGAATTTATCCATGCGCGTAGCGGTGGTCGGACCCGCAGGGCCGACGACTTCTTCACGCACCGGATCCACCGGGCCGACGTAATAGATGAAGCGGCCTTTGAGGTCGACCGGCAAGGTTTCACCCTTGTTCAGCATTTCCACCATACGCTTGTGCGCGGCATCGCGCCCGGTGAGCATCTTACCGTTGAGCAGCACGGTTTCGCCCGGCTTCCAGCTCTGCACGTCTTCTGGGGTCAGGGTGTCGAGGTTGACGCGCCGGGCTGATGGACCGGCTTCCCAGACAATTTCCGGATAGGCGTCCAGCGATGGCGCCTCCAGCGAGGCCGGGCCGGAACCGTCGAGCACGAAGTGCGCGTGGCGAGTGGCGGCGCAGTTGGGGATCATGCACACGGGCAGGGAAGCCGCGTGGGTCGGGTAGTCCATGATCTTCACGTCGAGCACGGTGGTCAGGCCGCCAAGACCCTGGGCACCGATGCCCAGTTGGTTGACCTTTTCGAATAGCTCCAGGCGCATTTCTTCGATGCGATTGGATGGACCGCGCTTCTTCAGCTCGTGGATGTCGATAGACTCCATCAACACTTCCTTGGCCATGACCGCGGCTTTCTCGGCGGTGCCGCCGATACCGATGCCGAGCATGCCCGGTGGACACCAGCCGGCGCCCATGGTCGGTACGGTCTTGAGGACCCAGTCGACGATTGAGTCGGAGGGGTTGAGCATGGCCATCTTTGACTTGTTCTCGGAACCGCCACCCTTGGCCGCCACATCCACTTCCACCGTGTTACCCGGGACGATGGAGTAGTGGATGACCGCCGGAGTGTTGTCCTTGGTGTTTTTGCGGGCACCTGCCGGATCGGCCAGGATCGAGGCGCGCAGGACGTTTTCCGGCAGGTTGTAAGCGCGACGCACGCCTTCGTTGATCATGTCGTCCAGGCCCATGGTGGCGCCGTCCCAGCGCACGTCCATGCCGACGCGCACGAATACGGTGACGATCCCGGTGTCCTGGCAGATGGGCCGGTGGCCGGTGGCGCACATGCGCGAGTTAATCAGGATCTGTGCCATGGAGTCACGGGCGGCCGGCGACTCTTCCCGCAGATAGGCCTCGTGCATAGCCTGGATGAAGTCCACGGGATGATAATAGGAAATAAACTGAAGTGCATCGGCGACGCTCTGTATCAGGTCGTCTTGCTTGATCACGGTCATGGGGCGCGCTCCTCTATAGAGACGGGAACATTCAAGTAAGGTGTTTGCGATCAATAGGTGCCCTGCCTTGAGGCGGGGCACCAGGGTCTGTCGAAAACATCTTTTAAGGCTGGCCGGGCACGCAGGACCGGCACCAAAAAGGCGCGGCAGTATAACCCGCCCGGTTGTCGGGTACATCCGTCAGTGGTCAAACCTTGGCCGACCGATGGCGAGCATTGCTCCTTGGTACTCGTACAGCAAGGGCTGTACGGGTGGTAAAAAATTGAATAGTTATTTTTGCTCCAGATCACTAGAGTGACGGGTGGCCTGTACGGGAAGGAAACCCTTTGAGCCCTCAGCGCACGGTGAGTCATAGATTGACCCATAAAGCCATACAGAGTCTGTTACGCAAACGCTTTGCCCTGGCTGCCGGTACATATGTGCTGGTGCTGCCATTGGTCTGGGCGGCGATTTTCACCGACCAGCAGCGGGCCAGTGTCACCACGGCACTGGTCATTACCGGCCTGGTGATCGCCAGTCAGTGTGGGCTCGGCTGGCTGTTTTTCAGTGGTCGTAACCTGCGCTTTCGCGACCCGAGTCTGACCGAGTTCCAGGTATTGCTGGGGCTGGGCTGGCAAACCTACATGATGGCCAACCTTGAGCATGCTCGCGGCACTTTCCTGGTGTTTTACCCACTGGTGCTGCTGTTTGGCCTGTTTCATCTGCCGCGGCGCAAATTTGTGCGGTGCGCGGCGTTGGTGTTTTTCAGCTTTGCCGCCCTGAATCTCCAGGAAGGTTACCAGTTCCGACTGCCCGATCCTGGGTTGGCGGTGCTACAGGTCTGTGTGCTGTTCGTGGTGTTGGCTTGGCTGTGCCTATATGCCAGTTATGTACAAGCGTCTCGCCAGCGCATGCGACAACGACGGTTTGCCTTGCAGGCCCATCAGGATACCCTGCGGGGGATGATGCGCCAGCTGGAAGACCTGGTCGCCACCGACGAACTGACCGGCCTGTATAATCGTCGACACTTCCTGCGCCTGGCCTCCCGCGAGCTGGAACTGATGGATCCGGACACGGTGCACGGTCTGGCCCTGATCGATCTTGATCATTTCAAGCGCATCAATGATGTCCATGGGCATGCGACCGGTGATCAGGTATTGCAGGCGTTCGCCGGTGTGGCCGGCGCCTGCGCGCGCGAAGGTGATGTATTGGCGCGTTATGGAGGAGAAGAATTCGTGCTGCTCTTGCCCAATGCCGATCCCGAGCGCCTGACGGCCTGCTGCGAACGTCTGCGTCTAGCCTTTACCCAGGTCGAACTGGTGGGGGTGACGGTGAGCAACTTGAGCCTGTCGGTGGGCATGACACTGATGGCCGCAGGCGACGATCTGGATGAGGCCTTGCAGCGTGCCGATCAGGCGCTGTACCGCGCCAAACGCGACGGGCGTAACCACTGTTGCGCCGCCTGGGAATACAGCGATGCCTGAGTTGCGGGTCGGTGAACGAGTCTGGTCGGTGGCCAGCGGCGGCAATCTGCTCGATGCCTTGAACCAGGCTGGGGTGAGGGTGCCCTACAGTTGTCGAGCGGGCAGTTGCCATGCCTGCCTGGTGCATTGTCTGCAGGGCGAACCGCAAGACAATCAACCGAATGCCCTGACCCTTGAACAGCGTGAGCGCGGCTGGCGGCTGGCCTGCCAATGCCAGATGCGCGAAGACTTGTACCTGGAAATCTTCGATCCGCTGCGCGATGGGGCGCTGGCCCATATCAGCGAACTCGACTGGTTGAGCCCCACGGTATTGCGTCTACGGCTGTTGCCGGAGCGGCCACTGCGTTATTGCGCCGGCCAGCACTTGGTGCTGTGGACAACCCAGGGTGTTGCGCGCCCTTATTCATTGGCGAGCCTGCCCCAGGAGGACCGCTACCTGGAGTTTCACCTCGATTGCCGCCAGCCCGGCGAGTTCAGCGACGCGGCCCGAGGCTTCAGGATCGGCGAAATAATTCGCCTGGGGGAATTACGTGGCGGCGCCTTGCATTACAATCCCGACTGGCATGCCCGGCCACTGTGGCTGCTGGCGGCCGGCACAGGGCTGGGGCCGTTATGGGGCGTGCTGCGCGAAGCCTTGCGCCAGGGGCACGCAGGACCGATTCGTTTGGTGCACCTGGCTCATGGTCGCCATGAACACTACCTGGCCACTGAGCTGGCCGAACTGGCCGGTGCCCATGGCAATGTCACGGTCCAATATCTGGAAGGGGCTGAACTGCCGGAGTTTCTGGCCAAACTACGGCTTGCCTCACGACAAACCTTGGCTCTACTCTGTGGTGCCCCGGCCAGTGTCGAAGTCTTTGCCAAGCGCCTGTACCTGCTCGGATTGCCGCGCAATCAACTGCTTGCAGATGTGTTCCTGTCACGCGGTTGAATGGCGCTCAAGAGCAGAGCATCCACAATGCCTGGTGTCTGGGTGACATAAGGCAAAAAGCCTCGCGGCACTACTGCGGCGAGGCTTTGAGCACAGCGTCAGGTCACTCAGACCATCGGGTCGCCGACATGCAGGATCTTCATCCCGTTGGTGCCACCGATGGTGTGGTAGCTGTCGCCCTTGGTCAGGATGACCCAGTCGCCTTGCTCGACCACGCCGCGCTTGAGCAACTCGTCCACCGCAGCCTGGCTGACTTTCTCGGGCGGTAGCGAAGCTGGGTCGAACGGCACGGTATAGACACCGCGGAACATCGCTGCGCGAGCCTGGGTCTCACGATGCGGGGAAAACGCGTAGATGGGCACCGACGAACGGATCCGCGACATGATCAACGGTGTGTAGCCGCTTTCGGTCAGGGCGATGATCGCCTTGACGCCCGGGAAGTGATTGGCCGTGTACATGGCTGCCAGGGCGATGCTCTGGTCGCAGCTTTCGAAGACCTTGCCGATACGGTGGCTGGAGGTCTTGCTGGTCGGATGCTTTTCCGCGCCGACACAGATGCGCGCCATGGCCTGCACGGCTTCTAGCGGGTAGGCACCGGCGGCGCTTTCAGCCGACAGCATGACGGCGTCGGTGTAATCCAGTACGGCGTTGGCGACGTCGGACACTTCGGCACGGGTCGGCATCGGGTTCTGGATCATCGACTCCATCATCTGGGTGGCAACGATCACGGCTTTATTGTGGCGGCGCGCATGCAGAATGATTTTCTTCTGGATGCCCACCAGCTCGGCGTCGCCGATTTCCACGCCGAGGTCGCCACGGGCAACCATGACGGCGTCGCTGGCCTTGATCAGGCCGTCGAGGGTTTCGTCGTCGGCCACGGCCTCGGCGCGCTCGATCTTCGCCACCAGCCAGGCGGTACCGCCGGCTTCGTCGCGCAGTTTGCGGGCGTATTCCATGTCGGCGGCGTCACGTGGGAAGGAGACTGCAAGGTAGTCCACTTCCATCTCAGCGGCGAGCTTGATGTCGGCCTTGTCCTTTTCGGTCAGGGCCGGAGCGGTCAGGCCGCCACCGCGACGGTTGATCCCCTTATGGTCCGACAGCGGGCCGCCGATGGTCACGGTGCAACGCAATTCGGTAGCGGTAGCGGTGTCGACCCGCATGACCACGCGACCGTCGTCGAGCAGCAGTTCGTCGCCCACGCCGCAGTCCTTGACCAGGTCCGGGTAGTCGATACCGACGACCTGCTGGTTGCCTTCGGTCAGCGGATGGCTGGTGGAGAAGGTGAACGGATCACCGATCTTCAACTCGATGCGCTTGTTGGCGAATTTGGCGATACGGATCTTCGGGCCTTGCAGGTCACCCAGCAGCGCCACGAAGCGCCCGTGTTTGGCGGCGAGGTCGCGGACCAGCCTGGCACGAGCCTTGTGCTCGTCGGGGGTACCGTGGGAGAAGTTCAGGCGGGCGACGTCCAGGCCAGCTAGAATCAGCTGTTCCAGAACTTGCGGCGAATTGCTGGCCGGGCCCAGTGTGGCGACGATTTTAGTACGACGAACGGACATGCAGAGACTCCTGAGTTCAAGCGCAACGAGAGGCTACTATGGTCCTGTGCTGTAGTCATTGTTCATTTGCACTACTTTTCAGCGAAGAATTTTTCGGATAGGTCGCTTGAGGAACACTCTGAAGATTTTCGTCGACGGGTCGATACCCTGCCAAGAACAGGAGATACCCATGCGAATTTTGCTCGTTTTAGTCTTGGCCGCCAGTGTCGTCGGTTGCACCCGCTGGTCGATGAACAGCCACCTGAACAATGCCTACCGTTCTTATGATCGCGGTAATTGCGAAGACGTGATGCTACAGTTGTCTCAGGTCGACCGTGAGAGTCGCTCCCGCTCCTATGTTCAGCCGGAAGTGTCGATGTTGCGCGGTCAGTGCCTGGAGCGTCAGAAGCTGTTCGTCGACGCGGCACAGACCTATCGTTTCATCATTAGTCAGTTCCCCTCCAGCGAGTATGCCTACCGTGCCCAGGCCCGCCTGGAGACCCTGCGTCAGCTTGGGCATGCCGATGGTGCAACCCCGGCCCAGCCGACATCGGCGACTTTTTGATGATGGTTGCAATATGAGCTGGCTCTCTGCCAGCTTTCAGCTACAGTTCGGAGAGTATGGTTTAAGTTTTATCAATTCATTTGAGTTGAAAGCCATGGCTCGGTAGATGTAATGCGATAGGGCGATCCGCTGCCGTCGCGCCGAGGCCAAGGGAGAGCGGACCCGCCGGTCCTGCTCCGAAGCACTAGCGCGGTCATGCTGAATGACCTTGTATAGCGATCACCAACATGCCTACTGACCGTCGTATCGAACGGCACCAGCTGCCGTATTTTCTGCAAGTGTTCAATCGCTTCACCGACAAGCCCATTGGCTATTTGGGTAATGTTTCCGACGAGGGGCTGATGTTGATCAGCCAGTTGCCGTTATTGGTGAAGGCGGACTTCAAACTGCAATTGAAACTCCCCGGTCCCGATGACACGGTCCAGCTTATCGATCTGAATGGCCGCTGCCTCTGGTCCCATGAAGAGGCGACGCCGGGTTATTACGACTCGGGCTTTGCCCTGTCCGAGCCTCCCGAGGCGTATCACAAGCTGGTGAGTGCGTTGCAACACTACTTCAGCTTTTACCCGTTGGAAGCTTCGGCATAAATAGTAGGGAAGTCCGCCTGCTGCAGAGAGCCTCGGCTTTTTCCAACTGAGGTAGCGACTGACCGGTTCGGCACCGAGTTCGCGTGGGCGCCCATCGAGGACGGGAGCGCCCTGGGCGTTGAGGCGCCCATGGCGGTTGGCCCGGTCATTCGGTAGTCGACCGTGCGGCAGCCGGCGAGGGTTTCGGGCAGCGTCTGTATCGGGCCAGGACCTGGCTGGCGGCGGCTTGGTAATCTGCCGGGCGGTAGTGTTCCCGTCGATCTGGCGTAGGCTGTCGCCTTCGCGAAATCCACGCAACAGGTTGAACTTCAGGCCCTGGCCACTGCCGCCAAGCGCAGGGCTTCGCCTCTAGCCAACGCCGCCGGCCTAAGCAACCGTACTCTGTAATCGATTGTCAATATAAGTTGTACCGGGCGACTGGCCCCAAGGGCGGTCAAGCGCCTAGACTGGCTCGGTCTTCTGTTCAGGAACCAGCCGTGACCTCTATCTTCTGGTACGACTACGAAACCACTGGGATTAATCCGCGCAGCGACCGCGCGCTGCAGGTGGCGGGCATCCGTACCGATGCCGAGCTCAATGAGATCGACACGCCGGTCAATCTCTACTGCCAGCCCGGCGAGGATATCCTGCCGCATCCGGCGGCCTGTATGATTACCGGTATCACACCCTCGCAGCTTGCCGGTCAGGGGTTGGCAGAGGCCGACTTCATGACCCGCGTGCACGCCCAACTGGCGCAACCGGGAACCTGTGGGGCGGGCTACAACACCCTGCGCTTTGATGACGAAGTGACCCGCTACAGCCTGTACCGGAACTTCTTCGATCCCTATGCGCGGGAATGGCAGGGCGGCAATAGTCGTTGGGACCTGATCGACGTGGTACGTGCCGCCTACGCACTACGACCCCAGGGTATTGTCTGGCCGGAGGAAGAGGGGCGAGTGACGTTAAGGCTGGAGCGACTGACCGCCGCCAATGGCATCGATCATGGTCATGCCCACGAAGCCTTGTCCGATGTTCGCGCGACTATTGCTCTGGCGCGGCTGATTCGTGAAAAGCAACCGAAGTTGTATGACTGGCTCTTTCAATTGCGTAGCAAGCAGCGGGTGCTGGAGCAGATTCGCCTGTTGCAGCCTATGGTGCATATCTCCGGGCGTTTTTCCGCCGCTCGCAACTATCTGGGCGTAGTCCTGCCACTGGCCTGGCATCCGCGCAATCGCAATGCGCTGATCGTCTGTGACTTACATCACGACCCGCAGCCGCTGCTGGACCTGGATACAGAATCGCTGCGACAGCATCTGTACACCCGTCGCGAGAACATGATTGATGGACAATTGCCGGTGCCGCTCAAGTTAATTTACGTCAACCGCTGTCCGGTCGTGGCGCCGATGGCGGTTTTACGGGCAGAAGATCAGCAGCGTCTGCAACTCGACATGGCACTCTATGAGACCCGTCGCCTGCGGCTTAATGACACACAGCAAGTTTGGCGGGATAAAGTCCAGGCGGTTTATGCGATAGAAGACTTCACCCCCAGCGAAGATCCGGAGCAGCAGTTATACGATGGTTTTCTTGGCGATCGCGACCGCCGCTTATGTGAACAAGTGCGCGGCGCGGGGCCGGAGCAATTGGCGCGGGAGCACTGGCCTTTCGATGATGCTCGCTTGCCGGAATTATTATTCCGTTATCGTGCACGTAACTTTCCCGATAGCTTGAGCGAAGAAGAGCAACAGCGTTGGCAGACATTCTGTCGGCGACGCCTGAGTGAGTCGAGCTGGGGCGCGCCTAATACCCTGGCGGGGTTTAGCGACGCGCTTGCGAGCTGTTTAGCCAATGCCACGCCCGAGCAGGCGCAAGTGCTCGGCGAGTGGCAGCGCCATGCGCACTCTTTGTACGCTCGTTTTAACATTCAGTTGGATTGACTGACGAGGGATTAAATCGAAGTAATAAAAAACGCCAGCAAGCTGGCGTTTTTTCTACATCGCAAAAAGCTTGGCGACGGGTATTTTGCTTAGCCCAGCAGAGTGGCCCAGCCTTCAACCACGTCACCGCCCCACTTGGCTTTCCACTCTTTCAGAGTCTTGTGGTTGCCACCTTTGGTTTCGATGACTTCACCATTGTGTGGGTTTTTGTACTGCTTGACCTTGCGCGCGCGCTTGGCACCGGTGGTTTTTACCGCGCCGCCACGTGGGGCCTTTTCTTTGGCCTGTGGGTCCAGGATCAGTTGGCAGTCGCGCAGCGACTTGGCATGTTTAGCCAGCAGGGCGCGCAGTTCTTTTTCGAATTCCATTTCTTTTTTCAGGGCGCCGTCTTTTTCCATGGCTGCCATTTCTGCTTTCAGTGCTTCGATGTTTTCTTGTACGGCGCGGTATTTGTTGATCAGAGACATGGGGACTACCTTATGTGAGTCGTGTATGAGGGTTGCAGTGGCGCAATAATAGTCAGACAGTTTGCCCAAGTAAACATTTAAGCGAATGTTTGTTGCATTTAATTTTTGAACTTTGCGGAGACGCGATGGACGCCTGTTAGATATTCTGCTCGGGACGCCCGAAAATAGTCCCGCGAACGGTCCGTTGAACTATCCAAACTGCTGGCTGTTTCAGTTGCCGCCGCGAGCGTTGTGATGCTGTTGGTCCCACAAATTGCCTGTTGCCGCGCACAGTGCAAGGAATACTGCAGTTTTGCCGTGTAGTCGCTAGAATGGCGACCTTTGTGAAGTTTTGGAGTTCCCCCCTCATGCGCACTTTCCGGCTGGTGATCGCTTGTCCCGACCGCGTTGGCATCGTTGCCAAAGTCAGTAACTTTCTGGCGTTTTATAACGGTTGGATCACCGAAGCGAGCCATCACTCCGACAACCTCAGCGGCTGGTTCTTTATGCGTCACGAGATCCGTGCCGACAGTCTGCCGTTTGGTTTGGAGGCTTTTCGCGAGGCATTTGCACCGATCGCCGAAGAGTTCTCCATGACTTGGCGCATCACCGATACCGAACAGAAGAAGCGCGTGGTCTTGATGGCCAGCCGCGAATCCCATTGCCTGGCCGACTTGTTGCACCGCTGGCACAGTGATGAACTTGATTGCGAGATCGCCTGCGTGATTTCCAACCACAACGACCTGCGCCGGATGGTCGAGTGGCACGGTATTCCCTATTACTATGTACCGGTGAACCCGCAGGATAAGGCGCCGGCATTCGCCGAAGTGTCACGCCTGGTCAAGCATCATGACGCCGATGTGGTGGTGCTGGCGCGCTACATGCAGATCTTGCCGCCGGCACTGTGCAGCGAGTACGCGCACAAGGTCATCAATATCCACCACAGCTTCCTGCCTTCCTTCGTCGGCGCCAAGCCTTACCACCAAGCATCCCTGCGCGGGGTGAAGCTGATCGGCGCGACGTGTCATTACGTGACCGAAGAACTGGATGCCGGCCCGATCATCGAACAGGATGTGGTGCGTGTGAGCCACAGTGATAGCATCGAGGACATGGTGCGTTTCGGTCGCGATGTCGAGAAGATGGTGCTGGCCCGTGGCTTGCGTTATCACCTGGAAGACCGTGTGCTGGTGCACGGTAACAAGACAGTGGTGTTCTGACCGCCTGTCGACGGTCCTGGAGCTTTATTGATGAGCGATCCACTCGACAAGGCCACCTCCAGGGCACCGCCGACCCTGGGGGAAGGCTGTCTGAGCCGCTATGACCCCGAAGCCATGAGTCGTGAGCACGGCACCGCGTTTCCCGGTGCCGCCGAGCTCTGGCAGCAGTTGCAAGCTGAGTCCGAGACGATTTTCATCGATGTGTCCCCCGGTCCGCTAAAATGCTAGAGACTTGTCTCAGCGACTCACCTTGGGTGACGACATGACGGATCCTGCACAACTTGTTTTCGGCGCCGACCCGATGGCTCAACCCATCGGTCAGGCGATGCGCCTGGCCAACCGTCACGGCTTGGTCGCCGGGGCCACCGGGACCGGCAAGACGGTGACCTTGCAACGCCTGGCCGAAGCCTTCAGCGATGCCGGGGTCGCGGTGTTCGCGGCGGATATCAAAGGTGATCTGTGTGGCCTGGGCGCGCCGGGCGATCCCCAGGGCAAGGTGGCCGAGCGGATCGCCGGCATGCCTTGGCTGAATTACCAGGCCAGGGCCTATCCGGTAACCTTGTGGGATATTCATGGACAATCCGGCCATCCGTTGCGCACGACCCTGAGCGAAATGGGGCCGCTACTGATCGGTGCGTTGCTGGAACTGACGGACAGCCAGCAGTCGGCTTTATATGCCGCGTTCAAGGTGGCTGATCGCGAAGGTCTGTTGTTGCTCGACCTGAAGGACCTCAAGGCGCTGCTCAATCACCTCAAGGACCATCCGCAGTTGTTGGGCGAGGACGCCGCCCTGATGACTGCGGCTTCCAGCCAGGCGCTGCTGCGGCGCCTGGCGACCCTGGAGCAGCAGGGCGCCGAAGCGCTGTTCGGCGAGCCGGCTTTGCAGTTGGAGGATATCTTGCGGGCGACGGGCGACGGGCGTGGACAGATTCATCTGCTCGATGCCAGCCGCCTGGTGCACGAAGCGCCCAAGGTCTACGCAACGTTCCTGCTGTGGCTACTCGCTGAGCTGTTCGAGCAATTGCCCGAGCGTGGCGATGCCGACAAGCCGCTGTTGGCGCTGTTCTTCGATGAAGCACACCTGTTGTTCGCCGGTACCCCGAAAGCCTTGCAGGATCGGTTGGAGCAGGTGGTCCGGCTGATTCGCTCGAAAGGCGTCGGGGTGTACTTCGTCACGCAGTCGCCAGGTGACCTTCCCGATGCGATCCTGGCGCAGTTGGGGTTGCGAATTCAGCACGGGCTGCGGGCCTTTACCGCTCGGGAACAGAAATCGCTACGGGCGGTCGCCGAGGGTTTTCGGCCCAATCCGGCGTTCGAGGCCCTGGCGGTATTGACCGAACTGGGGATCGGCGAGGCGTTGGTGGGTACCTTGCAGGACAAGGGCACGCCGCAAAGGGTCCAGCGGGTGCTGATCGCGCCGCCGCAATCGCGTATCGGGCCGTTGAGCGAAGCCGAGCGGGCGGCCCTGATTGCCGGGTCGGCCCTGCTCGGTCGTTATGACAAGCCTGTCGACCGTGAGTCGGCCTATGAAATCCTGATAGCGCGCAAGGCGCCGATTAGCGAAGCACCGGCACCTACCGACGAAGTGGCGGGCCAGGAGCCGAGCTTGGCCGACAAGGCCGGCGAGTTCCTCGGCACGGCGACGGGGCAGGCGCTGAAGTCCGCCATGCGCCAGGCCGCCAATCAGCTGGGACGCCAGTTGGTACGCGGTTTGATGGGCTCGTTGCTCGGCGGCAATAAGCGCCGTTGAGTGTTCAGGCCTTGGGCCGGGCGTGGCTGGCCAGGCGTTCGAGGGCCGCGCGCAGGTTGGGGTCGTTGATGCCCTCGGCCGTTTCCTGGATGGTTTGCGCGGCATTGATTGACAGGTCCATGGTGTGGCCCGCCGCGCCCTGCTGGACGGTCGGTGGTTGTACCTTGAACAGGATGCGGGTCAGGCCGATGAACACGTCGAACGCTTGCAATTGTCGTTGCAGGCGTTTTTGCTGGTAGCGCAGGCGGGTCGCCCAGTGCCCGTCGGTGACGATCAGCAGCAGGCTGCCTTCGCGCCAGGAAGCCACATGGCAGTGTTCGCGTGCCGCTGGCTGCAGTTGGCTTTCCACCAGGCGTTGCAGGTGAGCCAGGCGTTGGGCATGACTGAAAATCGCTTTCAGCGGTTTGGCCTCGCGAAGCAGGACGGCGGGTGCCCGGGCGGGAAGAGGGCGAAATGCCATGATTCAGACACCTGAAGTAACAGAGCCGTCATGGTAGCAGAAACGACCAGGCCAGCCGCGCCCATTGATGCAGACCGGCTTTGCTCCTACAGTCTGCAACCAGTTTCCGGGCTTGATAGCTTGAAGTTCGGGAAAAAGACCTTATTTTAGAGTGGCCCCGTCAAAGCGCTGTGCCAGCATCGTGGAATAACGCCACTTTCCTCACCATCGTTTCCGGGTAGAATGCTCGTTCGCATGCGGCCATGAGGGCTGCTCGGGCGACTCACGGGGCCGCCCTCCATCCCTATGTGTGGAAGAACCTGCCGATATGTTTGCGCCTTTGTTAAAGAAACTTTTTGGAAGCAAGAACGAGCGTGAAATCAAGCGCATGCTCAAGACGGTACAGATCGTCAATGCCTTCGAAGAGCAAATGGTGGCCCTTTCGGATGAGCAGTTGCGCGCCAAGACCGAAGAGTTCAAGGCCCGCATAGCCAAAGGTGAAACCCTCGATAAGATTCTGCCGGAAGCCTTTGCGGTCGCCCGTGAAGCCGGCAAGCGTGTTATGGGCATGCGCCACTTCGACGTGCAGTTGATCGGCGGCATGACCTTGCATGAAGGCATGATCGCGGAGATGCGTACCGGTGAGGGTAAAACCCTGGTAGCCACCCTGGGCGTCTACCTCAATGCACTGTCCGGCAAGGGCGTGCACGTGGTGACGGTGAACGACTACCTGGCTCGCCGCGACGCCAACTGGATGCGTCCACTCTATGAGTTCCTCGGCCTGACGGTCGGCGTCGTCACGCCATTCCAGCCGCCGGAAGAAAAGCGTGCCGCTTATGCCGCCGATATCACCTACGGTACCAACAACGAATTCGGTTTCGACTACCTGCGCGACAACATGGCGTTCAGCATGGAAGAGAAGTTCCAGCGCGAGCTGAACTTCGCCGTGATCGATGAAGTCGACTCTATTTTGATCGACGAAGCCCGTACCCCGTTGATCATCTCCGGCCAGGCCGAAGACAGTTCGCGCCTGTACACCGAGATCAATAAGCTGATCCCGCGCCTGACCCAGCACATCGAGGAAGTCGAAGGCGTGGTGACCAAGGAGGGTCACTTCACCATCGACGAAAAGACTCGCCAGGTTGAGCTGAACGAAGCCGGTCACCAATTCATCGAAGAGATGCTGACCCAGGTCGGCCTGCTGGCCGAAGGCGAGAGCCTGTACTCGGCGCACAATCTGGGCCTGCTGACCCACGTCTACGCTGGCCTGCGTGCGCACAAGTTGTTCCACCGCAACGTCGAATACATCGTGCAGGATGGCCAGGTGGTCCTGGTCGACGAGCACACTGGCCGTACCATGCCGGGGCGCCGTCTGTCCGAGGGCCTGCACCAGGCCATCGAAGCCAAGGAAAACCTCAATATCCAGGCCGAAAGCCAGACCTTGGCATCGACCACGTTCCAGAACTACTTCCGTCTCTACACCAAGCTGTCCGGCATGACCGGTACGGCCGACACCGAAGCGTTCGAGTTCCATCAGATTTACGGCCTGTCGGTGATGGTCATCCCGCCGAACAAGCCGCTGGCCCGCAAGGACTACAACGACCTGGTGTTCTTGACCTCCGACGAGAAATACACAGCAATCATCTCCGATATCGAGGAGTCCCTGAAGCAGGGGCGTCCGGTGCTGGTGGGTACCGCGACCATCGAAACCTCCGAGCACATGTCCAACCTGCTCAATCAGAAAGGGATCGAGCACAAGGTCCTGAACGCCAAGTTCCACGAAAAGGAGGCGGAAATCATTGCCCAGGCCGGTCGTCCCGGCGCTCTGACCATTGCCACCAACATGGCCGGTCGCGGCACCGATATCCTGCTGGGCGGCAATTGGGAAGTCGAAGTGGCCTCGCTGGAAAACCCGACGCCGGAGCAGATTGCCCAGATCAAGGCCGACTGGCAGAAGCGCCATCAGCAAGTGCTTGAGTCGGGCGGCTTGCAGGTGATCGCTTCCGAGCGTCATGAATCGCGCCGTATCGATAACCAACTGCGTGGTCGTGCCGGTCGCCAGGGTGACGCCGGCTCCAGCCGTTTCTACCTGTCCCTGGAAGACAGCCTGATGCGCATCTTCGCCTCCGATCGGGTGAAGAACTTCATGAAGGCCCTGGGCATGCAGCCTGGCGAAGCGATTGAGCACCGGATGGTGACCAATGCCATTGAAAAGGCCCAGCGTAAGGTCGAAGGGCGCAACTTCGACATCCGTAAGCAACTGCTCGAGTTCGACGACGTTAACAACGAGCAGCGTAAAGTGATCTATCACATGCGCAACACGTTGCTGGCGGCCGATAATATCGGCGAAACCATCTCCGACTTCCGCCAGGATGTGCTCAACGCCACGGTCAGCGCCCACATTCCGCCACAGTCGCTGCCGGAGCAGTGGGACGTAGCCGGGCTGGAGGCTGCCCTGGAAACCGATTTCGGCGTGAAGCTACCGATCCAGCAGTGGCTCGACGAAGACGATCATCTGTACGAGGAAACGCTACGCGAGAAGCTTTTGAACGAGCTGCTGGCGGCTTACAAGGACAAGGAAGATCAGGCCAGCGCCGAGGCATTGCGAACCTTTGAAAAACAGATCGTGCTGCGTGTGCTGGACGATCTGTGGAAAGATCACCTGTCAACCATGGATCACCTGCGTCACGGTATTCACCTGCGCGGTTACGCCCAGAAGAACCCGAAGCAGGAGTACAAGCGCGAGTCGTTCACGCTGTTCTCCGAACTGCTCGATTCGATCAAGCGCGACTCGATCCGTGTGCTGTCCCACGTTCAGGTGCGCCGCGAAGATCCGGTCGAAGAAGAAGCCCGCCTGCGCCAGGAAGCCGAAGCCCTGGCCCAACGCATGCAGTTCCAACACGCCGAAGCGCCTGGTCTGGAAGCGCCGCAAGTGCTGGGGGAAGAGGCTGATGTGGCCTTGGCCAGCACTCCTGTACGCAACGAGCAGAAGTTGGGTCGCAACGAGCTGTGCTACTGCGGTTCGGGCAAGAAGTACAAGCATTGCCATGGACAGATCAGCTAAGATTTTTGTTCGACTCTGAAGCACCGCGCCGCGACTGGCTTGCCTTGCCGTCGCGGCGTTTTTCCATTTGAAACACTGTCCCTTTTGACGACAGTGCAGACATTACATTGAACATTCAAAGGAGCGCATTCATGGCTGTTGGTCTTGGCCCGTTGCCAACGTTGCACCCGGTTGCCGGTTTTGAACTCGGTATCGCCTCGGCGGGTATCAAGCGCCCAGGGCGTAAGGATATCGTGGTCATGCGCTGTGCCGAAGGGTCCACGGTGGCCGGCGTGTTTACCCTGAATGCGTTCTGCGCTGCGCCGGTGATTCTGGCCAAGCAACGTGTACAGGGAGCGGTGCGTTACCTGTTGACCAACACTGGCAATGCCAACGCCGGTACCGGCGAACCTGGGCTGGTGGCCGCGGCCCGTACTTGCGCGCGATTGGCCGAGCTGGCGGGCGTCGATGCGAACGCCGTACTGCCATACTCCACCGGCGTGATCGGTGAACCATTGCCGGTCGAGAAGATCGAAGGTGCCCTGCAGGCCGCGCTGGACGACCTGTCGGTGGATAACTGGGCCGCCTCCGCCGCCGGCATCATGACCACCGATACCTTGCCCAAGGGCGCCAGCCGCCAGTTCCAGCACGACGGCGTCACCGTCACCGTGACGGGTATCAGCAAAGGTGCCGGCATGATTCGACCGAACATGGCGACCATGCTCGGTTATATCGCCACGGATGCCAAAGTCTCCCGTGACGTTCTGCAGAACCTGCTGCTCGACGGCGCCAACAAGTCGTTTAACCGTATCACTATCGACGGCGACACTTCGACTAACGATTGCTGCATGCTGATTGCTACCGGCCAGGCCAAATTGCCGGAAATCAGCGAAACCAGCGGCCCGCTGTTCGCAGCGCTGAAGCAGGCGGTGTTCGAAGTCTGCATGGAAGTGGCCCAGGCGATTGTCCGTGACGGCGAAGGCGCAACCAAGTTCGTCACGGTTGAAGTCAATGGCGGCGGTACTCATCAGGAATGCCTGGACGTCGGCTACACCGTGGCCCATTCCCCCCTGATCAAGACCGCGCTGTTCGCCTCCGACCCGAACTGGGGACGCATCCTGGCAGCGGTCGGTCGCGCCGGTGTCGTCGACCTCGATGTGAGCAAGATCGATGTGTTTCTCGGTGAAGTCTGCATCGCCAGCCGTGGTGCTCGCGCCGCGACTTATACCGAGGAGCAGGGAGCGGCAGTGATGGCCCGTGAGGAAATCATCATTCGTATCGAACTGGGACGTGGTGCGTGCCGCGAAACGATCTGGACCACGGATCTGTCCCATGAGTATGTGAAGATCAACGCGGAATACCGCACGTAAGGACGGCGCGGTCCCGGAGGAGCCAGCGGTCCGATCTCCCGGCTGGCTAGCCCGTGAGACCACTCACGAGTTTGTGCACAAACGCCGACTCTCAAGAAACGAGCGGACTGTAGGAGCTTTTAGTGTGAAACCCGTACAGGTGGCAGCGGCGGTTATTCGAGACATAGACGGGCGGATCCTGATCGCTCGGCGGGCCGATTCCCAGCATCAGGGTGGCTTGTGGGAGTTTCCCGGCGGCAAGGTCGAGGAGGGTGAAACGGTGTTGGCGGCCCTGGCCCGTGAGCTGCGCGAAGAACTGGGTATCGTGGTGATTACAGCCCGGCCACTGATCAAGGTACGGCATGACTATCCGGACAAGGCGGTATTGTTGGATGTCTGGGAGGTCTCGGCTTTTACCGGTGAGCCTCATGGGGCCGAAGGTCAGCCCTTGGCCTGGGTCACGCGGCGGGAACTGGCGGATTATCAGTTTCCGGCGGCCAACCAAGCGATCATCGCGGCAGCCCGGTTGCCAGGCGAGTACCTGATCACGCCGCAAGACCTGGAGACGACGCAGTTGTTGCGAGGCCTGCAGAAGGCGATTGCCGGTGGGATCAAGTTAGTCCAGTTGCGTGCACCGAACGGTTATGACCCGAAGTATCGCGACCTGGCGGTGGATGCGACCGGTTTGTGTGCCGGCAAGGCACAATTGATGCTCAAGGGGCCTTTTGAATGGCTGGGCGATTTTCCTTCGGCCGGTTGGCATGTCACCGCCGCGCAGTTGCGCCAATACGCCGGTGCCGGTCGCCCATTGCCTCAGGATCGCTGGTTGGCAGCGTCATGTCATGATGCGCAGGAGCTGGCGCTGGCCGAGCAGATGGGCGTGGATTTCGTCACCCTGTCGCCGGTCCAGCCGACCCCGACCCATCCGGATGCACAGCCTCTGGGGTGGGACCAGGCACGGCAGTTGATCAGCGGTTTCAATCGGCCAGTGTATCTGCTCGGTGGCGTGGGTCCGCAGGAGCGGCAACGCGCCTGGGAGAACGGAGCACAAGGGGTGGCGGGTATCCGCGCGTTCTGGCCGGATTAACCGGTCCAGGCACGGGCATCTGAGACCGGTTTCTACAGATGCCCTGGCGTCGCGCCGATCAGTGAGCGGGAGGGCTTTTCGTCGCTTCCCAGAGAATCTCGGCAACCTTCTCACGCCGGGCAATCAGTCGGGCGGCGACGAAGAACAGATCCGATAGCCGATTGATATAGGCCAGGCCCACGCCGCCCAGTGGTTCCACGGCGTTGAGCTGCTGGCAACGGCGTTCCGCGCTGCGTGCCAGGCTACGGCAGACATGGGCCTGGGCAATCAGCATCGAACCGCCTGGCAGGATGAAATTCTCCAGCGGCCCCAGCTCTTCGTTCCAGCGATCGATAGTGGCTTCCAGCCGGTCGATTTCGCTTTGGTTCAGGGCCTGGTACTCCGGCATGGCCAGTTCGCCGCCGAGATCGAACAGACGATGCTGGCAAGGCGCGAGCACCTCGATCAATTCCTCCAGTTCCGGGTGAATGACCACCAGTTCCGCCAGACCCGCCAATAGCAAACCCAGTTGGCTGTTAAGGCTATCGACTTCGCCGATGGCTTCGATCCGTGGGTGATCCTTGGGTACGCGACGACCGTCGCCCAGCCCGGTTTCGCCGGTATCACCGGTCCTTGTATAAATCTTCGATAGACGAAAACCCATGATTACAGCTCCGTTTGCTTCAGTATGGGAAAGGTGACCTGGCTACCGGCCAGCGGCAGGCGCAGGGTGAAGCAGGTCCCCTGGCCAAGAGCCGATTGCACTTCCATTTGGCCCTTGTGGTTGTTGGTGATGATGAAATAGGAAACCGACAGCCCCAGTCCAGTGCCCTGGCCGATCTCCTTGGTGGTGAAGAAGGGTTCGAAGGTGCGTTTGCGGATGTTCTCCGACATGCCGATGCCGTTATCCTCGACCTGGATTTCCGCCCATGGCGGGTTCAACCGGGTGCGCAGGGTGATGCGTGCGGGTTCACGCTCGTCGTCACGCTGGTGGATGGCCTGCGCGGCGTTTTTCAGCAGATTGAGCAGCACTTGTTCCAGTTCGTTGGCGGTACCGGGGACAGGGCCGAGTTGGGGGTCGAATTGACGAATGATAGCCAGGCCCTTGAAGTCGAAACCAATAGCCAGGTCGAAGTCGTTGCCGGCGATTTCCACGGCCTGGTCGATCAGGGCGGGCAGATCGCATGGGGCCATTTCCCGATTGCTGCGCCGGCTGAAGCTGAGCATATGGGTGACTATTTTGGCCGCTCGTGCGCCAGCCTGCTGGATGCCGTCAAGCAGTTGCGGGACTTCGCGGCTCTTGAGGTACTGATTGACGGTGTCCAGGTCGATCCCGGCCAGTTCGGCGTATTCGAGGTTTTTCGGTAGCTCTGAGGACAGGCGTCGACGGATGTTCTGGACATTGTGCAGGATAGCCCCCAGTGGATTGTTGATTTCGTGGGCCATGCCGGCGGCGAGCCCGCCGACCGAGAGCATCTTTTCCGACTGTACCATCATTTCTTCCAGGGACAGGCGCTGGGTAATGTCGTCGATGCGGATCACCACGCCGCGCCCGGCACCGCCCATCAGTGGGTAGAAAGTCAGCGCATAGTGGTGGGCTTCGTCGTCCTTGATCCAGGTAACGCGCTCGATCTTCGCCACGCTGTGTTGTTCGACGGTGTCCTTGAGCTGCGGCAGAAAGGGTTTCAACGGCTCGAAGGCGAGGAAGATCGGCTGGTTCAGTGCCTCATCCAGGCGGGTTCCGGAAAGCGTACTGGCTTCCTGATTCCACTGGGTGACATAGAGCTGCTCGTCCAGGGCGATCAGTGCCGAGGGCATGGAGTCGATGATGCTATTGAGATAGTTCTGGAAGCCAGTGAGTTTTTTCTCGATCTTGCTGCGGACCTGGACTTCGAGCTCCAGCTTGCGGTTGGTATGCCGGGTTTCCTCGGCCAGACCCTGAGCCTGGTCGTAGGCGGCCTGGGAGTCGTCACGGGCGCGCTTGAGCTGCTGTTCACGCGCTTCGATGCGCGAGAGCATGGTATTGAAGGCTTCGGCCAGGCTGCCGATTTCATCGCGGTTGCCCCGCGAGGCCCGCAGGGAATAGTTTTCTTCGCGGGTAACCTGGCGCGACAGTTCCTCCAGCTCGTGGATCGGTCGGGTGATCAGTCGCTTGATTTGCCGGGCAATGATCAGCCACAGCAGGACGCTGAAGATCAGGATTCCCAAGCTTGCGGTCAGGGTCCCGGTGTAGAAGGCCACCGGTAACTCGCTGCTGGCCACCAGCAGCAGGTGTCCGGAGGCCCGGTCTGGATAGGGCATGTCGATCACCTGATTGCTGCGAAACTCGGTCAGGCGCCAGGCTTCGATGTCCCGATAGCGTTCCGGCAACGTCAGACGGTCACCGTGTTGCAGTTGAGTCAGTCGATCACCCTGACTGTCATAGATGGCGGCGGCCCGCAGGGGGGAATAGGTGTTGAGTTCTTTGAGCAGGATCTCGGCGTTTGCGGCGGAGTCCAGAGCCTGGCTGGCCAGGTTCGGGTTTGAAACCAGCCGACCGATGATCTGCAAGGCCTGGGGTGCCATGCTTTCCTGGGAAATCCAATAAGCCGCGCTGATAAAGGTCAGGTTGGCCACCAGCAGTACGGTAGTCAGCAGCACCAGCAGGGCCGCCAGGAGTTTCTGGCCGACGGGCAGGTTTTCTAGGCGCTGGCGCAGAGGCATTGCGGATCCTGTTTGACAAGGGAAAAAAGGGGCGAGCATTGGTCGCATCGAACATGAATGAGTGTATCAAACCGCCGATTTTTACTACGGTCTTTTGCCTAAAGTGCGAACTGAACGGGTCGACGGCTGCTTTACGGCGTTGTAAGTTGCTTGGGCGATGCGCTCGCAGTTCGATAGACAAACATCAAGAACTGGGTTCAGGGAGAAAACAACCATGGGGTTTTATTGCAAACGTGCGGCACTGGCGAGATTTGCCATGGGGGTTGCGCTGTCGATAGCCGCGCCTCATGCGCTGGCGCAGATCAACCAGCCGGTTCATGACAGGGCCGAGCACTACAAGGAAGACGGGTTGAAGCTGCTGGAGCGGCTGGTCAACATCGATTCGGGGTCGGGCTACGAGCCGGGTTTGCAGCAGGTCCGGGCGATTGTCAGCGAAGAATTGAAAAAGCTCGGGGCGAGTATCGAGACCTTTCCCGCCACCCCGGCGTCGGGCGAGAGCATCGTGGCGACCCTCAAGGGCACCGGCAAGGCGCGAATTTTGTTGATGGCGCACATGGACACCGTCTTCAAGGAAGGTACGGCGACGGCCAAACCCTTCTATATCAAGGACGGACGGGCCTACGGGCCGGGTGTCATGGATGACAAGGGTGGCATCGTCGCCGGTCTGTATGCGCTGAAAATCCTCCAAGACCTTGATTTCAAGGATTACGCGAAAATCACCTTCCTGCTCGATACCAACGAGGAAACCGGCTCCAAGGGGACCACCGAACTGATTCAGCGGGTGGCCAAGGAACACGATGTGACGTTGAATCTGGAGCCCGGTCGCCCCGCCGACGGCCTGGTGATCTGGCGCAAGGGCAGTGGCACGGCGGTAGTGGAAGTCAAGGGCAAGTCGGCCCATGCCGGTGTGGCTCCGGACAGTGGGCGCAATGCCGCGATGGAAGCAGCGCACCAGATTCTCCAGTTGGGCAAGCTGGGTGATCCGGGGAAGCAGACCACGGTCAACTTCACGGTGCTCAAGGCCGGTGA
This sequence comes from Pseudomonas agarici, assembly GCF_900109755.1. GTDB lineage: Bacteria > Pseudomonadota > Gammaproteobacteria > Pseudomonadales > Pseudomonadaceae > Aquipseudomonas > Aquipseudomonas agarici. The sequence goes on along the minus strand of NZ_FOAR01000003.1, from coordinate 46,892 downwards.
CCGGGTCAATGTGATCCCGGATTCAGCCATCGCCAAGGCCGATGTACGGGTGTTGGTGCCGGAGGAGTTCGATCGGGTCGAGCGCGACCTGGCCAGGGTCTCGGCCAACAAGTTGATTGCCGACACCGAGGTCAGGACCAGCCTGCAGCGTGGCCTGCCGCCGATGTCGCCGACACCGGCCCAGGATGCGCTGGCGACCAAGGCGCAGGCGATCTATGGCGAAATCGGTCGCAAGCTGACCCTGGAGGGCAGTGGTGGCGCGGCTGATGCCAGCCTGTCGGCGGCAATGGGCACCGCGACGCTGGATGGCTTCGGTATCGTCGGCGGTGGCATTCACACCGAAGACGAGTATGCGGAAGTCGAGAGCGTGGTGCCGCGCCTCTATCTGCTGACCCGGATGCTGATGGAAATCACCCGCTAACCACGACATCCATTCACAGGTTTACTCAGGTACCGGGCAATCCATGGGCGGCAAGGTGCGCGATCAGACGGTCGCGCAGTTGATTCAGGTGGGGCAGGTTCAAATGATGGCGTTTGGCCGCTTCGCAGGCGTAACCCAGTAGGTAGCTGATTTCCGTGCGCCTGCCATGGGCGACATCCTGATACATGGAGGAGTAATTCGCCCCCGTGGCCTGGATGACCCGTGTCACTTCGTCGTGCAGGTCCTGTGCGGCTGCGGGTTGGCCGCAGTGCTCCAGCAGTTCCTTCAGTTCGCCGCAGAGGGTGGCTACTTCACAGTGGTGATCGCGCAGGTCGCCGTTACGGCAACCATACAGCACCGTCAACGGGTTGATGGCGCAATTGAGCGCCAGCTTGCGCCAGAGCGGGGTGAGGATCTGGGTCTGCCATTCATGGGGAATACCGGCCAGGAGCAGATCGTCGAGCCAATAGGGCGGTTGGGGGTGGGCAATATCTCCCAGCCAGGTAAAGCCGTGCCCGGCAAACACGACTCGCCAGTCGCCGTCGCGAAAGGCTCCCTCGGTGCTGGAGGCAAAGAGGCAGCGAGCCTTGGGCACCAGCGTAGCGACGGCATCCTGGCTGCCCAGGCCGTTCTGTAGCAGGATCAGTTCGGCATTCTCGGCCAGGCGCGGGGCCAGTCGGGCCACGGCCGATTGCGCATCATAGGCCTTGCAGGCGACCAGCAGCCGGCTAATGGGCTCGGCGGCGTCAACGGTCTGAGCTGGAATGGCAATCTGTTGCTCCTGACCCTGTTCGACCAGGGTCAGACCGCCGCTGGCGCGGTAGGCAGCCAATCGCGCCGGGTCTCGCAGGATCAGCGTGACGGGCAACCCCACGCGTGCCAGGCGGACAGCCCACAGGCTGCCCAGGCTACCGGCACCGAGGACGTGCCAGGTGGTGGCCATCAATCGCGGGCCGGCAGGCGCTTGGCGCTGACCACACCATCGGCATAGGATTCGGCCAGCAGCCGATCGGCTTCGTCGAACAGGGTTTGCTGGTCCAGTGGGAGGCATTTGCTGTCCAGGCCCACCAGGCTGACGCCAGCCTTGAGTTCCACCGGTCCGGCGGTGGTCATGAAGGGCTTGAGGTTCAGTCCGTCATACAGGCGCTTGAAGCTGCTGGGCGCGCAGTCCTGAAGGTCGGCTGGCAGGGTCATCAGCACGAAGTGCTGGTCGTCCAGGCGCGCCAGCATATCCAGCGGACGTACCAGTTGCTGCAGGCGCCGGGCGATACCTTGCAGCAGTTCGTCATAGAAGTCATTGCCGTACTTGCGTTGCAACTCATTGGCCTGCTGCACGCCGATCAGCAGGTAACAAATGGCGCCGCCACGAGCCTGCACCTGGCGCAGGCTGTCGGTCAGTTTCTGGCGCAGATAGCGAGCGTTGCCGAGGCCGGTCAAGGCATCGACGAGATTGCGTTGTTCGAGGCTGGCGATGTTCTGGCGCAGCAGGCGGTTCTCCTGGCGCAGTCGCTGCAGGGTGCTGCATTGGCGGTCGGCAGCCAGAACGCGGGTCAGCAGCAGGCGCTCGATGTCCTCGGGGGCGATCAGGTCGTCGATATCGTTGTCCGAGGCATCGTCGAGCAAGGAGAGCGGCGATTCGGAGCTGATGAGGAGCACGTAGGTAGCGTGATCGTTCATCTCGTCGCGCTGCCTGACCTTCGTCGCCAGCTTCAAGCCAGCGCTTGCGGCGCAGACCAGCACGCTGACCGCACGCTGGTCGATTTGCTCCAGCGCCAGGACGATGTCGTTGGCCTGGCGGATATCCTGATAACCGGCGCGTTGCAGACTGGCGCCAAAGGCGCTGCTTACCAGATGGTCGTCACTCACCAGCAAAATGCTCAGATCCGGATTAGGCATGGCGTGGCTCGCAAGTGAATGAGTACTAAGAACCGTTATACTGCTCGTGGATTTTAACCGTCAAACCGGGTGCGCTCCATCGGTATCGAGCCGTGCCTGGCATAATTTTGGAGAAATGACATGCCGTCGTTCGACGTGGTATCTGAACTGGACAAACACGAAGTCACCAACGCCGTCGAGAACGCCGTCAAGGAGCTGGACCGCCGTTATGATCTCAAGGGCAAAGGTTCTTTCGAGTTCAAGGAAAAAGAGCTGACCGTCAACATGACGGCCGAAGCTGAGTTCCAGTTGGAGGCGATGCTGGAAATCCTGCGTATGGCCCTGACCAAGCGCAAGATCGATGTGAGGTGCCTGGAAGTCAAGGACGCCTATGCTTCCGGTAAGCTGATGAAACAGGAAGCGACCTTCAGGGAAGGCATCGACAAGGAGATGGCGAAGAAGATTGTGGCGCACATCAAGGAAGCCAAGCTCAAAGTGCAGGCGGCCATCCAGGGTGAGCAGGTCCGTGTGACCGGTAAGAAACGTGATGATCTGCAAGAGGCGATTGCTAACTTGCGGATCAAGGAGTTCGATAGACCGCTGCAATTCAACAACTTCCGCGACTGATTGAGTTGCCAAGGAACCTCTGGCGGTTATTGGCGTCGGAGGGCCCAGGTACGGCGCAAACGATTGAGTGTTCGAGCCCCTGTCGTTTCGCCGAACCGTCGCATGGTAATAGGAGAGAACAATGGATCTGAACGCTGAAGTGGATCACCTTATCAAGGCCTCCCAGGCCTGGATTCCGATGATCATGGAATACGGCAGCCGCGTGCTGCTGGCGATCATCACCTTGGCCGTGGGTTGGTGGTTGATCAACAAGCTGACCGGCAAGCTAGGCAAGTTGCTGGCACTGCGCAATGCCGACCTGGCACTGCAGGGCTTTATCAGCAGCCTGGCCAATATTGCCCTCAAGATCTTGCTCAGTATCAGCGTCGCATCGATGATCGGCGTGGCGACCACCTCGTTTGTCGCGGCGATCGGTGCCGCCGGCCTGGCCATTGGCCTGGCGTTGCAGGGCAGCCTGGCGAACTTTGCCGGTGGCGTGCTGATCCTGATGTTCCGGCCGTTTCGCATCGGTGACTGGATCACGGCCCAAGGGGTCAGCGGGACGGTGGACAGCATCCAGATTTTCCACACCGTCTTGCGGACCGGCGATAACCAGACGGTCATTGTGCCTAACGGTAATCTGTCGAACGGCATCATCACCAACACCAACCGTCAGGCCACTCGCAAGGTGGTGTTTGATGTGGGAGTGGATTACGAAGCTGACTTGCAACAGGCCCGCGAGGTCTTGTTGACGCTGGCCAAGGATGAGCGCGTGCTGGCTGATCCGGCACCAGCGGCGGTGGTTTCGGCCTTGGGTGACAGTTCGATCACCGTTTCCCTGCGAGTGTGGGTCAAGACTGCTGATTACTGGGACTTGATGTTCATGTTCAACGAACATGCGCGGGATCGTCTGAAGGCGGCGGGGATCGATATTCCGTTTCCGCAGCGGGTGATTCGGGTGATGCAGGAAGCCCCGACGAAATAAACAGTCGTCGGCTATTCGGTGTCGGATGAAGTGGCTATTGATGGCTGATGCCAATCAGTTGAGCCGCCGATACGAACCGTGCAGGCGGTCGGCGACGTTGCTGCGTGGTTTGTCGCGCTAAACAGTGTGCTTTTTTTGCTGTTTGTTGTTTGCCGAGGATAATGTTGCTTAGCTATTAACTAGCTTCCTATCTTATTTGCTCCGCCACCTTTCCTGATACATAAAAAAGCCGTCTACCTGTTCGGGTAGACGGCTTTTTTACATGCGTAAAGCTTTTGAATCGTGCTGTTACATCTCTCTTACAAGATGCTCAGCGGGTACTCAATGATGACACGAACATCATTGTTGTCTGCGCTGTAGTTATTGTACGCACCGTTGGAGCGATACACGGCGCTACGCAGGCGGAAGGACAGATTTTTTGCCGGGCCTTCCTGCATGACGTACTTGCTCTCGAAGTTGAACTCGTTCTCCTTGCCTTCACCCAGGCCATTGGTCTCGATGTTGTCACCTCTGACAAAACGAGCCATGAAGGTCAGGCCGGGTACGCCGTAGGTTTTCATGTTCAGGTCGTAGCGCGCTTGCCAGGAGCGTTCCTCACGGCCCACGAAGTCGGAGATCTGGATGGAGTTCGCCACGAACACGGTGCTATTACCGTCAACGCCGTAGTAGTAGGCGTTGTCGCCGCTGGAGCGCTGGTGAGCGATGGTGAATTTATGGGCGCCGATGCTGTAGGCCGCCGCCAGGCTCCACAAATTGTTGTCTACGCCGGTAGTGCCGTCGCCGATCGCATCAACCAGGTCACCACGTTTTTTGCCCTCGGTTTTATAGCCGTTGAGGTCGAGGTTCAGCGATTGGTTGTCATTGATCGGCAGGGTGTAGTTCAGGTTGAGGTACTGCTTCCTGAAGTAGTCATCAGCCTCGGATGCAGCCAGTGTGCCGGTGAAGTTGTCGGTGAAGGCATAGCTGGCACCGAAGATATTGATATAGGTCAGGCCCTTGGCGCCGTTACCATTTTCATCAGGGAGGCCACCGATGCTGTCTCTGCCCATACCGGTTTGTTTGCTCAGGGAGGTGAAGCGACCCGCGCTGACCTCAAGACCCTTGATTTCCTTGCTGGTGATCAAGGTGCCGGTGGCAACTTCTGGCAGCAAGCGGCTGTCATCGGTAGCGAATACCGGACTAGCCACGAACTGCTGACCGTATTTCAGGACGGTATCCGACAAGCGGACTTTGACCGCGCCACCAATCTTGCTTTGAGAGTCTTCCGGATTACCATCGGAGTCGTTGGCAAACAGGCCATTGCCGCGCCGGCCCGAGCCGCCATCTGTTTTGAGCGAGCCCATCGCCATGGCGTCAAGGCCGAAACCGACGGTGCCTTGGGTGAAGCCCGATTCATAATTCAGCAGGGTGCTGATGCCGCTGTCCTGGCGATAACCGCTTTCATAACCTGGGCTGCCATCTTTTTTGGCAACGTTACCGGCGCCATTCCTGTAGTCGCGATTCATGTACTCAAAACGGGTTTTGAGCTTCAGGCTCTGGTCTTCAAGAAAGCCTTTCGAATCGCTCTGAGAGGACGCCATTGCGAACTGCGATGTGCCTGCTGCTACAGCCAAGGCGATCATGCTCCACTTCATCACGCGCATCGTGATTTGCTCCTTTGGTTTTAGGAAGATTATTGCCGTCCCACTTGTGTTTTTATCTGGACGGCTCTTTCTTTTTGTGTCGGCGCAAACTTATATCACGCTGACCATATTGGCGACACTTGCCCATCTATCCTTGCGACTTCTTTACGAGCATGTCGCAAAAAGCTTGGTTCATGTCGTAAATTCACAACCTTACGTAACCAGCGGCACAACTTCAGCGCTGTCGAATGCTTGAGCATAGATAAGAAAGCCTCATGTTCAAGGATTGAACTGTCCATGGTCACAGCGTCTTGCATTGTTACCTTGTCGCGGGAGCTTCAGCGTCCGATCAGGCTCTCTATAGCGACTATGGGAGGAGTAAAGCAACAAGCATGCACAAAGTTGAAAAAAACCAGAAAATATTTTGTTGACGGTCTTGTCGCGCCGAAACCCTTGTGAGAACTGGGGTGAAATCCGTTTCTCATGGTGCTTGACGTTTTGCTTTTTCTTGTGTTGCTAATTAGTTGGTTCTGTGCACAAAGGTAAAACGTTACCGGTCCACACTGCGGATTGGGTGATCGACGGGTAAAAAAGATGCACCGATAGTAGCCGCCTTATGCGATTTTGGTGCAAAAAGGCTTGTAGGTTTTTTCTGTTTGTGTGGTCGATCGATTCTGGTCGGGTGCTCCGGTTATCAGATCAGGCTGGGCCGATATCGCAGGTCGGGGAGGGTTTCAGGAACAGATAGGTTGTTGATTGCAAGCGCCGGTCTTTTGTCCATTGATGGGTAAAAAAGGTGCGCCTGGAGTCTGGAATGGTGCGTATCGTGAGCCGGTGTTTTACTTTGGCGTGCGGAAGGAGGCGATAATCCGTTTGCTATTCTCCGATTGCTTGGCGGTGAACTGGCAGTTGAAGGCGCGTATCCTCATGGTCTGTTGCCGGGCGAAGGTGTTGTCGGTTTGTCGCCTCGGACGGGAAAATCAGTCAAGCAGGAGTGTGTACGGTGTTCGTTCTCGATTCGCGTCTTCAACAAGACACTTTGCCGATGGGCGACTTTGCGTTGTGTCGTCTGCTGTTATCCAATGATTCGAATTATCCTTGGTTCATTCTGGTGCCCAAGCGTGCGGATATCAGCGAGCTATTTCAACTGGAGGCGGCTGACCAGGAGCAGTTGTGGCGTGAAACCACCGCGTTTGCGCAGGTGCTCAAGCAGGTTTTCGAGGCGGACAAGTTGAATGTTGCGACGTTGGGTAATGTGGTCAGCCAACTGCATATGCACGTCATCGTTCGTCGGTGCAGTGATGCCGCGTGGCCAGCTCCGGTGTGGGGCAAACATCCGGCGCGGCCCTATGCCGATGCGCAGGTCGCGCAGATTCGCGAACGGTTGCGCACAGCGCTGGCCGAGGGTTTCTCTTATGTGCAGGCGCAGTCATGAGTCTTGAAGAACGCGTGACCGAACTGGAAACCCGATTGGCCTTTCAGGATGACACCATCCAGTCGCTGAACGATGTGCTGGTGATGCAGCAGCGCGTGGTGGAGCGCTTGCAATTGCAGATGACGGCCCTGCTCAAACGCCATGAGGAAATGATCGGGCAATTCGAGTCGTCCGAAGAGGAAGCGCCACCGCCGCACTATTGACGGTGACGTGCCAGTCTTCGGGCATAAAAAAACCGCGCGCCGTCAAACGGCATCGCGGTTTTTTCAGACCCGATCAGCGACGCGGCAACGCAGCGATCACATCTTCAGCTTGCAGGCCCTTGTCGCGGTTCATCACCGAGAACTCGACGCGCTGGCCTTCGACCAAGACGCGATGGCCTTCGCCACGAATGGCGCGAAAGTGTACGAAAATATCATCACCGGAATCCCGCGAGATAAAGCCGAAACCCTTGGAGGTGTTGAACCATTTCACGGTGCCGGTATCGCGATTGCTCATATCGTAGTTGTGTGAAACCGCAGCGGGTGAAGATCTGTAGAAACTCACGGCCAGGTGCATAGACACAGCCGCCACTGCGGCTACCAGGCTCAACAGTACGGCGGGCTGGCTGCCGATCATCGGCAGGGGGGCGAGCAGTACCAGGATCTGTAGGGCAACGGCGAGGATCAGCAGGACGCTGACCAGATTCTGCACCTGGTGACGTGGACCCTTGTTCCAGTAAGGAATGACCGGAGCCAGGATGAGGTTGAGCAAGCCGAAGAATGCCAGGTAAAGCGCATCGGGTTGTTGCAGGTAAGGCACGGCTTCGGATCGCAGGCTAGGTATAAAGGACAGCAGCAGGGCGACAGCGCCCGTTATCAGATGGACGATTTTTAACATTTTGATTAACTCACTCAAGATAGATCGCAAGGAAGAGCTGACGACGAGCGGTTCGCTTCTGAAAAAAGGTGAGGCGGTGAGCACGCAAGCCTGTCAGCCTATGCGTCGCTGCCGATATCCGGCGCGACGACACAACCTCTATTTAACAGCAAAGCCAGGGCCTTCTCAAATTAACGGTTTGAGCGGTATCGCCGGACTTTTTGGGTGCATGTCGCAAGAGGCGAGCAGAGGCCTGTCCTAGACACCTGCAGGTCAGTGGTTCGAGCCGCGACGAGCGGGTGATGGGCGTTCGGACTGTTCTTGCATAGCTGGCGCAAGCTATGGGCGGGCAAGGCGGATTTGTCGCACGGGGCAGGTGACGCCAGGGCTGCACGGGGCACGGACTCTTGCTAGAGTGGTCCGACACCTTCACGGGTTATCTCAATCACATCAAAGGGACTCATATGGCTATTGATATCGGTATCAGCGAAGCAGACCGCAAGTCTATTGTTGAAGGTCTTTCCCGCCTGCTGTCGGATACTTATGTACTTTATCTGAAGACCCATAACTTCCACTGGAATGTCAGCGGCCCAATGTTTCGGACCCTGCATTTGATGTTTGAAGAACAATATAACGAGCTGGCACTGGCGGTGGATTCGATTGCCGAGCGAATCCGCGCGTTGGGATTCCCCGCGCCAGGCACTTATTCAACTTATGCCCGCCTGTCCTCGATCAAGGAGGAGGAAGGCGTGCCGAGTGCCGAGGAAATGATCCGGCAGTTGGTACAGGGCCAGGAAGCGGTGACCCGCACGGCGCGTGGCATATTTCCACTGCTGGAGAAGGTCAGCGACGAACCCACCGCCGATCTGCTGACTCAGCGCATGCAGGTGCATGAGAAAACCGCCTGGATGTTGCGAGCCCTGCTGGAAGGCTGAGGCTTGGCGCGCGGATGAGGTCCTTGTGGCTTCATTCGTGCGATTGCCAGGTGTGTGCGGGCATGCCGTTCCTGCCGGCTCGCGTCGCTGTTCTGCATTTTCTGGTTGCCTCATCCTACGGTTTTCATGGTCCGGTCCGCTGGATAAGAACTTTTGCTTAATGTTTTATGTAAAAGAGATTTTCCAGGAATGTCTTTATTCAAAGGCATGTAGCGACGGAGTGCGAGGAAGATGGTGCAGTTAAGTCAGTGTGTGGGGGAGACTGGTTTGTTTCGTAAAGCCAGGACGGAACCCATGTTGCTGGAGTTTGATATCGGATTGGCAAAACCGGTATCGCGATCGGTTCGCCTGAATGGGTTTGCAACCTGTCTGCGCTTGGAGGAGGTGTATTGGAAAGTGTTGTCCGACATGGCCGGCATCAACCAGTGCACGGTCAATGCGCTGCTTTCCAATGTCGATATGGAGGTACATCTGCGTTATGGAGGGGTAAAGAATTTCAGTGGTTTGATTCGTGTGGTCTGCATGGTGCATCTTTTGACATCGGGTGGTTTGCACCGTTCGGCCTGATTGCGGGTGAGAGGCGTCCCGCTCTGGCGTTCAGCTTGTAGAATGTCTTGAAAGGAGGCGCCTGTCGGTATTTGGCGAATACACTGAGCGGGACGGTCGGTCATACGGCTGCAAAGCCTCGATTTAACGGATATAATCCCGCTCTTTGCTGCATGGCCCGACTCTGGGCTCGGGCAGCAGTGATGTCGTTATCTGATTGTCGAGATGCCCCATGCCCATGTACGACTACCAATGCGCTTCCTGTGCTCATCAGTTGGAAGCCATTCAGAAAATCAGCGCCGCCCCTCTGGTCGATTGCCCGGCCTGCCAGGCGCCAGCGTTGAAAAAGATGCTTTCGATGCCCGGTTTCCGCCTCGGCGGTAGCGGTTGGTACGAGACCGATTTCAAGACCGGCGCCAAGAAAAACCTGGCCGGTGGCGACAAAGCCGACTGAAAATGAATCACACGAGCAGGCTCTTGCGCGCTACAGGTACTACGGTGCGCAAGACCTCACCGAATTCGAATTACGAGAAGTGAAACCACGACCATGATGCGCAGCCATTATTGCGGCCAACTGAACGAGAGTCTTGAAGGCCAGGAAGTCACCCTTTGCGGATGGGTCCACCGTCGTCGTGACCATGGCGGGGTGATTTTCCTCGATATCCGTGATCGCGAAGGTCTGGCCCAGGTGGTCTTCGACCCGGATCGTGCCGACACCTTTGCCGCCGCCGATCGTGTGCGCAGTGAGTACGTGGTGAAGATCACCGGCAAGGTGCGCCTGCGCCCAGCCGGTGCCGGTAACGCCAACATGGCCTCCGGTGCAATCGAAGTGCTCGGTTACGAGCTGGAAGTGCTGAACGAAGCGGAAACCCCGCCGTTTCCGCTCAACGAGTACTCCGATGTCGGCGAAGAAACCCGCCTGCGCTATCGCTTTATCGATCTGCGTCGCCCGGAAATGGCCGAGAAGCTGCGCCTGCGTTCGCGCATGACCACCAGCATCCGTCGTTACCTGGACGAAAACGGTTTTCTCGACGTCGAGACACCGATCCTGACCCGTGCGACGCCAGAAGGCGCTCGTGACTATCTGGTACCGAGCCGTACCCATGCCGGCAGCTTCTTTGCCCTGCCGCAATCGCCGCAGTTGTTCAAGCAACTGCTGATGGTGGCCGGCTTCGACCGTTACTACCAGATCGCCAAGTGTTTTCGCGACGAAGACCTGCGTGCCGACCGCCAGCCGGAATTCACTCAGATCGACATCGAGACCAGCTTCCTCGATGAAAAAGACATCATGGGCCTGACCGAAGGCATGATTCGCAACTTATTCAAGGAAGTGTTGGGTCAGGAGTTCGGCGAGTTCCCGCACATGACGTGGGACGAGGCCATGCGCCGTTATGGCTCCGACAAGCCGGACCTGCGTATCCCGCTGGAACTGGTGGACGTCGCCGACCAGCTCAAGGACGTTGAATTCAAGGTGTTCAGCGGCCCGGCCAACGACCCGAAATGCCGCGTGGCCGCCTTGCGTGTCCCCGGTGCGGCGAGCATGCCGCGCAGCAAGATCGATGACTACACCAAGTTCGTCGGTATCTATGGTGCCAAGGGCCTGGCGTACATCAAGGTCAACGAACGCGCCAAGGGCGTGGAAGGCCTGCAATCGCCGATCGTCAAGAACATCCCCGAGGCCAACCTTAACGTGATCCTCGATCGCGTCGGCGCGGTCGATGGCGATATCGTGTTCTTCGGTGCCGACAAGGCCAAGATCGTCAGCGAGGCCCTGGGCGCGCTGCGGATCAAGATCGGTCACGACCTCGAGCTGCTGACCAGCGAGTGGGCGCCGCTGTGGGTCGTCGACTTCCCGATGTTCGAGGAGAACGAAGACGGCAGCTTCACCGCCTTGCATCATCCGTTCACCGCGCCGAAGTGCTCGCCCGAAGAGTTGCAGGCCAACCCTGCCGCCGCGCTGTCCCGCGCCTACGACATGGTCCTGAACGGCACCGAGTTAGGCGGCGGTTCGATCCGTATCCACCGTAAGGAAATGCAACAGGCGGTGTTCCGTCTGCTGGGTATCAGTGAAGCGGAACAGGAAGAGAAGTTCGGCTTCCTGCTCGATGCGCTGAAATACGGTGCTCCACCCCACGGTGGTCTGGCTTTCGGCCTCGACCGTCTGGTGATGCTGATGACTGGTGCCCAATCGATCCGCGAAGTGATCGCCTTCCCGAAAACCCAGAGCGCGGCCTGTGTCATGACCCAGGCACCGGGCCTGGTGGACGCCAAGGCGTTGCGCGAGCTGCACATTCGCCTGCGTGAAACACCCAAGGCCGAGTAACTCGGTGCTTGCGGGCGCATCCTTGGATGCGCCCTTTCTTTATATAGGGTCGAAAATTTCGCTTGCCAACCCGTATTGATTGCGTGGCGGGCAATGTTTCAAGGCAATTTTTCAAAGAGCATCGGAGCAAGTTATGGCGGGTCATTCCAAGTGGGCGAACATCAAGCACCGCAAAGAACGTCAGGATGCCAAGAAGGGCAAGATCTTCACCAAGTGGATTCGCGAGCTGACTGTTGCCGCCCGGCAGGGTGGTGCTGAGCCGGGCTCCAATCCACGCTTGCGCCTGGCCCTGGACAAGGCCTTGGGTGCGAACATGAGTCGCGACATCATCGACCGCGCCGTGGCCCGCGGTGCCGGCGCCGCCGACACCGACGACATGGTCGAACTGAGCTATGAAGGTTACGGTCCGGGCGGTGTGGCGGTGATGGTCGAATGCATGACCGATAACCGCAATCGTACCGCCGCCGCCGTGCGTCATGCCTTCAGCAAATGTGGCGGCAACCTCGGCACCGACGGCTCGGTGGCCTATCTGTTCGAGCGCAAGGGGCAGATATCCTTCGCGCTGGGCGTCGACGAAGATGCGCTGATGGAAGCTGCGATGGAGGCTGATGCCGACGACGTGGTGACCAATGAAGATGGTTCGATCGATGTCTTCACTTCGTTTTCCGGTTTCTACGCGGTGCGTAACGCCTTGGAGGCTGCTGGGTTCAAGGCCGGCGATGCGGAAATCGTCATGCTGGCGACCACCAGTGCCGAACTCGATCTCGAAGGTGCGGAGAAGGTCCTGAAAATGATCGACATGCTCGAAGACCTGGATGATGTGCAAAACGTCTACTCCAACGCGGAAATTCCCGAGGCTGTGCTGGAACAGCTCGGCTGACCGACTTACGCTCCTGTCTGACAGGGGCGTCTCCCGTTGCAGCGCAAAGGACTGGCGTCCTCTGGGCGACACGCTATCGACCTGCATGCATATACAGTAGATACTAGGCGTCATTGGCAGGCTTTCTCGATTAAACCGCAGGCGTTATGACTCTTATTCTTGGTATCGATCCAGGGTCGCGAATTACCGGTTACGGTGTGGTACGCGACACTGGGCGTGGCTGTGTCTATGTGGCGTCGGGGTGCATTCGCACCGGCAGTGGTGAGCTGCGCGAGCGGTTGCAAGTGGTCTACCGCAGTGTGCGGGAGGTGATCCAGACCTATGAGCCGGTGACCATGGGCATCGAAAAGGTGTTCATGGCAAAGAACCCCGATTCGGCGCTCAAGCTCGGCCAGGCGCGTGGCGCGGCGATTGTCGCCGGGGCCGAAGAGAACCTGGAGATTGCCGAGTACACGGCGACGCAGGTCAAGCAGGCGGTGGCCGGTACGGGCGGCGCGAACAAGGAACAGGTGATGATGATGGTGATGCACTTGCTCAAGTTGACCAGCAAGCCGCAGGTCGACGCCTCGGATGCGTTGGCGATCGCCTTGTGCCATGCACACACGCGTTCGAGCCTGTTGTCCCATGGATTGGGGGCGGCACGGGCTCGTGGCGGTCGCCTGCGTCTCTGATAGCATCATCAGCTTAAACAATTTTGCTTGCCGATAGCGTGTCCTGCCGGATGATGGCAGGTCTATCGGCCTGTTCATCAGCCCCCTGGCCTGGCCGGAAATAAGGATCTGATACGTGATTGGACGCTTGCGCGGTACCCTGGCTGAAAAACAGCCGCCGCACCTTATCCTGGATGTGAATGGACTCGGCTATGAGCTGGAGGTCCCGATGACCACGCTCTATCGTCTGCCGTCGGTCGGCGAACCGCTGACGCTGCACACCCATTTGGTCGTGCGCGAGGATGCCCAGTTACTCTATGGCTTTGTCGGCAAGCGCGAGCGTGACTTCTTTCGCGAGCTGATCCGCCTGAATGGTGTCGGACCCAAGCTGGCGCTGGCGTTGATGTCCAGCCTGGAGGTTGATGAGCTGGTACGTTGCGTGTCGGCCCAGGATACTTCGGCCTTGGTCAAGGTGCCGGGGGTCGGCAAGAAGACCGCCGAGCGTCTGCTGGTCGAGCTCAAGGACCGCTTCAAGGCTTGGGAAACCGTGCCGAGCATGTTTGCGTTGGTGCCCAACCAGCCGGATGGCTCGCCGCCGGTGCCGGTGCCGGTGCCGGTTGCGAGTGCCGAGACGGATGCGGTCAGCGCACTGATTTCCCTGGGCTACAAGCCACAGGAAGCCAGCAAGGCGGTGTCTGCCATCAAAGAGAAAGGCTTGAGCAGCGAAGATATGATTCGCCGCGCCCTGAAGGGAATGATTTAAGTGATTGAAGCCGATCGTTTGATAACCGCCTCCGGCGGGCGCGACCGCGAGGAGGTCCAGGACCGGGCAATTCGTCCGCTGAGCCTGGCCGAGTACATCGGTCAGCCCACGGTCAAGGAGCAGATGGAGCTGTTTATCCAGGCGGCCCGGGGCCGCAACGAGTCCCTTGACCACACCTTGATCTTCGGGCCGCCGGGGTTGGGCAAGACTACCCTGGCCAATATCATCGCCCAGGAGATGGGGGTATCGATCAAGAGCACGTCCGGACCGGTGTTGGAACGGGCGGGCGACCTGGCGGCGCTACTGACCAATCTCGAGCCCCACGATGTGCTCTTCATCGACGAAATCCACCGCCTGTCGCCGATTGTCGAGGAGGTATTGTATCCGGCGATGGAGGACTTTCAGCTCGATATCATGATCGGCGAAGGCCCGGCCGCACGGTCGATCAAGCTGGATTTGCCGCCGTTCACCCTGGTAGGGGCGACCACTCGCGCGGGTATGTTGACCAATCCGTTGCGTGACCGCTTCGGTATCGTGCAGCGTCTTGAGTTCTATAGCACCGCGGATCTGGCGACCATCGTCAGTCGTTCGGCTGGGATTCTCGGGTTGCCGCTGGATCCCGAGGGGGCTTTCGAGATCGCTCGGCGCGCGCGCGGTACGCCGCGGATCGCCAACCGATTATTGCGGCGAGTCCGTGATTTCGCCGAGGTGCGGGCCAAGGGGCATATTACCAAGGCGGTCGCTGACCTGGCGCTGAACCTGCTGGATGTCGACGAGCACGGTTTCGATCACCAGGACCGACGTCTGTTGTTGACCATGATCGAGAAGTTCGACGGTGGCCCGGTGGGGGTGGACAGCCTCGCGGCGGCGATCAGCGAGGAAAGGCACACCATCGAGGATGTGCTCGAACCCTACCTGATCCAACAGGGCTACATCATGCGTACTTCCCGTGGGCGGGTGGTCACCCGGCACGCGTATTTGCACTTCGGTTTGAACATTCCCTCACGTTTAGGTGAAATGCCCGTAGCAGACGGGTTTCTTGATGCGCTGGACGAGTAAAGGCAAGACCGAGGCTGATTTATTCGATGTTTGCGTTGTCCGAAGGTACGTGTCACAAATCTTTATGCAAAAAGTCGTGGAAGTATGAAAAACAGTTGCCTGGCCGGATTGGCAACCTGAGGAGTAAGCACTAGAGTATGCGCGCGCAAAACGGGGTTCAGTCGTTCGCACATCGCTGTCGCGTTTATTACGAGGACACCGATGCTGGCGGCATCGTGTATTACGTTAATTACCTTAAATTCATGGAGCGGGCTCGAACCGAGCGGCTGAGGGCGCTGGGTTTTGCCCAATCGCAGCTGATGGGGGAGAACCTGCTGTTCGTCGTACATTCCAGCGAAGCGCGTTACCACGCGCCGGCGCGACTGGACGACGAGCTGTCGGTCAGCGCTGATGTCATTGAATTGAACCGAGCGAGCCTGCGTTTCAAGCAGCAGGTTCGGCGAGCAACGGATTCAACACTGCTCTGTGAAGGGCAGTTTCTGGTGGCGTGCGTGCGCGCCGACAGTTTGAAACCCCGGGCCATTCCAGAAGCCTTGCGGTCGGCCTTTGCCGACTCAAGCGGCGCGGGTACTCACTTACAGCAGGAGAAAAAGCGTGGAAGCTAACGTCGTCGACCATACCTCCATGTGGAGTCTGGTCAGCAATGCCAGCATCGTGGTGCAGTTGGTCATGCTGATCCTGGTGGCTGCCTCAGTCACCTCGTGGATCATGATTTTTCAGCGCAGTAATCTGCTGCGCGCCGGTCGTCGTGCTCTGGAGAGCTTCGAGGAACGCTTCTGGTCGGGTATCGACCTGTCCAAGTTGTACCGTCAGGCCGGTAGCAACCCAGATCCGGACTCGGGGGTCGAGCAGATCTTCCGCGCCGGCTTCAAGGAATTTTCTCGTCTGCGCCAGCAATCGGGTGTCGATCCGGAGGCGGTGATGGAAGGCGTGTCCCGTGCCATGCGCGTGGCCATTTCCCGCGAGGAGGAAAAACTCGAGCAGAGTCTGCCGTTCCTTGCGACCGTGGGTTCCGTCAGCCCGTATATCGGCCTGTTCGGCACCGTCTGGGGGATCATGAATTCCTTCCGTGGCCTGGCGACTGCCCAGCAGGCGACCCTGGCCACTGTTGCTCCCGGTATTTCCGAGGCCTTGGTCGCCACCGCCATTGGCCTGTTCGCGGCGATTCCGGCGGTGATCGCCTACAACCGGTTTGCCGCCCGCGGTGAAACCCTGATCAGCCGTTATTACACCTTCGCCGACGAGTTCCAGGCGATCCTGCACCGTAAAGTGCACACCAGCGAAGAGTGAGCAGGTAAATCCCCATGGCCCGAGTTCGCCACAAACGCAAGCCGGTTGCCGAGATGAACGTGGTGCCATACATCGACGTGATGTTGGTATTGCTGGTTATCTTCATGGTTACCGCACCGATGCTCAACCAGGGCGTGAAAGTCGATCTGCCCAAGGTTTCCAGCGAAGCCTTGCCGCAGGACAACAACACCCAGGTCCTGACCATTTCGATCAAGGCTGACAAGACCTACTACTGGAATCTTGGCAGTGAAGTCGACACCGAAAAGCAGCAGGACAAGGCCATGACCTTGCCGCAGATGACCGACGCCGTGACCAAGATCATTCGCGCCGGCAACGAGGGCGGCAAGCACACCCAGGTCTTCATTCGTGGCGACAAAAGCGTCGACTACGGTGCCGTCATGGGAGCCATGGGCGGTCTGCAAAAAGCAGGGGTCGGTAATGTTGGCTTGATTACCGAGGCGCCCTGATGCAGCAACAGCGAGAGCCGTCCACCTCGGAAAGCTACTTCTGGCCCAGCGTCTGGGCGATAGGCTTGCACCTCCTGATTTTCGGCATGTTGTTCGCCAGCTTTGCCATGACTCCGGAACTGCCGCCGGCCAAGCCCATCGTCCAGGCGACTCTGTACCAACTGAAATCGAAGAGTCAGGCAACCACCCAGACCAATCAGAAGATTGCGGGTGAGGCGAAGAAATCCGCCGCGCGCCAGACCGAAGTCGAGCAGATGGAACAGAAGAAGGTCGAGCAGGAAGCGATAAAGGCAGCGGAAAAAAAGAAAGAAGAGGCCGCTCAAAAGACCGAAGAAGCGAAAAAAGCTGACGAAGCCAAGAAAGCGGACGAGGCAAAGAAGGCCGACGAAGCCAAGAAAGCCGACGACGCGAAGAAGGCCGCCGAGGCGAAAAAGGTTGAAGAGAAACAATTGGCTGATATAGCCAAGAAGAAAGCCGAAGAAGAAGCCAAGAAGGTCGCTGAAGAAGAGGCCAAGAAAAAGGCGGCTGAGGAAGCGAAGAAAAAGATAGTCGAAGACGCGAAGAAGAAGGCCGCGGAGGACGCCAAGAAAAAAGCTGAAGCGGAAGAGGCGAAGAAGAAGGTCGCCGAAGACGCGAAGAAGAAAGCAGCGGCCGATGCGGCGAAGAAAAAGTCGCAGGATGCCGCGCGTAAATCCGCCGAGGAGAAGAAGGCCCAAGCCCTGGCCGATTTGCTTTCCGATACGCCGCAGCGCCAGCAGGCCCTGGCGGATGAGCAGGGCGATGAAACCGCGGGCAGTTTCGACGATCTAATTCGCGCCCGTGCCGCGGAGGGTTGGGCTCGCCCGCCTTCGGCACGTAAAGGGATGACGGTGGTGCTGCAGATCGGCATGTTGCCGGATGGTACCGTGACCACGGTCTCGGTGGCCAAATCCAGTGGCGATGGGCCGTTTGACGCATCGGCGGTAGCGGCGGTCAAGAATAT
The DNA here is from genome assembly GCF_900109755.1 of Pseudomonas agarici. Taxonomy (GTDB): domain Bacteria; phylum Pseudomonadota; class Gammaproteobacteria; order Pseudomonadales; family Pseudomonadaceae; genus Aquipseudomonas; species Aquipseudomonas agarici. The sequence goes on along the minus strand of NZ_FOAR01000003.1, from coordinate 29,195 downwards.
TGGTCGTTTGACAGAAATGCAGGGAATGAAACCGAGCGACTTCGCTCCTTATCGTTCATTCAAGATGACATTCACACCTGAGGATCTAGCCTTGTGAGAAACCTTCTTCGAGGAATGCTTGTCGTGATCTGCTGTCTGGCAGGGATGGCGGTAGCAGATGAAAAGAACATTTTGGTTACCAGTGGCAGTGACCGGGCGACGCCGATTGCGGTGGTCCCGTTCGGTTGGCAGGGCGGTAGCGTGCTGCCGGATGACATGGCCCAGATTGTCGGCGACGACCTGCGTAACTCCGGTTACTACTCGCCGATCCCGAAGCAGAACATGATCAGCCTGCCGACCCAGGCCAGCGAAGTCATCTACCGTGACTGGAAGGCCCTGGGCGCCCAGTACCTCATGGTCGGCAGCATTGTCCCGGCAGGCGGTCGCCTGCAGGTACAGTATGCGCTGTTCAACGTCGCCACCGAGCAGCAGGTGCTGGCCGGCAGCGTGTCGGGCACTGCCGAGCAACTGCGCGATATGTCGCACTACATCGCCGACCAGTCGTTCGAAAAGCTCACCGGCATCAAGGGCGCGTTCTCGACCCGCATGCTGTACGTGACAGCCGAGCGCTTCTCGGTGAACAACACCCGCTACACCCTACAGCGCTCGGACTATGACGGCGCGCGTGCGGTGACCCTGTTGCAATCGCGCGAGCCGATCCTCTCGCCGCGTTTTGCGCCGGACGGCAAGCGTATCGCCTATGTGTCGTTCGAACAGAAGCGTCCACGCATCTTCGTCCAGCATATCGACACCGGTCGTCGTGAGCAGATCACCAACTTTGAAGGTCTGAACGGCGCGCCGGCCTGGTCGCCAGATGGCACGCGCCTGGCGTTCGTGCTGTCCAAGGACGGCAACCCGGATATCTACGTGATGAACCTGGCTTCGCGTCAGATCAGCCGTGTAACCAGCGGTCCGGGCATCAACACCGAGCCGTTCTGGGGCAAGGATGGCTCGACGCTGTACTTCACTTCCGACCGCGGCGGCAAGCCGCAGATCTACAAGACCAAGGTCAATGGTGGCAGCGCGGAGCGGGTGACCTTTATCGGTAACTACAATGCCAACCCGAAACTGTCGGCTGATGAAAAGACGCTGGTGATGATCCACCGTCAGGATGGTTTCACCAATTTCCGAGTTGCCGCTCAGGATTTGCAGCGCGGCAGCGTAAAAATCCTTACAGACACTAACCTTGATGAGTCAGCTACTGTCGCGCCCAACGGCACCATGGTAATCTACGCCACCGCCCAGCAGGGCCGGGGAGTCTTGATGCTCGTGTCCATCAACGGACGCGTAAGGCTCCCGCTTCCTACCGCACAAGGCGAAGTCAGAGAACCTTCCTGGTCCCCTTACCTGAACTGACGCGGCGCTGTACGTTTTACTTAACACACTGGGGTTCATTAGGAGTTTCACGATGGAAATGCTGAAGTTTGGTAAATTTGCTGCGCTGGCTCTGGCCATGGCTGTAGCTGTAGGTTGCTCGTCCAAAGGCGGCGACAACGCCGGTCAAGGCGCTGTTGATCCAAACGCTGGTTACAGCGCTAACACCGGTGCCGTCGATGGCTCGATGAGCGAAGAAGCTGCTCTGCGCGCAATCACCACCTTCTACTTCGAATACGATAGCTCGGACCTGAAGCCAGAAGCCATGCGTGCGCTGGACGTTCACGCCAAGGACCTGAAAGCCAACGGCGCTCGTGTCGTTCTGGAAGGCAACACCGACGAACGTGGTACTCGTGAGTACAACATGGCACTGGGCGAGCGTCGTGCGAAAGCCGTTCAGCGCTACCTGGTACTGCAGGGTGTTTCCCCAGCTCAGCTGGAATTGGTTTCCTACGGTAAAGAGCGTCCAGTTGCTACTGGCCACGACGAGCAGTCCTGGGCTCAAAACCGTCGCGTCGAACTGCGTAAGTAATTCGTCATGCGAACGTGCCGTCGTGCTGTAACTGTATTGGCTCTCAGCCTCATGCCGCTTGCGGCGTGGGCTGCGGTTCCCGTGGTCGATAACAACTCCGGCTATAACAATAGCGGTGGGAGTTATCCTCCTGCGGGTTACGGTACGAACGGCGCCTATGCCGGGGGAGGGGTTTCGGCCCCTGTCTCGGCACAGGGCGAATTGTTCAACCAATTGCAACGCATGCAGGAACAACTTGCGCAGCAACAAGGCGTAATCGAAGTTCTGCAAAATGATGTAGCGCGCATGAAGCAGGAAAGCCTGGAGCGATACCAGGATCTTGATCGGCGCATAGGCAGTGGCGGCGCTCCGGCGACTGCGGCGCCTGATAATTCTTCCGGCGGTGGCGATGTCAATGCCGGCGTCGGTGCTGCACCTGCTGCCCTGGCCCCGGCGGCCAGCGGTGAATCTGGCGATCCTGCGAAAGAAAAGCTGTACTACGACGCTGCTTTCGACCTGATCAAAGCCAAGGATTTCGACAAGGCCAGCCAGGCATTCGGCGCCTTTCTGCGCAAATACCCGAACAGTCAATACGCAGGCAATGCGCAATACTGGCTGGGTGAAGTGAACCTGGCCAAGGGCGACTTGCAAGGTGCCGGCCAGGCCTTTGCCAAAGTCAGCCAGCTGTATCCCAAGCATGCCAAGGTACCTGACTCGCTGTACAAGCTGGCTGACGTAGAGCGTCGGCTGGGGCACACCGATAAGGTGAAGGGCATTTTGCAGCAGGTGGTTTCCCAGTATCCGGGCACCTCGGCTGCCCAGTTGGCTCAACGGGACCTACAGCGCATGTGATGTGTTGAGGACCTGAATCAAGAAACCCGCGCTTGTCGCGGGTTTTTTCGTTAGAATTACTGCCCTTTTTATGAAATACGCTGTTCTGGACGGTGCGATTGCCGGTTCATGACGGTGCCTGACGGAGGCGGACAGCCTGTTTAGCTGTTACGCCCGTGGCGAATATGCAAGACACATTGAGAATTACCGAAATTTTTTACTCGTTACAGGGTGAAGCGCGCACCGCTGGGTTGCCGACAGTATTTGTGCGCCTGACGGGCTGTCCCCTGCGCTGTCAGTACTGCGACAGCGCCTACGCCTTCAGCGGCGGTACGTTGATGACGCTGGACGGCATTCTCGATCAGGTTGCCGGTTACCGGCCGCGCTATGTCTGTGTGACGGGCGGCGAGCCGTTGGCCCAGCCCAATGTCATACCGCTACTCCAGCGGCTCTGTGACGCTGGTTATGAGGTTTCCTTGGAAACCAGCGGCTCACTGGATATCTCGGCGGTGGATACGCGGGTCAGCCGCGTGGTCGATCTGAAGACGCCGGGCTCCAAGGAGGCGCATCGCAACCGCTACGAAAACATTGAGCGGCTGACCGCCAATGATCAGGTCAAGTTCGTGATTTGCTCCCGCGAAGACTACGACTGGTCGGTGTCCAAGCTGATCCAATACGGCCTGGAGAAACGGGCCGGTGAGGTGCTGTTCTCGCCGAGTCATCACGACTTGCCGCCCCGAGATCTGGCGGACTGGATCGTGGCGGATAACCTTCCCGTGCGCTTGCAGATGCAATTGCACAAATATCTATGGAATGATGAGCCGGGGCGCTGATATGACCACTCAAGCGAACACTGAAAAAAAAGCGGTAATCCTGCTGTCCGGGGGCCTTGATTCGGCGACCGTGGTAGCCATGGCGCGTGCCGATGGTTACCGCTGCTACACCATGAGTTTCGATTATGGCCAACGCCATCGCGCCGAGTTACAGGCCGCCGAGCGGGTTGCGCGGGACCAGGGGGTGATCGAGCACAAGGTCATCGGCTTGAACCTGAACGGTATCGGTGGCTCGGCATTGACAGACAGCGCCATCGAGGTGCCCGAGGCCCCGGGCGAGGGGATTCCGGTGACCTACGTACCGGCACGCAACACCGTGTTCCTATCCTTGGCGCTAGGCTGGGCCGAGGTGCTCGGTGCACGGGATATCTTCATCGGTGTGAATGCGGTGGACTACTCCGGCTACCCGGATTGCCGCCCCGAGTTCGTCGAGGCCTTCGAAACTCTGGCCAACCTGGCGACCAAGGCCGGTGTCGAGGGGGACGGTTTCCGTATTCGGGCCCCACTGCAGAACCTGAGCAAGGCTGATATCGTTCAGGCCGGAGTCAAACTGGGCGTCGATTACTCGCTGACCGTTTCCTGCTATCAAGCGGATGCTAACGGCTTTGCCTGTGGGAAATGTGACAGCTGTCGCCTGCGGGCCGAAGGCTTCTCGGCGGCCGGAATCGGCGACCCAACCCGTTATTTTTGATTTTTTTATATAAAGTGTTGAATTACCGTTAGAAATCAGTATTATACGCGCCACCACACAGCGGGTCGTTAGCTCAGTTGGTAGAGCAGTTGGCTTTTAACCAATTGGTCGTAGGTTCGAATCCCACACGACCCACCATATTTTGGCGGTTTAGAAAATCCGGAAGGCCCACGCAAGTGAGGATTTCCGGGTTTTTTTGCCTGCAAAAAAGCGAATGAGCTTCAGAGGCCAGGCAAGCTCCTTCCCTTCCATCATGACAATGGCTAGTGGTTGGCCTTTATCGGTGTCATCAGTTGCAACTGCTGGCGATACTCATCGGTAATCTGCCTCGCCTCGCCGTTGCCGGTGATCACCCGTGGCGTGATCAGCACGATCAGCTCCGAGCGTCCACGCTGACGTTGGGTGTTGCCGAACAACCACTGCAGGCCAGGAATCCGCCCCAGGTACGGCACGCTGTTGTCGGTGCCATTTTCGTTCTGCTTGATCAGGCCGCCGAGCAAGATGGTTTGTCCGCTTTGTACCGCCACTTGCGTCGAGACAGCGCGGGTCGAGATGGTCGGGTTGCCGTTGGCATCGACGGTGTTGCTGGCATCGCTGACTTGCTGTTGGATATCCAGGTACACCAGGCCACCCGGATTGATCCGCGGCACCACGTCGAGGATCACGCCCGTCTGGATGTATTGCACCGAACTGGTACTGATGGTGGTGGTGTTGGTATTGATGGTGGTCTGGTTGATCGGGATGTTGTCGCCGACTTGGATCTGCGCCTGCTGGTTGTTCATGACCACCAGCGACGGAGCGGACAGCACGCGGGTATTGCCGTTGGTTTCCAGGGCGTGCAAGGCCACTTGCAGGTTGTTGCTGACGAACGAGTAGAACAACGAGTCGGTAGCACCCAGCGCGGCACCGCCACGTCCCAGCGCACCCTGGCTGCCGGAGACGTTTTCAATACCTTTGGTCGCCGAGTTTGCGGCCAGGCGTCCGAGATACCACTGCACCCCCAGGTTCAGCGAGCCGCTGAGGCCGACTTCCAGTATCCGGGTTTCGATCTGCACCTGCATCGGTGGATTGTCGAGTCGTTGGATGGCCGACTGGATCTCGGCCCACTGGGTCGGTCGGCTACGCACCAGCAACTGGTTGCTGCTTTTTTGCGCGGTGATACGCACCGAATTGGTCGGGTTGTTGGTATTGTCCGGGCCTCTGGCGGCATTGTTGGTGGCGGGAGCTCCCAGTTGCAGATCGTCGCTGGTGCGCTCTGGGGCGATACGGGTATCTGCCGAGCTGCTCATAGGCGGCGGCAAACCCGGGCCGCCGCTGCCGTTGGTGGGCAGCCCGTTACCGATGCCTGAGGCACCGCCCGAGCTGCCGCCGAAACCGTTGCTGGTCAGGGTCACGGTGCGCAACCCCGGCGCGACCTGCGCTGCGGCCTCTTCGGTGACCGATTCGTCGTTGTAGATCTGGCGCAGGTAGCGGGCCAGGTCCGTAGCCTTCATGTTGCGCACGTCATAGACATACATCTGCGGTTCGTCACCGCCGCCCTGATCAATGGTGTCGATCCAGCGGCGGACGTCGTTCAGGTATTCGGCTTGCGGGGAAATAGCGACAATCGCGTTGGTGCGTTCGATCGGCAGGAAACGCAACATACCTGCCAGCGGTGTGCCGCTCTGGGCGCCGAACAGGCGATCCAGCTCGGGCATCAGTTGGCTCACATTGGCGCGTTTGAGACCAAACACGCCGATGGACATGCCCTGCAGCCAGTTGACGTCGAAGGTATTGATGGTCTGCTGGTAATTGTTCAACTCCTCCGGCGTGCCCGCCATCACCAACACGTTGCGCGAAGTGTCGACGACTAGGAAAGCGTTCTCCCGGGCAAACGGTTTGAGCAGTTTTTGCATCTCCAACGGCGAGATATAGTCCAGTACGAAAAATCGCGCACTCAGGCCGCTGCCCGGCTCCTGGATCGATTGGCGGGGGGTGAGTTGGCCCGCGACCGCCTGGTTGGCCGGGAGGATCAGATAACGCTCGCCCTGGCGGATGATCGCGTTGTTGGTCCAGGACAACAGGGTCTCGAGGATGGAAAACGCCTGGGCCTTGTCTACAGGCCTTGAAGTCGAGAAGGTCACGTCCCCGGTCACGCCCTGGCCGATGCTGTAGTTCTGTTTGAGTACATCGCCGAGGATGGTGTTGATCACCGCCTGGATCGGCACGCCGGCGAAGTTGAACATTGTCCCGTTGTCGCCAGCCGGCACGGGGTGCGGTTTGACCGTGGCGCCATCGCGGGCCAGCAGGCCCTGGTTGCCCCTGATGATCTGTGATCCGGAGGCCGCCGGGGCCTGAAGCGGCACGGCGAGGGAAGCTGACGACATTGCCGTCGCCAGAGGCGGACGATCAGCCCCCGTGCCGGCCAGGCCTTGCCGGATCAGTGAGTCGTCTTGACTATCATCGGTCACCGGCGCGACGCAGCCCGAGAGCAAGAGGCAACCGATAAGGTAGGGACAGACGATACGCTCGATCACATTGATTCATCCTTGTAGAGGCGTCCGGCGCCCAAAGTGTCAGGCACTGGCGTGGTGTTAATGCACGGCCGTGGCCGGCAATTTCAAAACGGGGATGCTCAGTTCCTGCTCGGTGGACTGGAAGCTCAGCGAGACTTTTTCAGCGGTTATCCGTTCGACCCGCCAGCCGTTGGGCAGGGTTTCGCCTTCGGCCACGCTCAGGTTCTTGCCCTCTCGGCTCTTGAACAGAGCCCTGCGCAGGGTCGCGGAGACGGCGACGCCGTTCAGCGAAAGGCCGGCGAGCGATTGCGTATCGTGTTCGCCCGTAGCTAGCGAATTCGTTGGGTCGGGCTTGCGATCACGGTTGAACAGCGAGCGCTCCCAAATCCCGGCATAGGACGACAGCGGTGGCGACGTTTCGACCGTCACGGCTACAGGAGGCACCGCCGGCGGCAGATGCGCCTGCTCGGGATACCACTCGATTTGCGCGCCCAGTCCTTCGAGCAAGGCCAGGCACAAGGTGGCGGTCGATGCCACGAAAACCCCCAGCCAGAGCGTGAGGCGGTCCGGGGTTTTCATGCAGGTGGCTCCCCGTTGGCGGGGGCGAGGTTTTTATCCGGCGGGTTGTTCAGGTAGGCACCGATTTGCAACTGTACCGCCAGGCGATAAGTGTTTTCGGGAGTCTGGGCCGGATTCTGGCGAATGCTGAGGGCCTCGACAAACAGTGAAATGTGCTGGTTTTCCAACCCGTGGAGCAACATCACGAGGGGCTCTATGGCACAGTCCAGGTTGATGCTGACCTTGACTTGGCGATAGGGCGCGGTATCGCCGACCGCAAGCGGCATGCGATTGCTCATTGTGCAAACGCCGCTCTGCGCAGGCAGGGCCTGCAGGCTGGAGGCCACTTGTTGCATAAGTTGCGCGGTGGCGGCGCCGGCATCGGAGTCCGGCAACAGGCTGTCGTTGCTCGCCGGTAGGTTGCGGGCTTGGACCAGTTGTGCCTCCAGTAGCGGGCGTTGGTGTTCAAGAGCCTGGTAGCGTTGGTGCTGGGCGCGCAGCGCCTCCATATCAGCGCTGATCGACTGTAGCGGCGCGGTGAACCACCAATGGATACCGATGAAATAGGCGGCGATCAGGCACAGTACGGCCAGCATCAAGGCCGCGCCGCGTTGGTCACGGCGTGTCAGGCGCAGCGGCATGTTGCTCCTCCGGGGGACGCAGGCGTGCGGTGAGATTGAGGCGGTCCTGGCCGGTGGTCGCGTCGGCCTGGATCGCCCCCTGAAATTGCAGGTCCCGCAGGGTCGCACAGGTCTTCATCTTGGCGATCAGGTCGCTGGCCTGACTGCTTTGTGCGCTGAGAGTCAGGGTGCCTTGGGCGTCGATGTCCAACTGCTCCAGCCAGGTGTCGGTGGGAATGCAGGTGGTCAATTCTTGCAGCAATGCGGTTTTGGACAGCGACAGGGCTTTTTGTGTTTGCACGTAGCGTCCGGTGTCGAGCTGCTCATCGAGTTGTCGGCGCAACGTCTGAATCTGCTGGGTGTCGTTGCGCAGTGCGGTGACCTGGGCCTTCATGACATCCAGCGCCGACTGGCGGTTATGCACCCACATCAGCATGGCGGCTACCGACAGGCCGGCACTGAGCAGGGCCAATCCGAGTTGCAGTCGTCGAGTCGGGTGACGGGTCTGGGGGCGGCGTTGGGCCGGTAGCAAGTTGACGTTCAAGCGTGAGCCGTCGCGATCTTGTGCGTCGATGGCATCGATGCGCCATCCGGTTTGTGCGGCCTCCTCCAGAATTGCGTCGATCCGTTCGCGCAGGGCGACCACCAGGGTCAGCTCGAATACTGCTCGGGCACGGTCCACGGTCGGATCGCGGACGCTATCGAAATAGACCTGGTCGGCCTTGAACGGCGTGTACTTGTCCATCTCGAAGGCCAGCGCCGCATGGGCTTGTGCGGCGGCTGCCCGAGGGAGTTGCACGTGGGCGAGCATCACCTGTTCGTAGGGCATCAACAAGACTTGGCGGCGACTCCCCGCCGGCCGATCGGCAGTGGAGTCATGGCGCCATGCTCCTTCGTGCCAGCGCAGCAGGTGTTCCTGGTTCGCCGATGCCAGGCGCGCGTGCCAGCGCCGAGGTAGGCAGCCCAGCAGTTCTCCTCGCCACCAACGCAGGAACACCGGCAGGCGCGAGGCACGCCATTGTTGTGAGAAGTGGCGCGTGGCACCCAGTAGCGCGGCGCGCCAGCGACTTTCTGGCGGCTTCATTCTTGCCACCGCAGCACGCGATAGAGTTGCGTACCCTCCGCCTGGGGGTTGAGCAGAAACGTCACGTTGAGATTGGCCGCAACAGTCGCTGGTAATGTTGCCTGTATCTGTGCGTTGTAGATTGGCCCTGCCGGGCTTGCGATTGCGGGCGCCGCCAGCTTGAGCGCGGCGCGCAGTGGCGCGGTAGCTAGGCTCGGGTCGGGTTGTGCCAGCCCTGTCCACGGTGTCAGGTTCGGGGCCAGTCGCGCGTAGAGTTGGCGATCCATGGCGGCAAACAACTGAAACTCTTCGACGGCCCTTATCGGGCGGCTTCCATTGCGCCGTGCCAGCAGCTCGCGGGTCAGCTTCTTGCCTTGAGCGGGGCTGGCGCCCAGATAACGCACGACCCGGTTGAAGTCTTCGGGGCTGACCTGGTTCAGGTCCAGCTTGCCGCGTTCGCTGTGCAGTTCGACGCTGACCTGGGCGTCTTCGACGTTCAGGCGATAGCGGCGGCCATCGGCAATTATTCGGGGCGTTTTGCTCGACAGGTCTTGCACCACCAGCGCCAGGCCGGACTCGGCGGCGAGCAGGGCGCGGGCGTGCTGCAAGGCATAGGCGCTCTGGCGGTTTTCCAGGCGCACCGTGCCCACCGCCACGGCCATCATCAGGCTTAGCAGCGCCAGGGCCCAGAGCGCCAGGACCAGGGCGGCCCCGCGTGCGCTGTTCATCGCGAGGCCTGAGCGTCATTGCCGCCCAGGTTCATGCGGATGAGCACCACCAGAGGGGGCCAGGCGATGGCGCCGCTGACCTGCAATTCGATACGCAACGCCTGCGGTAGGCGCGTTGGCCAAGGCCAGCGTGGCAGCCAGCCGGTGGCTTGCGACTGCTCGTCCAAGCCCCGGTAGCTCAACCGCCATTTATCCAGTCCGTGCAGCAGGATCTGCGGCTCGCCCCAAGGATGCAGGGCGCGCTCGTCGATCTGGAAGAAAGCCACTTGCAGATCCTTTGAACTGCGCCGGTTTTCAATCACCGAGAACACCTGCAAGGGCATGCCTCCCGCAAGTCGCGGCGGCAGTGGGGCGACAAAGCGCATCTGTTCGCGCTCGCCCTCGAACATCCAGTCGTTGTTTTTCGTGTCGCGCAGAAACACTATCGGATGGGCCTGTTGCACCGTGTTTCGGAGAAAATTCTGCGCCGAACGGATCTCCTCCAGACGGCTGGAATAACGTTCGCCGAAGACTTGCGTGCGGCTGCTGGCGCTCAGTGCCGAGGCGATCAGCACCATCAGCAAGCCGAGCAGGCTCAGCGCGATCAGCACTTCCAACAAGGTGAACCCACGCAACCGGGACGTCATGGCTGGACTCTCACGATCCGCCCCTGGGCGCGCCAGGTGACGAAGCGCTCCTGTCGGGTGCCTTGTTCCAGCACCAGCTCCAGTCGATACAGGTCCACCGGTGGGGTAGCGGGTTGTGCGGTCGCGGTGAGTTGCCATTGCACCTGCGCCAGGTTGCCTTGCCAGTGCCCCGGCTTGAGCGGCCCATGGCCGCGGTCGTCGAAAAGGCTCCTGGCCAGCAGCGCCATGCGGGTGCTCTGTTCGTCGCGCAGCAAGGCCTGGCTCGTGGTGCCCATCGCGTTGAGATAAATGGCAAAGCCGATGCTCAGCAAGACCACCGCCGCGAGCATTTCCAGCAGGGTAAAACCGCTCTGGGTCGATGTTTTCATGGCTGTGCCCCATCCTGCCAACTGACCTTGCCGGTCAGCCAGGCGATATCTACCCGCCAGCTGTTCGGACCACGCTCCAGGTAAACGTTGCCGCCACTGGAGCCGCCGTCCGGATAGAACTCGACTGCTCCGTCCCGGGACGACGACAGGTCGACGGCAGTGGTCAGACGCAAGTGCATGCCCTCGGGCAGAAAGTGTTCGGCCTGGTGGCCTATCCGGTAGCTGTCGCGCCGCAGGTCGAAGTGCAAAGTGGTCGGTTGTCCGCTCAGCACCGCTTGGCTGCGGACACTGCGCAGCGCCAGGCTTAGCTCGCGCTTGGCCTGGCGTTCACGAGCGTTGTCCAGGCCACCGGTCACACTGTGGGCCAGCAGACTGGTTCCGATCGAGATGATCAGGATCACCACCAGCATTTCCAGCAGGGTGAAACCCCGTGTGGCGCCCAGGTCGGCCATGGCTATTCCCAATTGCCCAGGTCGGCGTTGTAGCCGTCGCCACCGGGTTGCCCGTCTTTGCCGAAGAAGATCAGGTCGAAGGCCCCGTGCGCACCTGGTGCGCGATAGCCGAACGAATGGCCATAGGGATCGAGCAGGTCGCTGGGTTTGGCATAGGGGCCGCTCCACAGGCGCACGTTAGCCGGCGAACTCGTCAGCTCGACGAGTTCCTTGGGCGGGGCGCCGATATCCAGGGCGTAACCTTCGATCTTCATCGACAGGCTGGCCAACTGTGCCTTGCCGGCGCCGGATTTGCCCTTGTCGACATTGGCGCCGACCTGGCGCACGACGATGGTAGCGATCACGCCGAGCAGCACGATCACCGCGAGCATCTCCAGTAGGGTGAAACCTTGGTGGTAACGTGGCGAACGATCACGACGCATGGCGGGTTCCTTTCAGAGGTTATTGGTCAGGCTCATCAACGGCAGCATGATGGCCAGCATGATCACGCCCACCAGCACGGCCATGACCAGGGTCAGGGACGGCACCAGGGCGGCGAGTAGGCGATCGATATGGCGCTTGGCCTCGGCGTCGAAAATGCTCGCGACCTTGAGCAGCAACCGGTCAAGCTGCCCCGACTCCTCACCGACCTGAATCATCTGGATCGCCAGTTCCGGGAAGGTCGCAGTGGAGTCCATGGCGACCGACAGCCGGCTGCCGTCCTTGACCTTGCCGATGGTCAGTTCCACCGCATCGCGCAGTACCTGGTTTCGGCAGACCTGCCGAGCGATATCGAAGGCGCTGATCAGTGCGACTCCCTGGCTCAACAACGTGCCCAGGGTATGGGCCAGGCGAGCGGTTTCCAGGCGCAGCAGCAACGGCCCGACGACGGGCGTGCGTAGCATCAGGCGGTCCCGTTGCAGGCGTCCCTGGGCTGTGCGCAAGCGTTGCCCAAGCCAGGCGCAGAGCAAGGCCATGGCACCCAGCAGGTACAGGATGTAGTGGCCGAGGAACTGGCCGAGGCCGAGGATGACCTCGGTGATCAGCGGCACGGGCACGCCCAGGCCACTGAAGATCGGTACGAACTGCGGTACGACATAGGCCAACAACAAGACCAGCGACCCCAGCACGCCGACCAACAGGAAGGCTGGATAGATCAATGCATTGATCACTTCGCCACGCACTTTCTGGGTTCGCTCCAGGTAGTTAGCCAGTTGTCCCAGGGTGTCGCCCAGCGCGCCGCCGGCTTCCCCGGCGCGCACCAGGCTGAGGTACAGCGGCGAGAACGATGGGCCTTCGACAGCCATCGCCGTTGACAGCGGTTGGCCGCCCTTGACCCGGTCGCGAATGCGTTCGAGCAAGCGTCGCGACTGGGGTTTGCCCGGTTGACGGGCCAAGATATTGAGGGCCCGTTCCAGCGGTTGACCGGCATCCAGCAGCGTTGCGAGTTGCTGGGTAAAGCGCTCCAGTTCGTCGCCGACGAGAGGCGGGCGCTTGAACCAGGACGCGCTGGATACGGTGGCGAACGCCGTCGGTTCGAGTTGCAATACCAGCAGGCCGCGCTCCTGCAACTGGCTGGCGGCCGCGTCGTCATTCTCGGCCTCGAGTGCGCCAGCAAGGGCGTTGCCATTCGGGTCCAGGGCGCGATAGCGATAGTGTTCCATGTTTATTCGCCACGGCTGACGCGCAGGACTTCTTCAAGGCTGGTGATACCAGCCAAGGCCTGGCGCAAGCCGTCCTCGTACAGGGTTCGCAGCCCGGCGGTGCGGGCTGCCTGTTCCAGCGTTGCAGCATCGGCGTGGCGCATGAGCAGCGAGCGCAAGGTGTCGTTCATCACCAGCAATTCACTGAGGGCACTGCGCCCGCGATAGCCGCCGCCGGGTGCATCGGTGCGCGGGCGGTAGAGGCGGATCGGGCGTTCGTCGGTGAAGCGCTCCAACTGATGTTCGGCCACCAGTTCCGCCGGGGCCTCGAAGCTTTCCCGCCATTCGGGAGCCAACCGGCGCACCAGGCGCTGAGCGAGAATACCGTTCACCGTCGAGGCGATCAGGTAGCTTTCGACGCCCATGTCCAGCAAGCGGGTGATGCTGGCGGCGGCGCTATTGGTGTGCAGGGTGGAAAGCACCAGGTGGCCGGTCAGCGAGGACTGGATGGCGATTCGGCAGGTTTCCAGGTCGCGCATCTCGCCGATCATGATCACGTCCGGGTCCTGGCGCACGATAGCGCGCAGCACGCCGGCGAAATCCAGGCCGATGCCTGGTTTGACCTGGATCTGATTGATACCCTCCAACTGGTATTCGACCGGGTCCTCGACGGTGATGATCTTGCGCTCGGCGGTATTGAGCCGCGCCAATGCGGTGTACAACGTGGTGGTCTTGCCCGAGCCGGTAGGACCGGTGACCAGCAAGATACCGTGGGGCCGTTCGAGCACGTTCAGCAACGCCTCCAGGCGTGCGCCGTCGAAGCCCAGGCTCTGGAAATCGAACGTCACGGTCTGGCGGTCGAGCAGACGCATCACCACCGACTCGCCGAAACTGGTGGGCACGGTGGAGACCCGCAAATCCAACTCTTTGCCCTGCACGCGGAGCATAATGCGGCCGTCTTGGGGCAGGCGGCGTTCGGCGATATCCAGTCGAGCCATGATCTTGATACGCGAAATCACCGCCGCCGAGGAACTGACGGGTGGCGCCTCGGCCAAATGCAGCACGCCATCGACCCGGTAGCGGACATTGAGTTGGTTCTCGAACGGCTCAATATGAATGTCCGAGGCCCGCTGTTCGACGGCCCGTTGCAGCAGCAGGTTGACCAGGCGGATCACCGGAGCTTCGGACGCCAGATCCTTGAGGTGCTCGATATCGGTTTTCTGATTGTCGGGGTCTTCTTCCAGGTTTTCTACCAGGGTGCCCATCGCGCTGCGACCTCGGCCGTAGTAGCGCTCGATCAATTGCTCGATATCGCTGCGCTGGCCGATGGACAGGCGCAGGCCGCATTGACAGGCATATTCCAGCGCATGCAGGGCGTCGGGTTGGTTCGGATTAGCGATCAGTACATGCAGCTCGTCACCGATGGATGACAGAGGCACCAGACCATGCTGCTTGAGGAAGCGTGGCGCCAGTTCGGGTGGTTCTTCCAGTCGCTCGGGCGCGTCTGTCAGCGTCAGCAGGGGAGTTTCGAGCAGGGTCGACCAGGCCTGCGCCAGGTCCTGCTCCGAGACCAAGCCAAGGCGCGCCAGCAGTTCGGTCGAGTCGTGGCCTGCGCTGGCGTCCTGCAGTGGGTGAGCCCGGTCGACATCGGCGAGTTTCAGGCGACCTTTGTCGACCAGCCAATCGATAGCCAGCCTGCCCAGGTCATGGGACATCGGGGCGTTCATGATGCGCTCTCCAGGCTCCATGCCTCTGGCACAGCCTGAACCTGAAGCGCTCGGGCGACTACTGTCAGAAATGACAGTTTTGCTGACCGTTGGTCGGGGCGTAAGTGTTGCTAGTGGAGCATCATCGCGAACTCCGGGATGCGCTCCGAACAAATAAGGCTGAGGAAAAAAGCCGCAACCACTGGTCCGAACTGTCAGAAATGACAGTAGGCAGTTTTTTTAGGGGGTGGATAGTTTGGCGTGGATGGAAAAGCAGTTGTTTCCATTCTTTCGATCATGTCGATCGAAGGTCCGATTCGCAGGAGCGATATCATGTCCAACTCTACTGCTAAAAAAATACTGGGCTCGGTTTTTCTGTTGTTGAGTCTTTTGTGCGCGTTACCGGCCTCGGCCGCTATTGTGGGGTGTACTGGAACGCTGGGGGCCGTCATCTCGCCCGGACTCTCGCCGAGCCCGGCCTCCCAGACCATATCGGCGCAGGGCAGTGTCGTGTCGGTGGCGGGCTGTGCAATTGTGGGGACGTCCATTCAACCGGCCAGCCTCACGATAACCACCAGTTTCAGCGGCGCATCATGCACGGGTTTCACGTTGGCCACGCCGCCCGTCATGACGATTACCTGGGATGATAATACAACGGGAACGGCGACCTATGTATCTACAAGTCCGTCGTTCTTCCCACTGCCGTTCGGGCCCTTTGGCGCTCAATTCAAGATCGTCAGCGGCCCGCACGAAGTCAACCATACGATGTCTATCACTGCCAGTCCCCCCTTGAGCCTCGCACTATTGGGCTGCGCTCTTCTCGGTTCGAGGAAAGTCACCCACCTTGGGGCGCCCATCCTCTTTACTGTGAATTGATATTCAACTGTCTCATCGTTGTAATACGGGAAGCTCTGCTTCCCGTTTCAGGCGCTTGCGATGTCGATGCTCGAATATCTTAGCGCAACCAAATCTCGCTCACCGAATGATTGCCGGCCTTGCGCACCACCAGGTCGGCCCGTTTACGGGTCGGCAGGATATTTTCCAGCAAATTGACCCGGTTGATATCCCGCCAGATCTGCCGCGCCGCATCAGGCGCCTCCTCGGGTGTCAGGTCGGCCAGCTTGCGAAAGTAGGCGCCGCGTGCGCGGAAGGCGGTTTTCTGCAGCAGCAGGAAACGGTCCACGTACCACTGTTCGATATCCTCTTCCTCGGCATCCAGGTAGATCGAGAAGTCGAAGAAATCAGAGACAATGGTGCTCGGTTTCGGTTCGTCGGCGCCGTTCGTTTGCAGGACATTGAGCCCTTCGAAGATCAGGATATCCGGCCGATTCACCGTCTGGTGTTCGCCCGCTACGATGTCGTAGCTGATGTGGGAATAGATGGGCGCCCGGACTTCGCCTTCGCCGGCCTTGACGGCGGCGAGGAATTTGACCATTTGCCGGCGGTCGTAGCTTTCCGGAAAACCCTTGCGGTGCATGATGCCCTTGGCAACCAACGTGCTGTTGGGGTAGAGGAAACCATCGGTGGTCACCAGGGCGACGTTCGGATGGTCCGGCCAGCGCGCCATCAGGGCCTGCAGGACGCGGGCAAAAGTGCTCTTGCCCACCGCGACGCTGCCGGCGATGGCAATGATATAAGGCCCCCGTGGGCTTGCCCGACCAAGGAAGGTGTCCTTGATACCGGCCAGATGGCGAGCCGCGCCCACGTGCAGGCTGATCAGTCGCGACAGCGGCAGGTAGACGTTGGCGACGTCTTCCAGGGAGATGTCTTCGTTTACCCCGCGCAGAGTCGACAGATCCTCTTCCGAGAGCGTCAGGGGTGTGTTGGCGCGCAGGCCCGCCCACTCCGTGCGGTTCATTACCAGGTAGTCATCTGCGGTCATCGGTTACTGTCCCACGTCTCGTCAATGGGCGGATTATCCATCGACTGACCCTCGCGTGTCCGCAGCTCAGAATAATCTTTTGAATCCATTGGATATTCTGTAGCCTTGCGGCGCTGAAAAGCACTCCATGCCTGATGGATTTACTTTCCCGGTCGCCTTACGCTACATCAGCGCCGGGGTATACTCGACTTTCGCGCTTACGCGCTTGCAGGTCTTGCGAACATGACGCAGATTTCCGAACGCCTTCTGGTTCAAGCCCACCTCGACGCCAAGCAGCCCAAACCGTTGAGCGTCGAGCAAGAGGCGACCCTCCGCGCCGAGATCGCCGCCGAGCTCAAGGCTCGGGACGCGGTGCTGGTGGCCCACTTCTACTGTGATCCGGTGATTCAGGCCCTGGCCGAAGAAACCGGCGGCTGTGTGTCCGACTCCTTGGAAATGGCCCGTTTCGGCGCCGCTCACCCGGCCAGCACAGTGTTGGTGGCCGGCGTGCGGTTCATGGGCGAGACGGCGAAGATCCTCACCCCGGAAAAACGCATCCTGATGCCAACCCTCGAAGCCACCTGCTCGCTGGACTTGGGCTGCCCGGTGGAGGAGTTTTCCGCATTCTGCGACCAACACCCGGAACGCACGGTGGTGGTGTATGCCAACACGTCGGCGGCGGTCAAGGCGCGAGCCGACTGGGTGGTGACCTCCAGCTGTGCGTTGGAAATCGTCGAGAGCCTGATGGACAACGGCGAAAAGATCATTTGGGCGCCGGATAAGCACCTGGGGCGCTATATCCAGAAACAGACCGGCGCCGATATGTTGCTCTGGGACGGTGCCTGCATCGTTCATGAAGAATTCAAGTCCAAGCAATTGGAAGACATGAAGGCGCTGTATCCCGATGCGGCGATCCTGGTGCACCCGGAATCCCCCGAATCGGTGATCGACCTCGCCGACGCAGTGGGCTCCACCAGCCAGTTGATCAAGGCGGCGCAAACCTTGCCGAACAAGACCTTTATCGTCGCCACCGACCGTGGCATTTTCTACAAGATGCAGCAGTTGTGTCCGGACAAGGTCTTTGTCGAAGCACCGACCGCCGGCAATGGCGCGGCCTGCCGCAGTTGCGCCCATTGTCCGTGGATGGCCATGAACACCCTCGAACGCACCCTGCAGTGCCTGCGCGAGGGTAACAACGAGATCTTCGTCGATCCCTCGATCATTCCCCGGGCGGTTCGCCCGCTCAAACGCATGCTGGATTTCACCCAGACCGCGCGTTTGAAACTGGCCGGTAACGCCTGATCCGCCTTCACCGACAAACAGCCCTGAACCTGCTCAGGTCTGTTTGTCGATGAAGGCTATCAACCGCCCATCATGTCCTTGACCATGCGTTCCTGGTCGATCATCTCTTTTTGCCGTGCATCGATGCGCGATGCCAGCTGGAAGTTCGGCGCACGGCGCTTAGCGAAGTCCAGTTGCTGAATGGCCTGTTTGAAGTCGCCTACCAGGGCAAAATACTCGGCCCGGGCCTGGTGCAGGCCGATGATATTACCGGATTGGCCACGGGTCTCGGCGATCTGGTACCAGATATCCGGATCGTCCGAACGCGTCTTGAGCAGGCTCACCAGGATCTTCTCCGCGTCGGCCGGCTTGTTCTGCTTGACCAATAGGTCGACATGGGCCTGGTTCAGCGGGTAATTGCCCGGATACAAGGCCAGCATCCGGTCGGTGCGTGCCACGGCATCGGCAAGATGGCCGCTGGCGATATCGAGTTCGATCTGGGCCAGGTTGTAGATAATCTCGCTGGGAGACTTGACCAGCAGCGGCTTGAGGGTCTCTCGTGCGTCATTCAACTGGCTGCCCTTGATCTGCGCGATGGCCAGGCCGTAACGGGCAATATCGGACTTGGGGTTGTCGTCCAACTGGATGCGGAAACGCTTGGCCACCAGTCCCGGTGAGTCCTCGTATGAGAGCATCACGCGAGCGCGGATCAGTTGATAACGCAGGCTGTCTTCGATACCGCCGGGCTTGGCTTGTTCGGCACGGTTGCGGGTGTCGGCGATCCGCGATTCGGTGACCGGGTGGGTCAGGAGGAATTCCGGCGGCTTGGCATCGAAACGGTAGATGCGCATCAGGCGTTCGAACATGGTCGGCATGTTGCGCGGGTCGTAGCCGGCCTTCTCCAGGTTGAGAATGCCGATGCGGTCGGCCTCCTGTTCATTCTGGCGAGAGAAGCGTTGCCTCTCCTGGAAAGCGGCGGCCTGGGTCCCGGCAATGGCCGCGATACCCGCGTCGCCACCGCCGGCGGCGGCAACGATAATTCCGGTCAGCAGCGCCGCCATCATCGGCAGTTGCATGCGTTGCTGGGCCTCCACGCCTCGGGCGAAGTGGCGCTGCGACAAGTGCGCCAGTTCGTGGGCCAGTACCGAAGCATATTCGCCTTCGGTTTGCGCATTGAGGAACAGACCGCCGTTGATCCCGATGATGCCACCCGGAGCAGCGAAAGCGTTGAGTTGGTTGCTGTCGATCAGGATGAATTCCAGGCGTCGGTCCTGCACCTGGCTGGTTTCCACCAGCTTGTAGACCGTGGTTTCCACGTAATCCTTGAGCTGCGTGTCGTTCAATTGCTTGACCTGGCTGCGCAAAAGACTCAGCCAGGCACGACCCAGTTGATATTCCTGCTGGGGAGAGACGATGGCGGAACTGGCATCACCGAGTGACGGCAGGTCGTCGGCGAAGCCAGGGGCGGCGAGCAGGCAGGCGAGCGTCAACAGGGTGGGGCGCAGAAAAGTCATGCACAAGGCTCTAATTCGGCAAAGCCCTTACTTTAGCCGCACACCACGCGAACGACCAGAGGTGGCATCGCTTGGGCTATCCTAGTGGCCTAATAATCGACCCGGCGCGCCGCCAGGAGTGAAGTAATGACCGACGCTGTAAACTACGACGCCGAACTGGACGCCAGCGGCCTGACTTGTCCGCTGCCGTTGCTCAAGGCCAAGCTGGAACTCAATCGCCTGGCCAGTGGCGCCGTGCTCAGGGTGATCGCTACCGATGCCGGTTCGCAGCGCGACTTTCGTACCTTTGCCAGGCTGGCCGGGCACACGCTATTGCGCGAAGAGGAAGAAGCTGGGGTCTATCGTTACTGGTTGCGCAAGGCCTGATTCTCTGGCGCTGAAATTGTCGTCGATTTTTTAAGGAATATTGATGTTCAAGGTGTTGCGAGACTGGATCCAGCGCTATTTCTCCGATGAGGAAGCGGTGGTATTGGCGGTCCTGTTGTTCCTGGCGTTCACCGCCGTACTGACCCTGGGCAAGATGCTCGCGCCGGTATTGGCCGGGATGGTCTTGGCCTATCTGATGCAGGGGCTGGTGTTCGGCCTGGAGCGCATGCGGTTGCCTGGCGCGGCGGCGGTCGGCCTGGTATTCGCGCTGTTTATGGGCGGCCTGTTGCTGTTTATGCTGGTGGTGGTGCCGCTGCTCTGGCATCAGATGATCACCTTATTCAACGAGCTGCCGGGGATGTTGGCCAAGTGGCAGTCGTTGCTGTTGTTGCTGCCTGAGCGTTATCCGCACCTGGTGTCCGACGAGCAGGTGATGCAGGCCATCGAAGTGGCGCGGGGGGAAGTCGGCAAGTTCGGCCAATGGGCGCTGACCTTTTCCCTATCCAGCCTGCCGCTGCTGGTCAATATCATGATCTACCTAGTGCTGGTGCCGATCCTGGTGTTTTTCTTCCTCAAGGACCGGGCGACCATCCGTGACTGGGTACGTGGCTACCTGCCCCGCGAGCGGGCGCTGATTACCCGGGTCGCGGAGGAAATGAACCGGCAGATCGCCAACTACATTCGCGGCAAGGTGATCGAGATCATCATCTGTGGTGGCGTGACCTATGTCGCCTTTGTCGCGCTGGGACTCAACTACGCCGCTCTGTTGGCGTTGTTGGTGGGGCTGTCGGTGGTCGTGCCCTATGTCGGCGCGGTGGTGGTCACCGTACCGGTGATGCTGATCGCGCTGTTCCAGTGGGGCTGGAGCGATCAGTTCATCTACCTGATGGCGGTGTACGGGATTATTCAGACCCTGGACGGCAACGTACTGGTGCCGCTGCTGTTCTCCGAGGCGGTGAATCTGCACCCGGTGGCGATTATCTGTGCGGTCTTGCTGTTTGGCGGGTTATGGGGTTTCTGGGGAGTGTTCTTTGCGATTCCCCTGGCCACGCTGTTCAAGGCAGTGCTGGATGCCTGGCCGCGCAAGGAACCGATGGTGGCGCCGTTGCTGTAATCGCTAAGTTGAGAGGGCATTGGTAGTGGAGCTTGCCCGCGAAGCCTTGCCGGCCTCTTCGCGGACAAGTCAGCACGCGAGCCTGCTCATACCAACGCTGTAGAGATCAGGCTTTGTTCAGCATCTGGGCCGCTGCCAGTACCGCATCTACATGGCCCGGCACCTTCACGCCACGCCATTCCTGACGCAACACGCTTTTGGCATCGATCAGGAAGGTGCTGCGCTCGACACCCAGGTATTCCTTGCCGTAGAGCTTCTTCAGCTTGATCACGTCGAATAGCTGGCAGACAGCTTCATCCTTGTCACTGATCAACTCGAACGCAAACGCCTGCTTACTCTTGAAGTTCTCGTGGGATTTCAGGCTGTCGCGCGAAACACCGAAAACCTCGGTATTGGCGGCCTTGAACGCTGCGTATTGGTCGCGAAAGTCCTGGCCTTCGGTGGTGCAGCCGGGAGTGCTGTCCTTCGGATAGAAGTAGAGCACCACCTGCTTGCCCTTGAGGGCAGCGAGGCTGACGGTTTGCCCGCTGGTGGCCGGCGCCTGGAAATCGGTGACGGCTTCATTGATGAAAACGGCCATGCTGGCTCCTTACATGGGATTTTGTGGGCGCCACGGTTCGATCAGCGCGTCGAGGTTCATCGCGTCGGCGAAATCCAGGAACTGGTCGCGCAGCCAACTGATCTGCACACCGGCCGGCAGGGTCACGGTAAAGGTGGCGTTGAGCATGGTGCCGCCGGTCTGCGGCGCCAGGTAGGTGTCGCAAGTGAGGTTTTCCAGCTCGACGTTGTGGTCGATGAAAAACTGACACAACTCGTTGATGATGTCCGAGCGATAGGCCGAGCTGACATAAGCGACGTAAGGCAGTGCCTGTGGACGATTCTCCAGAGCACCGCTGCGCACCATGCTGACGATCAGGGCGTGCTTTTTCGCCAGGTTCGGCAGGCCCGCTTCGAGGCGAGCCAGGGCATCCCAACTGCCGGAAATCTGCAGGACCAACGCACTGTACTCACCGTGGCGGGTCAGACGCGAGGTCACGACGGCGCAGCGATTTTCATGGCTGGCGCGACACAGGACGTTGGTCAGCTCCATGGGGTTGGCGCCGAGGGCACTGATAACAAGGAATTGTTCGCGGACTGTGGGGGTGGACATGCAGCATTCCTAAAGCGATGAGCGGTCGGTACGACAGGGGCGTCGCGGGTCGGGTTCCGGTATTCACAAGTCATTGACCTCGCCGTGGATCAAACGCTTGCGCCGGGCTCAGGCAAGGGCGAGAGCGAGCAATGGCAAGGCTGGATCGGGTTTCGGGCAGCGAAAAGGAAGGCTGAAACCTGGCGCGTGACTGACTCAGTACCGATCAAAGTCTGAAGGGTAGCGAAAAGCAGCGCCAAGGGGAATGCTCATGGTGAGTACTTCGCTTGTACAAGGCTGATGGCGCCAGTACCATTACCGCTCTCTTTTTCCGGCAGGAGCGGTTGCATGATTGCGGGCAGTATGGTGGCACTGGTCACACCCATGGATGCACAGGGTCGTCTTGACTGGGACAGCCTGAGCAAACTGGTGGACTTCCACCTGCAAAACGGCACCAACGCCATTGTCGCGGTCGGCACCACAGGTGAGTCGGCTACCCTTGACGTGCACGAACACATCGAAGTGATTCGTCGTGTGGTTGACCGGGTGGCGGGGCGCATTCCGGTGATCGCCGGCACGGGTGCCAACTCGACGCGTGAAGCGATCGAACTGACCACCAATGCGAAAACCGCCGGTGCCGACGCCTGCCTGCTGGTTACCCCCTACTACAACAAGCCGACTCAGGAAGGCCTGTACCAGCATTTTCGAACCATTGCCGAAGCCGTCGATATCCCGCAGATCCTGTACAACGTACCAGGCCGTACCGCTTGCGATATGCAGGCCGAGACCGTCATTCGTCTGTCGACCGTGCCGAACATCATCGGAATCAAGGAAGCCACCGGCGACCTGGACCGTGCCAAGGCGATTCTGGCTGGCGTGGGCAGCGACTTCCTGGTCTATTCCGGCGACGACGCCACCGCGGTCGAGCTGATTCTGCTCGGCGGCAAGGGCAACATCTCGGTGACTGCCAACGTCGCCCCGCGTGAAATGAGCGAGTTGTGTGCCGCTGCGATGCGTGGCGACGCCGTCACCGCCCGGGCGATCCACCAGAAACTGATGCCGCTGAACAAGACCCTGTTCATCGAATCCAATCCTATTCCCGTGAAATGGGCGCTGCATGAGATGGGCCTGATGCCGGACGGTATCCGTCTACCGCTCACCTGGCTCAGCACCCCGAGTCACGAACCGCTGCGGCAGGCCTTGCGTCAGTCCGGCGTCCTGGTTTAATTGAGGAAATACACCGCATGAAGCGATTGGCCGGACTTTGCGCACTTGCCTTGATTATCTCCAGCACCAGCGGTTGTGGCTGGATTTGGGGCTCGGAAGGTTACTTCCGTGACCGTGGCAGCGATTACCTGGAGGCGCAACAGACACCTGCCATGCAGTTGCCGCCGGATATTTCCACCAGCAAGCGTCTCGACCCGCTGTTGCCTATTCCACGCAACGTCGCCACCGAAACGGTCAAGGGCGAATACGAAGTACCGCGTCCGCAGCCGTTGCAGGCAGCGGCCAGTGCCAGCGACTACAGCCTGCAGAAAAGCGGCGATTCGAGCTGGATCATGGGCCAACACGCCCCGGCTGAAGTCTGGTCGCTGGCCATGCAGTTCTTCCAGGACAACGGTTTTCGCATCGACTCCCAGCGCCCGCAGACCGGCGAGTTCACCACCGCCTGGCAGCGTGCCAACGAGCTGTCCGCAAACATAGCCCAGCGCTTGGGCACCGGCAGCTCCGCCGATACCGAAGCGCGTGTGCGGGTTCGTATCGAGCCAGGTGTACAGCGCAATAGCAGTGAAATCTACGTCGTCAGCGCCGAGCGTCCGGCGGGTAGCACCGCGAATGTCGATTTCACCACACGTTCGGTCAATATCGGTCGCGACTCGATCCTGATCGACGAAATGCTGTCGAGCATGAGCCGCGGCGCCGAGAAGGGCGGTTCGGTGTCGCTGCTGGCGGCACGTGATTTCGATACCCCGAGCCGTGTCAGCCTGAACCAGGACGGTAGCGGCAACCCGGTGCTCAATGTCGGCGAAGACCTGGACCGTGCCTGGTCGAGCGTCGGTCGTGCGCTGGAGCAGGGCGAATGGCGCGTTGAAGACATCAACCGCAGCTTGGGCCTGTACTACATCAACCTGGCGGAAAAAGCCGAGAGGAAAAACGAAGAGCCCGGCTTCTTCAGCAGGCTCTTTGGCAGCAAACCGGTCAAAGAAGAAATCGAAGCCCGTGCGGAGCGTTATCAGGTTCGCCTGAGCAAGGTCGGTGACAGCGTGCAGGTGACGGTCGAGAAGGACATCAACACCGTGGCGCCGGCTGAAGTAGCGCGCAAAGTGTTGGGCGTGATTCAAGACAACCTGGGCTGATTGCCATGCGTTTTGCCGTTCTCGGCAGTGGCAGCCGAGGGAACGGCACACTGATAGCCAGTGGCGACACCTGCGTGCTGGTCGATTGTGGTTTCTCCTTGCGTGAAACCGAGCGCCGCCTGGCGCGTCTGGGCATGAGTCCAGCGCAACTGAGCGCGATCCTGGTGACCCACGAACATGCCGACCATGTGCATGGCGTGGGTTTGCTGTCTCGGCGCTACAATCTACCGGTGTATCTCAGTCGCGGAACCTTGCGCGGGATGCGCAAGCCCATCGAACCTGCGGGTTTCGTGGCAGGTGGCGAGAGCTTACAGCTCGGTTCGCTGGCCATCGACATCGTCGCCGTGGCCCACGACGCCCTGGAGCCCACGCAGTATGTATTCAACGACGGTCGGCGGCGCTTCGGCCTACTGACCGACCTGGGATCGTACTGCGCCAGCGTCATGGACAGCTACAGTGGCCTCGATGCGCTGATGATCGAGGCCAACCATTGCCAGGACCTCCTGGCGCGGGGACATTACCCGACCTTTCTCAAACAGCGGGTCGGTGGTGAGCGGGGACATTTGAACAATCACCAGGCCGCGAGCCTGGTGGCCCAGTTGGGTTGGCAAGGCTTGCAACATCTGGTGCTGGCCCACTTGAGCAGCAAGAACAACCTGCCGCAGCTAGCCCGGCAATGTTTTGTCGGCACCCTCGGGTGCGACCCGGACTGGCTGCAATTGGCCGATCAAGATTCAGGGCTCGACTGGCGACACATCGCCTAGCCCCACAACTTAAACAAGCGGAGCCCATCATGGAAAAACGTGAAGAACTCTACCGCGGCAAAGCCAAGTCGGTCTACAAGACCGATGACGCCGACCGCTTGATCCTGCTGTTTCGCAACGACACCTCGGCGTTCGACGGCAAGCGCATCGAACAGCTCGACCGCAAGGGCATGGTGAACAACAAGTTCAATGCCTTCATCATGCGTAAACTCGAAGAAGCCGGCGTGCCGACCCAATTCGACAAACTGCTGGGTGACAACGAGTGCCTGGTGAAGAAGCTCGACATGATCCCGGTGGAGTGCGTGGTGCGCAACTACGCGGCGGGTAGCCTGGTCAAGCGCCTGGGTGTCGAGGAAGGCCTGAAGCTCGACCCTTACACCTTCGAACTGTTCCTCAAGGACGACGCCAAGGGCGACCCATTCATCAACGAATCCCACGTCGTAGCATTCGGTTGGGGCACTGCCGAGCAACTGGTGCGCATGAAGGAACTGTCGCTCAAAGTCAACGAGGTGCTGAGCAAACTGTTCGACGACGCCGGTTTGCTACTGGTGGACTTCAAGCTGGAATTCGGTGTATTCCATGGTCAGATCGTCCTGGGTGACGAGTTCAGCCCGGACGGCTGCCGCCTGTGGGACAAGGAAACGCGCAAGAAAATGGACAAGGACCGCTTCCGTCAGGGCCTCGGTGATGTCATCGAAGCTTACGAGGAAGTCGCCAAGCGCCTGGGCGTACCGCTGTAATCGACGCAAGCATTTGATAGCACGTAATTTTTTTGCAATTGGGGCTTCGCTTCAGGCAAAAGTGTTGTTATGATGCGCGCCGTTGGAGAGATGCCAGAGTGGCCGAATGGGACGGATTCGAAATCCGTTGTACCTTCACCGGTACCTAGGGTTCGAATCCCTATCTCTCCGCCATATTTAAAGGCCCCGAGCGCTTAACTGCCTCGGGGCTTTTTGTTTTTGGTTGTAGATTGGGGGAATTTTGGGGGATTGGGTGCGGATGTCATTCCCCCAAGCTCACGCTATTATCGGTGGATGGCCTACTACGAAAAACGCGGCGACGCCTGGAGAGCCCAGATCCGTCGCAAAGGATACCCAACACTTTCATCGACCTTTGACACCAAGGCAGAAGCCCAGCGATGGGCGGCCGAGGTCGAGGGTGATATGTCGCGCAAGCGATTCGTGGACACCCGGGAAGCTGAGAGCACCACGCTCACCGATGCTCTGACTCGCTACATCAATGAGGTGAGCGAATCAAAGAAAGGATCCGCCCAAGAGAAGGTACGCGCCAGGAAGTGGCAGAAGTCGGACTATGGCGTCAAGTCCCTGGCCGCGATCCGGTCCAGTGATATGGCCGCCTACCGCGATGCCGAACTTAAGGCCGGGAAGTCCACTGCGACGGTCCGCCTGAACCTTGCCCTGATCAGCCACCTTTATACGGTAGCGGCGAAGGACTGGGGCATCGAGGGACTGAAGAATCCGTGCCAGTCAATCCGAATGCCGAAGGGGAGCAAGCAGCGGGAGCGCCGGCCGTCCACTGCAGAACTGAAGGCGCTGTACAAGCATGCAGCCGAAATCAATGCCGAACTGCCAGTCATCATCGAGCTGGCGGTCGAGACGGCCATGCGCCGCTCCGAGCTGGTCATGTTGCGCAAGGATCAAATACGGGGGAAAGTTGCATTCCTCGAAGACACGAAGAACGGCGAGCGCCGATCCGTTCCACTGTCAAAGCGGGCGGTGGAACTCTTGGAGGGATTGCCGACGCCGATTGACGGCGGCAGATTCTTTCACTTGAAGCTGGACAGCGTCAGCAACTATTTCTCCCTGGCGTGTGAGGCGGCGAAGATCAAAGACCTCCGCCTTCACGATATGCGGCATGAGGCCACAAGTCGGATGTTCGAGCGCGGGCTTGCGATGATGGAGGTGGCATCCATCACCGGCCATAAAACCCTGTCGATGCTGCGCCGATATACCCATCTGTGTCCTACCGACCTGGCCGAAAAGCTGGGGTAGCATCACGCCACACCCCGGAGCGTCGGCGGCGGCTGGCGTTTCCGTCCAACCTTTGGCGCCTTATTCTCGCCATCCCGGCACGCGATCAGAAACTTTCGCACATCCGCCTTGAGCCAGCAGTGCCTGGTGCCCATCTTGAAACCCTTCGGCAGCCAATCAACGCCGCGCCGGATTCCCTCCCTGACCGAAGCCTCGGTTCTCCCGAGCATCCTCCCCAGCCCATCTACAAAGACAATTTCAGCTTCGTCACTCATGACTTCCCCCCAGTCGCGCGCTGTGCCTTGTTCCAGCCTTGAATCCACTGCTTTTTGGAGCATGGAGACGTGTCGTTTTCCGTTTCGAACGGGTTTTGCTTGATGTCCGTGCCCTTGAGAAAGGCTGCGTATCCCTGCTCGAAGGGGTTGATCTTCTGGCCGTGCAGTTCTGCAGTTGCCATGTGTGTGTGCTCCATGCCGCGCGTGGCGGCAGAAGGTGGTTATTCGGTTGGGTCGACAACGCTGTGCGAGATGGAAACCGTCTTGCGATCGGCGGCTCCGAGATAGACCTGGCTCATGACGTTGTCGTGCTGGACGGCCACGGTGTCGGTGGCGCAATCGTCATCGCCGAGTTCTGATAACGCTAATCGGCGGACCTGCAAGAGGTCGACCCCGTCAGGCACTTCAAAAACGGTCGCGACTGAGGTTGTGATCATGATCACGGGCATACGAATTCCTCGCCCGCCGTTCACCGGCAGGCTGTTGAGTTGGGGGAGGGGGTTAGGCGTTTGCGGCGTCGTGGAAAACGTCCATCTGCGCGGCTCCGTCGAGCCAGGCCGCCGCTATCCGGCGTTCAGCCATCGCGGCATATTCGGGGTTGAGCTCACACAGGATCGACTTGCGACCTTCCTGCATGGCGACCACTGCGGTGGTACCGGCGCCGCCGAAAGGGTCTAGCACTACGCCGCCGCGCGGCGCCCCGGCCAAAACGCATGGCCGGATCAAGTCGGGAGGGAAGGTGGCGAAGTGGGCATCTTTGAAACTGTGGGTTGCCACGGTCCACACGCTGCGCTTGTTCCTCGTAGCGGTATCCCATTGGCTTTCCTTGCGGTCTGGCCGGTGCGTGCCTTTATTCTGGCCGGGGATTGCCTGCTCTCGCTTTGAATCCTCTCGCTTGAAACTGTCACGCCGGGCCCGCTCCGCGCCATCTTTGTGAAAAGCGCCGTGGCCACCGTCCCCGGTTGAGGTATCCCAGCCGGTTGGTACCGCTGCCCGCGGCTTCTTCACTGCGTCGAACCCGTGACCGAAACCGACGCCGGTGGGCGTGGCGCCATAAATCGCCGGCTCGCGTATCGCCTCCATGTCGCAGTGGTACCGCCGCGCCTTGCTGAGCAGAAAGATGTATTCGTGGGCCTTGGTGCACCGGTCCCGCGTCGACTCAGGCATTGGGTTTGGCTTGTGCCAGATGATGTCCTGACGCAGATACCAACCGTCGTCCTGAAGTGCGAACGCCAAGCGCCACGGCATACCCATCAGGTCCTTCGGTTTGTACTCGGCGAGGGTGGTGGCTTTGGCCTTCCGCTGCGAGGCCATAACCTGGCGCTGGCTGATCGTCGACACGCCGACGCCCATATCGTCGCGGCCATGTGCACCCCAACTGCCGGCGTAGCTGTCACCCATATTCACCCAGGCCGTGCCGTCGTCGCGGAGTACTCGACGCACCTCGCGGAACACGTCGACCAGACGAGCGATGAATTCGCCGGGGGTTTGTTCGAGACCGATCTGTCCGTCTACTCCGTAATCGCGTAGGCCGAAGTAGGGCGGGCTGGTTACGCATGTTTGAACTGATTGGTCTGGCAGAGTCCGCATCATGTCGATGCAATCACCAACCAGAATGCGGTGCTGTTCTGTCATCGCCGAGGCCCTCGATAGATGAGCCAGGCCATGTGGGCGACGGCGGTCATGGCGTCACCCGCGCAGCCGCTACTTCATCAATAAGCGATTGCGGGAGAGAGGCGGCGAACTCGCCTTGCGACCACGACAATGGCTCGGACTGGCAGATCATCTCGTTCAGCAGCTCGAATGCCGCAATCAACTGGTCGTCGCGGATCTCGCCGTCCTCTGGTAAGTCATCGCAGAAGACGTCACAAGGGTCGATCTGGCAGGGCATGTTCGGCTCGCAGATGCAAAGCTGCAGGTCGGCCAGGTCAATGTCGTTGTCGATGAGGTAGTCGCGCAGGCTGTCTTCGTCGAAGAAGTACTCATCGCCGTCGAAGATAACCAGCGGCTCGCCGCCCCACTCTTT